>NZ_JBVIXD010000004.1:527637-709042 GCF_055593965.1 Streptomyces sp. NPDC040622 | reverse complement strand
GGCCCGGCAAGACCCGCCGGACGGTCGGAGCACCTCCGGACTGCCGGCTCGGCGGACGCTCGCTGCTCCGACGGGAATTGTCAGACGGGCGCTAGGGCCTTGTCCGCACGCCCCTGTCTGCCCCGCGACGCCTGCCCGCCCTCCGGGCGAGGACACGGGTGTGAAGACGGGCCCTGGTTCGCACTCCGTCCCGTCCCGCGCCCCCGCGCGGGCGGCATGCGGCGCGCGCCCGGCGGGAACGTACACAATGAGCCGTGAAGGAACGCCCGGATGCCTTGTGGGCGTGCCCCGGGCGCGATACACCGATCTTGTCGTCGGCTTCGGCGGCTCTCGTCGCACCCCGGGGAGCACGGACATGAGCGTCACGAGTCGGTACAGGGAGGCGTGGGAGGGGTTCTGGCGGGAGGCCCCCGAGGAGCAGGGAGGCGTCTTCTGGGATGCCGAGCCCGCCCTCACCGCGGGTCTGCACCTCGCACTCTTCGAACCACACATGGCCGCTCTCGGCCTTCCCGTCGTCGACCTCGGCTGCGGCAACGGCACTCAGACGCGCTTCCTCGCCGACCGCTTCCCGCGCGTCCTCGGCGTCGACCTGTCGGCGGCCGCCGTCGACCACGCGCGGCGCGCCGACCCGGCGGGCCAGGCCGATTTCCGCCAGCTCGACGCGGGCGAGCAGAGCGAGGCACGGCAACTGCACGCGGAGCTCGGCGACGTGAACATCTACATGCGCGGCGTCCTCCACCAGTGCGAGACCGACGACCGGCAGTCGCTGCTCGACGGCATCGCGACGCTGCTCGGCGACCGGGGCAGGGCCTTCGTCGTCGAACTCACCGAGGCGGCGCGTCCCGTCCTGATGGGTCTGGTGCAGAGCCCCGAGGGGCCGCCGCCGAAGCTCGCGCCGGTCTTCGCGCACGGCCTCACGCCCGCGGAGGTCGTCGACGCGGCGGTCGGGGAGTACGTCGGGGCGGCCGGTCTTGCGATCCTCGCGCAGGGGGAACTGCCGCTGTCGACCACGGAGTTCACCGCGGACGGCACGCGGATCGAGCTGCCGTCGCAGTGGCTGGTGCTGGGGCGCAGCGGCTGAGGGGCGGCCGTGCGGCGGCCGGTGACGGAGGGGGCGGGTTCGGCGTGGCGCATGAGTGACTGAAAGCATTCATGCGGGCGATCAACCCGTTCCATGCCATGGGTTGACAGTGGTCGTGCCTCCTCCTAGCTTCCTCTCTTGAAACGATTCACACCGGTGACTCTGTCACTGCCGGCCGCTGGAGTTCCGTTGACCGACCGTGCCGCCGCAGCCTTCGCCGCCGTCGACCTCGGGGCCTCCAGCGGGCGCGTGATGGCCGGGCGGGCCGGACCCGACGGGGTCACGCTCCAGGAGGTGCACCGCTTCCCGAACCGGCCGGTGCGGGTCGGGGGCACGCTGTACTGGGACGTCCTCGCCCTGTACCGGGGCGTGCTGGACGGACTGCGTGCCGCCGGTGCCGCGACGGGCGGGCGCATCGCCTCGGTGGGCGTGGACAGTTGGGCCGTCGACTACGGACTCCTGGACGCCTCCGGTTACCTGCTCGGCAACCCGGTGCACTACCGCGACGCCCGCACGGAGGGAGTCGGGGAGCGGGTGCGGAAGGTGCTGTCCGCCGAGGAGCTGTACCAGCACACCGGACTGCAGTCCCTGCCCTTCAACACCGTCAACCAGCTCTTCGTCGCCCGGGGGAGTACGCAACTCGCCGCCGCCGAGAGCCTGTTGCTGATCCCCGACCTGATCGCCCACTGGCTGACCGGCGGCGCGGCGCGCGGCACCGAACTCACCAACGCCTCCACCACCCAGCTCATCGACCCGCACACCCGTGACTGGTCCCGTCCCGTCGCCGACGCGCTCGGCATCGACCTCGGCCTCTTCCCGCCGCTGCGACAGCCCGGCGACCGCGTCGGCGAGCTGTCCCGCGACGTGCTGGCCGAGACCGGCCTCGCCGGACCCGTGCCGGTGACGGCGGTCGCCTCGCACGACACGGCGTCCGCGGTCGTCGCGGTCCCGGCCGCCGATCCCGTCGTGGCGTACGTCGCGACCGGCACGTGGTCGCTGGTCGGCCTCGAACTGGACGCCCCGGTGCTGACGGAGGAGAGCCGCCGGGCCGACTTCAGCAACGAGCTCGGTGTCGACGGGACGGTGCGGTACCTGCGGAACACGATGGGCCTCTGGCTGCTGCAGGAGTGCCTGAGGGAGTGGGGGGACGGCGCGGGCGGCGGGGTCGGCGGGCTGGGGGAGTTGCTGCGGGACGCCGCGCGGGTCGCGCCGCTGAGGGCCGTCGTCGACGCGGGGTCGGCGGAGTTCCTGGCGCCCGGGGGGATGCCGGAGCGGATCGCCGCCGCCTGTCGGCGGGCCGGACGGCCGGAGCCCCGCCGCCCCGCGGAGACCGTGCGGTGCGTGCTCGACTCGCTGGCCCTCGCACACCGGGCCGCACTCTCCGACGCGCAGCGGCTCTCCGGGCGCACGGCCGCCACCGTGCACCTGGTCGGCGGCGGCTCCCGCAACGAACTGCTCTGCCAACTGACGGCGGACGCCTGCGGGTTGCCGGTGGAGGCGGGCCCCGCGGAGGCGGCCGCGCTCGGCAATGTCCTCGTCCAGGCGCGGGCGGCGGGTGTGGTCGACGGAAGCCTGCGGGACCTGCGGGCGCTGTTGCGTGCGAGCCGGCCGGCGCGGCGTTACGAGCCCCGGGGTGACGCGCGGGCCTGGGCGTCGGCCGCCGCGTCGCTGGGCAAGGGCCGCGGGACGGTGGGCTGAGCGGGTCCCGCCGGAGGCCCGCAGTCCCGCAGGTCCACGGCTCCTCTTTTGTCAGAGCCGTTGACGAAGTCGGGGCGCCCGCTTAGCTTCGACGCGTCGTACGTCGTACGTCATATATGAGACGTGATACGTGAGATCCGAGGGTGCCCATGACAGCCGTGCCGACCCCGACCCGGACCCCGGCCCCGATCCCCTCCCGCACGCAGTTCGTGCTCGAGGCGATCAGGCACCGCATCCTCACCGGCGAGTTGAGCCCGGGACAGCCCCTCGTGGAGACCGAGCTGGCCGGTGAGTTCGGGGTTTCCAAGACGCCGGTGCGCGAGGCACTCAAGACCCTGTCGGGCACCGGGCTCGTCGCGATGAGCCAGTACAAGGGCGCCGCGGTCCGTACCGTGGACGCGCCCATGGCGCGCGAGGTGTACGACGTGCGGCTGCTCCTGGAGCCCGAGGCGCTGCGCCGCACCGTCCTGCGCGGCACGGCTCCGGACGCGGCGCGTAAGGCCCTGCACCGGGCCGACACCGCCGTCGACACGGCCGAACGCGCCCTGGCCAACCGGGAGTTCCACCGCGCCCTGTACGCCGACTGCGGCAATCCGCTCCTGTGCCGCCTCCTCGACGAGGTGCGCGATCAGGCGGCCCTCGTCGCCGCCGTCGCCTGGGCGGCCGACCCGTCGTGGGCCCACGAGGCCGCCGAGCACCGGGAGATCCTGCGCCTCGCCCTCGCCGGGGAAGCGGACGGCGCCGCCGAGGCGCTGCACCGGCACATCGCGTCGTTCGTGCACCGCGCCTTTCCCGCCGAAGGGGACCCGGCATGACGTACGACGCCCGACGTGCCGCCCTCGCCGACGTGGTGGCGATTCCGGTGACGCCCTTCGCCGCGGACGGCTCGCTGGACCGGGAGGCCCACGGCCGGGTGCTGCGACGGCTGCTCGACGCAGGGGTGCGCACCGTCACCCCGAACGGCAACACGGGGGAGTTTCACACGCTCAGCCCGCAGGAGCGCCGGTCAGTGGTGGAGTTGACCGCCACAGAGGTGGCGGGGCGGGCCGAGATCCTCGTCGGCGTCGGGCACGACGTGCGGAGCGCGGTGGACGCCGCCCGGCACGCGGCGGAGTGCGGAGCACGGATGGTGATGGTCCATCAGCCCGCCCACCCCTACGTCTCCGGTGGCGGCTGGGTCGACTACCACCGGGCCATCGCCGGTGCCGTTCCCGAACTCGGCGTCGTGCCCTACCTGCGCGACGCGACCCTGCCCGGAGCCCGCCTCGCCGAGCTCGCCGACGCCTGCCCGAACGTCATCGGCGTCAAGTACGCCGTGCCGGATGCGGCACGTTTCGCGGGGTTCGCGCGGGACGCGGGACTCGAACGGTTCGTGTGGATCGCCGGGCTCGCCGAGCCGTACGCGCCCTCGTACTTCTCCGCGGGCGCCACCGGCTTCACCTCCGGGCTCGTGAACGTCGCCCCGACCCTGTCGCTGCGCATGCTCGCAGCGCTCCGACGCGGTGATTACCCGGCGGCCATGGACGTCTGGGCCCTGATCCGCCGCTTCGAGGAACTGCGCGCGGCCGACGGCTCCGCCCACAACGTCACCGTCGTCAAGGAGGGCCTCGCCGCCCTCGGCCTGTGCCGCCGCGACGTACGCGCCCCGAGCAGCCTCCTGCCGGCGGCGGAACGCGCCGAGGTCGCCGGGGCAGTGAAGGGGTGGTCCCTGTGACGCGCGGGGAGGACCGGCAGGACGGCCGGCGGCTGCGCAGCAGCCAGTGGTACGGCGACAGCGTCTCCTCGGGGCTGCGCTCCTTCAGTCACCGCGCCCGCACCCGCCAACTCGGCTACCTCCCCGAGGAACACCTGGGCAAGCCCGTCATCGCGGTCCTCAACACCTGGTCCGACATCAACCCCTGCCACTCCCACCTGCGCGAGCGCGCCCAGGCGGTCAAGCGGGGCGTGTGGCAGGCGGGCGGCTTCCCCCTGGAGTTCCCGGTCGCCACGCTCAGCGAGACCTTCCAGAAGCCGACCCCCATGCTCTACCGGAACCTCCTGGCCATGGAGACCGAGGAGCTGCTCCGCTCCTATCCGGTCGACGGCGCCGTGCTGCTCGGCGGCTGCGACAAGACGACGCCCGCGCTGCTCATGGGCGCCGCGAGCGTCGACCTGCCGGCCGTCTTCGTACCGGCGGGGCCCATGCTGCCCGGGCACTGGCGGGGCGAGCGGCTCGGTTCGGGGACCGACATGTGGAAGTACTGGGACGACCACCGCGCCGGGCTCGTCGGCGACTGCGAGCTGACCGAACTGGAGAGCGCGCTCGCCCGTTCGCCGGGCCACTGCATGACCATGGGCACCGCATCGACGCTGACCGCCGCCGCGGAGGCGCTCGGAGTGACCGTGCCCGGCGCCTCGTCCGTGCCCGCCGTCGACTCCGGGCACGACAGGATGGCGGCCGCCTCGGGGCTGCGGATCGTCGAACTCGTCCGCCGGGACCTGCGGCTGTCGCGGATCCTGACCCGGGACGCCTTCGCCGACGCCGTCACCACCGTGCTCGGGCTCGGCGGCTCCACCAACGCCGTCATCCATCTCATCGCGCTCGCCGGGCGCGCCGGGGTGCGGCTCACCCTGGACGACTTCGACCGGACCTCCCGCACCGTGCCCGTGCTCGCCAACGTCAGGCCGGGCGGCGAGCGCCACCTCATGGAGGACTTCCACTTCGCGGGCGGGCTGCCGGGCTTCCTGTCGCGCATCCCCGACCTGCTGCACCTCGACCGCCCCACCGTCGCGCACGACACCCTGCGCGAACAGCTCGCCGGCGCCCGCGTCCACGACGACGACGTGATCCGCCCCCGGGACAACCCGGTCGCCGAGGAGGGCGGTGTCGCCGTCCTGCGCGGCAACCTCTGCCCGGACGGCGCCGTCATCAAGCACATCGCCGCCGAGCCGCACCTGCTCCGGCACACCGGACCCGCCGTCGTGTTCGACGACTACCGCACGATGCAGCGCACCGTCCACGACCCGGCGCTCGGCATCACCCCCGACCACGTCCTCGTGCTGCGCGGCGCGGGGCCCAAGGGCGGTCCCGGCATGCCCGAATACGGGATGCTGCCCCTGCCGGACCACTTGCTGAAGCAGGGGGTGCGCGACATGGTGCGAATCTCCGACGCACGGATGAGCGGCACCTCGTACGGCACGTGTGTGCTGCACGTCGCGCCCGAGTCGCACGTGGGCGGGCCCCTCGCGCTGGTGCGCACCGGTGACCTCATCGCCCTCGACGTGCCGGCGCGCAGTCTCGAACTCCTGGTGTCCGAACAGGAACTGACACGACGTCGTGCGCAGTGGAAGCCGCCGCCCGTCCGCCACGAGCGGGGCTACGGCGCCCTGTACGCCGAGCAGATCACCCAGGCCGACACCGGGTGCGACTTCGCGTTCCTCGCCAGGCCCGGCGCGGTGCCGGACCCCTACGCGGGTTGACCTCCCGGCCGCCGTCGGCGTGGCGCATCCTGACCGACGACAACCGCACACCCCGAGAGTTAGGGTTACCTAACTTGCGTGTCGGGCCGTAGGGGCCGCCACGCACGGCCCGGAGCGGAAGGGGAGCGACTGTGACGAACGGTGGAACCGAGGCGGCGGGTACGCAGGGGACGGAAGGCGCGGAGGGGGCGCCGGACCCTCGGCAGCTGGTCCAGCTGGTCTTCGGGAGCATGGCGGCCCAGACCCTGCGCGCGGCCACCCGGCTGCGGGTGGTCGAGCTCATCGGCGACAAGGAGCGGCCGGCCGCCGAGGTCGCCGCCGAAGCGGGGGCCCACCCCGAGTCCATGAACCGGCTGCTGCGCGCTCTGGCGAGCCTGCGGCTCCTGGAGGAGCGCGCGCCGGGGACGTTCGCGGTGACGGCCACGGGCGCGCTGCTCGACTCGGGCCGGCCCCACTCCGTCGCGTCCCTGGTGAACACGCTCACCGACCCGACGATGCTGCGCGCCTGGGAGCACCTCGACGACGCCGTACGGACCGGCGACACCGCCTTCGACGCGCTGTACGGCACCGACTTCTTCGGCCATCTGAAGGAGCACCCCGAGCGGTCCGCGCAGTTCAACGCGGCGATGAGCCAGAGCACCCGGTCCACCGCGCAGGTGCTGCCCCAGGCGTACGACTTCGGCAGGTTCCGCACGGTCGCCGACATCGGCGGCGGCGACGGCACGCTGCTCTCCGGTGTGCTCCTGGCGCACCCGGGCCTGTCCGGCATCATCCACGACACGGCGGAGGGCCTGGCCCAGGCCCCGGCGACGCTGGCGCGGCACGGGCTCACGGACCGGTGTTCGCTGGTGCCCGGGGACTTCTTCCGGGAGGCCCCGCGGGGCGCCGACCTCTATCTCCTGAAGAGCATCGTGCACGACTGGTCGGACGAGCGGGTGGTCACCCTCCTGAGCCACATCCGTGCCGTGCTGCCGCCCGGCGGGCGCGTGCTGATCCTGGAGCACGTCCTGCCCGAGGCCGTCGACCCCCAGGATGCCGGTCTCGCGTATCTGAGCGACCTGAACATGCTGGTGAACCTGGGTGGCAAGGAGCGCACCCGGGCGGACTTCGACGAGGTCTGCGGCCGGGCAGGGCTCGCCATCCTGTCCGTGTCGCCGGTGGGGGCGGGCAGCCCGTTCCAGGTGATCGAGGCAGGGGCCGGGGCGGCGGACGGGACCGCCTGACGGTAGGTGTGGCCGTGCCGGTACGCGTCGGCACGGCCCACCCGTACCGGCACGGCGACTAGCGCCCGACCTTGCGTTTGTTCCACACGTCGAAGCCGACCGCGGCGAGCAGCACGAGCCCCTTGATGACCTGCTGGTAGTCCGTGCCGATGCCGACGAGCGACATGCCGTTGTTGAGGACGCCGAGGACCAGGCCGCCGATCACGGCGCCCATCACCGTGCCGACGCCGCCGCTCATCGACGCGCCGCCGATGAACGAGGCCGCGATGGCCTCCAGTTCGAAGTTGAGGCCCGCCTGCGGGGTGCCCGCGTTGAGGCGCGCGGCGTACACGCAGCCCGCCAGCGCCGCGAGGACCCCCATGTTCACGAAGACCAGAAAGGTGACGCGCTTGTCCTTGACGCCCGAGAGCATCGCGGCGGCCTTGTTGCCGCCGAGGGCGTACACGTGCCGGCCGACGACGGCGTTGCGCATCACGTAGCCGAGGCCGATCAGCAGTCCGCACATGATGAGCATGACGACGGGCACGCCGTGGAAGCTCGCCAGCGTCAGCGTGAAGGCGATCACCGCCGCCGCCATCGCCACGCACTTCGCCGCCCACAGGCCGGTCGGCAGGACGTCGAGCTCGTAGGCCAACTGCCGCCTGCGGTCCCGCCATTCGCGGATCAGGAGGAAGGCGATGGTGGCGAGGCCGAGGACGAGCGTGGGGTTGTGGTACTGCGTGTACGGGCCCATCTCGGGGATGAACCCCTTGGCGATGTTCTGGAAGCCCTCGGGGAAGGGGGCCAGCGACTGGCCCTCCAGGACGATCTGCGTGAGCCCGCGGAAGAGCAGCATGCCGGCCAGCGTCACGATGAACGACGGAATGCCGACGTAGGCGATGAAGAAGCCCTGCCACGCGCCCGCGACCGCCCCGATCAGCAGGGAGAGGACGAGCGCGAGCACCCACGGCATGTCGTGCTTGACCATCATCACCGCCGACATGGCGCCGACGAAGGCCACCAGCGAACCGACGGAGAGGTCGATGTGGCCCGCGATGATGACGATCATCATGCCGATGGCCAGGATGAGGATGTAGCCGTTCTGCTGGATCAGGTTGGAGACGTTGTTCGGCAGCAGCAGCGTGCCGTCGGTCCAGATCTGGAAGAGCACGACGATGAACGCCAGGGCGACGAGCATGCCGTACTGGCGCATGTTGGAGCGCACGCTCTGCAACAGCAGCGCACCGGCCGACCGCTCGGCGGCCGGTGACGCGGCGGACGGGTCCCGCGGGGGAGTGGTCGTGGTGGTCATGGCGGGCCTCAGCTCCTGGTGCTTCTGGTCTGGGTCATGTGGCGCATCAGGACTTCCTGGGTGGCCTCCGCGCGCGTGACCTCACCGGTCAGGCGGCCCTCGGCCATCGTGTAGATCCGGTCGCACATCCCCAGCAGCTCCGGCAGTTCGGAGGAGATGAAGAGGACCGCCTTGCCCTGTGCCGCGAGTTTGTCGATGACGCTGTAGATCTCGTACTTGGCGCCCACGTCGATGCCGCGCGTCGGCTCGTCGAGGATCAGGACCTCGGGGTCGGCGTGGATCCACTTGCTCAGGACGACCTTCTGCTGGTTGCCGCCGGAGAGCCGGCCCACCTGCTCGAAGACCGTGGGCGTCTTGATGTTCATCGACTTCCGGTAGCGCTCGGCGACCTGGCGCTCGTGGTGCTCGTCGACGACGCCGCGCCGCCGCATGCCCGGCAGCGACGCCAGCGAGACGTTGCGGTTGATGTTGTCGATGAGGTTCAGGCCGTAGCGCTTGCGGTCCTCGGTGACGTACGCGATGCCCGCGTCGACCGCGGCGGGGACCGTCTTCGTGACCACGGGACGGCCGTTCACCGCCACGGAGCCGGCGACGTACTGCCCGTAGGAGCGCCCGAAGACGGACATCGCGAGCTCGGTGCGGCCCGCGCCCATCAGGCCCGCGATGCCGACGATCTCGCCGCGCCGCACGGTCAGCGACACGTCGTCGACGACCGTGCGCTGGTGGTCGACCGGGTGCCGCACCGTCCAGCCCTCGACGGACAGCGCGAGTCCGCCCGCGTCCGTACCCGCGTACACCGTGCGGTCGGGGAAGCGGTGGTCGAGGTCGCGGCCCACCATGCCCCGGATGATCCGGTCCTCCGACAACTCCGCCTGCGCCTCGGCACTCTGGCGCACCGTCAGGGTCTCGATGGTCCGCCCGTCGCGCATGATCGTCACGGCGTCGGCGATCTGCCGGATCTCGTTCAGCTTGTGCGAGATGACGATGCATGCGATGCCCTGCTCGCGCAGCTCCACGATCAGGTCCAGGAGCTTGGCGCTGTCCTCGTCGTTGAGCGCGGCCGTCGGCTCGTCCAGGATGAGCAGCTTCACCTCCTTCGACAGCGCCTTGGCGATCTCCACGAGCTGCTGCTTGCCGACCCCGATGTCGGTGACGGGGGTCTGCGGCTTCTCGCGCAGGCCCACCCGCTTGAGCAGGGCACTCGCCCTGCGCAGCGTGTCGTTCCAGTCGATGAGGCCGTGCCTGCTCTGCTCGTTGCCGAGGAAGATGTTCTCGGCGATCGACAGGTAGGGGACGAGCGCCAGCTCCTGATGGATGATCACGATGCCGTGGCGCTCGCTCGCCCGGATGTCCTTGAACGACATCTCCCGGCCCTCGAACCGGATCTCTCCGTCGTAGCTGCCGTGCTCGTGGACGCCGCTGAGGACCTTCATCAGCGTCGACTTGCCCGCGCCGTTCTCGCCGCAGACCGCGTGGATCTCGCCCGGCCGCACCGTCAGGTTCACGTCGGCCAGCGCCCTGACGCCGGGGAACGTCTTGGTGATCCCGCGCATCTCCAGGAGCGGCCTGGCGTCCTGTGCCGTCCCGGTCACCTGAGCTGCCCCGCCTTGAAGTACCCCTCGTCGATGAGGAGTCGCGTGTTCTTCCGGTCGATGCTGACGGGCTTGAGGAGGTAGGCCGGCACGGTCTTCTTGCCGTTGTCGTAGTCCTTGGTGTTGTTGACCTCCACCTTCTTGTCGGTCAGCACCGCGTCGCCCATCTGCACCGTCTGCGCGGCCAGCTTGCGGGTGTCCTTGAAGACGGTCTGCGTCTGCTCGCCCCGGATGATCGACTTCACGGACGCGAGCTCCGCGTCCTGCCCCGTGATGACGGGCAGCGGCTGGCTCTTGCCGCCGTAACCCGCGCTCTTCAGCGCGGAGATGACACCGATCGATATCCCGTCGTACGGCGAGAGGACCGCGTCGACGCGCCGGTCGCCGTAGCTCTTGCTGATCAGGTCGTCCATGCGCTTCTGCGCGGTGCCGCCGTCCCAGCGCAACGTGGTGGCCTGGTTCATCCTCGTCTGCTTGCTGCGCACGACGAGCTGCCCGCTCCTCAGGTACGGCCGGAGCACCTTCATGGCGCCGTTCCAGAAGTACTTGGTGTTGTTGTCGTCGGGGGAGCCCGCGAACAGCTCGACGGCGTGCTGGTCGTCGGAGTCCGCGTCGGGCTTGCCGAGCTTCAGCTTGTCGACGATGTACTGGCCCTGCAGCTCGCCGACGCGCTCATTGTCGAAGGACGCGTAGTAGTCGACGTTCTCCGTGCCGAGGATGAGGCGGTCGTACGAGATCACGGGGATCCCCGCGTCGTGTGCCCGCGCGAGCACGTCGGTGAGCGCGGAGCCGTCGATCGCGGCGACCACGAGCAGCCGGTGCCCCTTGGTGATCATGTTCTCCAGCTGGGCGACCTGGTTCTCCACCTTGTCGTCCCCGTACTGGAGGTCGGTCTTGTAGCCGGCCTTCTGGAACTGCTGGGCCATGTTCCTGCCGTCGGCTATCCAGCGTTCGGAGGCCTTGGTGGGCATGGCGAGGCCGATCGTGCCGCCCTTGCCGGTGTCCGCCTTGTAGCGGCTGCCGCCCTTCGCCTCCTGGCCGCAGGCGGTGAGCGAGACGGTGAGCAGCGCGGCCGTCAGGGCCACGGCGAGTGGGCGGGTGCGAGGTCGCGTGCGCATGTCAGTCCCCTTCCGGGACGGGGAAGCGGCACAGCTCACCGGGGAGCCGCGAGCCGAGCGGCGACATGCCGCCGGCCGCGCCGTGCCGGGCCAGCAGGTCCAGGGCGAGCCGGCCGCGCCGGACCCGCTCGCGGGCCGTGGCCAGCGTGTGCTCGCGCAGATGGGCGCCGTAGGGGTAGATGCCGGTGGCCTTGGAGAGCCCGAACTTGACGTACAGCGGGGCGCCGCGTCGGATCAGCTCGGCGATCTCGTACATCCGCACGTAGCCGCCGAGGTCGTCGGGCGCCTCGACGTACATGTCCATGGGCGCCCGGCTGGTCCGGCGGATCTCGGTGAGGTGGGCGGGGGTCAGGTCGGACGGCACGTTGAGGGAGTCGGCGCCGAGCCGCTCGTACACGGCGTACGACGCGGGGTTGACCGGACCGGTCAGCGCGGACAGCTTGAAGGTGGTGCCCGAGGGCAGGACAGCGGCCTCGCGCAGCCGGTGCAGCGTCCACAGGACGCCCTCGTCGGCGACCAGCAGGCACGTGACGCCCAGCCCGGTGGCGCGCACCGCGTCCTCGACGCAGCCCGCGAGCGCGTCGTGGCCCCGGGCGCGCAGACCCGCGCCGCCGGAGTCGGTGCGGGTCGCGGCGCCGGTGTCCCAGGTGCCGCGCGGCCCGGTGAACAGGCAGAGCTCGATGTCGCGTTCGGCGCAGGAGTCCACCATCTCGGTGATCTCGGCGTCGGTGAGCATCCAGACGCCGCTGCCCTGGCTGATCCGGTGGACGGGCACGTCCAGGCGGGCGCTCTCCTTCAGGACGACGCCGAGCGCCTCGGGCCCCTCGACGGAGGGCACCTCGGTGCGCCAGGTGCCGCCGTCGGGGAAGGCGTGCGGGGACGCGTCCGCGGGGTCGGGCACGGGCAGGGGATGCCCGATGCGGGCGAGGGCGGCGGCGCCGGGGCGCCTGGGGGCTGACGGGGCGATCACGGGGCTCCAATGCTCGGTGTGTCGAACCGGGTTCGGACGGGGGTGTACGGGAGTGCCGCGCCCCGGGACGGAGGGGGCGCCGCGCGACCTGAGGTGTGCGGCCCCCGGCGGCGTCGCGGTGCAGGCAGGGGTGTGAAGACGGGCCCTAGGGCACCAGCAGCACCTTGCCGGTCTTCGGGTCGCCCCCGCCGACCAGCGCGACGGCCTCCCCGAACCGCTCCAGCGGAAACTCGTGGGTGATGAGCGGGGCGGGGTCGAGCAGTCCGAGACCGAACGCCCGCACCGCGTCCGACCAGGCCGAGGACGGCGCGCCGAAGACGGAGCGCACCTCCAGCTGGCTGAGGGAGAGATGGACGGGGTCGATGCCGACGGCCCCCGGCGTGAACATGCCGGTGAGCACGACCCGGCCGCCCCTGCGGGCGAGCAGGCACGAGGAGGCGGCCGTGGTGGGCGCCCCCGCGGTCTCCACGA
Source organism: Streptomyces sp. NPDC040622 (assembly GCF_055593965.1). Taxonomy (NCBI): domain Bacteria; kingdom Bacillati; phylum Actinomycetota; class Actinomycetes; order Kitasatosporales; family Streptomycetaceae; genus Streptomyces; species Streptomyces sp. NPDC040622. The sequence continues at coordinate 696,139 of NZ_JBVIXD010000004.1, read as the reverse complement.
CGAGGTCGAAGGACCCGTGCGCCGACTCCGCCTCGGCGGGGGACAGGGCGTGGGTCGCCCCGCACCGCCGTGCCTGTTCCCCGCGCGGCGTGCGGGGGTCGACGACGGTCAGCTCGGCGGGGTGCGACGCGGCGAGCAGCTGCACCGCGAGCAGCCCGAGGGTGCCCGCGCCGACCACCGCGACGCGCTCTCCCGGCCGCGGCCCGCCGCTCCGCACGGCCGCCGCGATCACGGCGGCCGGTTCGAGCAGCGCCGCGGCCCGCAGGTCCGCCGTGTCGTGCAGCGGGTGCAACAGCCGTGCGGGCACGGTCAGATGGTCGGCGAATCCGCCCGGCTCGGTGAACCCGGTCTCCGCGTAGCCACCGGTGCACAGGCTCGTCTCGCCGCACCGGCAGCGCTCGCAGACACCGCACGCCCTGAACCCCTCGGCGACGGTCTTGCGCCCCACGAGTGCGGGGTCCACGCCGTCGCCGACGGCCACCACGGTGCCGGACCACTCGTGGCCCGGAGTCACCGGGTAGCGGACGTAGGCGGCGTCACGGCGTCCGTCGTACACCTCGCGGTCGCTCATGCAGATCCCGGCCGCGGCGACCCGCACGAGCACCTCACCCGGGCGCGGGCCGGGGTGTGCCACGGTGACGAGGCGGTGCCTGCCGGGGCGGTCGATCACGATCGCGCGCGACGTCATGCGCCGGACCCGCCGGGCGACCGCTTCTCCCAGCCCTCGGCCCACAGGTCGAACCGGGCCTGCTGCTGGGGGAACTCGGCGGCCGCGTCCGTGTCGAGCTCGACGCCGAGGCCCGGCGCGTGCGACAGCTCGAAGCAGCCCGTCTCCGGGTCGACCTGCGGCGCGCCCTTGACGACCTTCTTGATGCCGGCGTCCGCGAAGTCGTTGAAGTGCTCAAGGATCTTGAAGTTCGGTGTGCTGAAGCCGACGTGGAGGGAGGCGGCGGTCAGCACGGATCCGCCGACGTTGTGCGGCGCGATCAGCAGGTAGTGCGTCTCGGCGGTCGCCGCGAGCTTGCGGGTCTCCCAGATGCCGCCGATGTGGCCGACGTCGGGCTGCAGGATGTCGGCCGCCTGGCTCTCGAACAGCTCGCGGAACTCGATCCGGTCGTGGATGCGCTCACCGGTCGCCACCGGCATGTCCACCTTGGCCGCGACCTTCTCCAGGGCCTTGAGGTTCTCCGGCGGTACCGGCTCCTCCAGCCACGCGGGCCGGAACGGAGCGAGATCGCGGGCGAGCCGGACCGCGGTGGCGGGCGAGAACCGGCCGTGCATCTCCAGCATCAGCTCGGCGTCCGGCCCGATCGCGTCCCGCACGGCCTCGATCAACGACACGGCGTACAGGCTCTGTTCGTGGTCGAGTTCGTGGTGTCCCGTCCCGAACGGGTCGATCTTCAGCGCGCGGTAGCCGCGCTCCATGACCGCTCGGGCGGCCTTGTGGTACGCCTGAGGGGTGCGCTCCGTGGTGTACCAGCCGTTCGCGTACGCCTTGACGCGGTCGGTGACCTTCCCGCCGAGGAGCTGCCAGACGGGGACGCCGAGCGCCTTTCCCTTGATGTCCCAGCAGGCCATCTCGATGACGGCGATGCCCGACATCACGATCTCACCGGCCCGGCCGTAGTCGCCGTACTTCATCCGGCGCACCAGATCCTCGACGGCGAACGGGTCCGATCCCTCGATGTGGTTCGCCGCCGCCTCGCGGAGGTAGCCGATGAGCGCGTCGGTGCGGCCCAGCATGCGGGTCTCGCCGACGCCGGTCAGGCCCTCGTCGGTATGGACCTGGACATAGGTGAGATTACGCCAGGGCGTGCCGACCACATGCGTGCTGATTCCCGTAATGCGCAAGGCAGTTGTCCCTTGACTTGTTCGATATTTCGTCACACGTTCGAAATGTGGGCGTGACGTTATTCACGGCGCCCCGAAGGTGTCAATGGGTCGTGCGGAACGGTCTTGGGCGGGCGCCGGACGGCCATTGCGTCGCGAACTGCGCCGTGCCTAGGCTGTGTTCGTCATATCGATCAGCGACCGAAGTTTCGGACGCGCAGGGCGAGAGGCCGAACTCATGGGACGACTGGTGCCCGCGGTGACCAGGTCGCTGGACATACTCGAACTGTTCCTGGAGGGCGACGGGACGCTCTCCGCACCCGAGGTCACCCGCAGACTCCAACTGCCGCGCACCACCGTGCACGAACTGCTCACCACCCTGGCCGCCCGGTCCTACCTCGTCCAACTCCCCGACCAGCCGGGCCGCTACCGCCTGGGCGTGCGCACCTACCAGCTCGGCAGCCGGTACGCCGAGCAGCTCGACCTCGCGGCGGAGGGGCAGCAGGTGGCCCGCGAGGTCGCGGAGACCTGCGACGAGACCGTCCACGTCGCCGTCCTGGAGGGCACCGACGTCATCTACATCGCCAAGGTCGACTCCACGCACGCCGTGCGCATGGTCTCCGCCGCCGGCCGCCGCCTGCCCGCGCACTGCACCTCGGTCGGCAAGATGCTGCTCGCCTCGCTGCCCCAGGCCGAGCTCGCATCCCGCATCGAGGGGCGGGAGTTCACTGCGATGACGCCCGCGAGCATCACCGACCCCGACGCGCTCCTCGCCGCCCTCGCCGGGATCAGGGAACGGGGTGTCGCGGTCGAGCACCAGGAGTCCAACCCCGACGTGAGCTGTGTGGCGGCGCCGGTGCGGGACAGTGCGGGACGGGTCGTCGCCGCGCTCTCCATCTCGGTGCCGATGATCCGCTGGAGTCAGGCCCGCGAGGACGAACTGGCCGAGCTCGCCGCCAAGGGCGCCGTCGACCTGTCGGTCCGCCTCGGCCACCGGGGCACGCGATGAGCCGGGCGTACGCCACGAGCCGGGCGTACGAGGTGGCGGTACGGGCCGAGGCCGCACTCGGCGAAGGCCCCACCTGGGACGCGGCCACCGGTCGCCTCATCTGGGTCGACATCCTCGGCTCCCGGATCCACACGTACGCCCCCGGCGACGGCCGCCGCACCGTCATGGCCACCGAGCAGCACGTCGGCGCCGCCAAACCGCGTGCGGCCGGCGGCCTGGTGGTCAACCTCCGTGACGGCATCGGCCTGTACGGGCCCGGTGGCGCGCCCTTCACCTGGCTCGTGCGCGACCCCGTGCCGGGCCGCCGGGGCAACGACGCGGCCGTCGCCCCCGACGGATCGCTCTGGGCGGGCACCATGCGCTACGACGAGGCGCCCGGCGGCGGCAGTCTCAGCCGGGTCGGCCCCGACGGCACCGTCACCGAACTGCTCGGCGACGTGTCCGTGAGCAACGGCACCGGCTGGAGCCCCGACGGGCGGCTCGTGTACTACGCCGACAGCCCCACACGACGTATCGACGTACTCGGCCACGAAGGCCAACGCATGCCGAAACGAAGGCCGTTCGCGCAGATCGAGAAGGGGGCGGGCTTCCCCGACGGACTCACCGTCGACGCCGAGGGCTGCGTGTGGGTGGCCCTCTGGGACGGCGCCGCGATCCGCCGCTACACCCCCGACGGGCGGCTGGAGCGGACCCTGGAGCTGCCGGTGCGCCGGCCCACGGCCTGCGTCTTCGGCGGACCCGACCTGCGCGACCTGTACATCACCACGGCTCGCACCGGCCTTGACCGCCCGCATCCCCTCGCGGGTTCGGTGCTGGTCGTGCCCGGCGCGGGCCGCGGTCTGCCGGGTGTCGCCTTCAGCGGCTGAGCTCCCTGAGGTAGGTCCCGAACTTCTCCAGGCCGTCGATGTTGCGCGGCCCGCTGATGCCCTCGTTGTAGTCGAGGACGAAGAAGTGGTTCTTCTTGACGGCGGGCAGCTCCCTCGTGTGCGGGGACTTCTTCAGGAACTCGATCTTCTTCTTCGCGGGCTGGTCGCCGTAGTCGAGGATGATGACGACCTCCGGCTGGGCCTTCGTCACCGCTTCCCAGGTGACCTGGGTCCAGCGCGCGTCGAGTCCGTCGAAGATGTTCCGGCCCCCCGCGCTCTTGATGATGTCGTCGGGCGGCACCTGGCTGCCTGCCGTGAAGGGCTGGTCGGTGCCGGAGTCGTAGAGGAAGACCGGCACCCGCTCGCCGTTCCTGGGCGCCTTCTCCTCCACGGCCGCGACCCGCCTCTTCAGATCACCGACGACCCGGTCGGCCCTCTTCTCGACCCGGAAGATCTTCCCGAGCCGTTCAAGGTCGCTGTAGAGGGCCTTGAACGGGGTCATCTTCTGCGGAGAGCCGGGGTAGTTGAAGCAGCTCTCCGTGTGCAGGAAACTCTGGATGCCGAGCTTGTCGAGGATCTTCGGGGTGATCCCGCGCTGGTCGCTGAAGCCGGAGTTCCAGCCCGCGACGACGAGGTCGGACTTCGCCTCGACGACCAGCTCCTTGTTGAGCAGGTCGTCGCCGAGCATCTTCACCTTGGCGTACTCCGACGCCCAGGGGGACTCGCGCACGGGCGGATTGGCGGGCGGCATCACGTAACCGTGGACGTGTTCGGTCAGGCCGAGGCTGAACAGCTTGTCGGCGCTGCCTCCCTCGTAGGCGACCGCCCGTCGGGGCACCTGGTAGGAGACGGGCTCGCCGCAGCGTTCGACGACGGTCCTCCCTGCCGCCCCGGCATCACCGGTCGAGTCGACCTCGGCGCCGCAGCCGGCGAGCAGCGTCAGCGCGAGCGCGGAACCGGCCGCGACGGATCGGGTGCGGTGCAGTCGGCGCACAGGAGTTTTGGGGGACATGGGGAGGCGGTGCCTTTCGCGAAGGTCTGGATCAGATGGCGGGTCAGGGGCGGAGCGCGTAGAGCAGTTGCGGATCGCCCGTCAGCGGGTGCGTGACGACGCTGGCCTTCACCCCGAACACGTCGGCCACCAGCTCCTCGGTGAGGACGTCCGCGGGCGTCCCGGAGGCAACGAGCCGGCCCTCGGACAGCACCCCGATCCGGTCGCACGCGGCCGCGGCGAGATTGAGGTCGTGCAGGACGACGAGGACGGTGAGCCCGGCGCCGCGCAGGTACGAGAGGACCGCTGTCTGATGACGTACGTCGAGGTGGTTGGTCGGCTCGTCGAGGACCAGGACCTTCGGCTCCTGGACGAGGGCGCGGGCCAGCAGCACGCGCTGACGCTCGCCGCCGGACAGGGTCAGGGCGCTGCGCCGGGCCAGGTGGCGGATGTCGAGCCGCTCCATCGCCCGTGCGCACAGCTCCCGTTCGCGCCCGGTCAGGGCCTGGTTGCCGCGCTGGTGGGGGACCCGTCCGAGCGCGACGACCTCCTCGACCGTGAAGTCCAGCTCGACGGTGCCGTCCTGCGCCATGGCGGCGACGAGCTGGGCGCCGCGGCGCATGGTGAGATCGGCGATGTCGTCCCCGCCGACGCGGACGGTGCCCGTCGTCGGGCGCAGCGCGCGGTACACGCAGCGCAGCGCGGTCGACTTCCCGCTGCCGTTCGGGCCGACCAGGCCGACGACCTGACCGTCGCCCACGTCGAGGGAGAGGTCACGCACCAGGCTCCTGCCGTCGGTGACGACACCGAGCCCTTCGATTCGCAGCTCCATCTCAACGCCCCCCGAACACATGGCCCTTGCGGCGCATCAGCGCGATGAACACCGGCACGCCGACCAGGGCGGTGATGACGCCCAGCGGCAGTTCGCGCGGCGCGACCACCGTCCGGGACAGCAGATCGACCCACACCATGAACACCGCGCCGACCAGCGGGGCGACGGCGAGCACCCGGGCGTGCGTGGCGCCGACGACCATCCGCACCAGGTGCGGCATGACGAGCCCCACGAAACTGATGGCCCCGCTGACCGCGACCATCACGCCGGTGACCAGGGAGAGGACCACGAGCAGGTTCCTGCGGTGCCGGTCCGGGCAGACGCCCAGGCTCGCGGCGGCCTCGTCGCCGAGCGCCAGGACGTCCAGCGCCCTGGAGTGCCGGTACAGGACCACGAGGCCGAGCAGGACCGCCGCCGAGACGACGGGCAGTGCGCCCCAACTGGCCGCGCCGAAGCCGCCCATGGTCCAGTACAGGACCATCGAGGTCGCCTCGCTGTCCGGCGCGAAGTAGATGATCACGCTCATCACGGCCTGGAAGCCGAGCGACATGGCCACCCCCGTCAGGACGAGCCGCAGCGGCGAGAGCGCGCCCCGGTCGCTGGAGGCGGCGTACACGAGGAAGGACGCGACGAGCGCCCCGGCGAACGCGCCCGCCGACACGGCGTAGACACCGAGGGCGGCCAGCCCGCCGGTCACCGTCACCCCGACGGCACCCACCGACGCCCCCGAGGAGACGCCGAGGACGAACGGGTCGGCGAGCGCGTTGCGCACCATCGCCTGGACGGCCACGCCGACCGCGCTCAGACCGGCGCCCACCAGCGCGGCGAGCAGCACGCGCGGCGTCCGGATCTGCCAGATGATCTGGTACGTGGTGGCCTCGTCGGCGGCGACGCGGCCGCCGGTGAGCGCCGCCCACAGGTGCCGGGCTGTCTCGGCGGGTGTCACGACGGTGGCGCCGAGACCGATCGCCCAGACGGCCGAGGCGAGGAGGAGCAGGAAGAGCGCGACGCACGTCAGCGCCAACGCCTTGGGGGAGGCGAGCCGGTCCCGCACGGCGGCCCGGGTCCTCGGGGCGCCGTCCGGCGGGGCCCCGGCGAGGGCGTTCACGCGGTACCCGCCTCCGTCCGGTCTGCGTCGTCCGCCCGCCCCGCGCGCCGCACCGGTACGGCCGCGCCGAGCGCGGCGACCACCAGGGCGCCGAAGACGGCCGCGACGCCGGAGTAGCCGGCCAGGCCGAGGCCCGCGCCGCCGAGGGCCGCGCCGACGAACACGCCGAGACTCATGCCGGCCGCGTTGATGCTCAGCGCCGAGCCGCGCAGCGTCGTACCGCAGCGCCGCACGAGCAGGCTGACCACGCAGGCGGCGACGACCGCGTGGCTCGCCGCGTGCAGCGCGGTGAGCGCGAGGGCGAGCGGCAGCCAGTGCGTGAAGTAGAAGCCGACGACGCAGACGAGGGCGGCGACGAGCCCGACGGCGAGCATCCGCTCCGTACCGATGCGCGGACGGGCCGCGTTGGTGATCCGCCCCGTGAGCAGATTGCTGACGAAGAACGACGCGCCGCTGAGCGTCCACACGAACGCGAAGAGCCCCGCGTCGAGGTCGAACCGCTCCTCGTAGAAGGCCGCGAGGTAGGACAGGTACCCCATGAAGACGGCGGTGCGCAGCAGCGCGATCACCAGCAGCGGCACCACACCGGGCACCGCGCCCAGCGCCCTGAAGGAGGCGAGGTAGCCGAGCCGCGGCCCGCTCCCGGGTGCTTCCGCCTCGGCGGCGGTGTCGGTGGTGTGCGGGTCGTCGGTGGTGCGCCGCTTCGCGTGCCGGGCCACGAAGACCGCCGCGAGCAGCAGCGCCACCACGGTCACGCCGAGCAGGTCGCCCTGCCAGCCCCAGAAGAGCGCGGGCAGCGCGATGACGGGCGCCGCGAGCATGGCGGTCATGGACTGGGTGGCGGTCACCAGCGTCGCCGCGCGCCCGGCCGCCCTGCCGGTGCCGAAGCGGTCGGCGGCCGCGGCGGTCAGCGCGGGGTTCAGCACCGCGGTGCTCGCGCCGATCAGCAGGCAGAACACGGCGAGCAGGGCGAAGTCCCCGGCGGCGCCGAGCGCGGCCGACGCACCGAGCGCGACCAGTGCCCCCGCGGCCGCCCACTCCTTGGGGACGCGGTCGATGAGCGGGGCCAGCGCGGTGCCGACCAGGAGGGCTGCGAGGCCGCCGAGCCCGCGCAGGCCGCCCATCGCGGCGACCCCGCTGCCGGCTTCGCCGGCGATCGGTACGAGATAGGTGCTGAAGACGGTGAACGGGAGCAGGCCCACCGCGGAGGCGAGCAGCACGGGCCAGAGCGCCCGGGCCATCCGCAGATCGCCCGGCACGTCGTCGTTCACGGTGTCAGGGGAGTTCACGGTGTCTTTGGGGTTCTCGGTGGCGTCGATGCTCACGCGGCCGCTCCGTCCGCGAGGGAGGACCGGTAGCGGTACATGGGCGTGGCGTCGGCGCTGAACTGGGAGAACGTGAACGGCTCCGCGTTCAGTGCGGTGACCCCCGCGCCGAGGAAGGCGCGGGCGACGGCGCTGCCGCTCTGGGCGTACACGACCAACGGCACGTCGTGCTCCACACAGTGACGAAGAATCAGGTCGAAGGTGCCGTTGCTGAGCGTCATGCCGGTGGCGACCACCGCGTCGGCGCCGGCGAGCACCTCGGTCATGTCGTCGCAGACGGGGTCGCCCCACGCGGTCGCGCGCAGGTTCAGGTCGCAGGGCAGGCAGACGCCGCCCCGGTCCTTGATCGCGGCGACCAGGGGGTTGACCACACCGATCAGGGCGACGCGCGCGCCCGGCTCGATGTCGAGCAGCCCGGCTATCGCGGCGTCGCGGGCCTCGGCGCGCACCTCGGGCGTGCCGGCCGGCAGCAGGACGCGCTCGGCGTCGTCGGCGGTGCGGTGCGGGCGCACCCGTGCGAGGTAGGCGTCGAGCGCGGCGGTGCGCACGGGCGCGGACTCGTCGCGCAGGAGCTTGTCCAGGGAGTGCCCGGAGGCGTTCTCGCAGAAGCCGGGGGCGAGTTCACCCGCCTCGAAGGAGCAGGCGCCGAAGGAGTCGCCGACGCGGAGCAGCAGGTAGTGGTTGTGGTACGTGACGTCGCCGCCGGCGAGCCGGGTGGTGTGGTAGAGCCAGAACGCGCTGGTGACGGTGAGTTCGGCCGGGTCGGGGCCGTGCGCGCCCGCGAGGACGGCGTCGGTGAGCTCCGCGACGGTGTGGGGCGTGGGGTGCGGCATGGGGATTCTCTCTGGGGGTTGCTGGGGGTGCTGGGGTTGTCCGGCTGCCGGGTTGCTGGGGGCGCCGGGCGGTTCAGGCGGCGGGTCGGGCGGCGGTTCAGGGCGCGGCGGGCGGCCAGGCGGCCGTCGACCAGGGGTGCTTGAGCGCGTCGAGCGAGGTGATCTCGTGCGGCTTCAACGTGTCGGCGTCCGGCGCCTGTTCGTGCCGTGCGTAGGCGCTCTCGACGTAGCGGTGTCCGGTGTCGGCCGCGATGAAGACGTACGTACGGCCGTCGTTGCGCATCCGCTCCCACCGCGCGCTCAGATAGGCGGCGCCCGCCGAGAGTCCGGCGAAGATGCCGCTGGTGCGCAGCAGGGAGACCGCTCCGGACACGGCGCTGTCGAAGTTCACCCAGTGCACGCGGTCGTACAGCTCGTGCCGGACGTTCGCGAACTCGATGGCGCTGCCGATCCCGGCGATGATCATGTCCGGATCGGCGACGTGCTCGGAGCCGAAGGTGACGCTGCCGAAGGGCTGCACGCCCACGAGCGACACGTCCCGGCCCGCCTCGCGCAGACAGGTGGCGAGAGCCCCGGTGGATGCGCCCGAGCCCACGCCGCCGACCAGCGCGAGCGGCCCTGCGGGCAGGTCCGCGTCGATCTCGTCGGCCACGTCGCGGTAGCCGTAGTAGTGGATGTCGTCGTGGTACTGGCGCATCCAGTGGTACGAGGGGTGGGCGGCCAGGATCTCCGCGATCCGCCGCACCCTCAACTCCTGGTCCAGCCGCAGGTTCCGGGACGGTTCGACCTGCTCAAGGGTGGCGCCGAGTATCTCCAGCTGCACCCGGGTCGAGCGGTCCACGGTGGTGGAGCCCACGATGTGGCACTTCATCCCGTAGCGGTGGCAGGCGAGGGCCAGGGCCTGCGCGTAGATGCCGCTGGAGCTGTCGATGAGGGTGTCGCCGGGTCGGACGGCGCCGGCAGCGAGCAGGTGCCGGACGGCCCCGAGGGCCGAGTAGATCTTCATGGTCTCGAACCGGAGGCAGGCGAGATCCGGCTCGAGCGCTATGAGATCCGGTTTCTTCACCGCCTCGGCGATGTGTGCGTGCATGACGGTGATCCCCCGTGGGGCGGTGCGGGCAGGGAAGGCGCCGGGGGAGTGCGGACGGCCTCCGGGGACGCCGAGAGCATCACACTAGATGAAAATGATTGTCAAGAGCGGTTAGGCTCGGCACACTGGTGCACGCGGGGCGCCGCGCTGTGCGCGCCGCGACGTCGAAAGGAGCCGTGTGAAGCTGATCCAGGAGGCCGGGACCCGGTCTCGCCCGCCGCGACCGGCCCCGCCGTGGAAGGTGGGGGTGGGCACCGCCTTCGGCACGTTCGGCGAGCTGCTCCAGGGCGCGTTGCCGGAACGGGACGGGGACTTCCTCGTGACGCTGCCCGTCGCGCGCTGGACGATGGCTACCTTCCGGCCGGGCTCCGGCTCGGGGGAGCTCGAAGTGTGGCCGCCGGGCAAGACCAAGGCGCTCCAACTCGCCCGCATGATCGTGGACGTGGCGCCCGGGCGGTCGGGTGCGCCGCGCGGCGGTGTCCTCACCGTGAGCAGCGTGATCCCCGAGGGCAAGGGCCTGGCCAGCTCCTCCGCCGACCTCGTCGCCACCGCGCGGGCGGTCGGCCGCGCCCTCGACGTCCCCATGCCGCCCGCCAGGATCGAACGGCTGCTGGCCCGCATCGAGCCCACCGACGGCGTGCTCTACCCCGCCATCGTCGCCTTCCACCACCGCAGCGTCCGGCTCCGCTCGGTCCTCGGCTCGCTGCCCGCCCTTGGGGTGGTCGGCATCGACGAGGGCGGTTCGGTGGACACGGTGGACTTCAACCGCATCCCCAAACCGTTCACGAGGGACGACCGGCGCACCTACGCCGACCTGCTCGGCAGGCTCACCGACGCCGTGCGCGGCGGGGATCTCGCGGAGGTCGGCAGGGTCGCCACGCGCAGCGCCCGCATGAATCAGTCCCTGCGGCACAAGCGGTCGTTGGACCCCATGCGGGACATCTGCCGCGAGGTCGGCGGCCTCGGTGTCGCCGTCGGCCACAGCGGTACGACGCTGGGGGTGCTGCTCGACGCCACCGACCCCGCGTACACGCGGCGTGTCACCGCGGCGGCGCAGGCCTGTGCGGAGCTCGTGGCGCGGGATCCGGCGGACAGCGCGCACGCCGGCGGGACGGCGGGCGGGGTGCCGACGGGTGGGGTGTCGGTCTACCGCACGCTGAGCTTCGGCAACACGGCGTGCGGCGGGGGGAGTTCGATGTCACCCGCGATGGGGGCGACGGACGCGCGGTGACGTGCCGGCCGGTCGGCGTACGCGCCGCCGCCCACCGTGCCGACCGCCCCTTTGACCCCGGCGAGGCCGGAGTCCCCGTTCACGCCGCGCGATGGACGCCGAGGCCGGCCCTGCCGGGGGCCACGTCGGGGCGCAGCACCAGGTCCTCGTCGTACGCGGGGCCGCTCTCGTGGTGGAAACGCAGGGGCGTCGCCGTCTCCAAGGTGCCCAGGCGCTCCCTGAGCGCGGCCGCGTCCGCCGCGTAGCCGGCGTCCGTGAGCCGGTCCGCGCCGTAGACCGCGAACGGCGGGAGCGCGGACATGCCGGTGTACCAGAACGTGCCGTGCAGCAGCGGGAACAGGACCTCCTCCAGGTGGCCGTGGATCCCGCGCGGGCCGAAGCCGGACTCGCGGGCGCCGACCGACGTGACGATCAGCGCGCGCTTCCCGGCGAGACCGCCGTCCCCGTACCGCAGGGTCCGCCCGTCGGGCCCCTTGACGCCGAAGCCGAAGCCCTGGACCAGGACGCGGTCGAACCAGCCCTTGAGGATCGCGGGCGGCCCGAACCACCAGAGCGGGAAGTGGAAGACGAGCGCGTCCGCCCAGGCGATCTTCTCCTGCTCGCGGCGGATGTCCGCACTCAACGTCCGTTCCGTGTACGCCCGTTCCTGCTCGGCGCCCACGAAAAGCCGCTCCTTTGACGTGGCAGCCCCGAAGTCGTCGGCGTCCACCACGGCCTTGAAGCCCATGCCGTACAGATCCGATGTGCGGTGCTCGTGCCCGAGCGACTCCAGCGTGCGCAGCCCCTCGTCCATCAGGGAACCGGCCAGCGAGCGGCGCTCGGGATGTGCGTAGACCCAGAGAATCTTCATGCCCCGATCGTGCGCCGCCCGCCCTGTGACCATCGAGTGGCCAGATGGACATAACCCGCAAGGATCTGGCCACGCGGGAACTCGGAGCCCCCGGGATCCGACTCCTGGAGCGGCGCGGGCCGGACGGACCGTGTCTTCGCGCGATCCGGGAGCGGAACGGTGATGGCTGAGGACCCCCGGCGGAGATACGTGCCGCCGCCCGCACTCTGCGGCTTCCTGGTGCTGCTGGCGCTGCTCTTCGCCGTCTCGTACGCCGTCGGCCGGGCCGCGGGGCCGGTCGCACCCGGCATGCACGACTCCGGGACGAGCCCGGGGACCGGCCCCGGTTCCGGCGGCGACGGCGGCAGCGGCGGCGGCATGGGCGGCATGCACGGCGGAGGTCACTGATGGGCACGGGGGCGGCCGACGCCGCGGTCGTCACCGACCTGGCCGTGGGCGGCATGACCTGCGCGGCCTGCGTGAACCGCGTCGAGAAGCGGCTCGGCAGGCTGGACGGCGTCAGCGCGACGGTCAACCTCGCCACCGGCCTGGCCAGGGTCAGCCACCCGCCGCACGTCACGCGGGAAGAGCTCATCGCCTCCGTCGAGCGGGCCGGATACACGGCGGAGCTGCCCGCGCCACCCGAGTCGCCGCCGGACGAACACCCCGACGCAGCGGCCGAGTCGGGTCCGGCTGCCGATCAGGAGCACCTGCAGCGCCGGCAGTTGCTCGTCACCGCGCTGCTCGCGGTGCCCGTCCTCGTCCTGTCGATGGTGCCCGCCCTGCAGTTCCGCAACTGGCAGTGGCTGTGCTTCGCGCTCACCGCGCCGGTCGCCGCCTGGAGCGCGTGGCCGTTCCACGTGCGCGCGCTGCGCGGCCTTCGGCACGCGACGGCGACCATGGACACGCTGGTCTCCCTGGGGGTCGCCGCCTCCTTCGGCTGGTCGGCGTACGCGCTCTTCCTCGGCGGCGCGGGCGTCCCCGGCATGACGATGCCGTTCAGCCTGCTGCCCGCCGCGGGCGACGGCGCCGCGCACGTCTACCTGGAAGCGGCCGTCGGCGTACCGCTGTTCGTCCTCACCGGCAGGTTCCTGGAGGCGCGGGCCCGGCGCGGCACCGGGGCGGCGCTGCGCTCCCTCGCCGGGCTCACGGTCAAGGACGTCGCCGTGCGCGAGGACGGCGCCGAACGCCGCGTTCCCCTCGTCCGGTTGAGGGTCGGGCAGGTCTTCGTGGTGCGGCCCGGCGAGCGGGTGGCCACCGACGGTGCCGTCGTCGAGGGCAGCTCCGCCGTGGACCTTTCGCTGGTCACCGGGGAGAGCGAGCCCGTCGAGGTCGGGCCGGGCTCCCGGGTGGCGGGCGGCGCCGTCAACGCGGGCGGACTCCTCCTCGTCCGTGCCACGGCGGTCGGCGCCGACACCCAACTGGCGCGCATCACCCACCTGGTGACGGAAGCTCAGGCCGGCAAGGCGCGGGCGCAGCGGCTCGCCGACACGGTGGCGGGCGTGTTCGTTCCGGTGGTGCTCTCGCTCGCCGTCACGGTCCTCGGCTTCTGGCTCGGCGCCGGCGCCGAGCCGCAGGCGGCCGTCACCGCCTGTGTCGCCGTCCTGGTCGTCGCCTGCCCGTGCGCCCTCGGTCTCGCCACCCCCACGGCCCTGCTGGCCGCCACCGGACGAGGTGCCCAACTCGGCGTCCTGGTGCGCGGACCACGGGCCTTCGAAGCCTTGCGGCACATCGACACCGTCGTCCTGGACAAGACCGGGACGCTCACCTCGGGGCACATGAGCGTCACCGACGTCACGGCCGCGCCCGACGGCATCGGCAGGGAGGCGGCACTGCGGCTCGCCGGAGCCGTCGAGCAGGGCTCGGAACACCCGCTGGGCCGGGCGGTCTCCTCGTACGCGAAGAAGTCACCGTCCGGGGGGCGGCTGCCGGACGTCCTGGAGTTCCGTGCCGTCGCCGGGCAGGGGGTCCGGGGCGAGGTCGAGGGGCACCTCGTCGAAGTCCGGGAGCCGGGAGAGGAGTTGACCGGACCGCTGGCCCGCGCGCTGGCGTCGGCCGAGGAGGCCGCGCACACGCCCGTCCTGGTCGTGGTGGACGGCGTGCCCGAGGCGCTCGTCGCGGTCGGCGACCTGGTGCGGCCGGGGAGCTACCGCGCCGTGGACCGGCTGCGGCGCCTGGGCGTACGCCCGGTCCTGGCCACCGGCGACCGTGCGGCCACGGCCCGCGCGGTCGCCGCGAACCTCGGCATCGACGAGGTCCACGCCCGCTGCACGCCCGAGGACAAGGCCGCTCTCGTACGGGAGGCGAAGGCGCGGGGCCGCCGGGTCGCGGTCATCGGCGACGGCGTGAACGACGCGGCGGCGCTGGCCGGCGCCGACCTCGGCATCGCCATGGGCGGCGGCACCGACGTCGCCATCGGCGCCGCCGACGTGACGCTCGTGCGCGGCGACATCGAGGCCGTCGCGGACGCGGTCCGCCTCGCCCGGCGCACCCTGGCCACCATCCGCGTCAACCTCGTCTGGGCCTTCGGCTACAACGCCGTCACGGTACCGCTCGCCGCGGTGGGCCTGCTGAACCCCATGCTCGCCGCCGCGGCGATGTCGGCGAGCTCGCTGCTGGTCGTCGGCAACAGCCTGCGGCTGCGCACCTGGCGGCCGGCGCGCGGCCCGTCGGCGAGCGGGGCGGGGCACGGAACAGGACGCGGTGCAGGACAGGCGACTCGGCGCGGCACGAAGGGCGGTACCCGATGACCGGCGAGACGAGTGACACGCACGAGGCGGGCGAGGCGCACCCCTGGCGGCCGTCCCGCCGCCGCCTCCGGGACGCCTTCGACGCCGCGCTCGCCCCCGTGGCGGCCTGCGCCGTAGCGCTGGGCGCGCTGACCACCTGGACGGCGTCCGGCGCCGCGGGCAGCCCGCCCCGGGTCGCGGTCGCGACCGGGACCGTCTACCTGCCGTACGGCGACACCCGGGAGACCGCCGCGTTCTTCCGCGTCACCAACTCGGGAGGTTCCGGTGACCGGTTGACGAAGGTGACGTCCCCGGCCCTCGACGACGTGATGCTCAGCCGGTACACGGCCACGGGCCGCGGGGCCGCCGCCATGCGCATGGTCGGCTCCGCCGCCGTCCCCGCGGGCGAGGGCCTCACCATGTCGCCGCACGGCCTGGACGTCATGGTGCGCACGCGCGCGCCGCTGCGCCTGGGCGACCGGGTCCCGTTCGTCCTGACGTTCCGCCACGGCGGAAGCATCAGCGCCCGGGCGGTGGTGATCCGCCCGTCCGTCTGGCGCTGAACGCCGACGCGCCGGGGCGCGCCCGCGACGACCTGATCAGTCGGCCTCGGGCTTCTCGGACGAGAACAGCCAGGTCTCGAAGAGATCCGAGAGGTCCTGCCCCGACTTCTTCTCGCACAGTGCGATGAACTCCTCGGTGTCGGCGTTCCCGTGCCGGTGCTCGCGCGTCCAGGTGCGCAGCACGGCGAAGAACGTGCGGTCGCCCACGGCCTCGCGCAGCTTGTGCAGCGTCATGGCGCCCCTGCCGTACACCGGCGAGTCGGAGACCCGGGTGGCGGTCGGGGGGTCGGCGACGGGGAAGTCCCAGATGCCGTCGCTCTCGGGGTGCGTGCCGTCGTAGAACGAGTCGAAGGTCTGCTGGGCGGTGCGGTGTCCGTGCTCCTCGTCCCACAGCCACTCGGCGTACGTGGCGAAGCCCTCGTTCAGCCACATGTCCTGCCAGGCGCGGGGCGTGACGGAGTTGCCGAACCACTGGTGGGCCAGCTCGTGGACGACCAGACGCTCGTCCGGTGCCTCCTGGAAGTACGGCCTGGTCTGCGTCTCCAGGGCATAGCCGAGGTCGGGGAGGTGGTCGACGACGGCGCCGGCCGAGGAGAAGGGGTAGGGGCCGAAGCGGTCACCGGCCCAGTCGAGGACCTCGGGCACCAGATCGGCGACGTCGACGGGCCCGTCCGCCTCGTCGGGGTCGACGGCCGTGTACAGGGGCAGGCCGTCGTCCGTCGTGCTGGTGGAGACGTCGAAGACGCCGGTGACGACGGTCGCGGCATGGCTCGGCATGGGCTCGGCGTTGCGCCAGCGGAACGTGGTGCGCTTGCCGTGCCGCCGCGTCTCGCGCAGCGTTCCGTTGCTGACCGCCGTGTACTCGGACGGCACGGTGACGTCGATGTCGTACGTCGCCTTGTCGCGGGGATGGTGGTTGCCGGGGAACCAGGTCATGGAGCCGGTGGGCTCGCCGAGCGCGGCCACGCCGTCGTCCGTCTCGATCCAGCCCTCCTCGCCGCCGTCGGCCGCCGTGAGCATCCGGGGCGTCCCGCCGTACCGGACGGTGGTCCTGAAGGTCTCGCCCTTGCCGATGGGCCGCCCGGGCGTCAGCGTCAGCTTGTGCTTCTTCCTGGCCACGCGGGCCGCGGAGCCGTCGACGTCGGCGTGGCGCACGCGCAGGCCCGCGAGGTCCAGGCTGAAGCGGGACAGGTCCTTGCTCGCCCGCGCGGTGATCACCGCGGTGCCCGTCAGGTGGTTGCCGTCCGGTGTGTAGTCGAGGGTCAGGGCGTAGTGGGCGACGTCGAAGCCGCCGTTGCCGAGCGTCGGGAAGAGGTGGTCGTCGACGCCGGTCGCGCCGGGGGAGCCGGATGCGGGGTCCGGCGCGGCGGACGTGCAGGCGGCCGTCGCGGTGAGGAGCAGGGCGAGCAGGAGCGCCGGGCTGCGGTGGCGGGGAGGGATGGCGGGCTCCTGACGGGGTGGGCCGGGCGGTGGGTCACAGGCGGCGGTGGGCGAGGCGGTTCCCGCCCGCGTCGAGCAGGACGAGGTCACGTGCGGAGCCGTCGCCGTCGTCGCCGTCCCACCAGGTGCGGAAGAGGCCGGTGAGGTCCTTGGCGGTGCCGCTCGACCGCGCGGAGAGGTCGGTCTTCACCTCGACGTCGTAGTCGTACGCGTCGTCGCCGTCCGCCTCCGTGAGTTCGACGGTGGACAGGGCCTGGGCGTGGCGTGCGGTGCGGGACTCGTCGGTGTCGCGGGCCCAGGAGCGGAACTGTTCGAGGAGGCGGTGGCGGGGCTCCCGTACGGCGTCGGGGCCGTCCCCGTCGCCCGGGGGACGTGTGTCGCACGCCGACAGGGCGAGGCAGAGCGCGGCGGCGGACGCGAACAGGGCGGGGCGGCGTCGGAACAGGGCGGGGCGACGCGGGAACAGGCCGCTGCCTTCCGCGTACACGTGGCGCATGGTGGGGTCACTCCGTCCGTCCGGTCGTCCGACGAGGAAGAGGGGCGGAGGCACACCGAGGTTGCCGCCGCCCCTCGTGCCGCCTCGAACGAGGGGCGGCGGCCCACGGTCAAGCGGGCGCCACCAACTGGTTCTCCGCGCCGATGCCGGAGGCGTTGCCGTCGGCGTAGAGGGTCAGTTCACCGTCGGACCAGCGCACGATGGTGTCGTCGGCCCAGGGGTTGTCGGTGAAGTCGCCGCCGCTGACGACCAGGGCGTGCTTCCACAGGTCGTTCGGGGCCTGCCACTTGTGCTCGCCCCAGGAGGAGCCGGTGCCGGTGAAGTCCTGGTACTGGGTCAGCTCGCCGTCGGACCAGCGCACGATCAGGTCCCAGGTGTCGTCGCCCGCGTAGTCCCCCGCGGTGATCTGGGTGGCGTGCTTCCAGGTGCCTGCTTCCGCGCTGCCCGGCGTGACGACCTTGATCTCCTTGCCGAGCCGCTTGTTGTCGCCGGTGTTCTGGTACAGCGTCACCTCGCCGTCCGACCAGCGCACGACGAGGTCGTCCTGCCAGTTGTTGCCGCCGAAGCGGCCCGCGGTCATCGCCTCGGCGTGCTTCCAGGTGCTGTTCGGCGCGACCAGCTGGTGCTCGCCGTGGAAGCCCTTCTCGTCGACCGAAGGGTAGAGCGTGACCTCGCCGTCGGACCAGCGCACGACGAGGTCCGAGCCGTTGTCACCGGTGAAGTCGCCCGCGACCACCTGCTTGGCGTGGTCGCGCCACAGGGCGTTCGGCCCCTGGACCCTGAATTCCTTGTCGAAGTGGTTCTTGGCCTTGCTCGCGCCGCGGTAGATGCTCAGCTCGCCGTCGGACCACGTCACGAACATGTCCATCCGGTCGTCGGGGACCGGGCCGTCGAGGGCGAAGTAGCCGTTGGCTATGGACGTGGCGTGCTTCCACGTGGCCGCGCCGGGCAGGACGGGGTCGGCCATCGGCGGCGGGCTGATGCTCGCCGGCTGCCTGCCCGCCTTCGCGGCGTCGTAGATCCGCTTGACGTCGTCGTCGAAGTACGAGGAGTACGAGGTGTTGGCGCTGTGGCCGCCGGTCAGCCAGCCGCCGGTGACGCCGATCAGCTTGGGCGACTCGCCGCCCGCGGTGATGAAGGGGCCGCCCGAGGTGCCGCCGACGTAGCCGTCGCAGTTGATCTCGGTGAAGGTGCCGCCGCGCCAGAGCCGGCCGTCCTTGTCCTTGGCGTTGCCGGAGGTGTACTTCCGCGTCGGCGTGGTGCAGCTGAGCGGGTCCTGCTTCGGCTTGTAGTTGCCGCCCCCGTACAGGTACGGGTAGCCGATGGCGTGCGCGGTGTGGCTGAAGCCGGTGTTGAAGCCCATCGGGACGGCGCCGACGACACTCTCGACGTCCTTGCCGTCGCCGCGCGGCTCGGTGGCGAGGAACGCGACGTCGACGTCGGTGTAGTCCTCCTCGCTCTTCTTGGACCCGGTGTAGCCGGGGTCCTTGAAGATGTGGCCCTTCTTGATGGGGTACATGCCGTGCGGCATCGGGTTCTTCGCGCTGTGCTGCGGCACGAAGACCAGGTTCGACTTCTGGTCGTTGCTGTCGAAGCAGTGCGCCGCCGACGCGATCAGGTTCTTGCCCGGGGACGGGACGACGGTGCCGCCGCAGAAGCGGTAGTCGTAGCGGTCCGGGTAGTCGTTGCCCGCCTTCTGCGCCCAGTAGAAGGTGCCGACCTCCTTGATGCCCTTGAAGGTGTGCGAGGGCGAGCGCAGCATGCCCTCGCGCGGCGCCTCCTCCCCGTCGCCCTGAGAGCTCCCCCGGTCTGTCCGGGAGTCCTTCTCGGCGTCCTCGGCCGCCGCGGCCTCACGGACCCGCTGCTCCTCGACCGGCCTGGCCTCGGCCATCCGCTCCGGCGTCCAGAACTTCTCCAGTTCGCGGGCCAGGTTCTGGCCGGGTTCCTGGTCAGGGGCCCGGGACGGCGACGCGTCGGGTGACTGGGCCGGCGTCCGCGTCGGCGGCTTCGTGGCCGGTTTCGACGGGGCCGGGGAGGCCGACGTGTCCGGGTCCGCCGACTCGGTGGCCGACGAGGACGCCGTCGAGGACGCCGTCGGTGCTGGTGCGGACGCGGCGGTGTGTGTCGGCTCCGTGGCGGACCAGGCCGGTCCCGCGCCGGTCAGGAGCGCGGCAGCGGCGGCCATCGCGGGCAGGCCGCGTTTCATTCTCACAGGTGTGTTCCCCCACAAAAAACGGACCCCGGGTGTAACGGGGTCCGATTGGTACAGATCAATCGAGAAGGTACGTTACGCACACATCGAACGATGTGTCGATTGGGGCATACACGACCAATTGCCTCGTAAGTGGCGTACAGCGCCTGATGGTTGATCGGAGAACGCAGTGGGGAAAACGCGGCGATCCGCGCGAACCGGGACGTATGCGGGGGCGCTGGCGGCGGGGGCGCTGCTCCTGACAGCGGGGTGTTCCGGGGGTGGCGGCGACGGATCCGCGCCCGCGCCGTCGGCGTCGTCGTCCCCGGCCGACGGTGTCCGCAAGGGGAACGGGACGGCGCACAAGGACGACCCCAATCTGCTGCGCGGGTTCCGCACCTGGCTGCGGACGAACGACACGAAGGACGACGACGCCCTGGCCGGCCATGCGCGCACCGTCCGCCTCGACTACCGGTCCGGCGACCGCGAAGGGGTCGTCGAGGTCCTCACCGACTACGGCCCCTGGGGCGCCGCCGAGGACCGAGTCGGACCGCTCGCGAAGGCGTTCACGCGGTGGTGGGACGGGGACCCGGCGGCCGGCAGCGCGCGCTTCCTCGGGCAGGGCGGCAAGACGGCGAAGGAGACCACGCTGTACGAGGGCGACGAGCCGTCGAACCTCCTGGCGCGGTTCCGCTCCTGGGCGGCCGGGAACTCCCCGGCGGCCAAACGCCTCGCTGGGCACGTCACCGCGCTCGGCATCGGCTACGGGGCGAAGGGCCCCGGAGCCGTCACCGTCACGACCGACTACCGCACGGACGAGGGCCACGGGACGCGGCGGAACCTCGACGCGCTGGGCGACGCGTTCGCCGAGTGGTGGGACGGCGACGAGGGCGCGGGAACCGTCGCCGTGACCAGCGAGGACCAGGGCAGCCGGGCCGAGCGGAAGTTGAGCGTTACCTGACCGCGGCCCGTTCACGGGCGTGAGATCTTGGCCTGGGCTTCCGGGATGCGTAGCGTGAAGATCCTTGGCAGCGCCCACCCGGTCACTGCTGAACGATGTCCGGAGTCTGCTGTCATTGGATGCTCGACCAGCCTCCGACCTGTGAGGGGACGGTGATTCATGAAGATCCTCATCAGCGCCGACATGGAGGGCGCCACCGGAGTGACCTGGCCTGCCGACGTGCTGCCGGGGACCGCGCAGTGGGAGCGGTGCCGGTCGATGTTCACCTCGGACGTGAACGCCGCCGTGCTCGGGTTCTTCGACGGAGGCGCCGACGAGGTGCTCATCAACGAAGCACACTGGACCATGCGCAATCTGCTCCTGGAGGACCTGGACGAGCGGGCCGAGATGCTCACCGGACGGCACAAGTCGCTCTCCATGGTGGAGGGGGTGCAGCACGGCGACGTGGACGGCATCGCGTTCATCGGCTACCACGCGGGCGCCGGCATGGAGGGCGTCCTCGCGCACACCTACCTCGCCAACCAGATCACCGGCGTCTGGGTGAACGGCGAACGGGCCAGCGAAGGGCTGCTGAACTCGCACGTCGTCGCCGAGTACGGCGTCCCCGTGGTGCTCGTCACCGGCGACGACCTCGCCTGCGAGGACGCCCTCGGCTACGCGCCGGGCGCCCTGAAGGTCGCCGTCAAGGACCACGTCTCGCGGTACGCGGCGGTCTGCCGCACCCCGGCGCGCACCGCCGCCGACATCCGGGCCGCGGCCAAGGAGGCCGCCGCGCTCGCCGTGCGCCACACGCCGGTGGCGGGCGGTCCGTTCACCGTGGAGGTCGAGTTCGACGCCGAGCACCTGTCGATGGCCTCGACCGTCGTACCCGGTGTGCGCCGTACGGGGGAGCGGAAGGTCGCCTACGACAGCGAGACGATGTACGAGGGGATCCGTACCTTCAAGGCGGTTACGACGATCGCCTCTGCCGCCGTGGAGGAACAATATGGCTGACCAGGAACACGTGCACGAACAGGGCCGGGGTGACGGTTACGAGGTCGACGCGCGTGCGCTCGACGAGGTCGTGACGTTCACCTCCGAGCTCATCCGCATCGACACCACCAACCGGGGCGGCGGCGACTGCCGCGAGCGGCCCGCCGCCGAGTACGCCGCCGAGCGGCTCGCCGACGCGGGCCTGGAGCCGACGCTCCTGGAGCGCACCCCGGGCCGCACCAACGTCGTCGCCCGCATCCAGGGCACCGACCCCTCCGCGGACGCGCTGCTGGTCCACGGCCACCTGGACGTCGTGCCCGCCGAGGCCGCCGACTGGAGCGTCGACCCGTTCTCCGGGGAGATCCGCGACGGCGTCGTGTGGGGCCGCGGCGCGATCGACATGAAGAACATGGACGCGATGATCCTGTCGGTCGTCCGGCAGTGGGCCCGGGCCGGGGTGCGCCCGCGCAGGGACCTCGTGATCGCCTTCACCGCCGACGAGGAGGCCAGCGCCGCCGACGGCTCCGGATTCCTCGCCGACCGGCACGCCCCGCTCTTCGAGGGCTGCACGGAAGGCATCAGCGAGTCGGGCGCCTTCACCTTCCACGACGGTCGGGGCAACCAGATCTACCCGATCGCGGCGGGGGAGCGCGGCACGGGCTGGCTCAAGCTCACCGCGCGCGGCAAGGCGGGCCACGGCTCGAAGGTCAACCCGGCGAACGCGGTGAGCCGTCTCGCGGGCGCCATCGCCCGGATCGGCGAGCACCGCTGGCCGGTCAGGCTCACCCCGACCGTGCGCGCCTCGCTCGTCGAACTGGCCACGCTCTACGGCCTGGAGACCGACCCCGAGGCGGCCGGCTTCGACGTGGACGCCCTGCTGGAGAAGCTCGGCCCGACCGCCGACCTCGTCGCGCCGACGGTCCGCAACAGCGCCAACCCGACGATGCTGCAGTCGGGTTACAAGGTGAACGTGATTCCGGGCGAGGCGGTTGCCTACGTCGACGGGCGCTATCTGCCCGGGGGCGAGGAAGAGTTCCGCCGTACGCTTGACCGGCTCACGGGCCCTGACGTCGACTGGGAGTTCCACCACCGCGAGGTGGCGCTGCAGGCGCCGGTCGACTCGCCGACGTACGCGCGCATGCGGGCGGCCGTCGAGGAGTTCGCGCCGGAGGGCCATGTCGTGCCGTACTGCATGTCGGGCGGCACGGACGCCAAGCAGTTCTCGCGGCTCGGCATCACCGGCTACGGCTTCTCGCCGCTGAGGACACCGGAGGGCTTCGACTATCAGGCGCTCTTCCACGGAGTCGACGAATGCGTCCCGGTCGACGCCCTGCACTTCGGCGTGCGGGTCCTCGACCGCTTTCTGCGTACGGCCTAGCGAAAATGGGGGAAGAGAAGGACATGATGCAGACCAGGGCGTACGGATCATGGCCGTCGCCGATCGACGCGCAACTCGCCGCCACCCACGACGGTTCGCCGGGACAGGTGGGCTTCGTCGGAGCCGAGACCTGGTGGACCGAGCCACGGCCCACCGAGGGGGGCAGGCGCGCACTGGTGCGCCGCCTGCCCGACGGCGAGGAGCGCACGGTGCTGCCCGCGCCGTGGAACGTGCGCAGCCGTGTCGTGGAGTACGGCGGCCACCCGTGGGCCGGGACCGAGCGCCCCGACGGGCCCCTCGTGGTCTTCGCCAACTTCGCCGACCAGCGCCTGTACGCCTACGAGCCCGACGCCCCCGACGCCGCGCCGCGACCCCTGACCCCGGTCTCGGACGTGGGCGGCGGGCTGCGCTGGGCCGACCCGGTGCTCCACCCGGAGCGGGGTGAAGTCTGGTGCGTCCTCGAGGAGTTCACCGGTGACGCGCCCACCGACGTGCGCCGCGTCATCGCAGCGGTGCCGTTGGACGGCTCGGCGGCCGACGACCGCGGTGCCGTGCGCGAACTGTCCGACGGCAGGCACCGGTTCGTCACCGGGCCGCGCCTGTCGCCCGACGGCACCCGCGCCGCCTGGATCGCCTGGGACCACCCCCGCATGCCGTGGGACGGCACCGAGCTGATGCTCGCCGAGGTGGGCGAGGACGCCGCCTTCGGTGCGGCGCGGACCTTCGCGGGCGGCCCCGAGGAGTCGATCGTGCAGGTCGAATGGGCCCGCGACGGACGGCTGCTGTTCTCGAGCGACCGCAGCGGCTGGTGGAACCTGTACCGGGCGGACCCCGACGACGCCTCCGGCGTGCGGCCGCTCTGTCCGCGCCAGGAGGAGTTCGCAGGACCCCTCTGGCAGATCGGCCTCAACTGGTTCGTGCCGCTGGACAGCGGTCTCGTCGCCGTCGTGCACGGCAAGGGCGCCACCGCGCTCGGCATACTCGACCCCGAGACGGGCGAGATCGTCGACGCGGCGGGACCCTGGACGGAGTGGTCCGCCACCGTCGCCGCGCACGGCTCGCGGGTGGTCGGCGTCGCCGCGAGCCCGCGCAGCGCGTGCGAGGTCGTGGAGCTGGACACCTGTACCGGCAGGGCCCGGGTGGTCGGCGCCGCCCACGACGACCCGGTGGACCCCGCGTACTACCCCGAACCGCAGATCCGCACCTTCTACGGACCGGCGGGGCGCGAGATCCACGCGCACATCTACCCGCCGCACCACCCCGGCCACATCGCCCCCGACGACGAGCTGCCGCCCTACGTGGTGTGGGCGCACGGCGGGCCCACCGGACGCTCGCCGCTCGTCCTGGACCTGGGCATCGCCTACTTCACCTCACGCGGCATCGGTGTCGCCGAGGTCAACTACGGCGGCTCCACGGGGTACGGCCGCGCCTACCGCAACCGGCTGCGCGAGCAGTGGGGCATCGGTGACGTCGAGGACTGCGCCGCCGTCGCCCACGCGCTGGCCGACGAGGGCACCGCCGACCGTGCCCGGCTCGCCATTCGCGGTGGCAGCGCGGGCGGCTGGACCACGGCCGTGTCGCTGACCAGCACGGACGTCTACGCCTGCGGGACGATCATCTATCCCGTGCTCGATCTCACCGCGTTCGCGTCGGGGGAGACCCACGACCTCGAATCCCGGTACCTTGAGTCGCTCGTGGGCCGGCTCGACGAGGTGCCCGGACGGTACGCGGAGCGCTCGCCCGTGCGGCACGCCGAGCAGATCACCGCGCCGTTCCTGCTGCTCCAGGGGCTGGACGACGTGGTGTGCCCGCCCGCCCAGTCCGAGCGGTTCCTCGCCAGCATGGAGGGGCGCGGCATCCCGCACGCCTACATCGCCTTCGACGGCGAGGGACACGGATTCCGCCGCGCCGACACCATGGTCCGTGCCATGGAGGCGGAACTCTCCCTGTACGCACAGGTGTTCAGGATCGAGCTCGCCGGGCCCGTGCCCACCCTGGAGCTCGCCAAGTGAGACCCCTCGTACGGCCCGCGCGCCTCACGCCCGGCGCGCGGGTGGCCGTCGTCGCGCCGAGTGGTCCCGTCCCCGACGACGGCCTCGAAGCGGGCCTCGACATCCTGCGCGGCTGGGACCTGGACCCCGTGGTCATGCCCCATGTGCGCGACCGGCACCCGGAGTTGGCGTACCTGGCGGGGTCGGACGCCGACCGCGCCCGCGATCTGGAACGCGCGTGGTGCGACCCGTCCGTGGCCGCCGTCCTCTGCGCCAGGGGCGGGTACGGCGCGCAGCGCATGGTGGACCTCGTCGACTGGGCCGCGCTGCGGGCCGCCACCCGGGCCGCGGGGCCCAAGGTGTTCCTCGGCTACAGCGACGTCACCACGCTGCACGAGGCCTTCGCCGCGCGCCTCGGCATCGCCACGCTGCACGGGCCGATGACGGCCGTGACCGGCTTCCTCAAGAACGCGCGGGCGCAGGAGCACCTGCGCGCGACGCTCTTCGCGCCCGAGGACACCCGGGTGGTGCGGGCCGCGTCCCCGCACGCGTCGGCACTGGTCGGCGGCAGGGCCCGGGGCGTCACGCTCGGCGGCTGCGTGTCGCTGCTCGCCGCCGAGCTCGGTACGCCGGGCGCGCGGGCCTCCGCTCGGGGCGGCCTCCTGTTCATCGAGGACATCGGCGAGGAGGCGTACCGCCTGGACCGGATCCTCACCCAACTCCTGCGCTCCGGCTGGCTGGACGGTGTGGCGGGGGTCGCGCTCGGCTCGTGGGAGGAGTGCGGCACCCGCGACGAACTGCGGACGCTCTTCGCGGACCGGCTCGGCGGGCTCGGTGTCCCGGTTTCCGGGGAGTTCGGGTTCGGCCACTGCGAAGGGGCGCTGACGCTGCCGTTCGGCGTGGCGGGCGAACTGGACGCGGACGCGGGGACGTTGACGCTGGACGAGCCGGCGCTGGTCTAGGGCCCGCGCCCGGCATCCCGCGCGCACCCTTCACGGAATCTCCGGACAGAAACCGCCGTCACGGGCGTTGACCTCCGTATGACACGTGTCACAACATGACCTCGGCCGGTTACTTACCGGTCGGTAGTCGACACCGTCGTCGGCAGTCCTCAGCGTGGAGGTCCCCCTTGTCCCGTCGCCGTGCCCTGACCCTCGCCACCGCGGCGGCGCTCGCCGCCCCGCTCGCGCTGACCGCCCCCGCCCCGGCGGGCGCCGCGGGCCAGTACACCGTCACCGCCCTGAAGTTCACCGTCGAGGCGGGTGGCAGGAGCTGCGCGGTCGACGCCGACCTGTACCGGCCCGCGGGCGTGGATGCCGCGCACCCCGCGCCCGCCGTGCTCTCGACCAACGGTTTCGGCGGCAGCAAGTCCGACGGCGGGACCGCCGCGGTCGGCAAGGCCTTCGCCGGGCGCGGCTACGTCTCGCTCGTCTACTCCGGCCTCGGCTTCGGCAAGTCCGGCTGCCTGATCTCCCTCGACGACCCCGAGATCGACGGCAGGGCGACCGCCGGGCTCATCGACTTCCTCGGCGGCAAGCGCGCCGCCGACGACGGCACCAAGGCCGACTACGTCACCGCCGACGCCGAGGGCGACCCGCGCGTCGGCATGATCGGCGGCTCCTACGGCGGGGCGATCCAGCTGGCGACGGCCGCCGTGGACCACCGCGTGGACGCCCTGGTCCCGATGATCACCTGGAACGACCTCGCGTACTCCCTCGACCCCAACAACGCCGCCGACCGCAGCGTTCCGGGCGCCGCCAAGTGGCAGTGGATGAACGGCTTCTACCTCATCGGCGAGGGCCAGCCGCTGCTCGTCCCGAACCTCGACCCCTCCCGCATCAACTCGCTGGGCTGCCTGCACTTCGTCACCCGGGCCTGCGACACGATCCGCACCCTCAACGCGGGCCGCTACCCGGCGGACAAGACCGAGGCCCTCCAGAAGTTCGCCCGCGGCGTGTCCCCGGTCTCCTACCTGAGCAAGGTGAAGGCGCCGACGCTCCTGGTCCAGGGGCAGGCCGACACCCTGTTCAACCTCAACGAGGCCGAGGCGACGTACAAGATGCTCAAGGCCCAGGGCACCACGGCCAAGATGATCTGGCAGTCCTGGGGGCACAGCGGCGGCATGAACGACCCCGCGAGCGGCGAACTCAACCTGGAGGCGGGCAACCTGGAGACGTCCTACGTCGGCAAGCGCGTCCTGTCCTGGTTCGACCGCTACCTGCGGCAGAACAAGGGCGCCGACACCGGCCCCGCCTTCGCCTACTACCGCGACTGGATCGGCGACCCGAACAGCACCTACGCCACCGCCGCCGACGTCCCCGAGGCCGACCGCAGGCTGTACCTCTCCGGCGACGGCAAGCTCGTCGACAACCGCGAGAAGGTGGCACGCGGCAGCCGCGAGTACCGCAACTGGCTCATCCCCACGAGCCACTCGGAGTCCTCGCTCGCCGGCCTGATCGGCCTGCCCGACCCGGCGCCGCACGACACCAAGGGCACCTACCTCGACTGGACGACCGAGCCCTTCGCCGACGCGGTGGACGTCGTCGGCGCCCCCAAGGCGACCCTGAAGGTCATCTCGCCGAGGACCGAACGCGTGCAGCACTCCGGTGACGCGGCCGACAAGCTCGTCCTCTTCGCCAAGCTGTACGACGTCGCGCCCGACGGCAAGAAGACCCTCGTGCACCGCCTCGTCTCGCCGGTGCGGGTGCCGGACGTCACGAAGCCGTTCACGCTCTCCCTGCCCGGCATCGTGCACCGCTACGAGAAGGGCCACCGGCTGCAGTTCGTGGTGGCCGCGAGCGACGGGGCCTACGGCGGCAACAAGGGCGTGAAGCCCGTGACCGTGACCAGCACCCCCGAGGACACCGGCGTCCTCTCCCTGCCGGTCGTCCGCCCCTGACGTCACCCGTACGGCCCACCGTCACGCCCCGGAGGCACCCCCACCGCGCGCGCTCCGCCCCCCGGCTGCCCATGCTGGGGAGCGGGGGAGGCCGGCGTACCTCTGACGGAAGGGTCCACAGCATGAGCCCCAAGACCTCCACGGGCGGCTCCCAGAGCGGCGCCTCGGGCGGCGGGCTGATGACACCCGGCAGGGTGGTCGTCGCCGCTGTCGTCGTCCTCACCCTCGTGTTCATCTTCGAGAACACCCGCAGCACCAAGATCCGCCTCCTGATCCCCGAAGTGACCGTCCCGCTGTGGATGGCTCTCCTCGGCACAGGAGTGATCGGTGCCCTGTGCGGGGCCTACTTCATGCGGAGGCGCAAGTGAGGGAGCGTACGACGACGCGGGCGAGGGTGCGCCTGGCACGGGCGGGGGTGGTCGTGGGCGGCGCCGCCGCGGCCACTCTGATGGCGGTCACCGCGGCCACCGCGGCAGGGCCGCCCCTGCCCGACTGGCGGGGCAAGGGCCTCATCCACGTCTTCAACACCGTCGACGCCCACACCCGGGTCGACGTCAGGGACATCGGCGGCGGCCCGGGCAGGCACGTGCTGTGGCCCTTCAACTGGAAGGTGTGCACCCAGTCGCCCGCCGCGGGACAGCAGCTCAACGGCGGCCCCCTCACCATCGGCGTGGTCAAGAAGGAGGAGCGGTGCCCCGCGGTCCCGCCCCGCGCGCCCGCGGCGCGGTGATCCGGGATGCCGCGCCCCGGGACGTCGCGCCCCGGGCCTGCGGATAGCGTGGACGGATGTCCGATCACGCCGCCCCGCCCGCCCCTCGCGCGGGCATACGCCCGCTGACCCTCGCGGACAGCGCCGAATTCACCGCACGCGCGCGGGAGAGCCGGGAACTGCACAGCCCCTGGCTCTTCCCGCCCCGCACGGACGACGCCTATCTCGCGTACGCGCGCGTGCTCATCGACGACCCGGCCAGGGCCGGCTTCCTGGTGTACGAGCGGGACAACGGTGCCGTCGCCGGGTTCATCAACATCAACAACATCGTCCACGGCGCGTTCCGCTGCGGCGCCCTCGGCTACGGCGCCTTCGCGCACGCGGCCGGGCGCGGCCTGATGGGCGAGGCGCTCGGACTCGTCCTGGACCACGCCTTCGGGGAACTCGGCCTGCACCGCCTGGAGGCCAACATCCAGCCGGCCAACGCCCCCTCGATCGGCCTGGTCCGCCGCGCCGGATTCCGCCTTGAGGGATTCTCGCCGGACTTCCTCTTCATCGACGGGGCCTGGCGCGATCACGAACGCTGGGCGATCACCGCCGACAGGGGCCGGGAACCGGCCGCCGAAGCGGCCTGAACCCCTGGTAGATGTGCCACGCAACCATGCCTCGTCCCGCTCGTGTGCCCGACTTCACCGAGAGTGTTGAAAGGGTCGGCGTACGTCACCCAGGATGGGCGGCATGCGGAATATCGTGGTCGTCGACGCTCCCTCGAACCTGGGCCTGCGCCCGCCCGCCCCCGGCACCGTGCCCGGCTGCTACAAGCTGGCCGGCGCCCTCAGGGAGCGAGGCATCCTGCGTCGGCTCGGCGCTCTCGAAGGCGGCGTCGTCGTCCCGCCGCGCTACGACCGCGGGGACTGGCAGGAGGGCGACGGCGTCTTCAACGCGGCCGCCATCGCCGCGTACACCCGCAAGCTCGCCGACCGCATCGAACAGCACGTGCGCGCCGAGGACTTCGTCGTCGTGCTCGGCGGGGACTGCTCCATCCAGCTGGGCGCCGCGCTCGCCCTGCGCCGCGTCGGCCGGTACGGCATCGCGTCCGTGGACGGTTCGGCGGACTTCCGCCACCCCGGCAACTCCGACCGCGTCGGCGCCGCGGGCGGCGAGGAGCTCGCCCTCGCCACCGGCCGCGGACAGGACGACCTCACCGACATCGAGGGGCTGCGGCCCTACGTGCGCGACGAGGACGTCTGCCTCTTCGGGATGCGGGACGGCGACGAGGACCGGGCGGAGTTCACCGCCCTGAAGATCGCCAACGCGACGGTCGGCGAGCTCAGGAAGTGGGGCCCCGAGAACATCGGCCGCGCCGTCGCCCAGACCCTGGAGGTCCCCGAGCTCGACGGCTTCTGGGTGCACCTGGACGCGGACGTCCTGGACCCGTCGGTGATGCCCGCCGTCGACAGCCCCGACCCCGACGGGCTGCTCCCCGACGAACTCCTGGAACTGCTACGGCCTTTCGTGCGCTCGCAGCGCTGCGTCGGCCTCAACGTCACCATCTACGACCCCGACCTCGACCCGGACGGGAAGGCGGGCGACGTGTTCGCCGACGTGATCGTGGAGGCACTCGTGGGGAGCTGAGCCCACTCGGGCCGTGCGACCGCGGCCCCCTCGCCACGCGACTCCGGTCGGCCTTTGCACAATTCTGACCTGGGAGGCCTCTGGTCGGCGTCCCGCCGAGCGTGTTCCATGGTGATCGTGAAGACCACCGTGCGACGCGATGTACTGACCCTGCCCGCCGCCGACCCCGGACCCGAGAACCCGCTCCCGCCGCTGCTGGCGCTGCGGGACGTGCACACCCTCGACGAGCGGGCCAAGGAAGGGCTGCCGCGCGACATGGCGCGGCAGCTCGGGTACGCGCCGCTCGGTTCACCGCTGCCCACCCGGGTGCGGGACGCGTACGGCCGCGAGCGCGCGAAGACGCGGCTCGACGTGATCGTCGTCGAGAACGACCGGCTTCGCGCCACCGTCCTGCCCGGGTACGGCGGCCGCGTGCACTCCCTCGTGCACAAGCCCACCGGACGCGAACTGCTCTACCGCAACCCGGTGCTGCAGCCCGCCGCCTTCGCGCTCAACGGCGCCTGGTTCTCCGGCGGCATCGAGTGGAACATCGGGGCCACCGGCCACACCACCCTGTCCTGCGCCCCCGTGCACGCGGCCCGCGTCCGGGCACCCGACGGCGGCGAGATGCTGCGCCTGTGGGAGTGGGAACGGCTGCGCGACCTGCCCTTCCAGGTGGACCTGTGGCTGCCGGAGGACTCCGACTTCCTGCACGTCGGCGTCCGCGTCCGCAACCCGCACGAGAAGCCCGCGCCCGTCTACTGGTGGTCGAACATCGCCGTGCCCGACGAACGCAGGGTGCTCGCACCGGCCGACGAGGCCTGGCACTTCGCGTACACGGGCGCGCTGCGGAAGGTCCCGGTACCGGAGTTCGAGGGCACCGACCGGACCTATCCGCGGCGCAGCGAGTACCCCGCCGACTACTTCTACGACGTGCCGGACGGCGAACGGCGGTGGATCGCCGCGCTCGACGACGCCGGGCACGGGCTCGTCCAGACCTCCACGGACCTGCCGCGCGGCCGCAAGCTCTTCCTCTGGGGCACCGGCACCGGCGGGCGCCGCTGGCAGGACTGGCTCACCGAACCGGGCACCGGCGGCTACGCCGAGATCCAGTCGGGTCTCGCGCGCACCCAGCTGGAGCACGTACGCCTGGACGCCGAGAGCGAGTTCAGCTGGCTGGAGTCGTACGGGCCGCTGTCCGCGAACGCGGAGCGGGTGCACGGCGACTGGGCGGGCGCCCGGGAGGAGGTGGCGGCCCGGCTCACGGACGCGCTGCCGAGGGACGCGGTCGACACGGCGTACGCGTCCTGGCTGACCCGCGCCGACGACGAACCCGGCGAGGTGCTCGCCACCGGCTCCGGCTGGGGAGCCCTGGAAGTCGTGCGCGCCGGGTACAAGCTGCCCGGCACGCCCTTCGCCGAGTCGACGCTCGGCCCCGAACAGGAACCGTGGCTGGAGCTGCTGCGGTCGGGCGCCGTGCCCGAGCCGCGCAAGGTCGTGCCGCCCGGGCCGACGCTGGTCGCGCCGCACTGGCGGGACATGCTGGAGACGGCGCCCGCACGGCCGATCGCCGAGTACCACCTGGGCATCGCGCAGTGGCACGCGGGCGACCGGGCGCAGGCCGTCCGCAGCTGGGAGCGCGGCCTGGAACTCGCCCCCTCGCGCTGGCCGTTGCTGCGCTGCCTCGCCGTCTCCGACCACGCGGAGGGCAACACCGGGCGGGCCGCGGACCGGTACGCGGAAGCCTTCGACGACCTGTGCCAGGAGCGGCGCGACGACGGGGCGATCTGGACGGGCGTCACGGCCGCGCTCGGCCGTGAGGCGATCACCGCGCTGCTCGCCGCGGACCGTGCGGAAGAGGCCCGCGCGGTCTGGACCCGCCTCCACGCAGCCACCCGCGGCGAGGGCCGCTTCCGCCTCCTGGAGGCCCAACTCCTCTACGCGGAGGGCGACATGGCAGCCGTGCGCGCGGTCTTCGAGTCCGGCTTCGAGGTGGCCGACCTGCGCGAGGGCGCGGAGACGCTGGGTGAGCTGTGGGCGGCGGCGACGGGTGAGGGGATACCGGCGGCGTACGACTTCCGGATGCGTCCCGTGCAGGACTGAGGCGGAGCACCGGCGTGAGGGGTGCGGCCGTCACCGGGCCGCACCCCCCTTGGCTCACACCAGTTCGCCGTCGCGGGCGACCACGCGGCCGCCGTGCACCACCAGGTCCCGCTGGGGCATGTCCACGATCGCCTGGGGGATGCCCTCACCGCGCATGAGGAGGAAGTCGGCCGGGGCGCCCGGGCTGAAGTCCGCGTGGCGCAGGCCCATGACGTCGGCGCCACCGTGGGCGCCCACCCGGTAGCAGTCCGTCAGCTCCTCGTCGAGGCGGACGTCGGTCACCCAGCCGAGGATGTGCGTGCGGTGGAGCATGTCCGCGTTGCCGAACGGGCTCCACGCGTCGCGCACGCCGTCCGAGCCGAGCCCGACCCGCACCCCGTGCTCGTTCAGCTTCGCGACGGGCAGCACCAGCGACTCGTTCGGCGCGACCGTCGTCAGGGAGATGTCGAGCTCGCCCAGGTCGGCCGCCATCCGGCCCAGCTCGCCGTCGGACAGGTTCGGCAGGCAGAAGACGTGGCTGACCGTGACCTTGCCCCGCAGGGAGAGCGCCCGGGTGCGTTCGATGATGGCCCGCAGCACCTTCGTGCCCTTCTCGTCCCGGTCGTGCAGGTGGATGTCCACGCCCACCCCGTGCCGGTCCGCCAGGCCGAAGACCAGGTCGAGCTGCTCGTCCATCGCGTGGTCGAAGCTGATCGGGTCGATGCCGCCGATGAAGTCGGCGAGCCCGGAGCGGGCGGCCTCCTCCAGGAGCTCCTTCGTGCCGGGCGCGCGGACCACACCGTGCTGCGGGAACGCCACGATCTGCACGTCGAGCGCGCCCCGCAGCCGGTCCCGTGCGTGGGCGACGCCCTCCAGGCCCGCCAGGTCGAAGGCCGGTGCCACGTCCGCGTGGGCCCGCATGGCACGGGTGCCGCGCGTCACGGCGTGCGCCATCAGGCCGTACGCGCGCTCGCCGACCGGGCGGGGCTGGCTCTTGAACAGCTCCACGTCCTGGGCCGCGTAGTCGGCGATGCCGCTCGCCGGCTTCCGCGTCACCCAGGAGCTGCCCCACGTCGTCTTGTCCGGGTGGATGTGCGCGTCCACGAGCGACGGCAGCGCGATCCGGCCGCCGCCCTCGACGACCTTGGCGCCCTGGGGCGCGGGCCGGTCCGATATCCGCCCGTCGACCACGGTGAGGTCCACGGCCTTCTTCGCGCCCAGCGGGCGCACGTCGCGGAAGACCACGGCCTTGGCGTGGTGGCGGTCGTCGGCAGAGGCAGAGGCAGAGGCAGAGGCCGAGGCGGAGGCGGAGGCGGAGGCGGTACCGGACGACGATACGGCGGCTCCGGTGCCGGCCAGGGCGGCGGCGCCGGCGAGCATGCCGCGGCGGGACAGGGGTGTCATGAGGACTCCTTCGGGTCGGGCAGGTCGGGCAGGGCGGGCAGGTCCGAACGGGTTTACCG
The DNA here is from genome assembly GCF_055593965.1 of Streptomyces sp. NPDC040622. Taxonomy (NCBI): domain Bacteria; kingdom Bacillati; phylum Actinomycetota; class Actinomycetes; order Kitasatosporales; family Streptomycetaceae; genus Streptomyces; species Streptomyces sp. NPDC040622. The sequence goes on along the minus strand of NZ_JBVIXD010000004.1, from coordinate 662,707 downwards.
GGCGGGGATGTTCAGAGCGCGAAGCCCGAACGCACCACGCGCACCGGCTTCTTGAGGACGCTCATGTCGGAGAGCGGGTCGCCGTCGAGGAGGATCGCGTCACCGGCGAACCCGCGGACCAGACGACCCACTTGGCCCGCGAGCCCCAGCAGACGCGCCGCGCCCGTGGTGGCCGTGCGGATGGCGTCGAGGGCGGGCAGCCCCGCTGCGCGCATCAGCTCCACCTCGCGCCCGATGGGCGTCACCTCGCCGCCGGAGGAGTCCGTGCCCGCGGCCAGCGGGACGCCCAGCTCGTGGGCGGCGAGCACCGCGCGCTTCAGCACCGGCAGGTAGGTGCGGCCGCGCTCGGCGAGGACCGGGTCGGAGGATTCGACGAGCCCGGCGATGGCGGAGAGGGTCGGCGTGAAGTACGTGCCCCTGCGCCGCATCTCGCGCAGCGTCCTCTCCCCGACGTACACGCCGTGCTCCAGCGAGCGCACGCCCGCCGTCACCGCGTCGTGGCAGCCCTTCTCGCTGTAGCTGTGGCACAGCACGCCCTTGCCGCCGCGCCGGGCGGCCGCGACGACGGCGGACAACTGCGCGCGGTCGTACACCTGGGCCAGCGGGTCCTGCTCGGGGAGCCCGGCGCGTTCGTTGACGCGGGTCTTGATGACGTCGGCGCCCCGCGCGAGGTTGACCTCGACGACCCGGCGCAGCGCCTCGGGGGAGCGCACGCCGTCGCGGAGCCGGGCGAGCGGCGTCAGGTCGGGGTCGGCGAGCACGGTGTCGCCCAGGTCGGGCGTGACGAAGATGCCCGCGGCGCGCAGCCGGGGCGCCAGGTGCGGCGCCTGACGGGCCAACTCCCTCACGGCGATGTCCTGGTAGAAGTTGGTCGAGCCGCTGCGGGCCGAGGTCGCGCCCGCGTGCACCGCGTCGCGCGCCTCGGCCGCGGTGTTGAGGTGGATGTGCGCCTCGACGAGCCCGGGCAGGATCCAGCGCCCGTGCGCCTGGAGCACCTCGGCGCCCTCCGGCACCCGGGTGCCCTCGCGGCTGCCCGACGCGTGCACGACCCCGTCGGCGATGACGACCACGGCGTCCTCGGTGACCTCGCCGGTCGCGGGGTCGAGCAGGGTGCCGCCCTCGATGACCAGGTCGCCGCCACCGTTCGCCCCCGGGCCGCGGGTGTCCGTCCGTCGTGCGCCCGCCGCCGCGGCCGGGACCGGGGCGGCGGAGAGCGCCGCCGTCGTGCCCGCCAGCGCCGCGGCACCGGCGAGGATGCCGCGCCGGGTGAGCCGGGAGGACGGGGGAGGGGTGTTCTCGACGCACATAGGGGCGACTCCGGGGTGGCGGGGGGAGGGGGCAGAGCGATGGGAGAGAGCGGAGGGGGTGCGTCCGCCAGTTTGTATACCAAACGCCGTTCTCCGCAAGGGGCGGCAAGGGCGGTGCGGGTGATTGCGCGGCAATTACCGGAAACGTCGGGGTGGCGAATGTGCTTGGTATACAGAGCCGGGATTTCCGGAACCGGGGCCAGCCGGGGTCAGCCGGGACCGGCCAAGCCCACCCGGCCGGACTCAGGCCGGTTCGTCCGCCTCGAAGAGCGACTTCAGCGCCACCGTCTGGCTGTCCCGCACGTGCAGCAGCGTGCTCGCCGCCGCCGTGTCCTCGTCGCCCGCCGCGATGTGCCGGTAGATGAGCCGGTGCTGGGCCCGCATGTGGTCCGGCTCGGCGCGCATGCCGAACAGGAGCTGGAGCTGCCAGCTCAACTGCTCCATGGTGCGGGCGAGCAGCGGGTTGCCGGAGAGCGCGACGATGCCCTCGTGGAACGCGGTGTGCGCGGCGACCTCGCGCGCGCCGTCGTCCGCGTCCGAGGCCCGCTCCGCGTGGCCGAGGGTGGCCCGGAGCGCGGAGAGGCCCGGCGGCTCCTCGGGCGCGCGGCTCGCCACCCGGCGGGCCGCGAGCCGGGACGCCTGGACGGCGAGGGGCTCCCACACCTCGTACAGGTGCCGCACGTCGGTACGTTCCAGGCGGCGCACCCGCACACCGCTGTGCGGCAGGAGCTCCAGCATGCCCTCGGCGACCAGGGAGCGCAGGGCCTCGCGCACGGGGACGCGGGACATCCGCAGCTCCTCGGCGACCTCGCGTTCCACCAGGCGGGCGCCGAGGGCGTAACGGCGGTCGACGATGCGCTGGCGGACGGCCTCGCGGGCCCGGGCACTCAGTGACGTCCGCTCGGCGCCGCCCGCCGTACCGCTCGCCGCGTCATCCGTCGTGCTGCCCGCCACGTGCACCGTCCTCCGTTCGGCCTGGGCCCGCGGCCCGGGGGGACGCCTGCCCCGCCGTGGAGGATACGGGTCAGCTCCCGACGACGCGGCGGTCCGCGTACTCGAAGACGGAGCCGTCCGGGTGCATGGCGATGAGGTTGCGGCCCGCGGGGGTGGGGACCGGGCCCGCGACGACCCGCGCGCCGGAGGCGTTCAGGACCATGTAGGCCTCGTCGACGTCCTCGACCGCGATGGTGGCGGCGACCTTGCGGAGCACTTCGAGCTCCTTCTCCGGGCCGCTCATCAGGAGGAAGCAGCCGACGGCCGCGACGGATACGCCGCCGCGCTCGAAGCGCATGGCGGTGCCGCCCGCGAGCCGTTCGTAGAACGCGACGGAGGACTCCAGGTCCTCGACGCAGATCCGCAGTGTGGTTCCCAGGATCTCCATGGATGGAACGCCCTCACCTCTTCGAACCGGTCACCGGCTCCGCAACGATTTCATGATTGCCAGCCCGGCCGCCACCGCCTCCCCCGAGAAGATCCCCCCACCGGCTCCCGGTCAACTCCCCGCCCCCCTATGCGTATCCGTACGCAGACGCGCCGGAGGGCGGCACAGTGCGGTGCCGCCCTCCGGTTCGTCGCGCCCGCCGTCAGGACTGGGGACGGCTGCCGTGGTTCGCGCCGTTCTTGCGGCGGGCCTTCTTCTTGCGGCGTCGCTTCGAGGACATGGATACCTCCGTGGTTCCGTGGTGCTTCCCGGGTGCGAATCCGGGCGATCATGCGCCGCCTACCCAGCAGACAATCCCGACATGGTGTGTCCTGTGTCACGTGTGGCTGCGGGGGCGGACCCGGTGTCCGGGGCGTGCGCGTTACGGGTCGGGCCGCCCGGGTACCCGGGCGCCATGACTGGCCCCGACACACCCCTGACCGGCCTCGACAAAGGCCTGACCGACGAACTGGTCCGGACGATCCGCGCCGAACTGCGCGAAGAGCTGCGCGAGCAGACCAAGAAGCAGCGGCGCGCGGCCACGCTGTACGCCGCGTCCGGCACCGCCGCCCTCTACGCCGGTGCCGCGGTGGCCCTGGCCCTCGGCCTGGTCATCGACATCGGCCTGCCCGACTGGGCGGCCGCCCTGATCATGGCCGCCGTGCTCGGCGCGGCGGCGGTCCTGCTGCGCAACGCGGCACGGCAGCGGCCCGGCCGGGACACCGGGCGGCCCGGAGCCCGGGCGCTGCCGGAACCCGGTGGCAGCGGGCTCACCGCCCCCGTCGTACCCCCGGGCGGGATCGACGCGCCCGCGCCCCCGCCGATGCCGCCCACCGCACCGGCCTCGCCGGCCCCTTCGGCCCCTTCGGCGGGCCGCGCCGGTGTCCCCGGCACGCCCGGCCCGGACGCGCCGCCCCGCCCGGAGCGGTGACCGGCTCCCGGCGCGGTGACCGGCGCCCGCGCCCCGGCGGGACGGCACCGCCGTCCCGTCCCGGCCGCCCGGTCACCGCCACCCCGTGAGCGCCACGACCTCGGCCGCGATGTCCGTCAGCGAGCGGCCGTCCGTCGCGACGCGGTGGGCGTCGGGCGCCGCGTGCTCGGCCAGGTGCCGCGCCATGAACCGGCTGCGCCGCAGCTGCGGTGCGAGCTCCGAACCCCGTTCGCGGGCCGAGAGGCGCTCCTCGACCGTGGCGTCCGTCGCGGTCAGCAGGACCCGGACGAGACGCGGCCCGTCCAGCGCCTTCGTGAACAGCTGTTCCTCACCGGCGAGGACGCTCGCGGTGTTCACGTAGACGAGCCGACGGCAGCCCAGGTCACGGTAGTTGGCCCAGATCGCCGCGAGATTGCGCTCCGTGATGCCCGAGCGGTCCGGGTCGCCCGGCGGTGTCGGGTGCACCGCGTCCAGGAGGTCGCCCTCCACCAAGGCGTGTCCGACGTCCGCGGCCCGCAGCAGGGCCGCCACCTCCCGTCCCACCGACGACTTGCCGGCGCCCGACCGGCCGCCGATGAGCAGCGCTTCCGCGCCCCGCTGTGCACGCTCCATGGGCCGAGCCTGGCAGGACGTCCCGCCCCGGCGCGACCGCGATTCACGCGAGCGCCGATCACGCGACCCGGAACTCCGCCACCTCGTCCGTGCGCATCAGCAGCCCGTGGCCGATGCCGCCGTCCGGGCGGACCGTGCCCCCCGTCGGGTCGAGCGCCCCGTCGAAGAACATCGACTCGATCCGCACATGGTCGTGGAACCACTCGATGTGCCGCAGGTTCGGCACGCACGCGGCGGCCGCGGCATGCGCGTGCGGCGCGCAGTGCGCCGAGACCTCCAGGCCGTGTGCCTGCGCGAGCGCCGCAGCGCGCAGCCACTCCGTCAGGCCGCCGCAGCGCGTCGCGTCGAGCTGGAGGCAGTCCACGGAAGGGATCATGCGGGCGAAGTACGGCAGGTCGTAGCCGTACGCGCCGGCCGTCACGTCGCACACCAGCGCGTCCCTGACCAGCGCGAGCCCCCGCAGGTCGTCCGAGGACACCGGCTCCTGGAACCAGCCCACGCCGTGCTCGGCGAGCACCCGGCCCACCCGGACCGCCTGTTTGCGCGTGTAGCCGCCGTTGGCGTCGACGTACAGCTCGGCCTGCGGGCCTATGACGTCGCGCGCGGTGCGGACCCGGGACACGTCACGGGCGGCCGCCCGTCCCCAGGCCTCCCCGACCTTGATCTTCACGCGCGGGATGCCCTGCCCGTGCACCCAGCCGTTCAGCTGCGCCGCCAGGTGGGTGTCGTGGTACGTCGTGAAGCCGCCGCTCCCGTAGACGGGGACCTCGTCGCGGGCCGCCCCGAGCAGACGGACCAGCGGGAGTTCGAGGAGGCGCGCCTTCAGGTCCCACAGCGCGATGTCGACCGCCGAGATCGCGCACGAGGCGGCCCCCGGGCGGCCGGTGTTGCGGACCGCCTTCGTCATCGCGTCGTGCGCGGCGGGGATGTCGAGGGCGTCGAGCCCCACGACCGCGGGGGTGAGCTGCTCCTTGACCAGGGCGGCCACGGAGGCGGGGGCGTAGGTCCAGCCCGTCCCCGTCGCGTCGCCCGCCGTGACCTCGACGACGACGAGTGCCGTGGAGTCCCAGGCGAAGGTGCCGTCGGCCTCCGGTCCGTCGGCGGGCACCGTGTACGCGGAGACGGCGGGTCGTTCGATGGGGACTTCGTGCTTCATCGGATCGGTCCTCGGTCGGCGAGCGCGGAGGTGGGCAGGGGAGTGCGGTGGCGGGTCCGGGAAGCGCGGGGGACAGGGTGCCGCGCGTCCCGAGTCGTCAGCCGGGGCCCTGCGGCAGGGCCGGCGGGGCGTCCTGCACCTGCGGGAGCACCTTCGTGCGGTAGAAGTCGAAGAAGCCGCGCTGGTCCGGGCCGATCTGGCTCACGTACACCCGGTCGAACCCGGCATCGGCGAACGCCGTGAGCCCCGCGACGTGCTCGTCGACGTCGTCGCCGCAGGTGAAGGACGAGCCGGCCATCGCGTCGGTGACCAGCGGGTCGAGCTGCTCGAAGTGGCGCGGGGTCGGCAGGATCTGCCCCATCTCGCCGGGCAGCAGCTGATTGCCCCACACCTCGCGGGCCAGGCGTGCCGCGGCCTCGCGGTCGGGGCCGTAGCTGACCTTGAGCCCGCCGCTGACCGGCTTTCCGCCCCCACCGCCCTTGCGGTAGTGGGAGACCAGCGTCTCGTCGGGCCGCATCGTCACGAAGCCGTCGCCGATGCGGGCCGCGAGCGCCGTCGCCTTGGGGCCGAAGCCGGAGACGTCGATGGGCACGGGCTCGTCCGGCACCGTGTACAGGCGGGCCTTCTCGACGGTGTAGTGCGTGCCCCGGTGGCTGACCTCCTCGCCGGTGAAGAGGTTCCGCATGATCTGGACCGCCTCCTCCAGCATCTCCAGGCGGGTGTGCACCGGCGGCCACGCGCCGCCCAGGATGTGTTCGTTGAGCGCCTCGCCGGTGCCGACGCCGAGCCGGAAGCGGCCGCCCGACATCACCGCGCTCGTCGCCGCGGCCTGTGCCACGACCGCCGGGTGCATCCGTACGGTCGGGCAGGTCACCGCCGTCTGCAGGGGCAGCGACACCGCCTCCGTCAGTGCGCCGAGCACCGGCCAGACGAACGGGCTCTGCCCCTGCGCCGCGTTCCACGGGTGGTAGCGGTCGGAGATCCACAGCGCCTGGAACCCGGCCTGTTCGGCCATGCGGGCCTGTTCGACGAGTTCGGCGGGGCCGAACTCCTCGGTGGCCAGGAAGTATCCGTACTCGGGCATGGGCGCGCACCTCCGGAGCGGCGGAGCGGGAGCGTGACGGACACGGCTGCGGGTAACCCCGGGGCGCGGCGGCAAACGGCGTTCGCGGCCCCGGCGCGGGTGCGGTCACGGGGAGCCCGTCGGGCCTGCGGAGGAGAGTTTGGTGTCCGCCGGGCAGGGGCACGCGGGGGTTCCCGACCGCCGGAGCCGACCCCGCAGGAGGCGCCCCGTGAGCCCACCCCGCATCGTCGGCGTCGGCCGCACCGGCGTCGCACCGCCGCGTACGGGAGGCTCTTCACCGGCGCGCCGGTGCGGGGGCAGCCGCTGCGACAGGACCGGCGGCCCCGCCGGCCGCTCCTCGACACCGCCCGAGGAGGCCACCTCGCAGGGGGTGCTTCTGGACGACGGGGAGCCCGTCGAAACGCGTACGCCGGCCCGGCGCGCCGGCGTACGGCCGCTGGACACCGCACGGCAGCAGGCGGCTCGGATCCGGCGGCCCGACGAGCCACCGGGGGAGGACCGCCCCACCGGCAAGCACCCGCACGGTCCACAGCCCGAGCGGCACTCGCAGTCCAAGGAGGACTCCCATGACCGACAGTGAAGAACAGCTGGAGAACCTCGCACGGCAGCTGCGCGTCGACTCCGTCCGGGCCGCGGACGCCGCGGGCTCCGGGCACCCCACCTCGTCGATGTCCGCCGCCGACCTGATGGCGGTGCTCATCGGCCGTCACTTCCACTACGACTTCGACCGGCCCGACCACCCCGGCAACGACCGGTTCATCCTCTCCAAGGGCCACGCGTCGCCGCTGCTCTACGCCGCGTACAAGGCGTGTGGGGTCCTCACCGACGAGGAACTGCTCACTTTCCGCGAGCAGGGCAGCCGCCTCCAGGGACACCCCACGCCGCGCGCCCTGCCCTGGGTCGAGGTCGCCACCGGGTCGCTCGGCCAGGGGCTGCCCGTCGGCGTCGGCATGGCCCTGTCCGGCAAGCGCCTCGACCGGATCCCCTACCGCGTCTGGGTACTGTGCGGCGACAGCGAACTCGCCGAGGGCTCGGTCTGGGAGGCCGCCGAGCACGCCGGGTACGAGAACCTCGGCAACCTCACCGCGATCATCGACGTCAACCGCCTCGGCCAGCGCGGCCCGACCCGCCACGAGTGGCAGCTGAACGCCTACGCCGACCGGTTCAGGGCGTTCGGCTGGCATGTCGTCGAGGTCGACGGGCACGACATCGACGCGGTCGACCGCGCCTTCGACGAGGCCGCGTCCACCGTCGGAAAGCCCACCGTGGTCCTCGCCCGCACCGTCAAGGGCAAGGGCGTCGCCTCCGCGGAGAACCGCGAGGGCCTGCACGGCAAGCCGCTGCCGGATGCCGAGGCGGCCGTCGCGGAACTCGGCGGGGTGAGCGATGTCCACGTAGAGGTGCGCAAGCCGGCCGCGGCCCGAGCGCTGCACGCGGTACGCAGCGGCCACCTCGAACTGCCCCGCTACGAACCGGGTGAATCCGTCGCCACCCGCGACGCGTTCGGCCGGGCGCTGACCGCGCTCGGCACCGCCCGCGGCGACGTGGTCGCCCTGGACGGCGAGGTCGGCGACTCGACACGGGCGGAGTACTTCGCCAAGGAGCACCCCGACCGGTACTTCGAGTGCTACATCGCCGAGCAGGAACTCGTCGCGGCCGCCGTGGGCCTCGCGGCCCGCGGCTGGGTGCCGTACGCGTCGACGTTCGCGGCGTTCCTCACCCGCGCCCACGACTTCGTGCGGATGGCGGCCATCAGCGGCGCCGGCATCAACCTCGTCGGCTCGCACGCGGGCGTCGCGATCGGCCAGGACGGCCCGTCGCAGATGGGCCTCGAGGACCTCGCGCTCTTTCGCGCGGTGCACGGCTCCACGGTCCTCTACCCGTGCGACGCCCACCAGACGGGGCAGCTCGTCGCGCAGATGGCGGGGCTCGACGGGGTCCGCTACCTGCGTACCTCGCGCGGCGACGCGCCCGTCATCTACGGCCCCGGCGAGGAGTTCCCCGTCGGCGGCTCCAAGGTGCTGCGCTCCAGCGACGAGGACCGCCTGACCGTGGTGGCCGCGGGCGTGACCCTCCACGAGGCGCTGGCCGCCGCGGAGACGCTCGACGGACAGGGCATCCCGGTGCGCGTCATCGACCTGTACTCCGTCAAGCCCGTCGACCGCCGCACCCTGCGCGAGGCGGCCGAGCAGACCGGCTGCCTGCTCACCGTGGAGGACCACCGCGAGCAGGGCGGTCTCGGCGACGCGGTCCTCGACGCGTTCACCGACGGCAGGCCGGTGCCGCGCCTCGCACGGCTCGCCGTGCGGACGATGCCGGGTTCGGCGTCGCCCGACGAGCAGCTGCGCGCGGCGGGCATCGACGCGGGGTCGATCGCGGCCGCGGCCCGGCTCCTGGTCGAGGAGGGCGTGGTCAGCTGAGCGCGGCCGGTCGAGCACGGTCAGCGGTGGGGCGCCGCCCTGAACCAGGCGTTCGCCGCGGGCCGGAACATCAGCACCGTCGCCGCGCACAGGGCGACCAGGTGCAGCACGTGGCTGCCGCCGAACAGGACGTCGAGCACCCCCGCCTCCCGTACGGCGTCGGCGAGCGCCCGCCCGTCGACCGGCGGGCGGGCGGGCCCGGCCGACAAGGACAGCGCGGCGAGCGCCCCGAGCCCGGCGGCCAGCACCTGCCGGGCCCAGCGGGCGCCGCGCCGCATCCGCACCGCGACCAGGACGGCGGCCGAGAACACCGCCATGCGCAGCGGCGCCCCGCCGGCGAACCAGTCGGGGCTGCCGTCGGCGGTCTCCCGCAGGACGCCGAGCACCGTCTCGAAGACGCCCGCCGCGACGGCGACGAGCCAGAGCGCGAAGGACGCCGCCACGACGGCGGGCGCCGGTGGCTCTTCGGTCCCGGGGAGCATGCGGGCCAGGCCCCGCGGCTCGGGCGAGCGGGGCCGGGGGCGCGGGACGCGGGACGGGCCGGGGGCCCGCGTCGGATCGGGGCGGTGGGTCGCGTCGGGGCTGTGCGTCATGGCGGGCCTCACGGGAGCGGGAGCGGGAAACGAGGAGACGTCCGGCGGAAGCGTGAGAAGCGGCACGTCCGGTCGGTACCTGCGATCCTCGCGGCCCGCGCGCCCTCGGACACGCCCGCCGTCCCCCCACTTCCGGGTGGTGCCAGCCACCCTCCCGACCAGGGTGAACACCACCGTTCCCGAGGAACTCGCGGTGACTGGCGAGGCGGGCCCGGGGTACTCGGGTCACTCGATGGACCCGCGACGGACCCGGCGGAGAGCGCCGAAGGGACGGCGCTCGGCCAGGCCCGGCACAAGCTGTGCGCGCCGCGTGGCCGAGGTCCGCGGGACCGTGGCCGGATTACGCAGCGATCACGTTTGGCCAAGGCTCATCAGGTAACTCGGAGGGGGAGGTGAACATGGCCGATACACCACGCAAGACGACAAGCAGCAAGACAGCGGCTGAAAAGCCGTCCAATACCAAGGATTCGGGCAGCGGTACGGACCGCGGCCACGACGCGCTGCCGGGCCCCATGGCGGTCCTGCGCCAAGGTCGCGACCAGCTCGCCGAGCTGACCGGCATGACGTCCGAGTCGGTGTCGTCCTTCGAGCGCACCGAGGACGGGTGGAGGTTGGAGATCGAGGTCCTCGAACTGGCCCGGGTCCCCGACACCATGAGCCTCCTCGCCAGCTACGAAGTGCAGCTGGATCCGCAGGGCGAGCTCACCGGCTACCGGCGGGTGCGCCGCTACGAGCGCGGACGCTCGTAACCGCGCGGCACGTGAGATCCGCAAGGAACGGCAGAACAGACAAGATCTAGGAGGCAGAGTCGGTATGACCGTAGTCCCGGCACAACAGTCCGGCGGCGGAGGTGGCACCAGTGGCCTGTACGACGTCGTGGAACTCATCCTCGACCGAGGACTCGTCATCGACGCCTTCATCCGCGTTTCCCTCGTCGGCATCGAGATCCTCAAGATCGACGTCCGTGTCGTCGTCGCGAGCGTCGACACCTATCTGAGGTTCGCCGAGGCGTGCAACCGCCTCGACCTGGAAACCGGGCAGAAGAAGGACCCCGGCCTGCCCGGCCTCGTCGGCGAGATCACGGAGTCCGGCGCCAAGGGCAAGTCCAAGGGGGCGCTCTCCGGAGCGGCCGAGACCATATCGGACGCCTTCAAGCAGTCCCGTGAGGAAGGCCAGAGCCAGTCGGAGGAACGTCCGCGCCGACGGTCCTCGGCCTCCCGCCGGAAGGAGGAGAGCGAATGACCACGTACGTCTACGGCATCGCGAGCAGCTCCCACCCGGCGCTGCCGGACGGCATGGAGGGCATCGGCCGTCCTGCCTGTCCCGTGCGCGTCCTGAAGAACGGCGTGCTCGCCGCCATCGTGAGCGACGCCCCCGAGGACCTCAAGCCCAAGCGGCGTGACCTCCTCGCGCACCAGAACGTGCTCTCGGAGGCGGGCGCCGCGGGCTCCGTGCTCCCGATGCGCTTCGGCAGCCTCGCCCCGGACGACGAGACGGTCGTCTCCGTCCTCGGCGAGCGTTCCGACCACTACGAGGAGCGCCTGCGCACCCTTGAGGGCAAGGCCGAGTACAACGTGAAGGCCTCCCACCACGAAGAGGCCGTGCTGCACCAGGTCCTCGCCGAGAACCCGGATCTGCGCGCCATGGTCGAGGCCAGCCAGCGCGAGGGCGGCGGCAGCCAGGAACAGAAGCTGCAGCTGGGCGAGATGGTCTCCTCCCATGTGCGGGCCCGTGAGACGAGCGACGCCATCGAGGTGCGACGCGCCCTGGAACCGGCCGCCGAGGCGGTCGGCGACGGCCCCGAGGGCACCGGCTGGCTGGCGAACCTCTCGTTCCTGGTGAACCGCAAGTCCTCGGAGGGCTTCCTCGCCGCTGTCGAGGAACTCCGGGCCAACCAGCCGCACCTGGACCTGCGGGTCCACGGTCCGCTGCCCCCGTACAGCTTCGTCGACCCGGGGCCCGCCGAACCGGCGGAGTGACCGGTGTGACCGGAGTGACCTCATGGGACTGATAGGCGAACTGCTCATGCTGCCCCTGGCCCCTGCCCGTGGCTCCCTCTGGGTGCTCAGGCAGGTGGTCGACGAGGCGGAGCGGCAGTACTACGACCCCTCGGCGATCCGTCGTGAACTCTCCCGCCTGGAGGAACTCCTGGAGGCGGGAGAGATCGACGAGGCCGAGTTCGAGCGGTGCGAGGACCAGCTCCTCGACCGACTGCAGCACAGCACAGGACAGGACTTCTGAGAATGAACCGACTGGCAGTAGGCCTCGCCGTGGGCGCGGGATACGTCCTCGGCCGTACGAAGAAGGCGAAGTTCGCGTTCGCTGTCGGCAGCATGGTGGCCGGCAAGCGGCTCAACCTGAGCCCCAAGGCGCTGGGCACGATGGTGACCCAGCAGCTGGAGAACAACCCGCAGTTCAAGGAGATCGGCGACCAGCTGCGCCAGGACCTGCGGGGCGTGGGCAAGGCCGCCACCGGCTCGCTCCTCAACCGGCAGCTGGAAGGTCTCGCCGACCGCCTGCACGACCGCACGCTCGGCGTGCAGGACCGGATATCCGGCGTGGTGCCCGAGGACATCAAGGGCACGGTCAAGCAGGACGACCGTGACGACGACGGATATGACGACGATGCCGAAGAGACCGACGTAGCCGCCGAGGACGACCGGGACGAGGACACACGGTCCGACCGGTCCGAGTCGCGCAAGAAGGCACCGGCGAAGAGGGCGCGGCCGAAGTCGGGCGCCAGGCCGGACACGGACTCCGCCCCGAAGGCGGCCGCGAAGAAGGCTCCGGCCAAGAAGACCGCACAGAGCACGGCCCGCAAGACCGCCCAGAAGAAGTCGACCGCGGCGGCCCGCGGCACCGCCAGGAGGACCACCTCCTCGGCCCGGACGGGTGGCAGGACCAAGGGAGGCGACGACCGTGGCTGAGTCCCCCCTGAGCAACATCGCACGCGGCCCGGCGGTCGACCGCCTGAAGGAGGAGGCGCAGGCCTACCTCATGGCCCAGGTCGAGCGCGCGCTCGTCGGCGTCGGCCACCGGCTCGGCGACGCCACCGTCAAGCTGAACGACATCGCGGACGGCAAGAGCCCCGGCTTCGGCAAGCTGGCCCTGTCGGCGGGCAAGAAGGTCGCCGAGGGCAAGGGACCTGTGCGCAGTGCCCTCGAACTCGGCGGCAGCCACCTCAAGGACAAGGTCACCGGCGCCTTCAAGAGCCTCGGCGGCAAGCGCAAGAAGGGCGGCGGCGGGCAGAAGCCCACGGTCATCCTGGAATCCATCGACGTGGGCGTGTCCCTGCGCGACGCGTACGACCAGTGGACCCAGTACCAGGAGTTCTCCACCTTCGCCAAGGGCGTCAAGGGCGCCACCGTGGCCAACGACACGGACTCCGACTGGCAGCTCAAGGTCTTCTGGTCGAGCCGCAGTTGGAAGGCGCACACCACCGAGCAGGTGCCGGACCAGCGGATCACCTGGACATCGGAGGGCGCCAAGGGCACGACCAAGGGCGTCGTCACCTTCCACCGGCTCGCCGAGAACCTCACCCGGGTGCTGCTCGTCATCGAGTACTACCCGAAGGGGCTCTTCGAGAAGACCGGCAACATCTGGCGCGCCCAGGGCCGCAGGGCCCGTCTCGACCTCAAGAACTTCGCCCGGCACATCTCCATGCGCGGCGAGGCGAGCGACGGCTGGCGCGGTGAGATCCGCGACGGCGAGGTCGTCCACAGCCACGAGGACGCCGTGGCCGAGGAGGAAGAGGCCGAGGAGCAGAAGGCCCAGGACGAGCAGGACTCCGAGGACGGCCGGGAGACCGCCGACCAGGACGCCGCGGCCGAGGCCGACGAGGCCGACGAGGAAGAAGCCGCGGACGAGCCGGAGGCCGAGTACGACGAGGAGGACGAGGAGTTGGAAGACCGGGAGGACGAGCCGGTCGAGGAGTACGAGGACGAGGACGAGCCCGAGGAGGAATTCGAGGACGAGCCCGAGGCCGAGTACGACGAAGAGGCCGAGGAAGAGGCCGACGCCGACGAGGAGAAGCGGCGTGAGTACGCCGAGTCGGCCGGCGGCGGACGAGGGCGTCGATGACGACCTCCTCCAGCGGTGGCCTGCCCAGCCCCTACGGCGGCAGTGGGGGCGGGGCCAACCTCGCCGACATCCTCGAACGTGTCCTGGACAAGGGCATCGTCATTGCCGGCGACATCAAGATCAACCTGCTCGACATCGAACTGCTCACCATCAAGCTCCGTCTCATCGTCGCCTCGGTCGACAAGGCCAAGGAGATGGGCATCGACTGGTGGGAGAGCGATCCGGCACTCTCCACGGGAGCGCGCAGCGGCGAACTCGCCAGGGAGAACGCCGAGTTGAAGCAACGTCTGGCGGAGCTCGAGGAACGGGTGGCCCTGGCGCCGGCCGAATCGGCCGAGCCGGCCGAGAAGAAGAAGGAGAGCCGTGGAGGCCGTGAACGCCATGAACGCTGAACCGGACGGCGACGGCCCGCGCCACGACGACCTGCGGTACGTCTACGCGGTCTGCCGACCGCTGGCCGCGCCGCTCGCCGCCGACCTCACCGGGGTCGGCGGCGAGCCGCCCCGCCAGCTCGTCCACGAGGGCCTGGTGGCCCTGGTCGGGCCGGTGCCGGAGCGGGACTTCGCGGAGGGGCCGCTCCGCGCGCACCTGGAGGACCTGGACTGGCTCTCCGACACGGCCCGCGCGCACCAGCGGGTGATCGACGCGCTCACCACCGTCACCTGCCCGCTTCCGCTGCGCCTCGCGACCGTCTTCCGTGACGACAGCGGCGTGCGCGCCATGCTCCAGGAGGGGGCGGAGCGCTTCCACCGCGTCCTGGAGAGGATCGACGGGCGGGTCGAGTGGGGCGTGAAGGTCCACCTGGAGAGCGAGGAGTCCGCAGAGCCCGGGGCCGACGCCGCGCCGCGGCCGAGCAAGCCCGTCTCCGGACGGGACTACCTGCGCAACCGGCGCAGTCAGCGCACCGCCCGGGACGAGCGCTGGCAGCTGGCCGAGGGATTCGCGCAGCGCCTGCACGAGAGCCTCGCGGAGCGTGCCGACGGTGCCCGGCTGCACGCGCCGCAGAATTCCGCGCTGTCCCAGGGAACCGGCCGCAACATTCTGAACGCGGCCTACCTGGTGTCCCGCGCGCGTTCCGAGGAATTCGTCGAACTCGTGGACCGCACGAAGGACGAGCAGGAGGGGACGGGCGGTCTGCGCGTGGAGTTGACGGGCCCCTGGGCGGCGTACTCCTTCACCGGCGACGAGGACGAAAAGGAAGATTCCGCATGACCGTCGTCGAGCGCCGTGAAATCGCCCTGGTGGACCTCCTCGACCGCCTCCTCGCGGGCGGGGTCGTCATCACGGGCGACATCACGCTGCGGATCGCGGACGTCGATCTCGTGCGCATCGACCTGAACGCCCTGATCAGCTCGGTGAACGAGCAAGTGCCCTCACCGTGGCCGGAGTTGGAGTGACCCATGGAGTCAGACCGCCGCAAAAGCATGGACCTCGACCCGGACACGGTGGAGCGGGACCTGGTGAAACTGGTCCTGACCGTCGTCGAGCTGCTGCGTCAGCTGATGGAGCGCCAAGCGGTGCGCCGCTTCGACACCGGTGAGCTGAGCGAGGACCAGGAGGAGCGGATCGGCCTCACGCTGATGCTCCTGGAGGACCGGATGGCCGAACTCCGCAACCGCTACGGGCTGCGGCCCGAGGACCTGAACCTGGACCTCGGGCCGTTGGGTCCCCTGCTCCCCAGGGACTGAACCCGCCACTGCCCGCGGGACCTGGAGCCGGGGCCGCGGCGGTCCGTGTCACTTCCGGCAGAGGACTTCCCCGTGCAGCACGGCGAACCAGCCGTCCTCCTGGGCGCCCCATTCCCGCCAGGCCGCCGAAGCGGCGCGCAGCCGTTCCGTGTCCGCGTGGCCGCCCGACACCGCGCGCTCGGCGTACGCGGAGGCCACTGTGCGGTCCGCCCACAGCCCGCTCCACCAGGCCCGCTCCTCCTCGGAGCTGTAGCACCAGGTGTCCGCGGTCGCGGTGATGTCCGTGAAGCCGGCCTCGCGGGCCCAGGCCTTCAGGCGGCGGCCGGCGTCCGGCTCGCCGCCGTTGGCGCGGGCCACCCGCCGGTACAGGTCGAGCCAGTCGTCCATGGCGGGCGAGCCCGGATACCAGGTCATCGCCGCGTAGTCGGCGTCACGGGCCGCGACGATGCCGCCCGGTCGGCAGACCCGCCGCATCTCGCGCAGCGCCCGCACCGGGTCGCCCACGTGCTGCAGCACCTGATGGGCGTGGACGACACAGAACGTGTCGTCGGGGAAGTCGAGGTCGTGCACGTCCGCGACGGCGAACTCGACGTTGTCCAGGCCGCGTTCGGCGGCGGTGGCGCGCGCCTTGTCCAGGATGCCGGGGGCCCGGTCCACGCCCGTGACCCGGCCGTCCGGCACCAGCGCGGCCAGGTCGGCGGTGATGGTGCCGGGGCCGCAGCCGATGTCGAGGACCCGCATGTGCGGCTTCAGTGAGTCGAGCAGGTAGGCGGCCGAGTTGGCGGCGGTGCGCCAGGTGTGGGAACGCAGCACGGACTCGTGGTGCCCGTGTGTGTAGACGGCGGTCTCCTTCGGCATGGCGGTGCTCCCCTTCGTTCACGTGTAGGGAGCACGGTACGCCGCCATGTCGAATAATGAGACCTGCGTATCAATATGTGGTCAGCCGTGCGTCGGCCACGTGGTCAGCGGACGGCCGGCAGCGGCCGGTAGACGGTCAGCGCCTCGGGCAACTTGTCGATCGTCAACGAGCCCTGGACCCGGGTCACTTCACCGTCGTACGCCACGACCGTGCCCTTCTCGAGCCCGTCCACCCGCAGCCGGGGCAGCCGCACGCCCGCCTGGGCGGGGGAACGCACCTCCGCGCCCGTCAGCGCGGCGGCGAGCAGCCGGGCGCCGGGCCTGCGGCCGCCGTGCACGACGCGCACGTCCAGCAGCCCGTCCGCCAGGTCGAGCCTGCGGCCCGGCGTGAAACCGGAGCGGTGGTAGGTGCAGTTGCCGGCGAAGAGCATCCACAACGCCCGCTCCCTGCCCCGGAACCGGGCCGTCATCGGCCGCTCCGCGGAGCGCAGCACCTTCCACGCGGCCAGCACCGAGGCCGGCTTGCCGCCTATCCGGTGCGTCCAGTGCTCGCGCAACCGCACCAGCTCGGGGTAGACGCCGAGGCTGAACGTGTTGAGGAAGTAGCCCTCCTCGCGCCCGCCGGACCCGTCCTCGGAGGTGAAGCGGCCGACGTCGACGGCGACCGCGTCCCCCGCCTCCAGCGCGCCGGACAGATCGCGGGCGTCCTCGACCCCGAGGTCGTACGCGAAGTGGTTCAGCGTGCCGCCGGGCAGCACCGCGAGCGGCAGGTCGTTGTGGAGGGCGACGGCGGCCGCGGCGTTCACGGTGCCGTCGCCGCCGCACACGCCGAGGACCTGCGCGCGGCCCGCCGCCTTCGCCAGCGCGGTGCCGAGGTCCGCGGGCTCGGCCACGACGATCTCCGCCTCCGGCAGCGCGTCGTGCAGCGCCTTCACGCGCTGCGACGTGCCCGCCCCCGCGTTGGCCACCAGGACCAGACCCGCGCCACCCGGCAGCGCGGGAGCCGTCACCCGGGGCCGCCCCGGCGGTGCCAGCTGCGCCCGCGTCGGCACCAGACCGCGTACCGCGAACGCGGCGCCCGCCCCCAGCGCCCCGCCCACCAGGACGTCGCTCGGGAAGTGCGCCCCCGTGTAGATGCGGGACACCGCGACGGCGGCCGCCAGCGGCGCGACGACCGCGCCCCACGCCCGCGACTCCAGCGCCACCCCCGTGGCGAAGGCGGCGGCGGACGCCGAGTGGCCCGAGGGGAAGGACGTGGTGATCGGCTGCCGCTTGAGCTGCCGGATCAGGGGCACCGTGTCGAGGAGCGGCCGGGCGCGGCGCACCGAGCGCTTGCCCAGGGTGTTGATGGTCGCGGAGGCCAGGGCCAGCGAGGCCACCCCGCGCACGGCGGCCCGCCGGGCCCTCGGGGTGCCCGTCGCGGCGATCCCCGCGGCCGTCGCGAACCACAGCACACCGTGGTTGGCACTGCGGCTGAGCCGGGGCAGCACCCGGTCGGCGCCGGGCCAGTGCCGCGCGGCGACCGCTTCGAAGAGCCGGCTGTCGAGCGAGACGAGGCGGGCCTTGAACGGCCGGTGTTCGGTGGCGGGGCGGGACAGGTCGATGCCGGACATGTCAGGTGAGTCAGCGCACATGGCCACCGCGTACCCCGGGCGCCACACTTCAGGCTCCCGCCCGCGGGAGCCGCCCCGATCCGGGCCGCTGCCGCCCCGGCCCGCAAACGGTTTGCCCGGGCACCCCCCGGCCACGGAGAATCCCGCACATGGGACATCTGGAAGCCGCACACCTCGAGTACTACTTGCCGGACGGGCGGGCGCTGCTCGGTGATGTCTCCTTCCGCGTCGGCGAGGGAGCCGTCGTCGCCCTCGTCGGGGCGAACGGCGCGGGCAAGACCACCTTGCTCCGCCTGATCTCGGGCGAGCTCCAGCCGCACGGCGGCGGCGTCAACGTCAGCGGCGGGCTCGGCGTGATGCCCCAGTTCGTCGGCTCCGTGCGCGACGGGAGCACCGTGCGCGACCTGCTCGTCTCCGTGGCGCAGCCGAGGATCCGCGAGGCCGCGAAGGCCGTGGACGCCGCCGAGCACGCGATCATGACGGTCGACGACGAGGCCGCCCAGATGACGTACGCCCAGGCGCTCTCCGACTGGGCGGAGGTCCAAGGGTACGAGGCCGAGACGCTCTGGGACATCTGCACCATGGCCGCGCTCGGCGTCCCCTACGACAAGGCGCAGTTCCGCGAGGTCCGCACGCTCTCCGGCGGCGAGCAGAAGCGCCTCGTCCTGGAGGCCCTGCTGCGCGGCACCGACGAGGTGCTCCTCCTCGACGAGCCGGACAACTACCTCGACGTACCGGGCAAGCGCTGGCTGGAGGGACAGCTCAAGGAGACCCGCAAGACCGTCCTGTTCGTCTCCCACGACCGGGAGCTGCTCGCCCGCGCCGCCGAGAAGATCGTCAGCGTCGAGCAGAGCCCCGAGGGCGCCGACGCGTGGGTGCACGGCGGCGGCTTCGAGACGTTCCACGAGGCCCGCAAGGAGCGCTTCGCGCGCTTCGAGGAGCTGCGCCGCCGCTGGGACGAGAAGCACGAGCAGCTGAAGAAGCTGGTGCGCACCCTGCGCCAGGCCGCCGACGTCAGCCATGAGATGGCCTCGCGCTACCACGCGGCCCAGACCAGGCTCCGCAAGTTCGAGGAGGCCGGACCGCCGCCCGAGCCGCCGCGCGAGCAGGACATCACCATGCGCCTGCACGGCGGACGCACCGGCGTGCGGGCGGTGACCTGCGCGGGCCTGGAGCTCACCGGCCTGATGCAGCCCTTCGACCTGGAGGTCTTCTACGGCGAGCGGGTCGCGGTCCTCGGCTCGAACGGCTCGGGCAAGTCGCACTTCCTGCGCCTGCTCGCGGGCGACGACGTCACGCACACCGGCGCCTGGAAGCTGGGCGCGCGCGTCGTGCCCGGCCACTTCGCGCAGACCCACTCGCACCCCGAGCTGGTGGGCCGCCCGCTCCTGGACATCCTGTGGCGCGAGCACGCGCAGGACCGGGGCGCCGCGATGTCCCGGCTGCGGCGGTACGAGCTGACCAAGCAGGCCGAACAGAACTTCGAGCGGCTCTCGGGTGGCCAGCAGGCCCGCTTCCAGATTCTCCTGCTCGAACTGGAGGGCTGTACGGCCCTGCTCCTCGACGAGCCCACCGACAACCTCGACCTGGAGTCCGCCGAGGCCCTGCAGGAAGGTCTTGAGGCCTTCCAGGGCACGGTCCTCGCCGTCACCCACGACCGCTGGTTCGCCCGCTCCTTCGACCGCTATCTGGTCTTCGGCAGCGACGGCCGGGTGCGCGAGACGCCGGAGCCGGTGTGGGACGAGCGACGGGTCGACCGCGTGCGGTAGATCCGTCCGCCCGCCCCACGTGCGGGCTCCGACGGGCCTTGAGCCTCGTGCCTCGTGTCCCGTGTCCTCAGCCGAAGACCGGGCGCGCCTGCCCGTCGTGCCTGCCGCCCGGCGTCGCCCGGCACGTCACGTCCTTGGCCGGCAGCCTGCCGGTGACCAGATAGGACGTGGCGGTGTCCTGCGCGCACCGGTTGGCCGGGCCCGCGGACATGCCGTACGCCACCCCGTGCCCCTCGCCCTCGTCGACGGTCACCATCCGGGAGCCCTTGAGCGCGCGGTGCATGCCCCGGGCGGCCGTCAGCGGGGTCTGCGAGTCCCACTCGTTCTGCAGGATCAGGGTGCCGGCCCGGTTGTCGACCTCGGTGACCGGCTCCAGGGGCCGGTCCCAGAAGGCGCAGGGCGTGATGGTGGAGGCGAAGTCCCCGAACAGCGGGTAGCGGGCGGCGTCGCGGACCGAGTCACGCAGGTACGTCCGCGGATCGCGCGGCGACGGTGCGTCGCCGCACACGACGGACCACAGTGCGGAGACGCTGTTGTCCGGGATCTCCGGCGGGGTCGGGAACTCGGGGACCGGCTTGCCCGCGGCGGCGTCCTTGAGCAGGGCGACGAGCTCGGCGGCACTGCGTACGGTGAAGAACTCGCGCCGCAGAACGGCGCGGATGCCGGTGCCGGTGAGCTTGTCGTCGCCCACGACGATCGGGTCGCGGTCGGCCCGCTCCACCAAGCCCCAGAAGGTCGCCCGGACCGCGGCCGGGGTCCGGCCGAGCCCGAACTCCCCGGCGTGCCCCGCCGTCCACCGCGACCACCGCTCGAACGCGGGCTCGACCTCCGGTGCCCACAGCCGGAACATCTCGCGCCACATGCGTTTCGGATCGACGGCGCTGTCCAGGACGAACCGGTCGGCGCGCCCGGGGAACAGCTGCGTGTAGTAGGCGCCCAGCGCGGTCCCGTACGAGACGCCGAAGTAGGAGATCCTCTGCTCGCCCAGGACGGCCCGCAGGACGTCCATGTCCCGGGCGGTGTTGGGGGTCGTGATGTGCGCGAGGACGTCGCCCGCCTTCGCGCGGCACTTGTCCGCCACCGTCCTGGCCCAGGCGACGTTCTGGTCGAACGGCCGGTAAGGGCGCGGCCATTGCTGCTCGGACTCGGCGAGGCCGCAGTTCACGGGGGTGCTCGCGCCGATGCCTCGGGGGTCGAACCCGATCAGGTCGTACCGGTCGGTCACGGACTTGGGCATCGTCTCGGACAGCAGCAGCGGCAGGTCGAGGCCGGGGCCACCGGGTCCGCCCGGGTTGGAGAGCAGCACGCCGTGGCGCCGGTCCGGGTCGCCGGCCCTGATCCGGGATATCGCGAGGTCGATGGAGGTGGCGCCGGGGGCGCGGTAGTCGAGGGGCACCTTGATCGTGGCGCACTGGTAGGCGGCGGGTGTGTCGGCGCCGCATCTCTTCCAGTGCGGCGTCTGCTGCGTGTAGCGGGCCGGGACGGCCGCGGCGCTGTGCCGCTGGGGCTGGGGCTGGGGCTGGGGCTGGGCCGAGGCGCTGGTGGCGCCGACGAGGCCCGGAGCCAGGACGGCGGTCGCGCCGAGGGCGAGGAGGGGCAGGAGGCGGCGTCGCGATGCGGAGTGGGGCACGGGGCGGTCCTTCCGTTCGGAAAAGCTCTGCCGCTCGTGTGGACGCGGAAAACAGCGCCCTGCCTCCCCTGCGGGACTGTCGTTTCAGGACATTCGCGTGCTTCCTGTAAGCGCGGATCGCACCGATCGCGCCGTGCGATGCGCGCGCGGACCCGGTGCGGTGCATTCTGGGTAGTGCGGGCCGACCGGGTACCCGGTGACGCAGGGAGCGACGCGACAGAGCGATCGGAGCGGTCCATGAACGGAGTCGATCCGGGCACGCTGGACGACCAGCAGCTCATCAAGGAGCTGGAGACGATCCACCGCACCCGTCACACCACGCTGCTGCACGGCTCGAACGACGCCCTGCGGGTCCACAACGAGCGCATGGCACAGCTGGAGGGCGAGTACCTGCGCCGTCATCCGCGCAGGTCGGTGTCGAGCGGCCGGACCCGCGCGGGCGCGCGGGAGAGGGGAACCACGGGCTCATGACGGGTACGACAGACCACACCGACGGCGCCGACGAGGCGGGGGAGGGGGCGTCCCTCCTCGCCCGCCACGGCGAGGCGCTCGACCTCTTCACCGACCGGGTGCACGCCGTCCGCGGCGACCAGTGGGACGACCCCACCCCCTGTACCGACTGGACCGTACGCGACCTGGTCAACCACCTCACGTCCGAACAGCTGTGGGTGCCGCCGCTGGTCCGCGACGGCGCCACCATGGAGTCCGTCGGCGACTCCTTCGACGGCGACATGCTCGGCCCCGACCCGGTCACGTCCTGGGACACCGCGGCGGCCGCCTCGCGCGCCGCCTTCCGCGAGCGGGGCGCCCTGGACCGCACGGTGCACCTCTCCTTCGGGGAGACCGACGCCGCCTTCTACTGCGGGCAGATGACCACCGACCTCGTCGTGCACGCCTGGGACCTCTCCCGCGCGATCGGCGCCGACGAGAGTCTCCCCGCAGGCCTGGTGGACTTCGTGACGGGTGAAGTATCGCCGTACGCGGCCGAGTTGGCGAAGAGCGAACTCTTCGCCCCGGCGGTGGAGCCGCCGCCCGACGCCGACGCGCAGACGAAACTGCTGAACCTCCTGGGACGCCGGGTGTGACACCGGCCCCGCCCTCACCTCGCCCCGGTCTTTCGTGCCGTTGCCACGGGGGAACCTGGTGGGCATGAGAGTTGGTGTGGTGGATGTGGGTTCGAACACGGTACGTCTGGTCGTCGCCGACGCCGACGGGCAGGTGCCGTTGCCGGTCCACACGATGAAGAGACGACTGCGGCTCGGCGAACACGTGGACCGGGAGGGGGAGCTCGGCGAGGAACCGGTCCGCATGCTGGCCGCCGCGGTGCGCGACGCACAGGAAGAGGCCCAGCGGTGGGGAGTCACCGAACCCTTCGCGTTCGCCACGTCGATCGTGCGCGACGCCCCGAACCGGGCCGCCGTGCTCGCGGCGGTCGAGGCGGACACCGGGATCCGGCTGCGCACCCTGTCCGGCGAGGCCGAGGCGGAGCTGACGTTCCTGGCCGCCCGGCGGTGGATGGGCTGGCGGGCCGGGCCGCTGGTGCTGTTCGACATCGGCGGCGGATCCCTGGAGGTGGCCTTCGGCCGCAGCCGCCTGCCCGACTACGCGGCCTCGCTGCCGCTGGGGGCGAGACGGCTGACCCATGACCTCTTCGACGGCCAGGACCCGCCCCAGAAGGAGCACTTGAAGGCGGTGCGGCGCCAAGTGCGCCACCAGCTGCGGGACGTGGCCGCCCGGATCCGCTGGGAGATGCCGCACACGGCCGTCGCCACCTCGCGCACCTTCCAGCAGCTCGCCCGGCTGTGCGGCGCCTCACCCGGGCGCTACGGCCCCTTCGTGGAGCGGCGGCTGGGGCGCGGTGAACTGGGCAAGGCGCTCAAGGAGCTGGCCCGGCTGCCCGCCGAGGAGCGGGCGCACCTGCCGGGGATCTCGGCGGCACGGGCCGAGCAGTGCGTGGCCGGCGCGGTGGTCGCCCACACGGCGATGAAACTGACCGGCATCGAGGCGGTGACCGTCTGCCCCTGGGCGCTGCGCGAAGGCATCCTGCTGCGCTACATCGAGGACGGCGACGCCGACTGGTGGGACCGCGAGCACGTGCACACCGGCGACGGCGCACGGGGCGGCCCCACCTCGCTGCGCCTTGCCGCCTCGGCCCGCACGACCTGACCCGAGCGCGGGGCCCGGTCAGCGCAGGGCGAGGACCAGCGTCAACGTCAACGTGGCAAGCCCCGCCGCCAGCCAGCTGATGTAGTCGCCCACGCGCCCCGAGTGCAGGCGAAGGAGCGGGCGGACGAGGCGGTAGGGGGCCAGGCCGGTCCTGCGTACCGCGAGCAGCGCGAGGCCCGCGGCGAGGGCGGCGGACAGCGCCCCGTACAGCAGGCCCTCCGCCGTCCACGCCGTGTGCGGGAGGGCGGCGGGGGCCGGGGCGGGGGCGCCCTGTACGGCCGCCACGTATCCGGCGCGGTCGGCGAAGAGCCGGGCGCCGTCCGCCACCGAGTGTCCCACCGAGGGGATGACGCCGACCGCGAGCGAGGCCGTGAGCAGCAGCCGGGGCGCGGCCAGCATCGGGCGGGGCACGCTGCGCCCCGCCGCCCGCGTGACCTCGGGCTCCTCGCGGGCCCCGGTCATCTCCTCGGCGGTCCCGGCCGCCACCCGTACGCCCGCACCGAAGAAGATCCGCAGCCCGGCCCGCAGCACCGCGCCGCCGGAGAGCGCGGAGACCACCACGAACACGGCGGGCAGCCAGGCGTGTTCCAGCGACGCCGCATGTTCGGTGAGGGACTTCCCGAGGGCCGTCCCGAACGGCGGCAGGCCGGCCAGGGCGAGGCCTCCGACGAGGAACAGCGCGCCGGACACGGCCAGTTCGCGCCCCTGCCCGTGCAGCTCCCGCTCGTCCACCGAGCCGTAGCGGTCCAGCACGATCCCGGCGAGCGCGAACAGCGCCGCGTTCACCCCGGCGTGCCCGGCGACGTACACCGCCGTGCCCGCGAGGCCGTCGGCGGCGAGCGGCGCGACGCCGATCAGGAGCAGGCCCGCGTGCGCCACCGTCGAGAAGGCGAGCAGCCGTTTCAGGTTGCGCTGCTGCCAGCACATCACCGCGCCCAGCAGGGCCGTCACCGTCCCGGCCGCGGTCAGCAGCGACTCGTGCACGGACCCGGGGAGGCCGCCGGGGCCGCCGAACGCCACGGACGACACCCGTGCGATGCCGTACACGCCGAGCGGCACCATCACCCCCGCGAGCAGCATGTTCACGGGGGTCGGCGCGACCGTGTGGGCGTCCGCGTGCCAGAAGTGGAAGGGCACGGCCGCCGCCTTCACCAGCAGACCGGTCAGGATCAGGGCGACGGCGCACCCGAGGAGCGCGTCCGGCTCCCGCTCGGCGAGCCGGGCGCCGATCTGCGCGAACCCCAGCTCGCCGGTGCGCGCGTACAGCAGCCCGATGCCGAGCAGCATGCAGCAGCCGGCGAGCGCGTTGACGAGGCCGAACGTCAACGCGCCCTGCAGCGGCCGCGGATCCTCGATGCGGTAGCCGGTGAGGGCGACCGCGGCGACCCCCATCAGCTCGAAGAAGACGAAGGAGTTGAACAGGTCGCCGGTGAGCGAGAAGCCGCACACGCCCGCCTCGAAGAGCAGCACCAGCGCGGGGAAGACCCCCGGGTGCCCGCGCGGCAGCTCCTCGAAGTACCGCCAGGAGTAGGCGATCACGGAGAGCACGAGCAGTGCCGCGAGCAGCGCGACGCCCACCCCGATCCGGTCCGCGGCCAGCACGATGCCCACACCGTGCCCCTCGCGCGGGCGCCACCCGCCCGCCCACTCGACGGCCCGCGTGCCTCCCGTACGCCCCCACAGCACCGCGAGGACGACGACGACCGCCACCGCGGACGCGGCGGCCAGCGCGTCCGTGACGATCCGCGGCGCCCGGCGCCCCGCCAGCACGAGGAGGGACGCGCCGAACAGCGGGATCGCGACGGTCAGGGGCAGGACGGCACCCGCGCTCATCCGCGCAGCTCGCCGAGGAGGTCGGGGTCGGCGGTGCCGTGCCGCTTGCGGATCTGGAGCACCAGCGCGAGCAGCAGCGCCGTGACGGTCGCCCCGACGACGACATCGGTCAGGGCCATGGCCTGCACCACCGGGTCCACCACGGGGGTGTGCACGGAGATGTCGGCGAACACGGGCGCGGAGGCGCCGTCCCGGTAGCCGACGCCGAGCAGCAGGACGTACGTGGAGGACTGGGTGACCGACAGGCAGCCGACGGTGTGGATCAGGTCGCGGCTGGTCACCATCCCGTACAGCCCGACCAGGAAGATCCATCCGGCCACCAGAAAAGGCAGCGTGCTCAACGCGCTCCTCCCGTCTCGTTCTCGTGTGCTTCGCGGGCCCGCCCGGCACGGCCCGGTCTTCCGCCGGAGGCCGGCCGGGACTCCAGCTCGTGTGCCTGCTCCAGGAAATGTGCGAGGAGCACGACGACGCCGGACCCCACCTCCACCCCGACGGCGGCGTTCACGACGGGCACCAGGCCGCCCGACGACAGCTGCCCGAAGGTGCCGAGCGGCAGCACGTTCTCCAGATACGCGCCGCCCGCGAGGAGCCCCGCGCAGCCGAGGGCGGCGAACGCGCCCGCGGCGATCGCGTCGGCGGCGTGCAGCGCGGTGAGCGGCCTCACCCGCTTCAACACGCGGTAGTCGGCGGCGAGATAAGCCAGGTGCAGGCCCGTCGCGAGCACGATGCCGCCCTGGAAGCCGCCGCCCGGGGTCAGCTGCCCGTGCGCCACGACATAGGCGCCGGTCAGCAGGGTCACGGGCAGGGACAGCGCGCCGAACAGGCCGATGGCGGGCGGTACGTCGACCGGCGCGGGGTCGTGGGTCTGTTCGTCGCGGGCCCGCCGCAGCAGCACCACCGCTCCCAGTACCGCGGCGAAGAGCAGCGCCTCCTCGCCGAGCGTGTCCAGGCCGCGCTGGTCGAAGGTGACCGAGGCGACGACGTTCGCGGTGCGCTGTTCCAGCGAGGCGGCCACCGCCCGGGTGCCGTAGGGGTGTTCGTCGGTGCCGAACGGCGGCAGCCGGAAGCAGGCCAGCGCGAAGCAGACCGCGAACACCGACGCGGAGAGGAGGAACATCAGCGTCCTGACGCGCCTGCTCATGCGCCGTCCTCGCCGGGTGCGTCCCGGCCCGCCGCGGGGGAGCTCCGGCGACCGCCCTCAACCGTCCCGCCGTCGCCGGTCGGGCCGGTCCCGTTCCCGCCGCGCCCGGCGGACCTGCGCACCGACCGCGCCGTCAGCAGGATCAGCAGCGGGGTGACCGCCGCGCCCACCGCCAGCTGCGACAGCGCCACGTCGGGCGCGTGCAGCAGCAGGAACAGGAGCGCAAGCAGCAGCCCCAGCAGCGCCAGGACCACCGCCTGGCGCACCGGATCGCGGGTGAGCACGGCGACGGTCGCGGCCACGGCCACCAGCAGCAGCGCGGCGACGAGCGGCAGATCGGACGGGGTCACGGCGAGGCCTCCTCGCGCGCCACGCCGTCCCCGCGGGCCTGGGCGCGGGCCAGCGCCGTCGTCGTGGCGGGGCCGCCCACCGCGGAGAGGACGGCGACGAAGAGCAGCTTGAGCGCCGCGCGCCCCGGCCCGCTCTCCACCGCCGCCGCCAGCGCCACCAGCGGTACGCCGATCGAGGCGGCCGGGGCCAGCGCGTGCAGCCGCCCGTACGGACGGGCCAGGACCAGGAGCGCGAGGGCCGACAGCAGGAGTACGGCGACTCCGGCCGACAGCAGCGCCAACGCGCAGGCGTGCCGCATCGATCAGTCCTCCAGGGGCAGACAGCGGGCGAACACCAGTACCCCGACGGGGCCGAGCACGACGGCGACCAGGGCGACATCGGCGTACGAAGGGCGGTCGAAGCCCTGGGCCAGCGCGAGGAACACGGCGGGCGCGAACGTGGAGGCGAGGGCGAGCCCCGTCAGGCGTCCGGCCACGGGGCCGCGGCAGGCCACCCACAGGGCGGGGCCGAGACCGCAGACGAGCAGCACCAGAGCGGCACCGAGCCAGGCGTTCACGGCGCACCGCCCGGTGCGCGCGGCGCGTCGGCGGCCCGGGGGCCGTCGTGCTCCTCCCGGCACAGGACCCGCTCCAGCCGCGAAGGGCCGCCGGGCAGGGCGCGGAGCGTCAACTCCGCGCCCCGGGAGGCCACCACGTAGCCGCCCGGTGTCGACGACAGGAGCGTGGCGGCCCATGCGGGGCCGACACCGGGCCGCAGTCGCACCGTGCGGAAGATCCCGCCCGCCGACCGCCCCCGCAGGGCGTCCAGCACCGCACGGCACAGCCCGGCCAGCTCCGTCACGCAGGCGACCGGCCAGGCCGCCAGCGCGGCGAGGAAGTGGTTCAGGCCGCCGAGCCGCACGCCCGCCACCCGGCGCACGGCACGGCCGGCCACCGCCGCGAGAACGGCGACGGCCGCGCCGACCGCGAGTTCGAGCGGGGAGAGCGCGCCGATGAAGATCACGTCGAGGCCGAGCAACAAGGCCGCCCAGAGGCCGACTTCACGGACCATCAGCCGCGAACACCTCCGTTCCCGTCCCTGTGCGCGCCCTCGTCGTGCGCGCTCCGCACCTGCTCCGGACTCTTCTGCCCCGCTCCCCGTGGGCTACGTCCACCGCAGCAGCGCCCCGAGACCGCCCTCGGGCGTCCGCGCGGAGCGCACCGCCACGGCGTCGGCGCCGGTCGCCGCCGCGGCGCGCAACAGCGCATCGTCGGCGCGGGCCGCCGCCGGCTCGGGCTCGCCGAGGAAGCGGGCGTCCGTGCGGCGCGTGGCGACCTGGTCCGGTGCGTGGCCCACCCACACGGTGCGGTGGACGTCGGAGCCGTCCGGGCGCAGCAGGAGTTCGGCGATGCGGTGTTCGCGCGCTGCCTCGACCAGCGCGGGTACGCCCTCGGCGGCCCCCGCCCGGTCGGTGTCCGTCGCGCGGGCGGCCGTGAACCGCTCCAGTTCGCCGTCGGTGCGCCGGCGTACGTGCGCTTCCCTCGCCCGCTCGATGTCGTCGTCGAGCAGCGGGGTCGCCGAGCCCGGGGAGCGGCCGCCGTGGCCGGACTCCACGGTGCGGGGGAGCAGCTGCCGGGGGAGCCGGGCGCGCACCGCCCGCCGCACCCGCTCGTCGCCCACGAGAACCACCAGGTCGGCGCGGGTCTCCTCGCGGCGGGCGGTCAGGGTCTCGGCGATCAGGTCGGCGTTCTGCTCCCATACGTACTGCTCCGAGGTGACCTGTTCCGGGGGCACCTGTTCCGCAGGGCCCTGTTCCGCGACGTCCTCGGCTTCGGTGTTCTCCGCTGCGGCGACCCGACCCACGGACTCGGTGCCCCGGGACCCGCGCAGTTCGAGATCGGCGCCGCGCCGGTCGACGTACGCGACCAGGCAGGCCGGGTCGTCGTCGGCGAGCTCCAGGAGCGGGGCGACGTGGGGCAGCGTTCCCCACAGCGCCCGGGTGCCGCTCGGCGGCGTGGTCAGCGGCCGGTCGAGCACGACCGTACCGCCGGACGCGAACAGGGCACGCCCCACCGGCTCGGCGGAGTGCGCCAGGTCTTCCAAGGCCCCGTGCACGGCACGGCCGGTCGGCTCGTCCGCGCCCTGCGCGCGAAGGCTCTTGAGGACGGCGTCGGCTTCCAGGGACCGCTGGGCGGAGGTCGACTCGGAGTGGTGCGAGAGGTCGACGTACACCGAGGCCCAGGGGCCGGTGCGCTCGTACAGCGGGTTGAGGAAGGCCAGTTGCATGTTTCCTCCGTGCGACGTTGCGGGTGATCCGCCCGGCGGGTACCCGCCGAGGGCGGCGCGACACGGAAAGATCGCTCCTGACCCGGACCGCCGTTTCGCCCCTTCACCGCGCGAGCTCCGCAGAGGCCTTTGTACGGGCCCTTCGCGCGGGTTCGGGGCAGCGACACGGCACGCCGGACGCCATCGGCGTACGTCCCTGGCCGGGCCCTTGCCGAGCCCTTATCCGAGCCTCGGAGTGCCGTCCGGGTCCGCGCGGCTGATGTCGGCCAGTACCGACGACGGGTCCAGGTCCTCCGCGAGGTCCCCGAGGCTCACCATCCCCACCGGATGGCCGTCCTCGACGACGGGCAGCCGGCGCACCGCGTGGACGCGCATCAGACCGACCGCCGCCGACACCGCGTCGTCCGGGGTCACCACCACAGGGCTGGGCGTGCACACGGCCTGCGCGCTGACCGTCAGCGGATCGGCGCCGTCGGCCACGGCACGCAGCGCGATGTCCCGGTCGGTGAGCACGCCGAGGACCCGTCCCTCCGTGGCGACCAGGACACCGCCGATGTCCTGGTCGCGCATCAACTGCGCCGCTTCGACCAGTGAAGCGTCGGGGCGTACCGCCACGACGCCCGGCGTCATGACGTCCCTCACGAAAACAGCCATGGCTGGGCCCTTCCTGCCTGCGTCGTCCTGCGTTGACGTCCTGCGTCACCTCGCGTTGACGATCTGCGCCGTCGTCCCGCGTCCGTCGTGGTGATTCCGCGAAGTACCCCTGAGCTCCGAAGCCATGCCCCGCACCGCCTGCGCGCGTGTGCCGAGGCCCCGCCCGACCCGCCGGGCCAACACAAGGAAATTCCGTGGGTGTTTGTCGCGGGAGGCCGGGGGCAGGCGAATGTCAGTGCTTCGGACCGGAGGCACGTCCGTGGGAGCGGCTGCGTCGCTCGACCCCGGGTGTGCCCCGTCGTCTCTTGGCGTGCGACTCCCACGGTGACCGTCCATCCAGGCACGTATCCACAAGGGAGTTGCGACGCACCATGCGATCCCACACCAGCACCATCGCCCCCGCCCGGACGAAGCGTCACCCGCACGACGACGCCCCGGACACCGCGGAATCCTTCGCCCGGCTCGTCGAGATGCCGCACGGCCCCGAGCGGGACGCCCTGCGTCAGGAGCTCGTCCGGTCCTGGCTGCCGATGGCGGAACGCCTCGCCGGCCGCTTCCGCAACCGCGGCGAGTCCCTCGACGACCTGCGTCAGGTCGCGGCCCTCGGCCTGGTCAAGGCCGTCGACCGCTACGACCCCCGGCGCGGCACCGCTTTCGAGAGCTACGCGGTGCCGACCGTCACCGGTGAGATCAAGCGGCACTTCCGCGACCACATGTGGACCCTGCACGTGCCGCGCCGTGTCCAGGACCTGCGCAACCGCGTGCGGTTCGCCCGCCAGGACCTCGCCCAGACGGTCTCGGGCCGTGCCCCCACCATCGCCGAGATCGCCGAGCACGCGCAGATGAGCGAGGAGGACGCGAAGGCGGGCCTGGAGGCGCTCGACAGCTTCACCGCGCTCTCCCTGGACGCCGAACTCCCGGGCAGCGAGGACGGCTACTCCCTGAGCGACGCCCTGGGCAGCCCCGACCCCGCCCTCGACATCGTCGTCGACCGCGAGGCCGTCAAGCCGCGCATCGCGCAGCTGCCCGAGCGCGAACGGACCATCCTCTACATGCGGTTCTTCGGCGACATGACGCAGAGCCGCATCGCGGACGAGATGGGCATCTCGCAGATGCACGTCTCGCGGCTGATCAGCCGCTGCTGCGACCGGCTGCGCGACCAGGTCATGCGGGACGCCGCCTGACGGTCCTTCGGCGCCGCCGCCCGTGGTTCCTCCGCGGGCGGCGGCGCCGCGCTCGTCGAGACGAAGGGCCGGGGCCAGGAGCGCGAGCCGGCCTCCCCGGCCCGCCGAAGCAGGGCCGCGGCCGACCTGCCAAGGGCCCGCAGCGGGCCTGACGAGGGGCCCGGACCGGTCGTCGCCGACCGGTCCGGGCCCTTCGTGCCGCACCCGTGACGCTCACCCGGGCGGTGGCCAGAGCGGGCGCCGGGGGTGGGGCCGCGTTGTGATGGGCAGGTACGGCGATGCCCCGGCATGTCCTGGAGAGGCGAGAGGTACCTGCCGCTCCTGGCCCGGCACCGGTGCGACGGGGCACGACCAGGACAGTGACGCGAGCGCACGGAGGTACGGATGCGGCGTACGGACACGGAGGGCCGCGGACCCGTCCGGTACGGGCCGCCCCCGCCGGAGCCCGGCCTTCCCGTGCTGCCCGAGCTGGCGGCGGCCGCCGCCGCGGCCGCGGGCCGCTCCCGGGGCGAGCCCGCTGGCGGCGGCCCCGCGCTCCTGGACGCCGCCGGCGGTTACTGGGCGAGGCGCGGGCTGCCCGTGGAGCGCGGCCAGGTCGTCGCCGCCCCCGGCGCCCCGCCCCTCCTGCTCGCCCTGACCGCGGCCCTCGGCGGGGACGTCCTGCTGCCCCGCCCCTGCCCCGCCTGGTGGGCGCCGCAGGCCCGGCTGCTCGGCCGAGGCGTCCACCACGTGCCGACGCCCGCCGAGTGCGGCGGCGTCCCCGACCCGTACGCCCTTCTGGAGACCGTCCGCCGCATCCGTGACGAGGGCGGCAGACCCCGGCTCCTCGTGCTCTGCGTCGCCGACGACCCGACCGCCACCGTGCCGCCCCCCGAGGTGCTGCACGCGGCCGTGGAGGCCGCGGCCGACGAGGGCCTGCACGTCGTCAGCGACGAGACCTGGCGCGACACCCTCCACCACCCCCGCGAGACCGTCCTGATCGGGCCCGCCGAGATGGACCACGAGCGGGTGACCGTCCTCTGCGACCTCGCCGGGGCCTTCCTGCCGCAGACGCTGCCCGCCGCCGTCGCCCGCTTCCCCGCCACCGCCGAGGGCGCTGACCTGCGCGCCCGCACGCTCGACGTGCTCACCGCGACCGGCGCGGCCCTCGCCGCTCCGGCCGCTGCCGCCGCCTCGTACGCACTCGGCGAACCCGACCCGGTCACGGAGCGGCTCACCGCCTCCGTCCGGCTGCACGCGCGCGTGGCCGCCGCCGCCCAGCACGCCGTGCTCGCCGCGGGCGGTCTCGTCCGGCCCCCGCAGGCGGGCCGTCACCTCTACGCCGACCTGGGCCGCCTGCGGTCCGCGCTCGCCGAACGCGGCGTCGGCGACGCGCAGGACCTGGAGGACTTCCTCACCGCCCGGCTCGGCATGCCCGCGCCGGGCGGCCACCGCTTCGGCGACGGCATCGACGCCCTGCGCGTACGGCTCTCCACGGGACCACTGCTCGGCTCCACCGGGGAGGAGCGCCTGGCGGCGCTCACCGCATCGGACCCGCTGGAATTGCCGCACGTGGCAGAGGCGTTGAGCATGTTCGGATCGGCCTTCGACGATCTCCGTGCGGCAGCCCGGCGAAGGGAGCCTCCTCGATGACGCGGCAGGCACAGCGGGAGCAGGACCAGGAGCACGACCGGCCCCGGCGGCGGGGGGCGAGCGCACGAGGCGGGCCGGGACCGCGACCCGACGCCCTCGCCCCGCCCAGACCGCCCGACGGCACCCGCCGGTGGCCGAAGTCCTTCGCCGACCGGCTGACCGCACCGCTGCCCGGCCTGCGCGGCCTCGCACGGTTCGCCCGCGAAGGCGCCCTGCGCCCGCGTGCCGCCGGGCTCGCCGACATCCAGCGACTGCCCTTCGCACCCGGCCCGCTGCCCCGCGTCGACGCCGGTACCGTCGCCGTCACCTGGGCGGGGCACGCCAGCTGGGTCCTGCGCGTCGGCGGCCTCACCGTTCTCACCGACCCGGTCTGGTCCCGCAGGATCCTCGGCACCCCCGCCCGCGTCACCCCCGTGGGCGTCGCCTGGAGCGCGCTGCCGCGCGTCGACGCGGTCGTCATCAGCCACAACCACTACGACCACCTCGACTGGCCGACCCTGCGGCGCCTGCCGAGGAACACGCCCGTCTTCGTGCCCGCGGGGCTCGGCCGCTGGTTCACCCGCCGCCGCTTCGCGAAGGTCACCGAGCTCGACTGGTGGGAGGGCACCGAACTGGGCGGGGTGCGCCTGGACTTCGTACCGGCCCACCACTGGTCCAGGCGGAGCCTGGCCGACACCTGCCGGACGCTGTGGGGCGGCTGGGTGCTCACCGACGGGCAGGGACAGCGGGTCTACTTCGCGGGCGACACCGGATACGGCCACTGGTTCGGGCGGATCGGCGCCCGCTACCCGGGCATCGACCTCGCGCTCCTGCCGATCGGCGCGTACGAGCCGCGGTGGTGGCTGCGTGACGTCCACTGCGACCCGGAGGAGGCGGTCCGCGCGGCGGGCGACCTGGGCGCGCGGCGGATGGCCCCCATGCACTGGGGCACGTTCCTGCTCTCCGCCGAGCCGGTCCTCGAACCGCTCACCCGGGTGCGCGCGGCCTGGGCGAAGGCGGGGCTTGCCCGCGAGGACCTCTGGGACCTGCCGGTGGGGGCGTCCCGGGTCCTGGCCTGACGGGCTCCCGGAAGGCGCCGACGCAGGCGCAGACGCCGACTCCTAGGCCATGGACCGCCGCACCTTGCGCCACACCGCGGGCGCCACACTGATCAGCACCGTCAGTCCGACCGCCACCGCGACGCCCTCCCACGGCTCCTTGAAGAGGGAGCCGCCGAGGATGCCGATCAGCTGGTACGTCACCGCCCACGCGAGGCAGGCCGGGATGTCCCCGCGGGCGAACCGGCGCAGCGGCATCTTCGCCATCAGGCACGCCAGCATCACCGGGATGCGCCCCGCGGGCACGAGCCGGGACAGCACGAGGACCATCACGCCGTGATCGGCCAGCTTCTCCTGCGCCTGCGCGAGACGCTCCGCGGGGGCACGGTCACGGATCGCCTCCAGCCAGCGCGACCCGTTCTTCGAGCGCATGCCGCGCCGCCCCAGCCAGTACAGGGCGACGTCCCCGAGAAACGCGGCGAACGACGCGACGCCGAAGACGACGAGCAGCGCGAACGGATCCGTCTGGTGGAAGGCGACCACGGCCGCCGAACTGACCAGCGCGCCCGTCGGCACCACCGGCACCAGCGCGCCGATGACCACGAGGAGGAACAGCGACGGATAGCCGAGCGCCTGCTGGGTGCTCTCGGGCGGCACCTGGGCCGCCGCGG
This sequence comes from Streptomyces sp. NPDC040622, assembly GCF_055593965.1. Taxonomy (NCBI): domain Bacteria; kingdom Bacillati; phylum Actinomycetota; class Actinomycetes; order Kitasatosporales; family Streptomycetaceae; genus Streptomyces; species Streptomyces sp. NPDC040622. The sequence continues at coordinate 628,612 of NZ_JBVIXD010000004.1, read as the reverse complement.
CGAGCATCACCTGGCCACCTCCGGCCGCACGCTCTCCCCGTGCGCGAGCCGGTGCACCGTCACCTCGGGGGCGGCCAGCGCCGCCTTGCGGACGAACTCGTCGCCCGGCGTGTGGAACTCGTGGGGGCGCACCGCGTCCATGCCGATCGGCCAGTACGTCCCGTAGTGCACCGGCACCGCGCTGCGCGGCGCGAGCAGGGTGAGCGCCTCGGCGGCCCGGCCCGCGTCCAGATGACCGTGGCCCAGGTAGGGCCCCCAGCCGCCGACCGGCAGCAGCGCCACGTCGACGTCGCCGACCTCGTCGGCCATCCCGTCGAACAGGCCGGTGTCCCCGGCGAAGTACGTCCGCGCCTCGCCCCGGACGACGAAACCGAGGGCGGGCGAGCGGTGCGGGCCGACGGGCAGCCGCCGCCCGTCGTGCCGTGCGGAGACCACGCGCACGACGACGTCGCCGACCGGGACCTCGTCGCCCGGCGCCACCTCGGTGAGGTGCAGGTGGGGCAGGCGACGGCGCAGACCGGGCACCGAGAGCGCGGCCCCGCGCGGGACCAGCGCACGGGTCCCCGGCGTGAGCCGGGCGAGCGACGGCACGTGCAGGTGGTCGGCGTGCAGGTGGGAGAGGAGCACGACGTCGGCGACCGCCGCATCCGGGGGCGGCAGTGCGCCCCTGCGTCGCCGCAGATGCGCGAGACGGCGGGCGAAGAGGGGGTCGGTCAGTACGCGGACGCCCGAATCCTCGACCGTGCAAGTGGCGTGACCCCACCATGTGACCTCGACGGGCACCCGGTTCCTCCTTCGTGCGACTGTCTCCGAGCCTACGGCCAGGAGTAGGGTCAGCGGCTGACGCCGAGGACGGCGCGGAAGCCGCAGAGGGGGACGCCGTGAGAGATGCCGTGGGCACCGCGGTCGTGCGCGTCGCGGCGATCGCCAGTCTGACGCCCCTGGAGGAGCTGGAGGCCGACCCCTTCCTGGTCGATTCGCGCAGCCAGCACGCGATGTGCGCCCGCTGGGCGGCCGCGCAGGGGTACGTGATCACCCGGGAGCTCGTCGTACGGGGGCTGCGTGCCGACCACGCGATGCTCTGGGGCGATGTCGAGGCGGGGCTCGTGGACCTCTTCGTGGTGCCGAGCCGCCGGGTCCTTGAGCGGGCGCTGCGGTCCGCGGACGAGTTCACCGCGGAGTGCGCGCGGCGCGGTGTGCGCATCGAGACGGCGGGGCTCGCCGAACCGGCGTACGACTCCCAGATGAAGGCGCGGGTCCATCGCAGGCTGTCCATGCCGACCGCCGGGTACGACGGCCGCTGACCGCCGAAGCCGTGCCGTGACGCCCCGCACCACCTTCGCGCACCCCTGGGCGGGCATGATCGACGGAGCGGGACCGGTCCCGCCGGGTTGTGACACGCTGGTGTCCGGTTCGGGGTGAAACGTGAAAGGGCGAGGCGTGGGGCAAGGGCGATGGCGGAGAGTCGGCAGCGCTCTGTGGCGCGTGGTCGCCGTGTGGGCCGTCAGCACACTGACGATGCTCGTGCTGGCCGGCATCCTCCCCGACTTCAAGCTCCAGTCCGCCGACGGTGACAGCGCCACGCAGATCGCGGTCACCGCCGGCCTCGGCGCCGGCGCGTTCGGTCTGCTCTCGGCGCTGGTGTGGCCGCTGCTCGTGCGCGCCCTGCTGCTCGTGCCCGCCCTCGTGCTGGGGCTGCTCGCCTTCTTCCTCAACGGCTCCCTGCTCCTGCTCGCCCTGAGCCTCATCCCCGAGGGCCGCGGCGAGGCCGGCGCGGAGACCGCCGTCGTCGTCGCCGCGGTGATGTCCGCGGTCGCCTCGGCCACCGGCGGCGCCCTGGCCGTACGGGACGACGACGCCTACCGGCGCAGGCTCTACCGGCTCGCCGACCGGCGCCGGCGCCGGCGCCCCGACGGGAGCCCCGGGCCCACCACGCCCGGCACCGTCTTCATCCAGCTCGACGGCGTCGGCCACGACGTCCTCACGTCCGCCGTCGGCAAGGGACTCATGCCCACGCTCGCCCGCTGGCTGGGGCAGGGGGAGACGGCGGGGCCCGGGGAGCGGGCCGCGCTCGCCACGCACCGGCTCACCGCGTGGCGCACCGACTGGTCCAGCCAGACCGGCGCCAGCCAGCTCGGCATCCTGCACGGCTCCAACCACGACGTGCCCGCCTTCCGGTGGTACGAGAAGGACACCGGCGAGGTCATGGTCAGCAACCGGCCCGCCTCCGCCGTGGAGCTGCAGCGCCGGGCCGTCCGGCACACCGGCGACGACGGCCTCCTGACCGTCGACGGAGCAAGCCGAGGCAACCTCTTCAGCGGCGGCGCCGAGCAGTTGGCCCTCGTCCTGTCCGTGGCGGCCAGGCGCGGCAAGGAGAACCGGTCGAGGGCCGGGTACTTCGCGTACTTCTGCGACCCCGCCAACGCCGTGCGCACCGCCCTCTCCTTCGTCGCCGAGGTCTTCCGGGAGATCGTCGAGTCCACCCGCGCCCGTCTGGAGCGGCGCCGCCCGCGCGTGGGCCGCGGCGGCCTCTACCCCTTCATCCGCGCCTTCGCCACCGTCGTCGAGCGGGACGTCGTGGTCGCGGCCGTCATCGGGGACATGCTCGCCGGGCGCAGCGCGGTCTACGCCGACCTCGTCGCGTACGACGAAGTGGCGCACCACTCCGGGCCGTGCGGCAGGGACGTCGAGAAGGTCCTGCGCCGCCTGGACCGCTCGCTCGCCCTGCTCGACCAGGTCGCCGAGCACGCGCCCCGCGCCTACCGGATCGTGGTGCTCTCCGACCACGGCCAGAGCCCCGGCGAGACCTTCCACGCCCGCTACGGCCTCACCCTCGGCGACCTGGTGCGGGCCGGCTGCGGGCTGCCCGTGCCGCGCAAGGCACAGCGCACGCACAGCGGCGCGGAGGCGCGTTCCGCCGTGCGGGCCGCGTTGCGCAGGCCCGTCGAGGAGGGCGCCGACCAGCTCCGTCCGCCGCGCGGGGCCGAGCCGATCGTGCTCGCCTCCGGCAACCTCGGCCTCGTCTCGTTCCCCGACGTGCCGCACCGCCTGACCCGCGAGGAGATCGACCGCCGCCACCCTGCGCTGCTCCCCACGCTCGCCAACCACCCGGGCGTCGGCTTCCTGCTCGTCCGCAGTGCCGAGCGGGGTGCGCTCGTGCTCGGGGCGCGCGGCGCCGAGGTGTATCTGGACGAGGACCCGGCCGACCTGGGGCCGTTGGCCGACTTCGGTCCGGGGGCCGCCGACGCCGTGCGGCGCACCGACGGCTTTCCGCACACCGCCGACATCATGGTCAACTCCTGGTACGACCCCGACGAGGGCGAAGTCCTCGCCTTCGAGGAGCAGATCGGCTCGCACGGCGGGCTCGGCGGGGCCCAGTCGCACCCCTTCCTCCTGTCGCCGCTCGTGCTCCCCGACCCGGTCGCGGACGGCACGGAGCTGGTCGGCGCCGAGCAGGTCCACCGCGTCCTGCGGGGCTGGCTCTCGGTGGCGGCGGGCCCGGAGATTCCCGTGGCCGTGCCGGTGGACGATTCCCTGTTCGACGCCTCGCACGGCACAGCTTTTGCGGCCCCCGACCGCGCCGCGCAGGACAAAACGCACTGATTTGGAGCAGCGTCCCCCGTACCCGACCATGTTCTCCGCCCGGCGATCCCGGGCGCCGGGCACGACGAGAGGCGCACCACCCCATGCACGACACCGGAACCGTGGAACCGTCGGCTCCGGGCCCCGGCCAGGAAACCCAGCCGTCGTCGCAGAGCAGGCACGCCCGGCGGTTCGGCCTCCCGGTCGCCACCTGCCTCGTGATGGGGAACATCATCGGCGGCGGCATCTTCCTCCTCCCCGCCTCCGTCGCCCCGTTCGGCACCATCAGCCTCGTCGCCTTCGGCGTCCTGTCCGCCGGCGCCATCGCCCTCGCGCTCGTCTTCGGCCGGCTCGCCGAGCGCGACCCGCGCACCGGTGGCCCCTACGTCTACGCCCGGGCGGCCTTCGGCGACTTCGCGGGCTTCCTCGCCGCCTGGTCGTACTGGATCACCACCTGGGTGTCCAACGCGGCGCTGGCCGTCGCCGCCGTCGGGTACCTCGACGTCCTGATGCCGGTCAACGACCACAAGTGGACGGCGTGCCTGGCCGCACTGGTCCTGCAACTCCTGCCCGCGCTCGCGAACTTCGCGGGCACGCGGTACGTCGGAGCCGTGCAACTGGTGGCCACCGTGCTGAAGTTCCTGCCGCTGCTGCTCGTCGCGGTCGGCGGTCTCTTCTTCTTCGACAGCGCCAACCTCGGGCCGTTCCGGGCGAGCGACGACAGTCCGCTGGGGGCCGTCTCGGCCGCCGCCGCGATCCTGCTCTTCTCCTACCTGGGCGTCGAGTCCGCCGCCGTCAGCGCGGGCGAGGTGCGCGATCCCCGGCGCAACGTCGGGCGCGCCACCATCCTCGGCACCCTCGGCGCCGCCCTCGTCTACCTGCTGGGCACGGTCGCCGTCTTCGGCACGGTCGCGCACGACAAGCTGGTCGCGTCCACCGCGCCCTTCTCGGATGCCGTCGACGTGATGTTCGGCGGCTCCTGGGGCGGCACCGCGGTCGCCTTCGCCGCGCTGATCTCGATGGTCGGCGCCCTCAACGGCTGGACGCTGCTCAGCGCGCAGACGCCGTACGCGGCCGCCCAGGACGGGCTCTTCCCGAGCGCGTTCGGGAAGAAGAAGCGCGGCGTGCCGACCGTCGGCGTGCTGGTGACCGTCGTCCTCGCCTCGCTGCTGACCGTCTACAACTACACGGCGGGCTCCGGCGGCGTCTTCGAGTCCCTCGTCCTGATCACCACGTTCACGGCGACCGTGCCCTATCTGCTCGCCACCGCCGCGCAGATCTACTTCCTGGTCTCCGGGCAGCGCGAGCGCGTGCACCGGGGCCGGCTGGTGCGGGACGCGGTCCTCGCGGGCGCCGCGTTCGCGTTCTCCATGTGGCTGGTCGCCGGGTCCGGGTACGCGGCCGTCTACCAGGGCGTGCTGTTCCTCTTCGTGGGCGTCCTCGTGTACGCGTGGATGGCGGCCCGCAAGCAGCGGGCCGCCACCGTGCACGACTGACCGGTCCCCTGCGGAACCGGCGGGCGGGTCTACCGCGCCAGCGGCGCGACGACCCAGCGGCGTGTCTTGAACATGCTGTCCTTCGCGCCGATCTCGATCAGCTTGCGGGCGGCCGGGTAGGCCTCGTTGCCCTCCATCTCGTAGCCGACCTCGAAGGTGCCGGGGACATCCGTGACCTCGGCCGTGCGCGACGCCGCGGCGCCCTGTGCGCTCTCGCCGGCGGTGACCGCGTCGAGGTGGGCGAGCAGCCTCTTCTGCGCCGCGTCGAGCGCCTTGCGCGGGTCGCGCTCCAGCGGCGCGGCCGTCGCCTTGCCGCCCTTGGGCGGAGGCGGTGAGACCTCGGTGCTCGGCTCACGGGTGGTGCCGGTGGCCGCGCGGGTGGCGATCTGCGCCTGGACGGGCGTGCCGTCGTTGTCCAGGCCGATGCGGATCAGGCCGCGGCCCGGCGTGATGACGGGAATGCCGTCGAAGACCTGGCGGAACGTCACGTGCGTCTGCAGCGACACCGGGCGGCCGACCTCGGAGCCGTCCTTGGTCCCGGAGTTCTGCATCAGGTCGTGCACGCTGTCGATGACGAGCTCGGCGCCCTCGGCGTACTGCTGGGCGACCGTGCGTGCCGTCTCGATGGCCCGGTCGGTGGAGAGCTGCTGGGTGTTGCGGTGGTTGGGCTCGGCGAGCCTGACCCAGCGCACGCCCTGCGGGGCGGTGGAGATGATGCGGTCGCCGGACGTCGCGTTGAGCACGCCGAGCCGGTCGACCTGCACCTCCTGCAGCGCCGCCGACGGGAAGTCGGCCAGCTGCCCGAGCCTGCTCAGCTCCGCGCTCGGGTCGCGCGGCGCCAGCTGGACGATCTGCTGCGGCCCCGGGAGCTGGGTGAGCGGCTCGCGGATGCCGGAGCGGGCGTAGTACCAGCGCCACGCGTACCAGTTGTCCGGCACGTGCTCGCGGTAGAAGTTCCGCTCGGTGTTGAGGCGGTTGGTGGCCTCGGCCTGGGTGGAGCCGACGGCGCACACCGAGGGCGCCTGACCGTGGTAGATGTCCCAGCTGGCGTTCAGCCACGCGTCGCAGTACGTCTGCCCGGCCCGCCACTTCTCCCAGAACTTCTTGCCGTAGTCGCCGCTGTCGATGCTGACCGTCTCGAAGCCGAAGATCATCCGGAAGCCGATGTTGGGCCCGGCCCAGGTGCGGATCGGTGAGTGGCCGCCGGTGACCTTGAGCGAGTCGCAGGTCGACCAGAAGACGTAGTTCGCCTTCTCGTTGCCGAGCGCCATCCGGTTGGAGACGGCGTCGCTGCGGCCGTCCCAGGCGGCCCCGAGCGGCGCGAAGAACACGCCGTTGCCGTCCATGCCCCCGTGGCCCGAGTGGTACACGGCCACGACCGCGTCCATGCCGTAGCGGTCCTGCCAGTTGTCGTACGTCTCCTCGTACGCCCACACCTGGGCGCCGCCGTCGGCGAACCAGAAGTTGCGGTCGTAGAACTGCTGGAGGTACGCGAGCCAGCCGGTGGCGTCCTCGTGCGTGTGGTAGAGCGTCGCCTGGTTGACGAACTTCTGGATGCTGAAGGCACCCCACCAGCCGAAGGTCGAGTCCCGGTCGCCCGCCGCGCCGGGCTTCTCCGGCTCGAGCGGTGACGGACCGTGGTCCGAGTAGTTGATGCGCATGGCCATACCCCCTGAGAGGATCTCCTCGTTCTGTGCGCGAGGGGGCCTCAAAGTGTCACCGCGGGGGCACCTTGCCCAGTTGCCATTCCGGCCATAGGGCCCCTGCCACGTGCCTGTTCCCGCACCTCAGCGGCCCCTGTGGCACGGCGCCGCGCACAACGTGTTCGTTTCGGGCGACGCGCACCTGCGTTCCCCGCTCGAACACCTCCGGGGCCTCGCCTGGCCCCGCGCGGCCCGTTTTCATCCGGAGTGTGATCGGATGGTGCCCACGCATCTTCCGATCACGGAACCGCACTGAAGGGAACTGCATCGTGGCAACCACGCGCTCCGCGCACACGGTCTGGGAAGGCTCTCTGACGGAGGGCTCGGGAACCGTCACCTTCGACTCCTCCGGCATCGGGGAGCAGGCGGTGTCCTGGCCGTCCCGCTCGGAGGAGGCGAACGGCAAGACCAGCCCGGAGGAGCTGATCGCCGCCGCGCACTCCAGCTGCTTCTCCATGGCGCTGTCGCACGGCCTGACGGGCGCGGGCACCCCGCCCACCCGGCTGACGACCTCCGCCGACGTGACCTTCCAGCCCGGCACCGGCATCACCGGCATCCACCTCACCGTCGAGGGCTCCGTGCCGGGTCTCGACGAGGCCGCCTTCGTGTCGGCCGCCGAGGACGCCAAGGCCAACTGCCCGGTGAGTCAGGCCCTGTCGGGCACGACCATCACGCTTTCGGCCAAGCTGGCCTGACCCGGCCCCTGTTGACGATGCCGCCGCCCCTGTCGGGGTGGCGGCATTGTCACGCGTGGCATTGACAACGGCCCGCTCAAGTTTTGTGATGGGGAACGGAGTAGACCTGGATTCGGGGGACGTGGGCTCGCGGCGGAAGGGACTGGACCATGGCACGTGCGGTCGGGATCGATCTCGGGACGACGAACTCAGTGGTGGCCGTGCTGGAGGGCGGTGAGCCCACCGTCGTCGCCAACGCGGAGGGTGCGCGCACCACCCCCTCCGTCGTCGCCTTCGCCAAGAACGGCGACGTCCTGGTGGGCGAGGTCGCCAAGCGGCAGGCGGTCACCAACGTGGAGCGCACGGCACGCTCCGTCAAACGGCACATGGGCGACGGCGGGTGGCGCTTCCCGGAGAGCGGGGCCGTGGACGGCACCCGCTACACCGCGCAGGAGCTGTCCGCGCGCGTCCTGCAGAAGCTCAAGCGCGATGCCGAGTCCTATCTGGGCGAGGACGTCACCGACGCGGTGGTCACCGTGCCCGCGTACTTCGACGACACCCAGCGCCAGGCCACCAAGGAGGCAGGCGAGATCGCCGGGCTCAAGGTCCTGCGCATCGTCAACGAACCCACGGCGGCCGCCCTCGCCTACGGCCTCGACAAAGGTGACGACCAGACCGTCCTCGTCTTCGACCTCGGCGGCGGCACCTTCGACGTCTCGCTCCTGGAGATGGGCGAGGGCGTCATCGAGGTGAAGGCCACCAACGGCGACACCCAGCTCGGCGGCGACGACTGGGACCAGCGCATCGTCGAGCACCTGGTGCGGCAGTTCAAGAACGGCCACGGTGTGGACCTCGGCAAGGACAAGATGGCGCTCCAGCGCCTGCGCGAGGGCGCCGAGAAGGCGAAGATCGAGCTGTCCTCGTCGAGTGAGACGGACATCAACCTGCCCTACATCACCGCGTCGGCGGAGGGCCCGCTGCACCTCGCCGAGAAGCTGACCCGCGCTCAGTTCCAGGAGCTGACCGCCGACTTGCTCGACCGCTGCAAGGCGCCCTTCCACCAGGCCGTCAAGGACGCGGGCGTCAAGCTCGCCGCCGTGGACCACGTGATCCTGGTGGGCGGCTCCACGCGGATGCCCGCGGTGTCGGACCTGGTCAGGGAGCTCACCGGCAAGGACCCGCACAAGGGCGTCAACCCCGACGAGGTCGTGGCGCTCGGCGCGGCCCTGCAGGCCGGCGTGATCCGCGGCGACGTCAAGGACGTCCTCCTCCTGGACGTGACGCCGCTGTCCCTCGGCATCGAGACCAAGGGCGGCATCATGACCAAGCTCATCGAGCGCAACACCACCATCCCCACCCGGCGTTCGGAGACCTTCTCCACCGCCGAGGACAACCAGCCCTCGGTCGGCATCCAGGTCTTCCAGGGCGAGCGGGAGATCGCCGCGTACAACAAGAAGCTCGGCGTCTTCGACCTGACGGGCCTGCCGCCCGCCCCGCGCGGCGTCCCCAAGATCGAGGTCACCTTCGACATCGACGCCAACGGCATCATGCACGTCTCGGCGAAGGACGAGGCCACCGGGCGCGAGCAGCGCATGACGGTGACCGGCGGCTCCGCGCTGCCCAAGGACGACATCAACCGCATGGTGCGCGATGCCGAGGAGCACGCGGAGGAGGACCGCAGGCGCCGGGAGGCCGCCGAGACCCGCAACCAGGCCGAGCAGCTCGTCCACCAGACCGAGAAGTTCCTGCGCGAGAACGGGGAGCGGGTCCCCGCGGACACCCGGACCGAAGTCGAGGCGGCGGCCGCCGAGCTGAAGGAGACCCTCAGGAACCGGGCGGAGGACACGGCGGCCCTGCGCGCCGGCGCGGAGAAACTGGCCACGGTGAGCCAGAAGATGGGCCAGGCCATGTACGCGAACTCCGGCGGCGCCGCGCAGGAACAGTCGGCGCCGGGAGCCACCACGGAGGAGGGCGTGGTGGACGCGGAGATCGTGGACGAGGACGACAGGGGCGCGGACCGGGGGACGGACGGGGGAACGGATCAGGGCCGGAAGGGCGGCACCGCGTAGGCCGCCCGCGGCGCGGCGCGGGCGGCTCCACCGGCCCGCGGTGCGGGCGGGGTCTCACGACCCCGTCCGCTCCCAGCCCCGCCGGTCCGGCCGCGACCCCACCCGCTCGGGGTCCCGCCCGCGGTAGACGACGTACGGCCGGAACAGGTACTGGACCGGGGCGCTGAACATGTGGACGAGCCGGGTGAACGGCACCAGCGCGATGAGCGCCATCCCCACCACCGCGTGGATCTCGTACAGCACCGGCACGCCCGCCATCCGGTCGATGTCCGGCTGGAGCGTGAAGAGGCTGCGGGCCCACGGGGCGATGGACTCGCGGTAGTTGTAGCCGTCGCCGGACGCGTGCGTCAGCTTGGCCACCATGCCGAGCACGATCGCCCCGAACAGCACCAGGTACATCAGTTTGTCGTTGGCGGTCGTGGCGCGGAACACCGGCGTGTTGGTCCGCCGCCGGTAGAGCAGCAGGAGGATGCCGAGGACGAGCAGCACCCCGGCCGCCGTGCCCCCGTACAGCGAGAACAGGTGGTACGTGTGCTCGCTCAGGCCCACCTTGTCCGTCCACGACTCGGGCAGGAACAGCCCGACCAGGTGGCCCACGAGCACGAAGAGGATGCCGTAGTGGAACATCGGTGAGGCGATGTTGAGGAGCTTGGACTCGTAGACCTGGGAGGAACGCGTCGTCCAGCCGAACTTGTCGTAGCGGTAGCGCCAGAGGGTGCCCGCGACGAGCAGGACGAAGGCGACGTAGGGGAGTACGCCCCACAGCAGCGTTTTCACGATTCCCGCTCCCCGATGAGTGCGAAGGGCTGAAGTCCGACGTCCTCGCGCGGCGGCCCGGACCGGGCCAGCGCCTGTGCCTCGGCGCGGTCCTTGGGCGAGGGGCCCGGCAGCGTCGCGCACACCGCCTCCAGGACCGCCGCGTACGGCGTGCCGAAGTCGGCCAGCGAGATGCGCAGCAGCTCAAGACCGCTGCGGTGCTCCTGGAGGAGCACCGGGCCCGCGTGCGCGGAGAACTCGAGGACCGCGGGCAGGAAGTCGGGCAGCTCCTCGCCGGAGAACTCCAGGCCGTGCTCCCGGTAGACCTCCTTGAACCGCACCAGGGCCATGCCGCGCCGCCGGGTGTCGCCGTCCCGCCACCAGCTCAGATAGAGGCTGTGCCGGTTCTTGAAGTCGAAGACCTGGACGTAGTGCGCGGCGAGTTCGCGCGGGTCGGCCGTCTCCGCGTGGGCGAGGAAGCCGTCGAGGCCCGCGGGGGCGGCGGCCTTCAGGAGCGGCAGCCGTGCGCGGAACTCGTCGTCCGGATAGGCCAGGCAGAGCGCCGCCGCCTGGTACAGCACCGCGTGCCGTGTCACTGGTCGCCCTCCTTGGCCGCGTGGGCCTCCTCGGCCGCGCTGGGCTGCTCGTCGGCGGTCTGCCGGGCCCGCAGGGCGTGGAAGTTCTCGATGGTCACCAGCGGCAGCTGCTTGCGGCCCGAGTCCTGGCCGAACGGCCCGTCGCCGCCCATGCCCGGACCGTCCTCGTAGTCGAGGCTGCAGGAGTCGGGGAGCGCCGACTCCTCCAGGCGCTGCGCGTCCGCGACGGCCGCGGTCGGGATGACGTACCGGTCCTCGTACTTGGCGATGGCGAGCAGCCGGTACATCTCCTCGATCCGCGCGCCCGACATCCCCACCGACTCCGCGACCGCGTCGTCGGGCCGCTCACCGAGGTTGATGGCCCGCATGTGCGCCCGCATCGCGGCGAGCTTCTCCAGGGAGGACCGTACGGGGCCGACGTCGCCCGCCGTGAAGATCTCCGCGAGGTACTCCAGGGGGATGCGCAGCGAGTCGATCGCGCCGAAGAGGTTGCCGAGGTCCTCGCCGTCGTGCCCGGTCTCCGTCAGCGCGTCCACCACGGGGGAGAGCGGCGGGATGTACCAGACCATCGGCATCGTGCGGTACTCCGGGTGCAGGGGGAGTGCCACCTTGTACGTGCTGATCAGGGCGTGCACGGGGGAGCGGCGGGCCGCCTCGACCCACTCGTGCGAGATGCCGTCGCGCTCGGCCGCGCGCCGCACCTCGGGATCCTCCGGGTCGAGGAAGACGCCCAACTGGGCCTCGTACAGCTTGTGTTCGTCGGGCTCGGAGGCCGCCGCGGTCACCTTGTCGGCGTCGTAAAGGATCACGCCGAGATAGCGCAGCCGGCCCACGCACGTCTCCGAGCAGACGGTCGGCAGGCCCACCTCGACGCGCGGGTAGCACATCGTGCACTTCTCGGCCTTGCCGGTGCGGTGGTTGAAGTAGACCTTCTTGTACGGGCAGCCGGTCACGCACTTGCGCCAGCCCCTGCAGTGGTCCTGGTCGACGAGGACGATGCCGTCCTCCTCGCGCTTGTACATCGCGCCGGACGGACAGGACGCCACGCACGCCGGGTTCAGGCAGTGCTCGCAGATGCGGGGCAGATAGAACATGAAGGTCTGCTCGAAGGCGAACTTCACCTTGTCGGCCGCCTGTTGACGGGTCTTGGCGACCATCGGGTCGAGGTCGCCGTACTCGGTGGCGCCGCCGAGGTTGTCGTCCCAGTTCGAGGACCACTCGATCTTCATCGGCTTGCCGCTGATCAGGGAGCGCGGCTCGGCCACCGGATAGTCGTCGCCGAGCGGGGCGTCGGTGAGGTTCTTGTACTCGTACGTCCAGGGCTCGTAGTAGTCCTTGATCTCCGGCAGCTTGGGGTTGGAGAAGATCCCCAGGAGCGACTTGACGCGGCCGCCGTTCTTCAGCTTCAGGGCGCCCCGCTTGTTCAGCTCCCAGCCGCCGCGCCACTTCTCCTGGTCCTCGTAGCGGCGCGGATAGCCCTGCCCGGGGCGGGTCTCGACGTTGTTGAACCAGACGTACTCCATGCCGTCGCGGTTGGTCCACGCCTGCTTGCAGGTGACCGAGCAGGTGTGGCACCCGATGCACTTGTCGAGGTTCATCACCATCGCGATCTGAGCCATGACGCGCATGTCAGTACTCCACCTTCTGCGACCTGCGGCGGATGACCGTCACCTCGTCGCGCTGGTTGCCCGTCGGACCGAGGTAGTTGAACGCCCACGACAACTGCGCGTAACCGCCGATGAGATGGGACGGCTTGAGGATCAGCCGGGTCAGCGAGTTGTGGATGCCGCCGCGGCGGCCGTTGGTCTCCGCCTTGGGGACGTTCACCGTGCGTTCCTGCGCGTGGTGCATGAAGACCGTGCCGGCCGGCATGCGGTGCGAGACGATCGCGCGGGCCACCACCACGCCGTTGCGGTTCACCGCCTCGATCCAGTCGTTGTCCCGCACACCGATCGCCTCCGCGTCCTGCGGCGCCATCCAGATGCACTGGCCGCCGCGCGAGAGGGACAGCATGAAGAGGTTGTCCTGGTACTCGGAGTGGATCGACCACTTGTTGTGCGGCGTGAGATAGCGGACCGTCACCTCCTTCTCGCCGTCCGGACCGAGCCGCGGTTCCCCGAAGAGGCGGTTCATGTCCAGCGGCGGCCGGTACACGGGCATCGCCTCGCCCAGCTCGTGCATCCAGTCGTGGTCGATGAAGAAGTGCTGGCGGCCGGTGAGCGTGTGCCAGGGCTTGAGGTGCTCGGTGTTGAGCGTGAACGCGGTGTACCGCCGCCCGCCGGACTCGCTGCCGCTCCACTCCGGCGAGGTGATCACCGGGACGGGCGCGGCCTGCGTGTCCGCGTACGTGATGCGCTTGCCCTCGTGCTCGGCCGCCAGGTGCGCCATCTCCTGCCCCGTGCGGGCCTCAAGGGTGTGGAAGCCCTGGGTGGCCAGGCGGCCGTTCGTGGTGCCGGACAGGGCGAGGATCGTGTTGGCGGCCTTGATCGCGGTGTCCAGGGCGGGACGGCCGTCCGCGGGTCCGCCGCGCACGACGCCGTTGCGCTCGCGCAGCTCCTCGACCTCCTGGTCGGGGTGGAAGGAGATGCCCTTCACCGGCAGCCCCAGCTTCTCCACCAGCGGACCCAGCGAGGCGAACTTCGCGCCGATCGCCGTGTAGTCGCGCTCCACGACCGTCAGCCCCGGCATCGTCTTGCCCGGCACCGCCTCGCACTCGCCCTTGCGCCAGTCCAGGACGACCCCGCCGGGCTGCGCCGTCTCGCCCGGGGTGTCGTGCTGCAGCGCCGTGGCGACGACGTCCTTGCGCACGCCCAGGTGGTCCACCGACAGCTCGCTGAGGCGGTCCGCGATCGCGCGGAACGTGTCGAAGTCGGTGCGGGCCTGCCACGGCGGGTCGACGGCCGGGGTGAAGGAGTGCACGTAGGGGTGCATGTCCGTGGTGGACAGGTCGTGCTTCTCGTACCAGGTGGCCGCGGGCAGGACGACGTCGGAGAGCAGCGTGGAGGAGGTCTGGCGGAAGTCGAGGGAGACGAGCAGGTCGAGCTTGCCCTCCGGCGCCTCCTCCCGCCACGTCACCGTCGAGGGACGCTCCTCGGGCGCCGCCTCCTCGGCCCGCAGCGAGGAGTGCGTGCCGAGCAGGTGCTTGGTGAAGTACTCGGCGCCCTTCGCGGACGAGCCGAGCAGGTTGGCCCGCCACAGCGTCAGGACGCGCGGCCAATTCTCGGGGGCGTCCGGGTCCTCGCAGGCGAACTTCAGCGTGCCCGCCTTGAGTTCGTCGACGACGTTCGCCACCGGGTCGCCCGTGGTCTCGCCCAGGTCGAGGGAGTTGCGGTCGAACGTCGGGTACGACGGCATCCACCCGGCGCGCGCCGACAGGGCGAGACAGTCGGCGCCCGTCATCCCCGCGAAGCGGCCCTCGCCGAGCGGCGAGGAGAGGACGTCGGCCGCGAACCTGTCGTAGCGCCACTGGTCGGTGTTGAGGAACCAGTACGCGGCGCCGATCATCTGCCGCGGCGGCCTGCTCCAGTCGTTGGCACTCGCGAGCGTCGCCCAGCCGGTCGCCGGGCGGCACTTCTCCTGCCCGACGTAGTGCGCCCAGCCGCCGCCGTTGCGGCCCTGGCAGCCGGTGAGCTGGAGCAGCGCGAGGAAGGAGCGGTAGATCGTCTCGGAGTGGAACCAGTGGTTCGTCCCCGCCCCCATCAGGATCATGCAGCGGCCCCGCGACTTCTCGGCCGTCGCGGCGAACTCCCGGGCGATCTTCACGCACTTGGCGGCGGGCACCGAGGTGTGGGCCTCCTGCCAGGCGGGCGTGCCGGGCGCCTCGGCGTCCTCGTACGATGCGGGCCAGGAGCCCGGCAGGCCCTCGCGCCCGACGCCGTACTGCGCGAGCAGCAGATCGAAGACCGTGGTGACCAGCGGACCGTCCTGGCCGCCGAGCCGGGTGGCCGGCACCCCGCGCCGCACGACCTCGCCGCGGCCCTGGCCGTGCGTGCCGCCCTCGGTGTCGAAGCGGGGCAGGAGCACCTCGACGCCCGCCGCGACGTCGGACCCCTGCAGGGTCAGGAGCGGCTCGATGCCGCCGAGCTCCAGGTTCCACCTGCCCTTGCCCGACTCGGTCCAGCGAAAGCCCAGGGAGCCGTTGGGGACGGCGGGCCGCCCGGTGTTCGCGTCGAGCACGGCCGTCTTCCACTCGCCGCCCTCGCCGTCCTCGCCGAGGTCGGTGGCGCGCAGGAACTTGGCGGGGACGTACGCGCCCTCGCGCTCGGTCAGCGTCACCAGGAACGGCAGGTCGGTGAACTTGCGCACGTAGTCGGTGAAGAACTCCGTCCGCCGGTCGACGAAGAACTCCTTCAGGATCACGTGGCCCATCGCGATGGCCAGCGCCCCGTCCGTGCCCGGGTGCGGATGCAGCCACTCGTCGGCGAACTTGGCGTTGTCGGCGTAGTCGGGCGCCACGACCACGACCTTCTGGCCGCGGTAGCGGGCCTCGGCCATCCAGTGCGCGTCGGGCGTCCGCGTCACCGGCACGTTGGAGCCCCACATCATCAGATACGCGGCGTCCCACCAGTCACCCGACTCCGGCACGTCGGTCTGGTCGCCGAAGACCTGCGGCGAGGCGACGGGCAGGTCCGCGTACCAGTCGTAGAAGGAGAGCATCGGCGCGCCGATGAGGCTCATGAAACGGGCCCCGGCCGCGTGCGACACCATCGACATCGCCGGGATGGGGGAGAAGCCCGCGACGCGGTCGGGGCCGTGCGTCTTGATGGTGTGCACGTGCGCGGCCGCGATGATCTCGACGGCCTCGTCCCAGCTCGCCCGCACCAACCCGCCCTTGCCGCGCGCCTGTTGGTAGGTCCTGCGCCGCTCCGGATCGCTCTGGATGTCCGCCCAGGCGAGCACCGGGTCCTTCAGGCGGCCCTTCGCCTCCCGGTACATCTCCAGGAGGACGCCGCGCAGGTACGGGTAGCGGACGCGGGTGGGGGAGTAGGTGTACCAGGAGAACGCGGCACCCCGCGGGCAGCCGCGCGGCTCGTACTCGGGCCGGTCGGGGCCGACGCTCGGATAGTCCGTGGCCTGCGTCTCCCACGTGATGATGCCGTCCTTGACGTACACCTTCCAGCGGCACGAGCCGGTGCAGTTCACGCCGTGCGTGGAGTTCACGACCTTGTCGTGGCTCCACCGGTCCCGGTAGAAGGCGTCCGCGTCCCGTCCGCCGGTCAGCCCGATGCTGTGCAGGTCGGGTGCGGCGGTACCGCGCCGGAAGAACTTCCCCGCCCGCAACAGGGCGGCGGCGGGCTCGGTCGTCTCTGTCACCGTGGCGCTCCCTAGGTCTGCCTCACCCCGAACCTAGGCGCGGGCACGGTGGGGCACCTGTCAGCAGCCGCCGTACGGGTTGCGGGGCCACCGCGCCCTTCGCCGCCCGCCGCCCGCCGCCCGCCGCCCGCCGCCGGGGCCGGGGCCGGATGACCGCTCAGCACACGGCCGGCCGGTCGGCCACCGCTCTGTTCCCCGGGCACCCGGAGCGGCGTCACGCACTGCCGGACCGCGATGTCCAAGGTTCCTCAGCACCGTCCGCGGACCGCTCGCGATCGTCTTCGGGGCTGTCGGCTTCAGCTGGTACGAGGGCGGCAGAGGCGGCAGCGGGCCCCCGGAGCCCGTCCCGCATGACCCAGGAGGTAATCGACCGGGCGGCGCCGCCCCGGGAGAGTGAGGCCAACGGATCCGGTCCGGCGCACTCCGGACCGGATCCGGAAACCGAAGCTGCTCCCCTCCCGGAGGTACGCCGCCATGTCCACGTCCACATCCACGTACCCGCTCACCGCCCTGGCCCGCACCACCGACCCGGCCACGATGCTGCGCCGCTTCCTCGGCCTGGACGCGGTCGTCACCGGCGTCAACGGCATCGCCTACGCCGCCGTCTCCGGGCCCCTCGGGCGCCTCCTCGGCGTCGAGGCGGGGCTGCTCATCGCCCTCGGCGCCGGCCTCATCCTGTACGGCGCGGGCGTCGGGTTCCTGGCCGCGCGCAAGAGCCCGCCGACGGCCGCCGTGCGGGCGGTCGTCGAGGTGAACGCCGCCTGGGCGGTGCTCAGCGTCGTCGCCGTCCTCGCCCTGCTCTCGCCGAGCACCGCGGGCGCGGTGTGGATCCCGCTGCAGGCCGCGGTCGTGGGCGCCTTCGCGGCACTCCAGTACGCGGCGCTGCGGGCCCTGCGGGCCTGACCGCCGGCCCGCGTGCACCTGCCGCCTCGGTTTCCGTGCGCAGGAATGAGGTGCATGTGCGCGGGCAGGAGGCCCCTGCGAGGCGGATCGCCGGGCCCGGTCGTGCCGGCCATGCCTTTGACGACCGCACACGTCGATGGGAGAGACGATTCATGACACAGGGCGAACCGGTAACCAAGAATCCGGACAAGGGCTACGTGGCGCTTCTTGGCTGGAGTCTCAACGCGGTGGAAGCCCTGGACCGGTTCGACCGGCGGTACGTCGTCGTGGCCCCGGAATGGGCCGAGAAGTACTGCCTCGACCACGACATTCCGTACGTGCCGTGGAATTTCGAGCGACTCAACGACCGCTCCATGGAGATCGCCGAGACACTCAAGGACGCGGGTGTCGACGTCGCGATCCCGCTGTACGAGGAGACGGTCGAATGGGCGGGCGCGATCAACTCCGTTCTGCTGGACAACCCGCGACTGTACGGTCAGGCCATGCTGCTGAGGGACAAGGCGCTGATGAAGCGCCGTGCCCAACTCGGCGGCATCCGGGTCGGAATCTTCGAGGAGGCCCACGACCGGGAGGACGTGACCCGCTTCCTCAAGCGCGTCAACCAGACCCTGCTCAAGCTGGACGGTGACCCGAACGACCCGATCCATCTCAAGGCGTTCGACAAGGCCGGATGCCTCGGGCACCGGGTCATCCGCACTCCCGACGAGGTCGACACGATTCCCGACGAGGAGTTCCCGGTCCTCATGGAATCCCACCTGGACGGCTGGGAGTTCGCGGTAGAGGCGTGGGTGCACGACGGGAAGATCAAGTTCCTCAACATCTCCGAATACGTCACGCTCGGATATTCGGTGTTCGTGCCGGCGACGCCGGAACTTGAGCGGTACCGCCCACAGATCACGGCGCAGATCGAGAAGCTCATCAAGGCGTTCGACATCGAGTTCGGCTTCGTGCACCCGGAGTATTTCGTCACCAGTGACGGCGAGATGTACTTCGGCGAAGTCGCCTACCGGCCGCCGGGCTTCAAGGTGTTCGAGCTGCTGGAGCGGGCCTACGGCTTCAACGCCTACCAGGGGCTGGTGCTGGCCTTCGACCCGAAGACGACCGAGGAGGAGATCGACGCCTTCTTCCCGCGTGAGGTCGTCGACGCGTCCGGGGTCGCGGGCTGCTTCGGTGTCTACCCGCGCCGCCGCGTCGTCAGCGAGCTGGAGATCCCGCAGGAGACCGAGGACGACGACTACTACGAGTCGCACGACCTCTCGGCACCGGTCGAGGAGACCGTCACCAAAAGGACCGCGTTCGGCACCCACTGGGGGCTGGTGTACTTCTTTGGTGATGACCCCTACCGGATGCGCGATCTGTTGAAGAAGCAGGAAGAGCTCGACTTCTACGTCTGACGGCTCCGTGGACGCAGGAGACCAACCCGAGGGAACACCTTTGAAACCGACCGTCGACGTCAGCGGTGACGTCACGACGCTGGACAAGCGCGTGACCTCACTCGACGACGCCATCCAGGCCATGGCCGAAACCCGCGACTTCGGGAAGCACACGAAGCTGCGGCGGGTCCTGGAAGCACTGCGGCGAGTGCTCACGCAGCCGGGCGGCGTCGCTGCGGTCCAGGGCAGGGCGCAGGCCCTGGAGGAGGCCGGGCTCTTCCGGGGGACGGACTGGGCATCACCGGAGATCCTCCTCCCGGCGCTGGTCAGCGGGAGCCTGCAGAGCGCGGACACGGACACCGTCGTCCTGGAGGCGGTCAGCGAGCTGCGGATGCTCGCGGTCGCCCGCGGTGACTTCGTCCATCCGACGCTGCCCGCCGAGGACGCCCGCCACTTCCTGTCCCAGGTACTGGCAACCAACCTGGAGCTGCTGTTCAGCACGCCCGGCGAGGCGGAGCGAACCGAGCGGGGGCGGACCGCGCAGCTCGTCCGGGACCTGTTCCGCCACCTCGCGGACGAGATCGGTTACGACAGCGTCCTGGACAACCTGGTCGACGAGATCTGGCGGATCCTGCGCCAGCGTCCCATCCAGGTCGAGGCGGTGCAGTCCCTGATCACCCGGATCTCGGTCTACCGCAACGATCCCGACGTCGCCCTCGGTGTGTCGTCGGGGCAGGGCATCGACCGGCTCATCACGAGCCTGTTCGGGACCACCGAGGCGTGCCGGGACGACCCGGGCATCGAGGTCTTCCGCTCCCGGCTCGAGGCGATGGACACCGGCGGCCTGCAGTACGAGGCGACGGGGTTCGCACGGGCGATGCACGACACCGGCCTCGTGTCGCCGTACCACGCGGAACTGCTTCGTTTCCTCCTGAGCGGGAGCGACCACCTCTACCTCGTCGGTGAGGCGCTGGGTCTGTCCGACACCGGCCGGAACTGCCTGCTGCGCTACAGCCAACTGGTGCACCGGCTGATCGAGGTGGCCGTGCACCCGCAGACCGCGCAGTGCATCTACGGCCTTGCGCTCCTGCTCGACCGCGGCATCCTCTACGAGCCGCCGGTGGTGCCCGCGCTCTGGCGCCAGCTGGCGCTCGAGCTCTCCCCGGTCGCGCGCGAACGCCTGACGACGATCTTCGGCGAGACGCCGGGGCCGCGGGCGCGCCTTGTCGCGGGCGTGCTCTCGATGCTGGGCCTGCCGCTCGGCGTCGGCCAGGGCGACAACCCCACCTGCCAGTCGGCCCGCGCGCTGTCGATGTGGGCCTACAACGACCCGGACTACCTGCTGCAAGTGGTCGTCTGGGCCGCCCGCGACGACGAGATCCTCATGCACTTCGAGGGGCAGCCGATCTCGTCGAAGGACAGTGCGACCGGAGTCGCGAGTACGCTGCCTCTCGACCTGGACCCCGTGTCGCTGCTCGTGGTGCCCCACCTGGACCGGATCTACGCCGAGATGGGCAGGCGCTGCGCCGACCGGCCCGGGGATCCGCACCGGTGGGTCAACCCCGAGTTCCACGGCTGGTGGACGGCCCGCGAGTTCCACATCAACGTGGACGTCGCGACCGGAAACCTGGTCGACCTGGACGCGTTCCTGCGACAGTTCCACGCCAGCTACCACCCGTCCTACAACGGCGAGCAGCCGCTGATCCACCCGCAGCCGGCCGGTGTCGCCGTCACCGACAGCGCGGCCCGCTACATCGGCTGGCACGCGATCACGATCCTGCGGGTCGCGCGGGACCCGCAGGACGTCATGCGCGTGTACTTCTTCAACCCGAACAACGACAGCGGCCAGGACTGGGGCGACGGCGTCGTCGTCTCCACGGCGGGCAACGGCGAGCGGTTCGGCGAGGCCTCGCTGCCGTTCGACCAGTTCGCCTCGCGGCTCTACATCTTCCACGCCGACCCGCTCGAACACGGTGCGCCGGAACGGGTGCCCGCCGAGGACATCGCGCGGATCGTCGGCTACATCGAGCGCAGCTGGGGCGACGACCGGCTGCCCGGGGGGATGCTGCAGGCCCTCGAAGGGCCCACGAGGCGGTGACCCAGGCCTCCAGATCTTGCGGGACGGGCGCCGGGACGGCCCCTAGGGCAGGTGTGTCCGCAGGTACTTGGCGGTCGCCGGGTCGGCCGGGAGCAGAGTCTCGATGGCCAGCTCGGCGACCGTCACGTCCATGGGCGTGTTGAACGTCGAGATCGAGGAGATGAAGGACAGTACGTGTCCCTCGTGCTCGATCCGCAGGGGCAGCGCGAAGTAGGGCACGTCCGTGCCGGCCTCGCAGGCGTCCACGCCGGGATCCGTCACCGGATACGCGGCCACCTCCTCGTACACCGCCCGCAGCGCGTCGGAGCGCCGCAGCGCGATCTGCCGCTCCATCTGGTGCAGCAGGTGCCCCCGCCACTCCCGCAGGTTGCGGATCCGCGGGGCGAGGCCCTCCGGGTGCAGCGTCAGCCGCATCGCGTTCGGGGAGGGGGCCAGGAGGTGCTCGGGGATGCCGTCGAGCATCATCGCGATCCCCCGGTTCGCCGCGACCACGCCGTACGTCGCGTCGACGACCAGCGCCGGATAGGGCTCGTAGCCCGCCAGGAGCTGTTCCAGGCCCTCGCGCAGCACGCCCATCGAGGGGTCGTCCAGCGCGGTCTCGCGGAAGCGGGGCGCGTAACCGGCCGCAAGGAGCAGGGAGTTGCGCTCCCGCACCGGCACGTCGAGATGGTCGGCGAGGCGCAGCAGGAACTCCTCGCTCGGCCGCGAGCGGCCCGTCTCGACGAAGCTGATGTGCCGCGCGGAGGAGTCGGCGCGCAGGGCCAGCTCCAGCTGGCTGACCCGGCGCCGCTCGCGCCAGCCGCGCAGCAGCGGCCCCACTCCCGAGGCGTGCTCGGCGGCGCCCCCCTTGGCCTTGCCTCTGGTGCTCCCCTTGCCGGGCGCGACGGTTGTCATACGGAGACGGTAATCGAAACGGTGTGTGGCAAGGTGAGCCGCGAGACCGACACAGTCAAAGGAGTGTGGCCATGACCCCCGAACCGCTTTCGCAGAAGGACGTCGAGGAGCGCCTCGCCGAGCTGCCCGGCTGGTCCGTGGAGGGCGACCGGATCACCCGCTCCTACCGGCTGGACTCGCACTTCGCGGCCACCGGCCTGGTCGTCCACATCGCGCGGACGCAGGAAGAACTCGGCCACCACTCCGACCTGACGCTCGGCTACAACACCGTCGCGCTGGCCGTGCACACGCACAGCGCGGGCGGCGCCCTCACCGACCTCGACTTCGAACTTGCCCGCCGGGTGGAGAAGTTGGCCACCGCACACGGCGCGGAGTGACTGCGGGTGCTCGACTACAGCAAGGAAGCCGACCGGTACGACGCCTCACGCGGCGGTGAGCCCCGCGCCGGGGCCGCCGCTGCCGCGGTGCTCGGCCTGCTGCCCGCGGACGCCGGCACGCTGCTCGACGTCGCCTGCGGAACGGGCCTGGTCACCCGGTGCCTCGCCGAGCGGCCGGGGCTGCGGGTCACCGGGGTGGATGCCGCGCACCGCATGGCCCGGATGGCGGCGGACCGGATACCGGGCGCCGTCGTACTCGGCGACAGCCGTCAACTTCCCTTTCCCGACGGGTCCTTCGACGCGGTGAGCGCCGTGTGGCTGCTGCATCTGCTGTCGGGGTCCGAGGAGACGGCCGCGGTCGTCGCCGAGTGTGCGCGTGTCCTGCGGCCCGGCGGCGTCTTCGTCACCACCGTGGACAAGGCGGCCTCGCACGACGTGCGCAGCGACATCGACGCCGTGCTGGCGCCGCGCCCGGTGCCGCCCGCGGTCGACCGCGTCGAGGCCGTCGACGCGTACGCCGCCGAGCACGGGCTCGCGGCGGCGGGACGGGCCCGCTTCCGCGGCCACGGCCAGGGCCGCTCGCCCCGCTCCACGGTCGAGGACCTGCGGCGCGGATGGTTCACCCAGGTCCCGCCCGGCAGCGCGCTGGCCGAGCGGCTCGCGGCCGGGCTCGCGGAGCTCCCCGACCAGGAGGTCCCGCGCCCCGATCCGCTGTTCGGCCTGCGCGCGTACCGCAAGCGGCACTGAGCCCGCGCTGTCCGCCCGCGGGCCCGTCCCGAAGGAATTTTTTGCGGGAATGGCAAGGCCGATGGTCGAAAACCGCGAGCGGGGAGCAGGCTGGCCCCTGTCCACACACCAGGACGGCGGACGCACCGGAAGGCGGCGGAAGACGATGGGGCAGCAACAGGGGCAGGGTCGGTACCAGCACGGGCAGAGCCACGGACATGGTCACGGACACGGCCACGGGCACGGTCCTGACGGTGACATGGACTGGGCCGCCATGGGCGCCATGCTGGAGCGCTACGCGCGGGTCGCCGCGCCCCTGTACGGCGAAGTGGCCGGCTGGCTGCGCCGCTGGGTCCCCGAACCCGGCGTCGTCGTCGACGTCGGCAGCGGCCCGGGCGCCCTCTCGTTCCTGCTCGCCGAGGCCTTCCCCGGGGCGCGGATCGTGGCGGCGGACCCGGAGGAGCCCCTCCTGGAGCGGGCCCGTGACCGCGCGGCACGCGAGGGCCTGACCGGCCGGTTCGACACCGTGCGCGCCGAGCTCCCCGAAGACCTGGGCGACGTGCCGCGGGCCGACCTGCTCTGGCTGTGCAAGTCCCTGCACCACGTCGGCGACCAAGGCGCCGCGCTGGCGGCCCTCGCCGAGCGCCTCGCGCCCGGCGGCGCCATCGCCCTCCTGGAGGGTGGTCTCGGCGCCCGTTACCTGCCCCGCGACATCGGCATCGGCCGCCCGGGACTCCTCGCCCGCGTGGCGGCGGCCGACGAGGAGTGGTTCGCCGGGATGCGCGCGGGTCTCGCCGGCGCGAAGGACGCCACGGAGGACTGGCCCGCCCTCCTCACCGGTGCGGGCCTGCGGTACGAGGCCACCCGCAGTTTCCTCCTCGACCTGCCCGCGCCGCTGACGGAGGACGCCCGCGCCCACCTGGTGGAGGAGGTCACCCGCCGTCGCGAGATACACGAGGGCCGCATGGCCACCGACGACCTCGCCACCTTCGACCGCCTCCTGGACGCGGACGACCCGCAGAGCCTGCACCGGCGCCCCGACCTGTTCCTGCTGTCGGCGCAGACCGTGCACGTGGCGGTCAAGGAGGCGTAGCGGCGGTCACAGGTGTGATGTTCCGTCAACAGGCATGTCCCCGCAGGCCTGTTGAGGCTTGTGCGGCACCCCGGACGCATGGGGGCCCGGCCCATGAGAACGGGCCCGTCCGCGCAGCCCCGAAGGGCGGGCGAACGGGCCCGCGGAGCCGCCTCGTGGGGCGGCCCGGACGTCAGGAGACGTCGAACGTCGCCGGGTCGGGACCCAGACGCCGGTCCTCGTTCAGCGCCGAGATCGCCGCCATGTCCTCGGGGTCGAGCTCGAAGCCGAAGACGTCGATGTTCTCCTTGATCCGCGACGGCGTCACGGACTTGGGGATCACGACGTTGCCCAGCTGGATGTGCCAGCGGAGAACGACCTGGGCGGGGGTCTGCCCGTGCTTCTGCGCGATGGCGATGATCGCCGGGACCTCCAGGAGGCCCTTGCCCTGGCCGATCGGCGACCACGCCTCGGTGGCGATGCCCTGCTCGGCGTGGAACTCGCGCGAGGCGCGCTGCTGGAGGTAGGGGTGCAGCTCGATCTGGTTGACGGCGGGGATGACCGACGTCTCGGAGATCAGGCGCTCCAGGTGCTCCGGCAGGAAGTTCGAGACGCCGATGGCCTTGGCGCGGCCGTCGGCGTTGATCTTCTCGAAGGCCTTGTACGTGTCGACGTAGGAGTCCTTGGAGGGGAGCGGCCAGTGGATCAGGTACAGGTCCACGTAGTCGAGGCCGAGCTTGTCCAGCGAGGTGTCGAAGGCGCGCAGCGTCGCGTCGAAGCCCTGGTCGCTGTTCCAGAGCTTCGTCGTGACGAACAGGTCCTCGCGGGCCACGCCGGACGCCGCGATCGCCTTGCCGGCGCCCTCCTCGTTGCCGTACACGGCTGCGGTGTCGATGCTGCGGTACCCGGCCTCCAGGGCCTGCGCGACGGCCTTCTCGGCCTCGTCGTCCGGAACCTGCCACAGGCCGAAGCCGAGCTGGGGCATCTCGATGCCGTTGTTCAGGATGATCGGGGGAACCTTGCTCACGAGCTTTCGATCCTTAAGTCGTCGGGTGTATCTGTCCATGGTCAACGATCAGCGGCCGTGCCGCATTCCTGGCCGTGGCCGCGCGGCGGATCGGCCGTGGACCGCCCGCCCAATGGCCGGATGCAGCGCCGGTGCCGACATCCGATCGGTCCGTACCATTGACGGTGTCCCGTCATGCCGCGACGCTATGGCACATCGCTGAACGCGGGACACCTATGTGAACGCTGCAAGCACACGGGTAGTCCTGTGTCCCTGTGATGTGGTCCTGAAACCCCACCTCTTTCAGGAAAGGCGGCGTCATGCACCGCACCGACCAGGAGAAGCCGGCCCACGAGCCCGTGCGGGGGGACGACGCCGGCACCACCGGCCGGCAGACACCCGCGTACGAGGTCGTCGAGACCGCCCTCGACGTCACCGCCTGCCGCCTCGCCGGCCGGTAGGCCCGCCGCCATGCTGCTGCAGGAGTCCGGCACCGCGGCGGGCGGCGGACTGCCCCGGGGGAACTGCGCGCGCCCCGGCCGCACCGGGGGCCGCGCCCACCCGGAGCGCCGCCGCCGGCCCGCCGCGCTCGCCGCACTCGCCGTCCACGCCGTCCACGCCGCACTCGCTGTCCACGCCGACGAGGGCCGCTGGTACGGCAGCGGGCCGCACACCGCCGACCTCGGTGGCTGCCGCTGTCAGGCGTACGCCCTGACCGGCGGCGCCGCACGCACGGACCCCGCCTGCCACCGCTCGCCCGACCGCGCGACGGTCCGCGCCCGGGTGGACGGCGCGCGCGCCCCCGCGGACGACCCGCCGCGCTGCGCGTACCGCACGCACGCCACCGGCACGGCACCCCACTAGCCGACGCCTCAGTGCCCCCGTACCTCCCCGTACCTCCCCTTCTGCCGCACCCCGTACGCACCACCCACCCGTAAGGGCCTTCGGGCCCGTACGCCCCACGACTGTCAGGAAGGCTTCCTGACATTGCAGAGAGGAATCCGATGGCATCGCGATCACCCCGCAGAGTCACCGCCGCACTGGCCACCGCCGGCGCGCTGACCGGCGCCGCCGCGCTGACCCTGGCGGCCGAGCCGTCCGCGCAGGCCGCGCCGACCCCCGCCCAGGCCCCCGCCGCCCTGGCCTCCGGCACCATCCACGCCGCCCCCTACGAGTACCTCGGCTGGGGCAACCCGCAGAAGCCCACCGACGTGATGGCCGCGACCGGCGTCAAGTGGTTCACGCTCGCCTTCATCCTCTCCGACGGCGGCTGCAACCCGGCCTGGGACGGCAGCCGCCCGCTGAAGGGCGGCTCCGACGAGGCGGCCATCACGTCCATACGCGGCGCCGGCGGAGACATCGTCGTCTCCGTCGGCGGTTGGAGCGGGGCCAAGCTCGGCGAGAAGTGCGCCAGCGCCTCCGCGCTCGCGGGCGCCTACCAAAAGGTCATCGACGCCTACAAGCTGAAGGCCTTCGACATCGACATCGAGGACACCGAATTCAACAACCCCACCGTGCGGCAGCGCGTCGTCGACGCCCTGAAGATCGTCAAGACGAAGAACCCGGGCATCGTCACCTACGTCACCATGGGCACCACCCCCAGCGGCCCCGACGCCACCGGCAAGGACCTCATCAAGCGCGGCGCCGCCGCCGGCCTCACCAACGACGCCTGGGTGATCATGCCGTTCGACTTCGGCGGGCACAGCGGCACCATGGGCGACGCCTCCGTCAGCGCCATGGAAGGCCTCAAGGCCGCGGTCAAGAGCGCCTACGGCTACAGCGACGCCGACGCGTACCAGCACACCGGGATCTCCTCCATGAACGGCAAGACCGACGTGGCAGGCGAGACGGTGACCACGGCCGACTTCAAGAAGATCCTCGCGTACGCCCAGCAGCACCACATCGCCCGGTACGCCTACTGGGCCGTCAACCGTGACCGCGACTGCGGTTCCGGCGGCAGCGCGGGGGATTCCTGCAGCGGCATCGCGCAGTCGCCGTACGAGTTCACCAAGATCGTCGCGCAGTACGGCGGCTGACGCGGAGGCAGGGGCCCGGACGCCGCGGCAAGGATCTAGGTGACGGTGCCGGCGGTCCCGAGATAGGCGTCCCGCACCTTCGGGTCCGCCCGCACCTCCGCCGCCGTGCCGTGCGCCAGGACCCGGCCGAGGTCGAGGACGACGACACGGGCGCAGAGCTCCATCACGAAGGCGACGTTGTGCTCGACGAGCAGTACCGCGCAGCCCTCCTCGTCCGCGAGATGACGGACGACGGCCGACAGCTGCCGTCGCTCGTCGGCCGTCATCCCGGAAGCGGGCTCGTCCAGGAGCAGCACCCTGGGCGGGTCCGCGACCGCGCGCGCAAGCTCCACCATGCGGGCCTGCCCGACCGGCAGCGCACCCGCGTACTGCCCGGCGAGGGCGTCGAGGCCGCACGCGCGCAGCACGTCCGCGGCCCGTTCGCGCCGCGCGTCCTCGTGCGCGCGCCGGGTCGGCGCGGCCAGCAGATCGGCGGCGAAGCCGCCCCCGCCGCCCCGCCACTCCTGCGCGACGACGAGGTTGTCGGCGACGGTGAGCTGCCCGAAGAGCTGCCGGCGCTGGAAGGTGCGGCGCATCCCGTGCCGGGCCCGCCACACGGGGGAGCGGCGCGTGACGTCACCCCCGTCGAGCAGCACCCGCCCCCGGTCGGGCCCGCGGATGCCGGAGAGCACGTCGAACAACGTGGTCTTCCCCGCCCCGTTGGGGCCGATGAGCCCGACGACCTCGCCCCGGCCGACCGCGAGGCCCACCCCGTCCAGGGCCCGGATCCCGCCGAAGCGGACGCCTATGCCGTCGGCCTCCAGAACGTGTTCCCGCTCCCTCACGGCCTCGCCACCCCCTTCGTCTGCCGCCGCCCGTCGTCCGCGGCCATGCCCAGGTACGCCTCCGTGAGCCGGTCCGCCCGCACCTGCGCGCGCGGGCCGCACCAGGAGACGCGGCCCTGCGCCAGGTACGCCACCGTGTCCGCGACACCGAGGATCTCGGCGGCCTTCTCCTCCACGAGCAGCAACCCGGCGCCCGCGTCCCGCACTTCGAGCAGCAGTCGGAACACCTCGTCGACCACGCGCGGCGCGAGACCGAGCGACGGCTCGTCCGCGATCAGCACCGCGGGCGGGCGCTGCAGCAGCGGGGCGAGCGCCAGCAACTGCTGCTCGCCGCCGGACAGCGACCCCGCGGGAACCTTGCGCCGGACGGCGAGCCCCGCGAACCGCTCGTACACGGCGTCGCGGTCGTCCCGGTCCGTCAAGTACAGGGCCAGGTTCTCGTCGATGGTGAGCGACGGGAAGATGCCCCTGCCCTCGGGGGCGAGTAGCACACCCGCGCGGGAGCGCTGCACCGCGCCGCGCCGGGTGACGTCGTGCCCGGCCACGTACACCTGGCCCGCGGTGGGCCGGAGCAGGCCCGCCGCGGTGAGGCACGTGGTGGACTTGCCCGCGCCGTTGGGCCCGAGCAGGGCGACGATCTCGCCGGGCCGCACGGTCAGGTCCACCCCGTGCAGGACGGGGGCGCCGTCGTAACCGGCGTGGAGGTCGCGGAGGAGGAGGCCTGCGGGCTCCGTCTCCCGACTCGCCGTCGAAGGCGCCGTGCCGGGGTGCTCGGGGTGGCGCGGTTGCCGTTCCTCGACCGGCACGGATGGTGAAGTCCCCTCTGGCGCAACGGTGCTGGGACTGGTCCGTGCCCCCTGCCGTCTCCGATGCATCCGTACCGACACCGCCGCGCAGTACCCGTCCGGGTCATTGGCGAGTGCCAGCCCCGCGAGGCCGAAGAGGATCACCGGCAGGTGCACGGACTCCGTGACGTAGTCGGCGATCAGGTGCGGAACGATCGCGAAGACCAGGCCCGCCACCACCGCGAACTGCGCCCTGCGCACCCCGGCCGCGACCGCCACCGCCAGCCAGATCAGGCCGGTCATCGCGGTGAAGTCGGTCGCGGTGACACGGGTGTTGAACGACGCGTACATCACGCCGCCGAACCCCGCGAGCCCCGCCGACAGCGTGAACAGGAGCAGCTTCGTGCGCACCACCGACACTCCCGAGGCCATCGCGGCGGCGGGCGCGGATCGCACGGCGAGCATCGCGCGACCCGAGGCCGAGTTCCGCAGCGCGGCGAGCGCGGCGACGGCCACCGTGACGAGGACGATCATCGCGACGCCCATGGCGCGGTCGTCCGAGAGGTCGACCGGGCCGAAGACCGGGCGGGGGATCTCCCACCCCGTGTCGCCGTTCCTCAACCACCCCATCTGGAAGAGGACGTGATCGGCGAGGAAGGCGAGTGCCAGGGTCGCGAGGGCCAGCGAGCGTCCGCCGAGCCGCAGCGCGGGCAGGGCGACGAGCGCGCCGAGCACCGCCGCCGCGCAGGTCCCCACCAGCGCGGCGGCGAAGAACGGCCAGCCGTGGCTCATCAGGAGACCGGCGACCAGGGCCGCGCCCGTGACGAAGGTGGCCTGCGCCAGCGACACCATCGCGCCGAGCCCGGTCACCACGGTGAACGAGATGAAGACCAGGGAGATCGCGAGCCCTTGCGCGAGGATGCCGCTCCAGAAGGGGGTGGTGACCGTGTAGAAGGCCACGGCCAGGAGCAGCGCGGCCGCCGCCCACGGCCCCCACTTGCGGACCCACGACCGTCCGGCGAGATAGTCGACGGGCGGCTCGTCGGCCGCCGCCGTGCCCGCCGTCCGCTGCCGGCGCGTGAGCAGCAGCAGCCCGGCGAAGAGGATCAGGAACGGCACGGCGGTACGGAATCCGGTGATCTTCTCGGCGAAGTCGGCGTACCCCGCGACGAGGTTCTGCAGCACCCCGAGCCCGAGGCCGCCCGCGAACGCCAGCGGGACCGACAGGAAGCGCCCGAGCACGGCGGCCGTCGCGGAGACGAAGAGGAACAGGGTGAAGTCGTGCGAGGAGAGCCCCAGGAGGGGTGTCGCGAGCACACCGGCCAGGCCCGCGAGGCCGGACGACAGCATCCACGCCACCGACGAGAGCCGGTCGGCACTCATGCCGCGCAGCTCGACGAGCGAGCGGTTGTCGACGGCCGCCCGCAGCCGGAGCCCGAGGGGCGTGTGGCGCATCAGGATCCACAGGCCGACGGCGACGACCGCCGTGGCCACCCAGGTGATCAGCTGGTCGGAGTCGATGCCGACACCGTCCATGAGCTGCCAGTTCTTGGCGGGGCTCGGCCCGACGCCCGGCAGTCCGAACTGGTTCTCGGCGGGTTTGACGGAGGCCCCCGCGTCCGCCAGGAGCTCCACCACCCACAGGCCGAGCGCGGGCAGCGCGACGAGCAGTCCGATCGTCGCGACGATCTGCGCGCTCTCGCCGACCCTGGCCAGCTTGCGGAACATCAGCCGGTCCAGGCCCCAGCCGAGCGCGGGCGCCACCACGACGACCAGGAGCAGTGCGGTCGGCACGGCGGGCCAGCCGAAGCCGGAGTGCAGTTCGTAGAAGGCGAGGGCGCACAGGTAGGCGGTGGCGCCGTGCGCGAAGTTGAAGAGGCCCGACGCCGAGTAGGACAGGACGAGGCCCGTGGCGAGGAGGGCGTACAGGGCACCCGAGACGAGACCGCTCAGCACGAATCCCAGCAGGTCGGACATGGCGGCCCGCCCCTACTTGAAGGGGATCGGTTCGTAGCACTTGAACGGCGACGACACCGTGTACTTCCCGTCCTTGAGCTGGACGAGGGCGCCGCAGCCGAACGACTCCTTCTGCCCCTTGGGCAGGCTGCGGTCGCCGACCATGGTGCCGGTGTCGGAGTAGCCGTTCGCCGCCCGCTGGAAGGAGTCGACGGTGAGGTCCTTGCCGGCCTTCTCGGCGACGGCGAGGAAGAGGTCGGCGGACATGTAGCCGGTCATCATGTGCATGTTGAGCGGTACGTCCTTGCCCGCCGCCTTCCTGATGTCGGCCTTGAACCGCTTCATGTCGGCGCTGTCCTGCTCGAACGGCTGGAAGGCCAGCAGGATGTGCACGCCGTCCAGCGCCTTCTTCGTCGCGCTCTTGGCGAGCAGTCCGGGGTCGTAGTCGGTGGGGTCGGTGATGACGCCCTGGAAGCCGGCCCGTTTGACGGCCGTGAACAGGCCGATGTTGTACGGGGTCTGCATGACGGAGACGACGGCGTCCGGCGCCTTCCCGCCGTCGGAGCGCAGGATCTCCTTCGTGTACGCCGACCAGTCGCTCGGCACCGAGGTGGCGGGGACCGTCGACTTGGCGTACGTCACCCGGTAACCGGCCGCCGCGAAGCTCTGCTTGTAGGTGCGGATGGCGAAGGTGCCCGCGTCGTTGTCGTTGGCGAGGATGGCCACCGACTTGCCCTCGGCGCCGCCCGTGACCTTCTTCAGGCCCTCGGGCCAGCTCTGGGTGATGGTGCCTCCGGGCATCGGCACCATGCAGCCGCCGAACCCGTACAGGTAACTCGGGCCGCAGAAGGGCGGGATGGTGCCCCAGCCGAAGGTCGGCACCTTCTGCTCCTGCAGGAAGTCCGCTCCGGAGAAGGTGACCGAGCTCATGGGGGAGACGGCGAAGACCTTCTCCTGCTGGACGAGTTTGCGGGCCGCGGCGAGGTTCTTGCCGGGGTCCTGCCCGTCGTCCTCCGCGCCGAGGTAGTCGATCTTCCGCCCGTGCACGCCCCCCTCTGCGTTGGCCCGCTCGTAGCGGGCCCTGGCGCCGAGGTCGGTGTCCTTCTTGCTGTAGCCGCTGGCGGTCGTCATGGAGACGATCCCGCCGACCTTGATGGAGTCGTCGCTCACTCCGCGCGCGGAGCTGCCGCCCTTGCCCCCGCCGCCCGGACCGTCGCTGTTGGAGGCGGAGTTGCAGGCGGTGGCGAGCAGCAGGGCCGCAACGGCGGCGGAGATGGTGCGGATCGATCGCGACACGGTCGAGCCCCCTGAAGTCGAAGTGGGGCTGATTCTGTGCGTGACCTGACGAACCGTCAATAACCGCCGCATCGCTAATTGATGACCCGTCAGAAACCTTTCCTTGACTTCCCGAAGGCCCTTCCGCGTGCTTCAGGGGCCGTGCCTAGCTGCGGTACAGCGCCTCGACCTCCGTCGAGTACACCGTCTCGATCGCCTTCCGCTTCAGCTTCAGCGACGGCGTGAGCAGGCCGTGCTCCTCGCTGAACTGATGGGCCAGTATCCGGAACGTACGGATCGACTCCGCCTGTGAGACCAGTGTGTTGGCGGCGACGACGGCCCGCCGTACCTCGGTCTCCAGATCCGGGTCGCGCACCAGCTCGCCCGGCGGCAGCATCGCCTTGCGCCGCATGGTCAGCCAGTGCTCGACGGCCTCCGAGTCCAGCGTGACGAGCGCCGCGATGTAGGGGCGGTCGTTGCCGACGACGATGCACTGGGCGACCAGCGGATGATCGCGCACCCGCTCCTCCAGCTGGGCCGGCGAGACGCTCTTGCCGCCGGACGTCACCAGGATCTCCTTCTTGCGCCCGGTGATCGTCAGATAGCCGTCCTCGTCGAGGGCGCCCAGGTCACCGGTGGCCAGCCAGCCGTCGTGCACGGTCGCGTCGGTGGCCTTGGGATCGTTGAGGTAGCCCTGGAAGACGTTGTCGCCGCGCAGCCAGACCTCGCCGTCGTCCGCGATGTACACCGTCGTGCCGGGGATGGGCCGGCCCACCGTGCCGTAGCGGGTGCGCTCGGGCGGGTTGGCGGTCGCGGCGGCCGTCGACTCGGTCAGGCCGTACCCCTCGTACACCGTCACCCCGGCGCCCGCGAAGAACAGCCCGAGGCGACGGTCCATCCCCGACCCGCCGGACATCGCGTGCCGCACCCGGCCGCCCATCGCCTCGCGCACCTTGGAGTAGACGAGCTTGTCGAAGAGCTGGTGCTGCATGCGCAGTGCCGCCGAGGGGCCGGGGCCCGTCCCGAAGGCCCTCGCCTCCAGCGCGTCCGCATACCGCACGGCGCACTCGACGGCCTTGTCGAACGGTCCCGCCTTGCCGTCCTTCTCCGCCGTGCGCCGCGCCGCGTTGAAGACCTTCTCGAAGATGTACGGCACGGCCAGGATGAAGGAGGGCCGGAACGCCGCAAGATCGGGCAGCAGCGCCGCCGCGTTGAGGTTCGGCTGGTGGCCCATCTTGACCCGGCCGCGCACCGCGGCGATCTGCACCATGCGGCCGAAGACGTGCGCCAGCGGCAGGAAGAGGAGCGTCGTGGCCTCGTCGCCGCGCTTGGAGTGGAAGACCGGCTCCCAGCGTCCGACCATCACGTCCGCCTCGAACATGAAGTTGGCGTGCGAGATCAGACAGCCCTTGGGGCGGCCCGTGGTGCCGGACGTGTAGATGATCGTGGCGATCGAGTCGGGCGTGACGGCGCGCCGGTGCCGGTGCACGACGTCGTCGTCGATGTCCCGCCCCGCCTCGGCCAGTTCGCCCACCGCGTCGGCGTCCAGCTGCCACAGCCGCCGCAACTGCGGCAGACGGTCGATGACGGAACCGATCGTCATCGCGTGGTCCTCGTGCTCGACCATCGCGGCCGACACCTGCGCGTCGTGCAGCATCCAGACGACCTGCTCGGCCGAGGACGTCGGATAGATCGGCACGACCTGGGCGCCGATGGTCCACAGCGCGAAGTCGAACAGCGTCCACTCGTAACGGGTGCGGCACATGATGGCGACGCGGTCACCGAACCGCACGCCCTGGGCGATCAGCCCCTTGGCGAGAGTGAGCACCTCGTCGCGGAACTGGCCCGCGGTGACGTCCGACCACCGCCCGTCGGTCTTGCGGCCGAAGGCGATGCGCAGCGGGTCCTCGGCGGCATGGTCGAACACGGCGTCGGCAAGGCCGCCCACCAGCGGCACCGATGCCATCGGAGGATTCGTGAACTCGCGCAATGATGCTCCTTGTGGCGCTCCGCACAGCGCCGTGACGGTACCCCACCCCGCGCCCCTCCGGGAGGGGGTCCAAACCGGGCCGGTACGGACCATCGGCACAGGTCAGCCGGTGGAAATGTGGCCACAAGGGGAAGGGCCGGACAACTTACTTACGCCGGAGTAAGTTTCGGTGGCGTAATCTCCACGGAATCTGTACGCGGCGTACAGACGTGTTCGTCCCTGCATACGGCTCTGTCCCGTGTGTGCCCCAAGATCGGGAAGCTACGCGCTCCGGCACGGCGGCTCCGTCATTTCCTCCGGGCGGCAGGGCGCACGGGGCGCCGAGTGGAGCGAGAATCGAACGTGCAGCACACCCGGCCCGCCGCGCCGGGTGCTACCCGGCCGACTGACGTGGAGCCGCACATGACCACCGCACGGGACCTCACGATCGTCGCCCTGGACGGGCCCCTTGGCCGGTCCGTCGAGCAGGGCGACCTGTCGCTCGCGCTCGCGGGGGCCGAGGCCCTCGACCTCGTCGATGCCGGGGCGCTGACCGTGGACGGCGACCGGATGCTGCCGCGAGCCCAAGGGCCCACCGGGGACCGCCTCCTGGACGAGGCCACCGCGGCCCTCGTCCGCGAGGAGCCGTACGAGTCCGTCGAGGACTGGCTGTGGCGGCGGGGCCGCGGGCTCTTCCAGGCGTACGTCGACGACCTGGAGAAGGCGGGGCTGACGAGCCGGCCGCGGGGGCGCGGGATGCGGCTGTGGAGCGGGCGGGCCAAGCCCGCCAGTGACTCCGGCGTCCGGCGCCTGGCCGAGGAGCGCCGGGCGGCCGGCGAACCCGTGCTCGCCGCGCTGGCGGCCGCCGCCGGTCTCCGCGACGAGCCGGCCGGGGGCGAGCCCGCCGCGCCGGAGCCCGCCGGTGAGCCGGTCACGGCGGTGCTCGCCGCCGTCGGCGACGCGGTGCAGGAGTTGCGGGGTGTACGGCAGCGCAGGGCGATCGAGGACGCGGCGTTCGACAACGTCTGGCGCGGCTTCTGAGAGTCGGTGAGCCGCGCTGGTCCGTCCCCTGGTCCGTTCCTGAGCTGCACTTTTGCGTTTGCGTCAATAATTGGGTGCCGGTTCTTGCATTGCTGAGCGGACCGCCGCGCCCGGAGAGTGGTGCCGGGCCCACGAGAACGCGGGCCAACCCCTCACGGCGCGGCAGGAGTCAGACATGTCCGACAAGCAGGAGACCTCGCGGGCGGGACGGGAACGGACGGGACAGGAACGGGCGGGTCGTGAAGGCGACGTCCTTGCCGTGGTCAGCCAGAGCGGCGCGTCCGTCTCGTTCTTCGACGCCGCCTCCGACCGGCACCTGGGATCGGTCGAAACCATCGCGGAACCGCACGAGTTGAGCTTCGACCCGGTCCAGCGGCTGCTGTGGTGCACGACGACGTACCGCTCGGGCTTCTACCACGCCAACAGCGGCCGGCGGACCGAGCTCACCGTCATCGACCCCGACACCCGCAGCATCGTCGAGGTCGTCGACCTCGCCCCGGAACACGCCCCGCACGGACCGGCGTTGGACGCGGTCCACGGCCGCCTCTACGTCACCGTGGAGGGCTCGGACGAGCGGCCGGGCGGCGTCGTCGTGATCGACACGCGGACCCGCAGGACGCTGGGCAGGATCGACACCGACGCGCCCGGCTCGCACTGGGTGGCCGTCGACGGCGCGGGACGGACGGCGTACGTCGCCAACAAGGAGGCGCCGTACGTCTCGGTCCTCGACCTCGACCGGGGGACCCTCGCGGCGAAGGTCGAGGTGCCGGGCAGCGAGGGCATCGCCGTCACGGCCGACGGCAGCCACGCCTTCGTCGCCGCGCCGTACCGCGGCTCCTTCTCGGGGGCGCAGGCAACACCGCCCGGAATCAAGGTCATCGAGACCCGGACGGCATCCGTCGTCGACACGCTGCCCCTGGACAACGCCGCGATGCCGCTCCACCTCACCGCCACGGGGAAGCTGCTCGTGGGCGAGGTCCGTGTGGAGCGCGACGAGGTGAGCGGGGGCAACCGCATGGCGCCCGGCCGCCTCACGGTGTTCGACGCCGACACCCGCAAGCGGCTCGGCGACATCGAGGTGGGCGCCGTCCCGCTGACCATCACCTCGTCCCCCGACGGCCGGATCGGCTACGTCGCCTGCCACGGCTCGTCCACCGTCGAGATCGTCGACCTGGAGACGCTGCGGAGCCTGAACCGCCTGAAGCACGCCGCGTTCGGCACGTCCGGCGCGCACGGCCTCGCGTACATCCCGCGCCCGGCCTGACCGACGCGAGGCCTCGCCCGCGCCGCCACCCGAACACCGTCACCGTGCACCCACGCACCCACACCCACACCCACGCACCCACACCCATGCACCGGAAAGGCACCACCATGATTGTCGTCACCGCGCCCACCAGCACCATCGGGCGGCTGCTCGTCGACGACCTGCTCGACCGAGGGGCGCCGCTGCGCCTCGTCGTCCGCGATCCCGCACGGCTCGCACCCGAGGTGCGTGAGCGCGTCGAGGTCGTCGAGGGGTCGCACGGCGACGCCGCCGTCATCGACCGGGCGTGCGCCGGGGCCGACACGGTCTTCTGGCTCGCTCCGGACGACGGGGACGCGCCGCGCGCCGAGGACGTCTACGTCGACTTCACCCGCCCCGCCTGCGAGGCGTTCACCCGTCACGGTGTGCGGCGGGTGGTGGCCATCACCGCGCTCGGCCGGGGGGCGCAGGGGGCGGACCGGGCCGGTCTCGCGGCCGCCTCCCTCGCCATGTGCGACCTGATCGCGGCCTCCGGCGTCGCCTTCCGGGCCGTCGCCTGCCCGTCGTTCATGCACAACCTGCTGCATCAGGTCGGCGCGATCAACGAGCAGGACGCGTTCTTCATGATGATCGACCCGGACCTGAAGGCGCCCACCGTCGCCACCCGCGACATCGCCGCGACCGCCGCACGCCTGCTGCTCGACGACACCTGGCAGGGCTCGGGCCAGGTCGCCTGTCTGGGCCCCGAGGACCTGTCGCCCACCGAGATGGCGGAGATCATCTCCGAGGTGCTCGGCAGGGAGGTCCACTACCGGCAGATCCCCGGCCAGGCACTCAAGGCGCGCATGACCGGCTTCGGCATGAGCGAAGGGATGGCGCAGGGCATGGTGGACATGTTCGAGGCCAAGAACCGAGGCCTGGACAACGCCGAGCCGCGTACCCCCGACTCGACGACGCCGACGACGTTCCGGCAGTGGTGCGAGGAGGTGCTCGCACCGGCCGTGACGGCCTGACCTCCGGCTGCCGGTCAGCCGAGGTAGTCCGTACGTCCCTCGTCGTCGAGGTGGAAGGGCCCGTCGGGGATGACGCAGAACTCATTGCCCTCCGGGTCGGCCATGACGAGGAACCCGCCGTCGGCGTACTCCTCCAGCCTGCGGCCACCGAGCGCCTCGATGCGGGGCTGCTCGGCGGCCGGGTCGGGCGAGGTGACGTCGAAGTGCAGGCGGCTCTTGCCCTGCTTGGCCGCGGTGGTCTCCTGGAAGCCGATGCCGAGGCCGTTCTCGCGGGTCAGCCACACGTACGGTCCCGTACGGCCCACGACCGGTCTGCCCAGCAGCTCGGACCAGAAGGCCGCGAGCCGCTCGGGTTCGCGGGCGTCGACGATGAGGGCGTTGATCTGCAGGGGTGCGTCCGCCATCCCCCGATCCTCGCAGGGGACCGCCGATCACGCAGGGCCGGCGGGGGCGGCGCCCGCGAGGGCCGGGAACGGCCGTTCGCTCAGGAAATCGAACATATGCTCTACTGGCGGCATGGTGCACGCCGACTACTCCCACGATCCCGTACAGACCCAGCGCGACTGGAACCGCACCTACCAGGCCCTTGCCCAGGCCCCCGCGGGCGGTAACACCGCCCTTCGGCGACGGCTCATCGGCCTGTCCCGGCGTCTCGCCCAGGACGTGCCGCGCACCGAGCGGGCCGACCTGCGCCGACGCGCAGAGGAGTCCTCGTGAGCCGCCGCTCCTGGGACATCACGGACCGGCAGCGTTCCGTCCTGGCCTGTATTCGCAGCCACATAGCCGACCACGGCGAAGCGCCGAGCGTCCGCGAGATCGCCGCCGCGGTCGGGCTCGCCAGCCCGTCCTCCGTGCTCTACCAGCTGCGCCGCCTCGAAGAGGCGGGCGTCATCGAGCGCGCCAACGGCACGGGGGCGCGGGACTACCGGCCGACCGCGTGAAGGGCGCCGACGCCTACGCCCCCCGCTTCTTCGCCGTCGTCTTGCGAGCGGGGGCGCTCTTCTTCGTCGTGGACTTCTTGGCCGCCGTCTTCTTCGCGGCGCTCTTCCTGGCCGTACGTTTCTTCGGCAGCTCGTGGACCGTCGCGTCGTTCCCCGGTCCCTTCCCGGATTCCCCGCGGGCCTTCTCGGCCTTGCGGACGCTCTGTTCCAGCGCCGACATCAGGTCCACGAGCTTCCCGCCCGGCTCCTCCCGCTCCGGCGCCGCGGGCGGCTCCTTCCCCTCCGCCTTCGCCGTGATGAGCTCCTCCAGTGCGGCGGTGTAGCGGTCGGTGGCCCACTCCTGGCCCGCGATGCCGTCGGCCGTCATGGAGTCGATGAGGTGCACGGCCTCGTCGATCTCGGTGTCCGCCAGGTCGACCTGCCGGGGCGCCAGGCTCTCCGGGCTGCGCACCTCGTCGTCCCACTTCATGGCGTGCAGGAGGATCACGTCGTCCTGCACGCGGAGCAGGCCGAGCCGCTCCCGGCCGTGCCACGCGAACTTCGCCACCGCGGCCTTGGACGAGCGCTCCAGGGCCTTGCGGAGCAGGACGTACGGCTTCGCCGCCACCTGCCCGTCGCCCTGCAGGTAGTAGCCCTCGCCGATCCGGATCGGGTCGATGGACCCGTAGGGCACGAAGGCCGATATCTCGATCGCCTTCGCCGTCGGCAGCGGCAGCTCCGCGAGCTCCTGGTCGGTGACCTCGACGATCGTGTCCTTGCTGACCTCGAAGCCCTTGCCGATCTCCGCCCCGGACACCTCGCGGTCCTCGATCTCGCACACCTTCTTCGTGCGGACCCGCCCCATGTCCTCCAGGTGGTACTGGTGGAAGCGGATGCTGTGGTTCTCCGTGGCGGGCAGCACCTTGACGGGGATGGTGACCAGGCCGAAGCTGATCGCGCCTGACCAGACGGGGCGGGGCATGGCAGACCTCCGTGGCAGCCCCGAGCCTTTACGCCAGTGTCCATCGATCCCCCGGGGCCGGCGAGTCCGCGGGGGTCAGCGGCGGGCTTCGACCGTCAGGTCGCCACGGGTCGCCGCACGGCCGAAATCGCTGGCGAGCAGGGAGTGCGGGATGCCGAGCCCGATCGCGCCCGCCTCGTCCAGGCGGGCCAGCTGCGCGGCGGTGAGGTCGACCTCCAGGGCGCCCAGATTGTCCGCCAGCTGCGCGGGGGTGCGGGCGCCGACGATCGGTGCCGTCACGCCCGGGTTGTGCAGGGTCCACGCGAGCCCGACCTGGCCGGGCGTACGGCCCAGCTCCGCCGCGACCTCCTTGACGACGTCGGCGATGGCGAGGTTGCGCTCGGTGAGGTTGCCCAGGGTGATGTTGTGGCCCTTGCGGGGCGGGCCGTCGTCGGATCCGACGTCCGGACCGGACCCCGCCCCGGCCAGGTCGGCGCGGCTGTACTTGCCGGTGACCACGCCGCCGCCGAGCGGTGAGTACGGGACCACGCCGAGACCCAGCTCGCGTGCCATGGGGATCAGGTCACGTTCCGCGGTCCGCTGGATCAGGCTGTACTCGACCTGCAGCGCGACCAGCGGCGACCAGCCGCGCAGGTCGGCGACGGCCTGCATGCGCGACACCTGCCAGGCGGGGACGTTGGACATCGCCACGTACAGGACCTTGCCCTGGCGGACCAGGTCGTCCAGGCCGCGCAGGATCTCGTCGAACGGTGTCGTGAAGTCCCACACGTGCAGGTAGAGCAGGTCCAGGTAGTCCGTGTTCAGCCGGCGCAGGCTGCTCTCCACCGACGCGAACATGTTCTTGCGGTGAGCGCCCCCGGAGTTGGGGTCGCCGGGCCTGCGCAGCGTCGAGTACTTCGTGGCCAGCACCAGGCTTTCGCGGCGCTCGCGGGTGAACTCGCCGAGGAGGCGCTCGGAGCTGCCGTCGGTGTAGGTGTCGGCGGTGTCGATGAAGTTGCCGCCGCGCTCCACGTAGAGGTCGAACAGCTTGCGCGCCTCGTCCTGCCCGGTGCCCCAGCCCCATTCGGTGCCGAAGGTCGCCGCGCCGAGCGCCAGCGGGGAGACCCGCAGCCCGGAGCGGCCCAGCAGCCGGTAGGTGTCGAGAGTGAGGGTCATGGTGTGCTCCTGCGTGTACCGGTGATCCGTTGTCGCGTTGCCGGGAACCATCCTGCGACCGCCACAGGCCGGGGATAAGGGAAGGAACTTCCTGGGAAAGCCGCTCCTACCCTGGGGGGATCGGGGCCGTCCGCCCGTCGGTGAGGTTGTGCGCGGAGCCGGGACGGCGTCCGGATCTTTGTGGGTTCTGCCAGTACGGCCCCCTGCCGGGAGGTGGAGAGACTGCCGGGCACGGGTCGCGGCGCGTCGCGGGAGCGGGGCGCCGGGTGCCGATGACATCGCACGGCGCACGGGAGGACCGCACATGGCGAGCAGGCAGCAGTACGACGAGATCGGTGAGGCGTACGAGGGCTTCAAGGCAATGCCGTTGGAGCGGTACGCGGTGGTGCCCGGCTTCCTGTCCTTGGTCGGGGACGTGCGGGGCACGTCGGTCCTCGACCTCGCGTCGGGCACCGGCTTCTACAGCAGGGAGTTCAAGCGGCGCGGCGCCACGGACGTGCTGGGGGTCGAGATCTCCGGCGAGATGGTCGCCGTGGCGCGCGGCCTGGAGGAGGCCGAGCCGCTGGGGGTGCGCTACGAGGTGGGCGACGTGTCCGAACTGCGGCCCCTGGAACGGTCCTTCGACATCGCCGTCGGCGTCCAGCTGCTCAACTACGCGCAGGACGTCGCCACCATGGAGCGGATGTGCCGCGCCGTGCACCGCGGCCTGGCGCCCGGCGGCGAGTTCTTCGCGCTCAACCAGTCGCCCGACTACCGCTTCGACGGTCCTTCCATGCGTCCGTACGGCTTCACCAGCGAGCTGACCGGCGAGGAGACCGAGGTCGGGCCGCGCGTGCGGATCACGGCACTGTTCGACGAGCCGGTCGGATTCGTCACGACCCGCCCGCGCCGCGAGGTCTACGAGAAGTGCCTGGGAGCGGCCGGGTTCAGCGAGGTGGCCTGGCTCCCGCTGGACGTCTCGGAGGCCGGCCTGCGCGAATTCGGCGAGGAGTACTGGGCGGACTTCCGCGCCAACCCGCCGATGGAGATGCTGCGCTGCCGCGTCTGAGGGGCGGGAGCGGGGCGCCCGTACACGCCGAGGGCGGCCGTCCGCACACGGGGTGCGGGCGACCGCCCTGCGGAACGGCCAAGGGGGGCTCAGACCATCTCGGGCTGGGGTTCCGGTTTCAGCGCCGGTGCGGGCTTCGGCTCCCACTGCCTGGTGGTGCGGATGTAGCCCTGGATCACCGAGACCATCGCCAGCACGAGCAGCGGTCCGAAGATCCACGGATACCGGGCCATCTCCATCGGCAGATAGCGGTAGGACACCAGGAGCGCGGCGAACACCGCGCTGCCGTAGGCGACCAGCTGGATGCCCGAGCGGTCCCAGCCGCGGTCGAGCGAGCGCAGCGCCGCCTCGATCGTGACCGCGAACACCACACCGGCGATGATGTCCGCGCCGTAGTGGTAGCCGAAGCCCAGCGTGGCGCCGAGGGTGGCGATCATCCAGAAC
Source organism: Streptomyces sp. NPDC040622 (assembly GCF_055593965.1). Lineage (NCBI taxonomy): Bacteria > Bacillati > Actinomycetota > Actinomycetes > Kitasatosporales > Streptomycetaceae > Streptomyces > Streptomyces sp. NPDC040622. Next base: position 587,283 of record NZ_JBVIXD010000004.1, on the reverse strand, counting down.
GTGCCGGCGTACCGCAGGCCTCGCGGCGCCGTGCGGGAGTGGATGAAGATCGTGGTCGCCCACGCCGTGTGCAGGCTGGGCATGCAGTTGCGCGGGGTGATCCCGTCGTACGGCATCGAGTGCGGGGCGGTGATCGCCGGCGCCGTGTGCGGCCACAGGTCGGCCGTCGCCCACTGCAGGCCGCCGGTGCCGGAGGCGCCGGGACCGTACGCGAAGATCGGCCCGACCACCGGGTAGATCATGTAGATCGCCGGTCCGAGGAGACCGATCACCAGGAACGTGCGCACCAGGTGGTGGCCCGGGAAGCGGCGCTCGGTCGCCACGTTGCGCAGCTGGTACAGCGCGACGCAGACCGCGGCCACCGCGAGCTGGATGTAGACCCAGTCGAGCACGTGGGTGCCGACCGGTCCGGTGGCCTCGACGAGGCGCCCCACCACCCACGACGGATTGCCCAGCGCGTGATCGGCGGTCGCCACGTACTGGTCGAGGACCGTCGGACGGGTCTTCGACGTGATCAGCAGCCAGGCGTCGCCGGTCTTGCGTCCCGCCACCAGGAGCAGGCCGAGCCCGACGCCCTTCAGGAGCAGGACGCGTTCCTGGCCGGTACGGCGCGTGACGGCGATGACGGCGCAGCCCAGGATCACCCACAACGCGCCGTTGCCGAACATCATCTTGGCGTCGACCACCAGCCGCACCAGGGCGAAGACGATGTCGATGCCGACCGCGACACCGAACGCGACGAAGCGTTCGCGCCAGGTGAGGACCACCATCATCAGCGCCATGCTGGCGTACAGCAGCGGGCCCGACTTGGGAGCGAAGATCACTTCCTTCGCCTGGTTGGTGATCGGCCCCGGCATGCCGTAGTGGCGCGCGGCGATCTCCAGTGCGACGAGGAACCCGAGGGCCACCACGCTCGCCGCGGCCCACAGCATCACGCGTGGTTGGCGCCACGTGAGCGCAAGTCTGCCGCTTATTCGGGAAAACACACGTGATGGCATAGGTATCAACTGTTTGACCGATTTGTTAGGCGTTGGGTAATAGTTCAATCTTTGTGCTGTTAGGCACGATTTCCCGATGTAGCTGGGCTGATGAGGGCGATCGTCGTGAGTTGAATCATGCTAGCGGAGCGGTTCGGGTGGGTTTCTCTCGTCATGGAGAAGCCCCCGACGCCCGCAGGGCATCGAGGGCTTCCGGGCCGGCCGGGCCGCGTCCCGTCAGGAGGCGGCGCGGCCTGCGTAGGCGCGGACGTCCGCGTCGGTGTCGGTGGTCGCGGCGGCGAGGGCCGTGCGGGCGCCGGGGGCGGCGCGGTGGGCCAGGAGGGAGAGCACGGCGGCCTTGCGGACGTCCGGGTCGGGGTCGCCCGACGCGGTGGCGAGGGCGGCCACGGCCGGATCGGCCGGCGCCGCGCGGAGCGCCGTCGCGGCCCCGGCCCTGACCTGCCAGGCCGGGTCGCCGAGCGCGGCCACGGCCCGTTCGGCCTGGGGGAGCGGGCAGCCGGTGGCCGCGAGCGCGGCCAGCGCGGCCGCCCTGACCAGCGGATCGGGGTCGTCGATGAGCGGGTCCAGCGGGGGCGCCGCCGGATCGCGCACCGCCGCGAGAGCGTGGGCCACCGCGACCCTGACCTCACGGGCGGGGTCGGCCGCCGCCCCCGCCAGGTCGGCGCTCGCGTCCACGGAGACCAGGGCCCGCACTGCCTGGATGCGGACGGCGATGTCCGTGTCGGCGAGCGCGGCGGCGTACACCGGGGCGTCGCCGAGCCGCAGGGCCCGCAGGACGTCCAGCGCGGCGCCGCGCACCGCCGGGTCAGCCGAGTCGAGCGCCGCCCGCAGGCCGGACCCCAGGGCGGGTTCCGCGGGCAGCACCTCGACCAGTTCGCGCAGGGCGCCCGCGGCGGCCTCGCGGACCTGCGGCGCGGGGTCCCGCAGCCGTAGGGCGAGCGCGGGCCCGGCCCCGGCCGGCACGGTCTCGGCGAGGACGGCGACGGCCGAGGCCCGCACCGCCGGGTCGGCGTCGGCGAAGTAGGGGGCCAGTGTGTCCAGTTCGGGGGACTCCTCGGCGAGGGAGAGGAGGCGCAGGAGAGCGGGGCTCGACGCGGCGGAGCCTGCGGCGGGGGACGGGGCGGCGGGCCCGGTGGCCGCGGCAGGGCGGGCGGCCGGCGGAGTGCCGCGCCCTCCCGCCGTCGCGACGGGCACCAGAGGCGCCTCGCCCAGGAACCGCTCCGCCCCGGCCACCGGTTCGAACTCCGGCACCGGAACCACGTACGGCTCGACCGGCCGGGCCCTGAACTCCATCGTCCCGGCAGGGGACTTGTACAGGTCGAGGTGGTGCAGCCACCCCGCGTCGTCCCGCTCCGGGTGGTCGAGCCGCTCGTGGTACAGGCCCCAGCGGGACTCCGTCCTGGCCAGCGAGGCGCGGGCCGCCATCTCCGCGCAGTCCCGGATGAACGACACCTCCGCGCACCGCATCAACTCGTGGGCGGTGCGCGCCCCCATCCCGGCGATCTCCCCCCGCATCCGCTCGAACGCCTCCACCGCGAGGGACAGCTTCGCCCCGGCCTTCGGCGGCGCCACGTAGTCGTTCACGAACCGCCTCAGCTTGTACTCGACCTGGGGCTGCGGCGGCCCGTCGGGACGGCGCAGCGGCCGGTAGACCAGCTCGTGCGCGGCGGCCAGCTGCGCACCGGGCAACTCGCCCTCGTAGGCGGTGAACCGGGACGCGTCCGCGCCCGCGAGGTCGCCGAAGACGAACGCGCCGATCATGTAGTTGTGCGGTACGCAGGCCAGGTCGCCGGCCGCGTACAGGCGCGGGACGGTCGTGCGGGCCTGCGCGTCCACGCGCACCCCGGACGCCGAGTGCCCGCCGCACAGTCCGATCTCCGAGATGTGCATCTCGATGTCGTGCGTGCGGTAGTCGTGGCCCCGGCCCTCGTGGAAGGCGGCGCGCGTGGGCCGTTCCGTCGTGTGCAGGATCGACTCGACGGCGCTGATGGTCTCCTCCGGGAGATGGCTCAGCTTCAGGTACACCGGGGCCCGGTCGGAGGCGAGTTCGGCCGAGAACTCCGCCATCATCTGCCCCGACCAGTAGTCCGACTCCACGAACCGCTCGCCGTGCCGGTTCACCTGGTAGCCGCCGAACGGATTGGCGACGTACGCGCACGCCGGGCCGTTGTAGTCCTTGATGAGCGGATTGATCTGGAAGCACTCGATGCCGGTGAGCGCGGCCCCCGCGTGGTACGCCATCGCGTAGCCGTCGCCCGCGTTCGTCGGGTTCTCGTACGTCCCGTACAGATAGCCCGAGGCGGGCAGGCCGAGGCGGCCGCAGGCGCCGGTGGCCAGGATCACCGCGCCCGCCCGCACGGTGACGAACGCCCCGGTGCGGGTGTGGAATCCGGCCGCCCCGACGGCCCGCCCGTCCTCGGGGTGGGTGAGCACACGGACCGGCATGATCCGGTTCTCGATGCGGATCCTCTCCCGCATCTCGCGGCGCCGCAGCTGCCGGTAGAGGACCTTCTTGACGTCCTTGCCCTCCGGCATCGGCAGCACGTACGAGCCGGAGCGGTGCACCTGGCGGACCGCGTACTCGCCGTGCTCGTCCTTCTCGAACTTCACACCGTACGACTCGAGGCGCTGGACCATCGCGAAGCCGCGGGTCGCGGTCTGCCGGACGGTGGACTGGTCGACGATGCCGTCGTTGGCGCGGGTGATCTCCGCGACGTAGTCGTCCGGTTCGGCCCGGCCGGGGATGACCGCGTTGTTGACGCCGTCCATGCCCATGGCGAGGGCTCCGGAGTGCCGCACGTGCGCCTTCTCCAGGAGCAGCACGTCCGCGCCGTGCTCGGCGGCGGTCAGCGCGGCCATGGTGCCCGCGGTGCCGCCGCCGATGACGAGGACGTCGCAGGAGAGTTCGGTCGCGTCGGCGAGGGCGGGGACGGCCAAGGGGGTGGTCACGGGCGGCCTTTCGGCTACGGGCGCGGGGGCGCCGGGGTCAGAGGGAGGTGAGGACGCGACGGCGCAGGGCGGTGGTGGCGGGCGCGTCGCGCGCGTCCCGCCGACGGGGGTGCGGGACGTCGAGGACCTCTCCGGAGGGAAGCAGGGCGATCCGGTCGCCGAGGTGGAGCGCCTCGTCCACGTCGTGGGTGACGAAGACGACGGTCGCGCCGGTGCCGTGCAGGATGTCCACGAGCAGCTCCTGCATCCCGGCGCGGGTGTGCGGGTCGAGCGCGCCGAACGGCTCGTCCATGAGCACCGCGCGGGGTCGCCCCGCCAGCGCGCGGGCCAGCTGGACGCGCTGGCGCTGACCGCCGGACAGCCGGTGCGGGAGCGCCCGGGTGTGCGCGGCGAGGCCGACGCGCTCCAGCCACTCGTCCGCGACGCGCCGCCGCTCTGCCCTGGCCACCCGGCGGATGGCCAGGGGGAGTTCGACGTTGGCGCGGACGCTGCGCCACGGCAGCAGGGCATCCTCCTGGAAGACCAGGGCCCGGTCGGCGCCGGGTGCGCCGATCGGCTCCCCGTCCTGGGTGACCCGGCCGCCCAGCGGGGGCAGCAGTCCCGCGAGGGTGCGCAGCAGGGTGGACTTGCCGCAGCCCGAGGGGCCGAGCACGGCGACGAGTTCGCCGGGCGCGATCCGCAGCCGCACGGTGCCGGGCAGGGCGTGACCGGCGCGGTGGCCGAGCCGTACCTCGTCCAGGGCGAGTTCGGCGCCGTTCCCGCCGAGGGACGTCACGGGGTGTGCGTGGCTCATGGGACGCGCTCCTTGTCGAGGGCCGGCCCGGGAGCAGGCGTGGAGGTCGGGGCGGGGGCGGCCGGGGGTGTGGTGCGGGCGGCGCGCCGTGCCGCACGGGACGGGGCCCGCTCGTGCGGGCGCGGCAGCCACGCGGTGGCGCGACGGCCGACGGACTCCACCGCGGTGGAGGTGAGCCAGCCGAGAGCACCGATGGTGGCCATGCCGACGAAGACGCCCGGATAGTCGACGACCGTGTAGTCCTGCCAGGTGCGGTAGCCGACCCCGTACTCGCCGGAGATCATCTCCGCGGAGATCACGCAGATCCACCCGACGCCGATGCCCACCGAGAGGCCACCGAAGATGCCCGGCAGCGCGCCGGGCAGCACCACCGAGAACAGCACCCGCAGCCGGCTGCCGCCCATGGTGAGCACGGCCTCCTCCCACACCGGCGCGAGCGCCCGCACCGCGTGCCGCGTCGAGACCAGGACGGGGAAGAACGCCGCGGTGAAGGTGATGAAGACGATGCCCTGTTCGTTGGTGGGCAGGAGCAGGATCGCGACCGGGACCAGCGCGATCGCCGGGACCGGCCGTGCCACCTCCACCAGCGGTCCGAGCAGGTCGGCCGCCCACCGCGACCGGGCGACCGCCGTGCCCGCGGCCACGCCGAGGACCGCGGCGAGCAGGAAACCGATCACGATGCGGCGCAGGCTGTGGGCGAGGTCCTGCCAGTACGGGGCGGTGCCGAGCCGGTCGCCGAAGGCCGACGCCACCTCACCGACCGTGGGGAACTGCCCGAAGCGCAGCCACAGTTCGAGGTCCACCGACGTCAGCAGCTGCCAGAGGCCGAGGGCGGCCGCGAGCGAGGCCACCCGGACCAGGCGGCGGGCCATCCCGCTCATGAGGCGAGCCCCACGGCGTCCGCGTAACCGACGACCCGGGCACCGGAGTGCTGTCCGACGTACGTCTTCGCGTGATCGCGGGTGACGAACGCGCGCAGCTCGGAGCCGTCCGCCACCCACACCGACCGGTCGGCGAACCATAGGGTGCCGGTCAGGGCGTCCGGCACGTAGGCGGCCCGCACGTCGGCACCCTTGACCGCCTTCAGGAGGTCTTCGGGACTCTTGAAGGTACGGGTGGTGTCGTGTCCCTTGAGCCACAGCTCGGACGTGGCGGCACCCGGCTCCACGGAGGCTTTCGGGTAGGGGCGGGCGGGCGCGGCGCGCGCCAGCGGCTCCGGGTCGACGAAGGAGTCCACGTCGACGTCGCCCACCAGCTTGCCCGCCTTGAGGATCGGCACGTCCTTCTTCAGCGCGGCGATCAGCTCGGGGCGCAGGGCCGGGTCGAAGGTGGCGATGCCGTGGGCGCCGTTGTAGAGGTACACGACCTCGGCAGGCAGCCCGGTCTCCTCGGCGACGGATTCCGCAGCGGCGACCGGCTTCTCGCGGAGGTGGTCGGTGGCCCGTCGCTGCGCCCGCAGGAAGTCGCCGAGGACCCCGGCGCGCTCGTCGGCGAACTCCTCGCGGACGGTGACTCCGTGGAAGGTCGGCAGGTTCAGGTCGGCGCCGTCGTAGAGGGCCTCAGCCTTGCCCTCGTACGCCAACTGTCCCGGCCAGGCGACAAATTGGGACAGGGCGTCGACGCTGCCGCCGGACAGGGCGGACGCGCCGACGCTGGGCTGCTGGTTGAGTTTGCTGATGTCCTCGTCCGGATCGATCCCGGCCTTCTCCAGAGCGCGCACCAGAGTGCCGTCGGCGGCCGAACCGACGCTGGTCGACACCTTCTTGCCGCGCAGGTCGGCGAGCGAGCGCAGGTCCGAACCGGGCGCGGTGACCACGGTGTTGAGGCCGCCGCGGAGGTTGTAGCCGGTGACGGAGACGAGCCGCGTCGGCTGCCCCAGCTGCTTGCCGCGGGCCGCGTTGATGAGCAGCGGGAAGTCACCCATCGACCCGATGTCGATCTTCCCCGCGGTCATCTGGGCGGTGATCGGGGCGCCCGTGGCGTAGTCCTGCCACTTCACCTCGTAGGTCTTGCCGTCCTTCTTCCCACGGGCCGCGAGCGCTTCCTCGAAGTAGCCGAGCGAGCGCAGCAGCGTCCCCGCGGTGACGGTGTTGATGGTCTTCGACTGGTACCCGACGGTCACGGTGACGGTGCGGGAGTCCTGGGCCCCGGCGGCGCCGCCGCACGCCGTGGCCGCGGGCACCAGCAGGGCGAGGGGCAGGAGCCGGACGAGGACCTGTTGCCGGGAGAAGGGCCGGAAGGGGGGCCGGAGGAGGGGCTTGTCTGTCATGGACGTGGTGCCTTTCACCGGAGTCACCGGAGTCACCGGAGCAGATAGGGCATGTTGACGGTGACCGCGCCGGTGGGACACCGGGCCGCGCACGGGCCGCAGTACCAGCACTCGTCGACGTGCATGTACGCCTTGCCGTTGTCCTCGCGGATCGCGAGCGAGTCGAGCGGACACATGTCGACGCAGAGCGTGCAGCCGTCGATACACCGGGACTCGTCGATGGTCACGGGCACGTCGGAGCGCTGCGGGACAACAGGCATGGCTGTCTCCAGGAAAGGCGGTGAAAGGGCGGTGGGAAGGGCGGTGAGGGAGTGGTGCGGTGGGGCGATGTGGGCGGGGAACCGGGTGCCCGGGCAGGTCAGAGGGACCGGCGCAGGACGCCGCTCATGGTGATGCGGTCGCCGCGGAAGCGGATGAACTCCAGGTCCACGGGCCGCCCGTCGGGCAGGTGCGTGAGCCGTTCCAGCATCAGAACGGCACTTCCGCGCGGTGCCTCGAGGACCGCCGCGGAGTGCGCGTCGGCGTTCACGGCTTCGAGCGTCATCTCCGCGTGCCCCAGGGGACTGCCGGTCAGCGTCTCCAGGAGCCGGAACACGTCCGTGTTCTCCAGGTCGCAGCCGAGCAGTTCACCGCCCACGTCCATCGGCAGGTACGACAGATCCAGGGAGAGCGGCAGTCCGCCCAGGCGGCGCAGCCGCTCGATACAGAGCACGTCGGTGTGGTCGGGCAGACCCAGCCGGTGCGCCACCGGGGCGGGGGCGCAGACCGGCCCGACCGTACGGACCTCGTTGGTGACCCTGCCGTGTTCGTGCAGGATCTCGGCCAGACCCTGCAGCCGGTCGAGGCCGTGCGGGTACTTCTCGCCGACCACGACGGTGCCCACACCGGCCTTCCGGTCCACGAGCTGCTCGCCGCGCAGCAGGTCCAGGGCCTGTCGTACGGTGTTGCGGCTGGCCCGGTAGTCGGCGGCGATGACGTCCTCCAAAGGGAGGACACCGGTCGGGAAGCCGCCGGTCAGGATCTGGTGACGCAGCAGATCGGCGAGTTGCCGTGCCTGGTCCGCACGCAGCCGTCGGCGCCGTGCGGCGGCGACGGGGAGCGAGGCGGGGCTGTGTTCGGCTGGCATGGCAGGGAACGTACCGGCGCGGTGGCCGTGGTGGTGTTGCGGCAGCATTGCGCCACCTGACGGCTCCCGGCGCACCGCTGTGACCTGCCGCGTCGCCGCCGGGCGACGAAGATCCGCCACCCGGGTGCCCAGCACGTGGACAAGCGGGGCGCGGCACTGAAGGTGGGGGGGACGCCCAAGAGGCGCGGGACGGCGCCGTCGGGAGGCGACCGCCGGCCGCCCCCGGCCCGCCGCGCGTCGGCGGCGGAACCCGGTCCGGGCTCCGCGGCCGACGCGCGTACCGCCACCGCCGCCCCCACCCGGTTCAGCGGACGTTCCCCCGACCCTCCGTCTCCCGCGCCGAAGTTCCGGCGGCGGCGCCCGCCGCCCCCACCGTGGCCGTCTGCGCGGGAGCCGGCGCGGCACCGGCCGTACCGCTCGCCCCCACGACCTGCCCCCGCCGCCCCGGCGTCCGCACCATCACCAGCACCAGGACGCCGGCGGCCAGACCCGCAACGCCCGCCGCCAGCGACGCCCCGTTCAGGCCGGAGGCGAAGGCCGCGCGGACCGTGTGCTCGGGGACCGTGCCGTGCAGGGCGGATGCGCCACCACCCGCGACCGTGTGCGCCGCCTCGCGGCCGAGCGAGTCCCGCATCCCCGCGGTGAGCACCGTGCCGAACAGGGCGACCCCGATCGCGTACCCGAGCTGGCGGAAGGCATTGACCGCCCCGCCCGCCATCCCGGCGTTCGCGGGCGGCACGGCGGCGAGCGCCGCTCCCGCGAGGCCCGGCGCGACCAGACCGGAGCCGATGCCCGTGACCATGAGGCCGGGCACGAGCGACCCCCACGACGATCCGGCGTCGAGGACCGCCATGCCGAAGCCGCCCGCGCCGATCAGGACCAGTCCGCCCCCGATGACCAGGCGCGGTGCCACCCCGTGCAGCAGCCGTCCGGCGAGCAGCGCCACCACGAACGACATCCCGCCGAGCGGGAGCAGCACCAGGCTGCCGCGCATCGGGCTCATGCCGAGCACGGTCTGCAGCCAGATCGAGAGATAGGGGATGACGCCGAAGGCCGCCCCGTTGTAGGCGACCGCGCCGAGCAGGATGCCGGTGAACGCGGGCTTGCGCAGCAGCCGCAGATCCAGGAGCGGCTGGGCGACGCGCCGTTCGACCAGGACGAAGCAGAGCAGGGCGAGCGCCGATACGGCGAACGACGTCCCGGCCGCCGTCGAGGTCCACCCGTCCGCGCCGCCGCGCAGCACCCCGTACGTCCCCGTGCCGGCGAAGCCCGCGAACGCGGCCGTGCCCGCCCAGTCGACGCGGCGGCCGGCCGGCGCCTTCGACTCCGGCACCGCGCGCAGCGTCAGCCAGATCGACGCCACGCTCACCGGCAGGTTCACGAAGAAGATCCACCGCCAGCCGGGCCCCGCCGTCAGGAGTCCGCCCACGACCGGGCCGAGCGCGGCCGACGCGCCGCTCACCGCGCCCCACACGCCGAGCGCGGTCGACCGGTCGCGCCCCTGGTAGGCGGCGCCGAGCAGCGGAAGTGTCGTCGCGAGCATCGCGGCGCCCCCCAAGCCCTGCACGGCGCGGGCCGCCACCAGCACGTTCGCGTCCGAAGCGAGCCCGCACGCCAGCGAGGCGAGCGCGAACAGCGCGGTGCCGATGACGTTGAGCCGTCGCCGGCCGAGCACGTCGGCCGCGGCGCCGACGCCGAGCAGCAGCGCGGCCAGCGCGAGCGCGTAGCCGTCGATGACCCACTGCAGATCGCTCAGCGAGGCGTCCAGCGCCCGCGCCATGTCGGGCAGCGCCACGATCACGACGGTCACGTCCAGCAACAGCATGAACGTCCCCAGAGACACCGCCGTGAGCGGCCCCCATGTACGCATCCCTTGTTCCTCCGAGCCTTGTACCGCTCCTGGTCCCACGGATGTGGGTGTCCTCGTACGATGAAGCGGCGGCGGACGATACCGGTGCCCGAGAGCACCCAGGCGAAGCAATCCGACATGAAGAGGGACCTGCGTGGTGGAATCCGATGTCTTCGACGAGCTCGACCTGAAGCTGGTGCACGCCCTGGAGGTCGACGGCCGGGTGCCGTTCAGCCGGGTCGCGGGCGTCCTCGGCGTCTCCGACCAGACCGTCGCCCGCCGCTACCGCAGGCTGCGCGCAGAGGCGAGGCTGCGCGTCGTCGGCGTCCGCGACACCCGGCGGCTCGGCCGCGACGAGTGGATGCTGCGGCTGCGCTGTGCGCCCGACGGCGCCGAGCCCATCGCGACCGCCCTGGCCCGCCGCCCCGACACGGCGTGGGTGCACCTCATGTCGGCGGGCACCGAAGTGGTCTGCATGACCCTGCCCCGCACCCCCGGGGACCACGACGACCTGCTCTTCGGCAAGCTCCTGCGGAGCACGAAACTCGTCGAGATCACCGCGCACCAGCTGGTGCACCGCTTCTACGGCGGCCGCACCGGCTGGATCGGCAAGCACCGCCCGCTCCGTGACGAGCAGGTCGCCGCGCTCCGGCCCGCCCTGCCGCAGGACACGTCGGGGCCCGCCCGCATCGCCCCCGAAGACGAGCCGCTGGTCGCCGCCCTCAAGAACGACGGCCGCGCCACCCACCCCGAACTGCAGCGCCTCACGGGCCGCTCCGAGTCCTCCGTCAAGCGCCGCATCGCCGCGCTGCGCGCCTCGGGCGCCCTCTACTTCGACGCCGAGTACGACACCGCGCGCTTCGGCTTCACCGCGGCCGCGATGCTCTGGATCACCGTCGCACCGGGAGCGCTGGACGAGGTGGGCCGCGCGATGGCCGCGCACCCCGAGACCGCGCACGTCTCCGCGATCACCGGGTCCGCGAACCTCATGGCGAGCGTGCTGACCCGCGACACCGCCGCTCTCTACGCCTATCTGAGCAGCGGTCTCGGCTCGCTCGACGGTGTGCGGCACGTCGAGTCGGCGCCCTACCTGCGCCGCTTCAAGGAGCTCACCTATCCGCGCCCGCTGCGCTAGACCTCGCTCACCTGTCCGCGCCCGCCGCGCCGGACCTGCCGCCGTCCGCCGTGCCGGACCCGCGGTGCAGCCGGTCGCCGCCCGTCAGGATCGCCGCCGCCAGCGCGTCCGCCGCCGCCTGCGCCGAGGAGCGCCGTTCGCCGTGCAGCAGCACGAAGTCGACCGGGCCGAGCTCCGGCAGGCCCGCCCGCTCGGGGACGGGGACCAGGCCCGGCGGGATCAGGCCCCGCGAGTGCGCCATCACGCCGAGGCCCGCCCTGGCCGCAGCCACCAGACCGTTCAGACTGCCGCTCGTGCAGGCCACGCGCCAGGCGCGGCCCCGCCGCTCCAGCGCCTCGAAGGCGAGGGCGCGGGTGACGGCCGGCGGAGGGTAGACGATCAGCGGCACCGGACGCTCGGGGTCGAGGCGGAGCCGCTCGGCGCCGATCCATACGAGGTCGTCCTGCCACACCAGTTCGCCGCGCGGATCCTCCGGGCGCCGCTTGGCGAGGACCAGGTCGAGCCGGCCCGCGTCCAGCTGCTTGTGCAGGGTGCCGGACAGCTCGACGGTCAGTTCCAGGTCGACGTCGGGGTGGTCGTGCCGGAACGACTCCAGGATGTCGGTGAGCCGTGTCAGGACGAAGTCCTCCGACGCCCCGAACCGCAGCCGGCCGCCGAGGCGCCGCCCGGTGAAGAACGCCGCCGCCTGTTCGTGCGCCGCCAGGATCCGGCGGGCGAAGCCCAGCATGGCCTCGCCGTCCTCGGTCAGCTCCACGCTGTGGGTGTCGCGCGTGAAGAGCTGGCGCCCGGTGGCCTCCTCCAGGCGGCGCACGTGCTGGCTGACGGTCGACTGGCGCAGGTTCAGCCGGCGGGCGGCCCGTGTGAAGCTCAGCGTCTGGGCGACCGCGAGGAACGTGCGGAGCTGCGAAGGGTCGTACACGCCGACCAGCGTAGTCGTACCCATCGCGGAACGTGATGACAGTCAGAGCGGTGTACGGGATTCCCGATCACCCGGGTCAGGAGGATCATGGGGAGGGCACATCCCCGCACCGAGAGCATGGAGCACCGTGAAACGCCTGAAGTGGCCGTCGTGGATGCCGGTCGACCCGTACATCGTGGCGTTGCTCGCGACCGTGGGGCTCGCGGCGCTCCTGCCGGCCCGGGGCGCCACCGCCGATGTCGCGTCCGGTGCCTCCACCGCGGCCGTCTCGCTGCTCTTCTTCCTCTACGGGGCCCGGCTCTCCACCCGCGAGGCGCTCGACGGACTCAAGCACTGGCGCCTCCATGTCACGGTCCTCGCCTGCACGTTCGTCGTCTTCCCGCTGCTCGGGCTCGCGGCCAAGGGCCTCGTGCCGTACGTCCTGACGCCCGCGCTCTACAGCGGCTTCCTCTTCCTCACCCTGGTGCCCTCGACGATCCAGTCGTCCATCGCCTTCACGTCGATGGCCCGCGGCAACGTCCCGGCGGCGATCTGCGCGGGCTCCTTCTCCTCGTTGGCCGGGATCGTGCTCACGCCGCTGCTCGCGGCGGCGCTGCTCGGCGACAGCGGGGGCGGCTTCTCGGCGGACTCGCTCCTCAAGATCGTGCTCCAGCTGCTGGTGCCGTTCCTGGCCGGACAGTTCCTGCGCCGCTGGGTGGGCGGCTTCATCACCCGCCACAAGAAGATCCTCGGATACGTCGACCGAGGGTCGATCCTGCTCGTCGTCTACACCGTGTTCAGCGAGGGCATGGTGCAGGGCATCTGGGGCCAGGTGCACCCGGTGCGGCTGCTCGCGCTGCTCGGCGTCGAGGCGGTGCTGCTCGCGGCCATGCTGGCGGCGACCTGGTACGGCGCGAAGCGGCTCGGCTTCGGCCGGGCCGACCGTGTCGCGATCCAGTTCGCCGGGTCGAAGAAGTCGCTGGCCGCCGGACTGCCCATGGCGAGCGTCCTGTTCGGGGCGGACGCCTCGCTGGCCGTGCTGCCGCTGATGCTCTTCCACCAGATGCAGCTGATGGTCTGCGCGGTCATCGCCAAGCGCCGCTCGCGGGACCCGGAACCGCAAGACCCGGAATCGCTGCACGCGGAATCGCAAGACCCGGAATCGCTGGCCCCGGGGGAGTCCGTCAGCGAGCCGCCGCCAGGCGCAGGGACACGAATCGCGGCCGGTACAGCGACACGTTCCGGCTGACGTTCGCCTGCGCGTTCGCGGGCGTCGCGTCCAGCCAGTTGACGTCGTAGCTGAGCACCAGGCGGCCGTCGTCGCCGAGCGCCGGATGGGCCTGCGGGTTGTAGGCGGCGGTGTCCTGGCGCGGCGCGCCGTCCTTGGGCAGGGGTGCGTCGAACGCCTTGGCGGGGCCGTGCCAGGGCCCGGTGGGGGAGCAGGCCCAGTACGAGTTGACGGTGGTCAGGCCCTCGGCGCCCGCGGCCATCGTGAACAGCACGTACGTCCCCTCGTCCCGGACCACCGTGAACGCGCTGCCCACCCCCTTGCGCCCGCCGTCCCCGAGCACCGGCCGGGGCGTGACGTCCGGCCCCCACTCCTCGCCGTCCCAGTACTCCCACGCCCCGGCATCGGCGAGCCTGCCGTGCGGGACGCGGGCGACATAGGCGTCCGAGGAGGGACGCGAGGCCGCCTGGGCGTCCGTGCCGCCGAACGCGTACGTCCAGTCGTCGTCCTGGACCGTCGTCGTCCCGTACAGGACCCGCTTTTCGGGATCGCCCACCGACTGCTGGTCGGAGGTCTTCACGATGCCCTCGACACGCAGGTCCGGCAGCGAGAGCGTGGCGACCTCGGTGGCGACGGGGACGCCGTAGATCCAGGGGCCCTGGCTCGCCATGCGGGTCCACAGCAGTACGCGGACGACCTTCTCGTCCGCGCCGGGGGAGCGGGGCTCCACCCGGGCCGCCACCGGCCAGCGCCACTGCTGGGGCGCCGGGTCGGGGAAGAGGGGCGCGGCGAGGGTGCGCTCCAGGGCGCCCGAACGGGACATCACCACCGCCGAGTTGCGGACCATCGGCGTGTTCGTGTCGCGCCAGGTGTGGGGCTGGCCCGCGGGGTTCGGTGCCGCGTGGACCTGGCCGAGGAAGGTGTCGGAGAACAGCCAGAGCAGCCGCCCGTCCGGCAGGCGCACCGAGTGGGTGCCGTCCCCGCCGGTCCAGTCGTCGGTGCGCGCCGTGTCGTCGCCGTAGCGCGCGAACTCCCCGGTGGTCCTGTCGTCGGCCGCCCAGGACGCGACGGTGCGGGGCCGGCAGGCCGCATCGCCCTCCCGGTCGTCGTCCGGGAGGGCGATGAGCAGCACGGCCGCACAGGCCAGGGCGAGCAGCAGGACCAGCGGGATCCTGCGCCGCCCCGCGGCGGGACGTTCGCGGGCGTACACGCCCGGGACGTTAGTTGCTGCCGCGCACGTGGTCCATGGGCAGGCGCAGGACGGTGTCCCGTGTCACAGGAGCATCGGCGGTGCTCAGGTCTCCCATCTCGGGGTCGCTCAACGCCCGCTTGTACACGCGTACTTCGTCGATGGCGCCGGTGAAGTGAGCGCGACTGTCCAGCCGTTGCCCGATGTGGACGCCGAACGGGGAGGTGCGGCTGACCGAGCCCGGCACGTCGGCGGCGTCGGTCCGGACGCCGTCGAGGAAGAGCGTCAGGGTGCCCGCGCCGCGGCGCAGGGCGATGTGGTGCCACTCGCCGTCGTTGTGGGCGCTGGTCGTGCGCACGGACGCGGACTTCGGGGGCGCCGCGCCCTCCCGCGTCGTGATCAGGCCGGTGACGCGGTTGCTCGCGGGTTCGCCGCGCAGCCACACCTGCGGCTGGTTGGTGCCGATGCCGCCCATCCACAGCAGGGGCTGCTCGCCGGCCGTCGCCGAGTAGCGGAACCACAGCGAGGCCGTGAAGTCACCGGCGCCGAGCGGCAACCGGGGACGGTAGGGCAAACGTACGGCGTCGTCGGCGCCGTCGAAGGCGAGGGCCCCGCCGAAGCGGCCCGCCGTCCCGCGCGCCCCGCCGAGCACCGCGGCGGGCCGGGCGCCGGGCGCGTGGTCGCGGGTCGTCGGGTCCGGTCCCCTGCGCGGCGCGAGCCACTCCTCGGTGAAGCGGGCGAAGCGGATCTCGTCGCGCGCGTCGACCGCGCCGCCCTCGTACAGGAGGCCCACGTGCGCGCGGTCGGCCCGCACCAGGTCGGAGTAGCCGGACCAGTCCGCGGTGACCGTCGTGCCGCGGTCGACGCTGTCCCAGGTGCGGCCGCCGTCGTAGGAGGAGCGGATCTGCATCGTGCGGCGGCGGTCGGGGTCGCCGGGGCAGGCGAGCAGCATCCGGCCGCCGAACTGGAGTGTGGATCCCTGCACTTGGGGCGTGTAGAGGTCGGGGATCGCGCGGAAGGGGGCGGCGAAGGAGTCGCCGCCGTCACGGCTGACGGTGTGCGTGCGGTGGCCGAGATCCGTGCCGTCCTGCTCGCGGCCGCTCACGTAGACCGCGCCGTCGGGCCGCTCCGTGAGCGTCATCTCGGACGGTTTCTGGCGGAACGTGCCGTCGTCGGCGATCGGGTACGAGTCCGTCGCGCCGACCTTCCAGCGGTCGCCGCCGTCGTCGCTGACGATCAGTGCCGCATGGTTGGCGGTGACCCGACTGCCGTTCCACGTCTCGGCGTTGACGGCGAAGGCGAGCCGTCCCGCGTGCCGGCCGCGGGTCAGCTGGATGCCGTGCACGGGACCGGTCGCGTACCAGGAGTTCCACTCCTTCGGCAGGATCTCCTCGCTCAGGTCGCGCGGCTCGGACCAGCTGCGGCCGTCGTCGTCGCTGTACTGCAGGTGCGGGGTGCGGTCGCACGGCACCTCGCAGTTCCTGCCGTCCGTGCGGCCGGTGTTGTAGGTCTCCGCGAGCAGGACGCGACCGCTCTCGCGGTCGACGACCGGCGCCGGATTGCCGTGGGTGTCGCCCCCGCCCTCGTTGATCACCTGGAGCGGACCCCAGGTCCGGCCGCCGTCGTGCGACCGCTTGAGCACCAGGTCGATGTCGCCCGCGTCGCTGCAGTCGTCGACCCGGCCCTCCGCGAAGGCCAGCAGTGTGCCCTGTGTCGTCCGCACCACGGCCGGGATGCGGAAACACGCGTAGCCGGGGTCCTGCGCGGCCTTGAACAGCACCTGTTGCTCGAACGGCGGTGTCGGCGCGGGCGCCGCCCGGACCGCCTGCGCCGCGGGCGCGGGCAGCAGGGCGCCGACGGCGACGGCGGTCAGGGCGGCGGTGGTGGTGCGGAGGGATCTGAGACGTGCACGGAGACTCGATGGCATGGTGCGGTCCGCCTTTCGTGGCGACGGCGACTCATGGCGATGCCGGCGTGCGGCGACAGACATCCCGGCGACCGGACATCCTGACATCCCACGTCCAACGTGCGTGCCACAGACGCTACGTGGGGGCTCCGGCACCCCACAAGGAGCGCGCGTCAGGGGATCAGGACGACCTTGCCCCGATTGCTCCGCGCCTCGATCACCTCGTGTGCCCTCGCCGCGTCCTCCAGCGCGAACTCCGCGTGCACGGCGGGTCGCAGCACGCCCGTCGCGTGCAGCCGCCACAGCTCGCGCCGCCACGTCTCGTACAACTCGGGCTGCCCGCGCGCGATCAGGCCCATCTGGAACCCGATGACGGACTTGGCGCCGACGAGCAGGTCGTACGCCGCCACGCTGCCGCCGCCCGAGCTGTAGGCCACCAGCCTGCCGTGCGGGGCGAGGGACCTGACGGCGGGCGCCAGCAGGTCGCCGCCGACCGCGTCCAGGGCGTAGTCCACGGGCTCGCCCCAGTCCGCGCGGTCGTACGTGACGACCTCGTCGGCGCCGAGCCCGCGCAGGAAGTCCGCCTTGCCGGGGTCGGACACGGCGGCCACGACGCGCGAGGCGCCCTGGTGCCGGGCCAGTTGCACGGCGAGGTGGCCGACCCCGCTCGCGGCCGCCGTGACGAGCGCGGACTCGCCGGGTGCGGGGCGGGCCGCGGCGAGCGCCCCGCACGCGACGAGGCCGGAGCGGACCAGGGCGACCGCGTCGACGGCGCTCGCCCCGTCGGGGACGGGAGAGGCCATCGCGGCACCGAGCAGTGCGTGGTCGGCGTACCCGTGCCCGAAGGCCAGGCCGGTGACGCGGTCGCCGGGCGCGTACGCGGTGACGCCTTCGCCGAGCGCCACGACCTCTCCGGCGATCTCGCCGCCGAGGGGGATCGGGGTGTGGCTCTCGCGGACCTTGCGGACGACGGGCAGGGTCACGCCGACCGCGGCGACGCGCACGAGGAGCTCGCCGGGGCCGGGCTCGGGGAGGGGTGCGTCCTCCAGGAACAGGACCTCGGGGCCGCCGCCGTGCGCGTACCGGACGCGACGCATCCGCACCACCTCCAGGGGTGAGAAATCGCTGGAATGATCATTGGGAGCACCAACGATAGACTCATAGTCGTGGGGAAGTCCAACGATTCTTGGCTAGACTTCCCCCATGGCCACCACACCCCCCGCCCCCAGCACCATCCGCACCCTGCCCAGCTGGCTGCTCGGCCGTGCCGCCGCCCGTGGCCGGGGCCTCGTCGCCGCCGCGCTGGCCCGCGAGGGGCTCAAGATGTGGCACCACGTGGTGCTGTCCGCCGTCGCCGACCTCGGCCCCGTGGCGCAGGCGGAGCTCGGCCGCAGCGTCTCGCTCGACCCGAAGGACATGGTCGGCGTCCTCAACGACCTCCAGGCCGACGGCCTGGTCGAGCGCGCACCGGACCCCGCGGACCGCCGCAAGAATGCGATCACGATCACGGCGCGCGGCCGACGCACCGTCAAGCGGTGCGCGGAGGCGGCCGCCCGTGCCAACGCCGAACTCCTCGCGCCCCTCACGGCCACCGAGCGCGAGCGGTTCCTGGAGATGCTGGGCCGTGTCTCGGGCGTCTCGGGCGTCTCGGGCGACCCGGTCGACTCGGAAGCCGAGGCGCCGGAGAGCTAGGAGCTGCTGCCCGCACCGGGGAAGCCGGGTAGTGGGCCCGGCCGGCGCAGGGGGCGCTCCCCGCCGGCCGGGGCGCCGCCGCCGTGCGGCGGGTGGCCCGGATCAGCCCTGGGAGGCCGCGGCCGGCAGGGCGACGCGGTGCTCGCCCGCGTACACGTTCATGGAGGAGCCGCGCAGGAAACCGACCAGCGTGAGCCCCGTCTCGGTGGCCAGGTCGACCGCGAGCGAGGACGGCGCGGAGACCGCCGCAAGGACCGGAATGCCCGCCATCACGGCCTTCTGCGCCAGCTCGAAGGAGGCGCGGCCCGAGACGAGCAGGACCGTGCGGGAGAGCGGCAGGTCGCCGTTCCGCAGGGCGCGGCCGACCAGCTTGTCGACGGCGTTGTGCCGCCCCACGTCCTCCCTTATGTCGAGCAGTTCGCCCTCTTCGGTGAAGAGGGCGGCCCCGTGCAGGCCCCCGGTCCTGTCGAAGACGCGCTGCGCCGCGCGGAGCCGGTCGGGGAGGCTCGCGAGCAGGTCGGTCCCGAGGCGGACCGGGGGAGCGGCGCCGCCCGCCGTGTCGTCGACCGGCCAGCGGGCCGTGGTGCGGACCGCGTCCAGGCTCGCCTTGCCGCACAGCCCGCACGACGAGGTGGTGTAGACGTTGCGTTCGAGCGTGATGTCGGGGAGGACGACGTCCGGGGCGGTCCGCACGTCGACCACGTTGTACGTGTTCACCCCGTCGGCGGTCGCCCCCGCGCAGTAGACGATCGACCGGAGGTCGTCCGCGGCGCCGAGCACCCCCTCGCTCACCAGGAACCCCGCCGCGAGCGCGAAGTCGTCACCCGGC
This sequence comes from Streptomyces sp. NPDC040622, assembly GCF_055593965.1. NCBI lineage: Bacteria > Bacillati > Actinomycetota > Actinomycetes > Kitasatosporales > Streptomycetaceae > Streptomyces > Streptomyces sp. NPDC040622. Next base: position 568,422 of record NZ_JBVIXD010000004.1, on the reverse strand, counting down.
GTGCGCATGGTGATGGCCAGCGGCTTGCCGTTGAGGCGGATCTCCAGGGGTTCCTCGGCGACCAGGGTGTCGGGCCGCTCCGAGACGTGCCCGTCCCGGACCCGGATCACCTTGCGTCGCTCAGTGACTCGTCCCATGTCTTGATCAGTCCCGGTTCTGTACGTGCTGGTAGCCGAAGCGGCCCTTGATGCAGAGGTTGCCGTGGGTCACCGGGTTGTCGTGCGGCGAGGTGACCTTGACGATGTCATTGTCCTGCACGCGCAGGGTCAGATTGCAGCCGACTCCGCAGTACGCGCACACGGTGGTCGTCTCGCTCTGCGCGGACTCGTCCCAGGTGCCGGCGGCCCGCATGTCGAACTCCGACGTGAAGCCCAGCGCCCCCGTGGGGCAGACCTCGATGCAGTTTCCGCAGTACACGCACGCCGAGTCGGTCAGCGGCGCGTCGTGCTCGACGGCGATGCGGGCGTCGAAGCCTCGGCCCGCCACCGAGATCGCGAAGGTGTTCTGCCACTGCTCCCCGCAGGCGTCGACGCACTTGTAGCAGAGGATGCACTTGTCGTAGTCCCGCACGTAGAGGTCGTTGTCGACCTTGGGCTCCTCATTCAGGCGGGCGGCTTCGGGGCCGAAGCGGCCGGGCTCGGCCTTGTACTCCTTGAGCCAGCCCGCGACCTTCGGTGTCGTCGACAGGTCGACGGACGAGGCGAGGAGTTCGAGGACGACCTTGCGGCTGTGCCGGGTGCATTCGGTGTCGGTGGGGACGCACATGCCGGGTTCGGCCCTGCGCGAGCAGGCAGGCGCGAGGGTCCGGGCGCCCGCCACCTCCACGACGCAGACGCGGCAGGCGTTCTTGGGGGCGAGGGTGTCGCCCTCGCACAGGGTCGGGATGTCCTTGCCCGCGGCGCGGCACGCGTCGAGGAGCGTCGCCCCCTCCGGGACCCTGGCGTCCTGCCCGTCGAGGGTGAACGCGACGAGTCGGCGCGGAATGCCCAGCGGTACGGCGGTCACTTGTACGCCCCCAGACGGTCGATGGCGGACTCCACGGCGTTCCACGCGGTCTGGCCGAGCCCGCAGATCGAGGCATCCCGCAGGGTCCGCCCCACCTCGCGCAGCAGGGCGACGTCGTCGGCGGCGTCGGCGCCCGTCCGCCCGGCGATGCGGTGCAGGGCCTCCTCCTGGCGGACGGTGCCGACCCGGCACGGCACGCAACATCCCGAAGGCGCCGCGGGCCCGCTCGAACCCGGCCGCCGCGCGGGAGAGCGCCTCGTCCCAGGTGGCCCGGCGGAACGGCGCGTCGCGGGAGTCGCGGACGAGGGGATGCGTGAGACGGGTGTACGTCTTGGGGGTGCGGTCGCGCTTGCTCATGCGGTGGTCCCTCCCGTGCTCTTTCCCGTGGCGCTCTTGCGCTTGCTCATGGGCGCGCCCATGCGGCGGTCCTCAGCGCGAGCAGGTCGGAGATGGCGTGGACGGTGCGCAGCGTCGGCACCGCGACCCCGGTGATGTCCGCGAGTTCGACGACGGCCGCGAGCAGCACGTCGAGCCCCAGCGGCTTGCCGCGCTCCAGGTCCTGGAGGGTGGAGGTGCGGTGGTCGCCGACCCGTTCGGCCCCGGCGAGCCGCCGCTCCACGGAGATGTCCGGCCGGCAGCCGAGGGCGGTGGCGACGGCGAGCGTCTCGTGCATCATGATCTCGATGACGCGCCGGGTGCCGCCGTGCCGGCACATCTCGCCCATGGTGGCGCGGGCCAGCGCGCTGATCGGGTTGAAGGAGATGCTGCCGAGCAGCTTGATCCAGATGTCGCCGCGCAGCTCCGCCTCGACCGGACACTTCAGACCGCCCGCCACCATGGCCTCGCTGAAGGCGGCACAGCGCGCCGAACGGGACCGGTCGGGCTTACCGATGGAGAACCCGGTCCCTTCCAAGTGCCTTACGGCACCCGGCTCTTCGAGCTCGGCGGCGGCGTAGACGACCGCATCCGACGGCACGTTCGGGGGCGAGCACCGCGCTCACGGCGCCGCCCGGGTCCACGCTCTCGACGCGGTGGCCGTCGTGCGGGCCGCCGTGCCGGTGGAAGTACCACCAGGGGATGCCGTTCTGCGCGGCGACGACCGAGGTCGTGTCGTGCCGGAGCGGCTCGATCAGCGGCCCGCACGCCGCGTACGCGTTGGCCTTCAGGCCCAGGAAGACGTAGTCGACCGGACCGATCCCGGCCGGGTCGTCGGTGGCGCGGGCCCGGGCGGTGAAGTCGCCGCGCGGACTCAGCACCCTGACTTCGTGCCGCGGCATGGCCGCCAAGTGCGGGCCGCGGGCGACGAGATGGACGTCGGCACCGGCGCGGTGCAGCGCGGCTCCGACGTAGGCGCCGATCGCACCGGCACCGAGGACTGCGACTTTCACGGTGGCGCGCTCCGTTCGGTCGAGGGATCCGAGGAACGTGGGACGAAGACGTCGACAGAATATTGTCTACAGTATGGAACTTGGGGCGGCAAGGGTTCGCGCGGTACATGGCTCAGCGCGGTACATCGCATACCGTCGACGTATTCCGTCCGCCCCCTTCACCGTCCGCCCCCTTCACAACGCCTCGCACGGTTCCTACCGTTCGGGATCATGAGGCCCCCCGTCGCACCCCTCGGCTGGAGCCGCTGGCTCGTACCGCCCGCCGCCCTGTCGGTCCACCTCTCCATCGGCCAGGCCTACGCCTGGAGCGTCTTCAAACCGCCCCTCGAATCCTCGCTGCACCTCAGCGGCACCCAGAGCGCGCTGCCCTTCCAGCTCGGCATCGTCATGCTCGGCCTGTCCGCCGCGTTCGGCGGCACGCTCGTCGAACGCAACGGCCCGCGCTGGGCGATGGCCGTCGCCCTCACCTGCTTCTCCTCCGGCTTCCTGATCGCCGCCCTCGGCGCCGCGACGCGCCAGTACTGGCTCATCGTGTTCGGCTACGGCTTCGTCGGCGGGATCGGCCTCGGCATCGGCTACATCTCACCCGTCTCCACGCTCATCAAGTGGTTCCCCGACCGCCCCGGCATGGCCACCGGCATCGCGATCATGGGCTTCGGCGGCGGCGCGCTCATCGCCTCCCCGTGGAGCGCGCAGATGCTGGACTCCTTCGGCGCGGACTCCGACGGCATCGCGCTCGCGTTCCTCGTGCACGGCCTCACGTACGCCGTCTTCATGGCGCTCGGCGTGCTCCTGATCCGCGTGCCGCGCACCGAGGGCGCCCCCGGTCCCGGCCTGCCCGGTGCGCTGGAGGGACCGCAGGTCTCCGCGCGGCAGGCCGTCCGCACCCCGCAGTTCTGGTGCCTGTGGGTCGTCCTGTGCATGAACGTGACCGCCGGGATCGGCATTCTGGAGAAGGCCGCCCCGATGATCACGGACTTCTTCGCGGACACCTCCACCCCCGTGTCGGTCTCGGCCGCGGCGGGCTTCGTCGCGCTGCTCTCGGCCGCCAACATGGCGGGCCGCATCGGCTGGTCCTCGGCCTCCGACCTGATCGGCCGCAAGAACGTCTACCGCGTCTACCTCGGCGCGGGCGCGCTCATGTACCTCCTGATCGCCCGCTTCGGAGACACCTCGAAGCCACTGTTCATCTGCTGCGCGCTGGTGATCCTCTCCTTCTACGGAGGGGGCTTCGCGACGATCCCCGCGTATCTGAAGGACCTCTTCGGGGCGTACCAGGTCGGCGCCATCCACGGCAGGCTGCTCACCGCCTGGTCCACGGCGGGAGTCCTCGGGCCGCTCATCGTGAACCGCGTCGCCGACCACCAGGAGGAGGCGGGCAGGACGGGCTCCGGCCTCTACGGCCTCTCCTTCGCGATCATGATCGGTCTCCTTGCCGTCGGCTTCGTCGCGAACGAGCTCGTCCGGCCCGTGCACCCCCGCCACCACGTCCCCTCCCCGAAGGAGGCCGCCGATGACCACCCCGCCGAGCACACCGCCCCGTGACCGTCGCGCGCTGATCGTGTTCGCCTGGCTCTGGGTGGGGCTGCCGCTCGGTTACGGGCTGTACGAACTCGTACACAAGGTCACGCAACTCTTCAGAGGGTGACCGGATCATGAGAAGCATCCAAACACCGCGCTCCTTTCCTGTCGCATTACGTGCACCGTTACTGGTGAGTCGCTGACCAGACTGGACGGTCCCGCATCTTCGGCAACAAGGGGGACCCGTTCATGCACGGCTCGCGCATCGCCGCCGTCGGCCACTACCAGCCCGCCAAGATCCTCACCAACGAGGAGCTGGCGGGCAGGGTCGACACCAGCGACGAGTGGATCTGTTCGCGGGTCGGCATCCGGACTCGCCACATCGCGGGGCCCGAGGAGCCGGTCGACGAGCTGGCCGCACACGCCGGCGGCAAGGCCCTGGCCGCCGCAGGGCTGACCCCCGACGCGATCGACCTGGTCCTGGTCGCCACCTCCACGGCCATCGACCGCTCGCCGAACATGGCCGCCCGCGTCGCCGCCCGCCTGGCCATCCCCGGCCCCGCCGTCCTCGACATCAACGTCGTGTGCGCGGGCTTCACGCACGCCCTCGCCACCGCCGACCACACCGTGCGGGCCGGTGCCGCGACCCGCGCCCTGGTCATCGGCGCGGACAAGATGTCCGAGGTCACCGACTGGACGGACCGCACCACCTGCGTGCTGACCGGCGACGGCGCGGGCGCGGTCGTCGTCGAGGCGTGCGGGCCCGGCGAGGAGCCCGGCATCGGGCCCGTGCTGTGGGGCTCGGTGCCCGAGATGGGCAACGCCGTACGCATCGAGGGCACGCCGCCGCGCTTCGCCCAGGAGGGCCAGAGCGTCTACCGCTGGGCGACGACGCAGCTGCCGCCGCTCGCCCGCACGGCCTGCGAGCGCGCCGGGCTCACCCCGGCCGACCTCGCCGGTGTCGTCCTGCACCAGGCCAACCTGCGGATCATCGAGCCGCTCGCCGAGCGCATCGGCGCGGTGAACGCGGTCGTCGCGCGCGATGTCGTCGACTCCGGGAACACCTCGGCGGGCAGCATCCCGATGGCGCTGTCCAAGCTGGTCGAGCGCGGCGAGCTCCGCTCGGGCGACCCGGTCCTGCTGTTCGGCTTCGGCGGGAACCTGTCGTACGCGGGACAGGTCGTGCGCTGCCCGTGATCCGCTCACGAAGTGGCGGGGTGCCCGGACGGGTCGGGGTGTGATCGGCTCAACTCTCCCTGGCACTGGCCCCTGTAGCTCGTAGACTGTAGACAAAAGGCAATCTTCGACGAGGGGGCCGCGATGTTGTCCACCGGACTGCCGCAGGGGGCCGTGCCCAGGCTCGAACGCCCCGGGCCGCTCAGGGAGCGGGTCTACGAGGCGTTGCTCGAACTGATCACCACGCGCTCGCTGCAGCCCGGCCAGCACCTCGTCGAGAGCGAGCTGGCCGGTCACCTGGGCGTCTCGCGGCAGCCGGTGCGCGAGGCGCTGCAGCGGCTCAACACCGAGGGCTGGGTGGACCTGCGGCCCGCCCAGGGTGCGTTCGTGCACGAGCCGACCGAGGAGGAGGCCGACCAACTCCTCACCGTCCGCACCCTGCTGGAGGCCGAGGCCGCCCGGCTCGCCGCGGCCAGCACCGGCGTCGCGGGCATCACCGCCCTGGACGAGCTCTGCACGCGCGGCGAACAGGCCGTGGCCGACGGCGACGTGGACCAGGTGGTCACCCTCAACGCGGCTTTCCACGCCAAGGTGATGGAGCTCGCCGGCAATGTCGTCCTCGCCGAGCTCGCCGCGCAGGTGGACCGCCGGGTCCGCTGGTACTACACGCCGGTGGCACGGCAGCGCGGCAGGCAGTCCTGGCTGGAGCACCGCGAACTGATCGAGGCCATCACCGAGCGCGACGAGGCGCGCGCCACGGACATCATGCGGGCCCACACGGAGCACACCCGGCAGACGTACCACGAGCGCGAGCGGGACTGAGCGCGGCCGGGCGCGCCGCCTCGCCCGGGTCCGCGCGCAGGCCTTGCCGGCTCTGTGCGGCGGCCGTGAGCACGGCCTCCGTCCGTGTCGCCTGTCCCGCCGGGCGCCCCCGGTCGCCGTAGAGCTGCCGCTGCACGGCGGCGAAGGGGGCCGCCGCGAGCAGGCGGTCGTGCGGTGCGGCGCGAAAGCCGTCGATCACTTCGGAGGCAGGGTCATGCCGTCGGGACCGGAAGGCCAGACATGACGACACAGCACCGCATACGCCCCGTGATCAGGGAAGACGTGCCGGTGGCGGTGAACACCCTCGCCCGGGCCTTCGCGGACTACGCCTTCACGCGCCACGTCGTCGCGGCCGACGGCCACGCGGAGCGGGTCCGCCGCTTCCAGGAGCTCTTCCTGACCCGCATCGGGATGGTGTACGGACGGGTCTGGGTGGCGGGAGCTGGGCGCGCCGTCGCCGTGTGGACCACGCCGGACCGGGATCCCGAGCCCGGCTTCGCCGCCATCGGACCGCTGGTCAGAGAGCTCGCGGGGGACCGCGCGCCCTGGTTCGAATCGGCGGACCGCGCGTTGCGGCCGTACCGTCCCCGGCGTCCGGCGTGGTTCCTCGCCACGGTCGGGGTGGACCCCGACGAGCAGGGCCAGGGGCTCGGCGCCGCCGTCATCGCGCCCGGACTCGCGGCAGCGGACCGCGCCGGACACCCGTGCTTCCTGGAGACGTCGACCAAGCGGAACGTCTCCTTCTATGAACGGCTCGGCTTCACCGTCACGGCGGACATCCCGCTCCCGGACCACGGCCCGCGCACCTGGTGCATGCTTCGGGAACCGGCCTGGAAACGCTGACCCGGCGCCCCTTTGTCCTGTGACTGGAGAAAGTCATGGGTAATTCGCGCTCAACTTCTTCCCAGTCCCGACAGGCACTGCTACGTTCCCCTCGAAAGCTTGAAGGAAGCCCGAAGGCGACGGCGTCGGCAGTGACGACGAGTCGGCCCGACGGCAACGGAACGGGAAGCCCGATGAGGCGGGGAGGGGCGCGTGAGACGTATGACGGCTCGACCCGCCAATGCGCACCAGGCCCGGCTGCTGCGGCTGTTGCGTGACGGAGGACCCAACTCCCGCGCCCAGCTGGGCGATCAGGTCGATCTCTCGCGGTCCAAACTGGCCGTGGAGGTCGACCGGCTCCTGGAGACCGGGCTCGTGGTCGCGGACGGGCTCGCCGCCTCGCGCGGCGGGCGCCGCTCCCACAACATCCGCCTGGCCCCGGCCCTCCGCTTCCTCGGCGTGGACATCGGCGCGACCTCGGTCGACGTCGCGGTAACCAACGCCGAGCTGGAGGTACTCGGCCACATCAACCAGCCCATGGACGTGCGCGAGGGCCCGGTCGCGGTCTTCGAGCAAGTCCTCGCCATGGCGGCCAAGTTGAAGGCCTCCGGGCTCGCGGAAGGGTTCGACGGCGCCGGCATCGGCGTCCCGGGACCCGTCCGCTTCCCCGAGGGCGTGCCGGTCGCCCCGCCGATCATGCCGGGCTGGGACGGCTTCCCCGTGCGGGAGGCCCTCAGTCAGGACCTGGGCTGCCCCGTCATGGTCGACAACGACGTGAACCTCATGGCGATGGGGGAGCAGCACGCGGGCGTCGCCCGTTCCGTGGGCGACTTCCTCTGCGTCAAGATCGGCACGGGCATCGGCTGCGGCATCGTCGTCGGCGGTGAGGTCTACCGCGGTACGACGGGCAGCGCCGGCGACATCGGCCACATCCAGTCCGAACCGGACGGACGCCCCTGCGCCTGCGGCAACAAGGGCTGCCTGGAGGCCTACTTCAGCGGCGCGGCGCTCGCCCGCGACGCCGAGGAGGCGGCCGGGGAAGGGCGTTCGGCGGAGCTCGCCATGCGGCTCGACGAGGCGGGGCGGCTCAGCGCCGTCGACGTCGCGGCGGCCGCGGCCGCGGGTGATGCCACCGCCCTCGACCTCATCCGTGAGGGCGGCAATCGCACCGGCCAGGTCATCGCGGGCCTCGTCAGTTTCTTCAACCCCGGCCTCGTGGTGATCGGCGGCGGCGTGACCGGCCTCGGCCACACGCTGCTCGCCGCGATCCGCACCCAGGTCTACCGCCAGTCGCTGCCCCTGGCGACCGGCAACCTCCCGATCGTCCTGGGTGAGCTCGGTCCCACCGCCGGAGTCATCGGCGGCGCCCGGCTCATCAGCGACCACCTCTTCTCACCGGCCTGACCGGCCCGGCCGGCCTCCCGCCGGCCGTCCACCGGCCCGGCCGGCGTGTACGGAACGCAGCGCCACCCCGTCCAGCACAGCGCCCTGCCCGGCTCCGCCCTGTCCTGCTCCGCACCGCCCGTACCGCTCCGCACCGCCCCGTACGACTCCGCACCGTTTCGCTCAGTCTTGCTCCGTCTCGCTCCGCCGAGCCGAGCTCCGTCCTGCCCCGAAACCTTCCCGCCCCGCATCCGTCCTGCCCTGCTGCGGCCGCCGCCGAGGGGAACCGTCATGGCACCCGAACCACCCCTGCTCACCATGTCCGGCATCACCAAGTCGTTCCCCGGCGTCCGGGCCCTCGACGGCGTCGACCTCCAGGTCCAGGCCGGGGAAGTGCACTGTCTCCTCGGCCAGAACGGCGCCGGGAAGTCCACCCTCATCAAGGTCCTCGCGGGCGTCCACCAGCCCGACGACGGCGAGATCACCTGGCGCGGCGAACGCACCACGCTCCGCTCGCCCATCGCGGCCATGCGCCTCGGGATCGCCACCATCTACCAGGAGCTCGACCTGGTGGAGGGTCTGTCCGTGGCCGAGAACGTCTACCTCGGGCACGAGCCGACCGCCGCGGGCTTCGTCGTGCGCGGCCGGACGGCGAGGGCCTCAACAGCCGCTCTCCTAAAGCGACTTGGGCACGGCGAGATCGATCCGGGGCGACTCGTCGGGGATCTCTCCGCCGCACACCAGCAGATCGTCTCCATGGCCCGCGCGCTCTCCCACGAGGTCCGCCTCATCGTCATGGACGAGCCGTCGGCCGCCCTGGACCCCGACGAGGTGGACAACCTCTTCCGTATCGTCGGCGACCTCACCGCGGACGGCGTCGCCGTCGTCTACATCTCGCACCGCCTCGAGGAGATCCGCCGCATCGGCGACCGGGTCACCGTCCTCAAGGACGGGCGCGCCGTCGCCGGCGGGCTCCCCGCGGAGTCCACCCCGACCAAGGACGTCGTGGCGATGATGACGGGCCGCAACGTCGAATACGTCTTCCCCGAACGGCCCGCACCACTCTCGCCCGCAGAAGCGGGGGGCGTCGAAGGCGCCCGGAGGGAACCGGTGTTGACCGTGCGGGGCCTCTCCCGGCGCGGCGAGTTCGCACCGCTCGACCTCGATCTGCGCCCCGGCGAGATCGTCGGCCTCGCCGGGCTCGTCGGCTCGGGACGCTCCGAGATCCTGGAGACGATCTACGGTGCCCGCAAGCCCAGCTCCGGACAAGTGAGCGTCGAGGGACGGGTGTTGCGGCCGGGGAGCGTGCGGGCCGCCGTCCGCGCGGGACTCGGCCTCGCCCCCGAGGAGCGCAAGGCGCAGGCCCTGCTGATGCTGGAGTCCGTCACCAACAACGTGTCGATCTCCTCCATGTCCCGCTTCTCGTACGGCGGTTGGCTCGACCGGTCCGCGGAACGCGAGGCGGCCCGCGATGCGACGCGTGAGCTGTCGCTGCGGCCCGACGCCCCGTCCGTACCCGTCCGCACCCTGTCCGGCGGCAACCAGCAAAAGGCCGTCCTGGCCCGCTGGCTGTTGCGCGGCTGCCGCGTCCTGCTCCTCGACGAACCGACCCGGGGCGTCGACGTCGGCGCCCGCGCGGAGCTGTACGCGGTGATCCGACGCCTCGCCGACGAGGGCCTTGCCGTCCTCCTCGTCTCCAGCGAAGTACCCGAGGTGCTCGGCCTCGCCGACCGCGTCCTGGTGCTCCGCGAGGGCCGCGTCGTACACACCGCACCCGCCCGTGACCTCGATGAACACCGCGTACTCGACCTCGTCCTAGAAGGGAGCCCGGCGGCATGACCCAGCCAGCCCCGGCGGCCGAGGCCGCCCCCCGCAAGAGCACCCCCGCCGACGGCGGCCGCCCCTGGCGCACCGCCGTGGCCCGCGCCGACGTCCGCACGCTGTCGCTGCTCGGCGTGCTCGCCGTACTGATCCTGATCGGCGGCATCACCCAGCCCGACTCGTTCCTCGACACCGACAACATCCAGCTGGTCCTGACCCAGGCCTCCGTCATCGGCGTGGTCACGGTCGGCATGACCTTCGTGATCATCTCCGGCGGCATCGACCTGTCGGTCGGCGCGATCGTCGCCCTCGCCTCGGTGTGGGCGACGACGGTCGCCACCCAGGAGTACGGCTTCGCGGGCATCCTCTTCACGGCCGTACTCGTCGGCACGGCGTGCGGACTGGTGAACGGCCTGCTCATCGCTTACGGCGGGGTGGTGCCGTTCATCGCCACCCTCGCCCTGCTGGCGTCCGGCCGCGGCCTCGCCCTGCAGATCACCGACGGCAAGACCCAGATGGTCACCGTGGACGGCGTACTGAAGCTCGGCGAGCGCGACGCGTACATCCTCGGCATCCCGCCGCTGGTCCTGGTCTTCGCCGCCGTCACCGTCGCCGGCTGGCTGCTCCTGAACCGCACCACCTTCGGGCGGCGCTCGCTCGCCGTCGGCGGCAACGCGGAGGCGGCCAGGCTCGCCGGCATCGACGTCCGCAGGCAGCGGCTCTACCTCTACCTGCTCTCCGGCCTGTGCTGCGGCATCGCGGCCTTCCTGCTGATCATCCTGGCCGGTTCGGGACAGAACACCAACGGCAACCTCTACGAACTCGACGCCATCGCCGCCGTCATCATCGGCGGCACCCTGCTCAGCGGCGGCCGCGGCACCATCACGGGCTCCGTGCTCGGCGTACTGATCTTCACCACGATCACCAACATCTTCGCGCTCAACAACCTGGAGACCGCGACCCAGCAGATCGCCAAGGGAGCGATCATCGTCGCCGCGGTCCTCGTCCAACGTCGTACGGCCCACACATCCTGAGCTGAGGGGTTCACGCATGCCAACCAACACGAGCCGCAGAGGACTCCTCTTCGGAGCGGCCGCCCTGTCCACCGGCGCCCTCATCACGGGCTGCACCAGCAACGAGTCCAAGGACGAGGACTCCGACGACAAGTCGCAGCAGGTCGCCGACGACAAGCCGGGCAAGAAGGTCACCATCGGCTTCGCCGGGCCGCAGGCCGACCACGGCTGGCTCAACGCGATCAACGACAACGCCAAGAAGCGGGCGGAGAAGTACGCGGACGTCACCCTGGAGGCCACCGAGGGCTCCAACGACACCGCCGCCCAGATCGGCCAGGTCGAGACGCTCATCAACAAGAAGGTCGACGTCCTGGTCGTGCTGCCGGCCGACGGCAAGGCGCTCACCCAGGTCGGCCTGAAGGCCATGCGGGCGGGCATCCCCGTCGTCAACCTCGACCGCGTCTTCGCGACCCCGCAGGCCTATCGCTGCTGGGTGGGTGGCGACAACTACGGCATGGGCCTGAGCGCCGGTCACTACATCGGCGAGAAGCTCAAGGACAAGAAGAACGCGCGCGTCGTGGAGCTCGCCGGGCTCGACAACCTGGAGCTCACCAAGCAGCGCACGAAGGGCTTCGACGACGCCCTCAAGAACTACTCCAACATCAAGAAGGTCGCCCGCCAGGCCGCCGACTTCACCGTCGAGTCCGGACAGTCGAAGATGTCCTCGCTCCTGCAGGCCCAGAAGAACTTCGACGCCCTGTGGAACCACGACGACGACCAGGGCGTGGGCGCCCTGCGCGCCATCAAGCAGGCGGGCCGCGACGACTTCCTGATGGTCGGCGGCGCGGGCGCGCTCGCCGCCTTCCAGGCCATCGAGGCCGACAACAGCGTCCTGAAGGCCACCGTGCTCTACCCGCCCACCATGGCCGCCTCCGCGATCGACCTCGCGCGCGCCCTCGGGCAGGGCAAGGGCGTCAGCGGCATGGCGGAGTTCGAGATCCCGTCCTTCATCACCTGCTACTCGGCGGTGGTCGACAAGGAGAACGTCGGCCAGTACATGTCCACCGGCTTCAAGTGATGCGCGCATCAGCACCCCCCACCGAGCGTCGACGAGGAGGAGTACCGCATGCGTGAGACGGAAACCGAGGCACGGGCCGATACCGAGGCGGCAGGGAAGCGGTCCCTGGGAGTGGGCATGGTGGGCTACGCCTTCATGGGCGCCGCCCACTCCCAGGGCTGGCGCACCGTGGGGCGCGTCTTCGACCTGCCGGTAGTGCCGGTCCTCTCGGCCGTCTGCGGCCGCGACGGCGGCGCGGTGCGCGCCGCCGCCGACCGGCTGGGCTGGGCCGCCGCCGAGACCGACTGGCGCGCCCTGATCGCCCGGGACGACGTCGACATCGTCGACATCTGCACCCCCGGCGACAGCCACGCGGAGATCGCCGTCGCCGCCCTGGAGGCGGGCAAGCACGTACTGTGCGAGAAGCCGCTCGCGAACACCGTCGAGGAGGCCGAGGCGATGGCCGAGGCCGCCGAACGGGCCCGCGCACGGGGCCAGGTGGCCATGGTCGGCTTCAACTACCGCAGGGTGCCCGCCCTCGCCCTCGCCCGGCGGATGGTCGCCGAAGGGCGGCTCGGGATCCTGCGGCACGTGCGTCTGACGTACCTTCAGGACTGGCTGGTGGACGCGGAGTTCCCGCTGACCTGGCGGCTCCTCAAGGAGCGCGCGGGCTCCGGGGCACTCGGCGACCTGGGCGCGCACATCGTGGACCTCGCGCAGTACCTGGTGGGGGAGCCGGTGGCCGGGGTGTCGGCGCTCACCGAGACCTTCGTACGCGAACGGCCGCTGCTCGAAGGCGCGTCCAGCGGGCTCACCGCGGCCGGCGGCAGCCGGCTCGGCACGGTCACCGTCGACGACGCGGCCGTGTTCACGGGACGGTTCCCGTGCGGGGCCCTCGCCTCCTTCGAGGCGACGCGGTTCGCCGCCGGGCGCAAGAACGCGCTGCGCGTCGAACTCAACGGATCCGAGGGCTCGTTGGCCTTCGACCTGGAGCGGCTCAACGAGCTCTCCTTCCACGACCACACCGAGCCCGCCGCGTCGTCCGGCTTCCGCCGCATCCTCGTGACCGAGCCCGACCATCCCTACCTGGAGGCCTGGTGGCCGCCGGGGCACGGCCTCGGCTACGAGCACAGCTTCGTGCACCAGGCCCGTGACCTGCTGGACGCCATCGCCACCGGGGCGCGGCCCGAGCCGTCCTTCGCCGACGGGCTCTCCGTGCAGCGGGTGCTCGCCGCCGTGGAGGAGAGCGCGGCCAAGAACTCCGTCTACACGTCGATCCCCGCCTGAGGAGGCCCGTCATGCCCCGCACGTTCACGCTCTTCACCGGCCAGTGGGCCGACCTGCCGCTCGAAGAGGTCTGCTCCCTCGCCGCCGACTTCGGCTACGACGGCCTCGAACTCGCCTGCTGGGGCGACCACTTCGAGGTCGACAAGGCCCTCGCCGACCCGGGCTACCTCCAGGGGCGGCACGCGCTGCTCGAGAAGTACGGGCTCAAGTGCTGGGCGATCTCCAACCACCTCGTCGGCCAGGCCGTCTGCGACGCGATCATCGACGAGCGGCACCAGGCGATCCTGCCCGCCCGTATCTGGGGCGACGGAGATGCGGAAGGCGTGCGGCAGCGGGCCGCCGCAGAGATCAAGGACACCGCGCGGGCGGCCGCGGCCTTCGGAGTCGACACGGTCGTCGGCTTCACGGGCTCGTCGATCTGGCACCTGGTCGCGATGTTCCCGCCGGCCCCCGAATCGATGATCGAGCGCGGCTACGAGGACTTCGCCGAGCGCTGGAACCCGATCCTGGACGTCTTCGACGCGGAAGGCGTGCGCTTCGCCCACGAGGTGCACCCCTCCGAGATCGCGTACGACTACTGGACCACGCACAAGGCGCTGGAAGCCGTCGGCCACCGGCCCGCGTTCGGGCTCAACTTCGACCCTTCCCACTTCGTGTGGCAGGACCTCGACCCGGTCGGATTCCTCTACGACTTCCGCGACCGCATCTACCACGTCGACTGCAAGGAGGCCCGGCGGCGCCTGGACGGCCGCAACGGCCGCCTCGGCTCGCACCTGCCGTGGGGCGACCCGCGCCGCGGCTGGGACTTCGTGTCGGCGGGCCACGGGGACGTGCCCTGGGAGGACGTCTTCCGGATGCTGCGGTCCATCGCGTACGAGGGACCGATCTCCGTGGAGTGGGAGGACGCGGGCATGGACCGCCTCCAGGGTGCTCCCGAGGCGCTGACGCGCTTGAAGGCGTTCGACTTCGAGGCGCCGACCGCGTCCTTCGACGCGGCCTTCGGCGGATCCGACTAATCCGGTCGCGCGCCACGTTTGTCCATTGACAGGAAAAAGTTCAACTTCCACTCTGCGTAAGGGCTTTCCGCCCGGGACAAACGTGGCTACCGTCCTTGAGGTGTACAGGACATGAAGTTCCCGGGGTGACGGCGCACCCCGGCGCACGGCGCACACACCCGCGTACGACCGTCCCCCCTCCGGAGGAACCCCCGTGCACAGGAAACGCCCGAGACTCCGCACCACACTCGCCCTGCTCACCGGCACCGTGCTCACCGGCGCCACCCTGACCCTCGCGGGTCCGCAGGCGGGTGCCGTCCCCGCCGACCCGCCCTCGGCAGCCGCCGCCGAGGACTTCCAGCAGGTCACTCTCGCCAAGGGCGAGGCGGAGACCGGTGAGCCGATGACGCTCGCCGTGCTCCCCGACCGCTCTGTCCTGCACACCTCACGCGACGGCACGCTCCGCCTCACGGACGCGGCGGGCAACACCAAGGTCGCCGGGAAGATACCCGTCTACTCGCACGACGAGGAAGGTCTCCAGGGCGTCGGCATCGACCCCAAGTTCAGCGAGAACCGCGCGATCTTCCTCTATTACGCACCTCCGCTGGACACCCCGGCCGGTGACGCCCCGGAGAACGGGACCGCCGAGGACTTCAAGAAGTTCGACGGCGTGAACCGCCTCTCCCGCTTCGTCCTGAAGGCCGACGGAACCCTGGACGCCGCCAGCGAGAAGAAGGTCTTCGACGTCCCCGCGAGTCGCGGCACCTGCTGCCACGTCGGCGGCGACATCGACTTCGACAAGGACGGCAACCTCTACCTGTCGACGGGCGACGACTCCAACCCCTTCGCCTCGGACGGCTTCACGCCCATCGACGAGCGCGCCGACCGCAACCCCGCCTTCGACGCGCGGCGCAGCGCGGGCAACACCAACGACCTGCGCGGCAAGATCCTGCGCGTCAAGGTCGCCGACGACGGGAGTTACACGGTCCCCGACGGCAACCTCTTCGCCAAGGGCACCGAGAAGACCCGGCCCGAGATCTACGCGATGGGCTTCCGCAACCCCTTCCGGATGAGCGTCGACAAGCCGACGGGCGTCGTCTACGTCGGTGACTACGGGCCCGACGCGGGTGCGGCCGACCCCAAGCGCGGCCCCGCCGGGCAGGTCGAGTTCGCCCGTGTGACCAAGGCGGGCAACTTCGGCTGGCCGTTCTGCACCGGCAAGAACGACCCCTATGTCGACTACGACTTCGCGACCGGCACCTCCGGCGCCACCTTCGACTGCGCGGCCCCCAAGAACGAATCGCCGCACAACACCGGACTGACCGACCTGCCGCCCGCGCAGGAGGCCTGGATCCCCTACGACGGGGGTTCCGTCCCCGACTTCGGCAGCGGTTCCGAGTCCCCGATGGGCGGCCCCGTCTACCGCTACGACGCGGCCAGCACCTCCCCGGTGAAGTTCCCCGAGGCCTACGACGGCGACTTCTTCGCCGGCGAGTTCGGCCGGCGCTGGATCAAGCGCATCGAGCAGGGCGAGGACGGCACGGTCTCGAAGATCAACCCGTTCCCGTGGACCGGCACCCAGGTGATGGACATGGAGTTCGGCCCCGACGGCGCCCTCTACGTCCTCGACTACGGCACCGCCTGGTTCGGCGGCGACGAGAACTCGGGCCTGTTCCGCATCGAGAACGCCACGTCGGGCCACTCGCCGGTCGCCGAGGCCACCGCGTCCAAGACCAGTGGCCAGGCACCCCTGAAGACGAAGTTCACGGCGAAGGCCACCGACGCCGACGGCGGAACGCTGACCTACGCGTGGGACTTCGGCGACGGCGGCAAGTCGACGCAGCAGAACCCCACGTACACGTACAAGAAGAACGGCGTCTACACCGCGACCGTGACCGTCAAGGACTCCACCGGACGCACCGGATCGGCCAGCGCACACCTCACCGTCGGCAACACCGCGCCCAAGGTCACCCTGGAACTGCCCGGTGACGGCCAGCTGTTCACCTTCGGCGACAAGGTGCCCTTCAAGGTGAAGGTGACCGACCCGGAGGACGGCACGATCGACTGCGCCAAGGTCAAGGTCACCCACATCCTCGGCCACGACAGCCACGGCCACCCGGTCACCTCGGCCAACGGCTGCGAAGGCACCATCCAGACCTCGGCCGACGGGGAACACGACCCGAACGCCAACATCTTCGGGGTCTTCGACGCCGAGTACACCGACAAGGGCGCCAACGGCCAGCCCGCGCTGACCACGCACGACCAGAACGTCGTGCAGCCCAAGCACCGCCAGGGCGAGCACTACAACGAATCCAAGGGCGTCTCCATCACCAACCACACGCCCGCCCACGGCGGCAAGACGGTCGGTGACATCCACAACGGCGACTGGATCGCCTTCAAGCCGTACATCCTCGGCAACGCCACCAAGCTGACGGCGAGGGTCGCGTCCGCCGGATCCGGCGGCACGCTGGAGGTGCGCAGCGGATCGGCCGGCGGCAAGCTCCTGGGCAAGGCGACGGTCGCGCCGACCGGCGGCTGGGAGACCTACACCGACGTGAGCACCGCCATCAGCAAGGCACCCAAGGCGACGACCACGCTCTACCTGGTCTTCAAGGGCAAGGGCACCGGAGCCCTGTACGACGTCGACGACTTCACCTTCACCACGAGCTGAGGAAGGGGCACCATGCGCGCATCCGCACGGATCGCCGCCGCGACCGCCGCCGCGGCTCTGCTCATCGGCTGCGTATCGGGCCCCGCGGCCTCCAGGCCCGAGACCTCGGGGCGGGCGGCGGGCGAGAAGGTGCTGGTCTTCTCCAAGACCGCCGGCTTCCGCCACGACTCGATCCCCGACGGCATCGCGGCCGTCAAGGAACTCGGCGCGGCGAACGGCTTCACCGTCGACGCCACCGAGGACGCCACGTCCTTCACCGCCAAGAACCTCGCGAAGTACCGCGCCGTCATCTGGCTCTCCACCACCGGCGACGTCCTCGACGCCAAACAGCAGGCGGCGTTCGAGGGCTACATCAAGAAGGGCGGCGGGTACGTGGGCGTGCACGCCGCCGCCGACACCGAGTACGACTGGCCCTTCTACGGCGGGCTCGCGGGTGCCTACTTCCAGTCGCACCCCGCGATCCAGCCCGCGAAGGTCAAGGTCGAGGACCACGCCCACCCGTCCACCGCCCATCTGCCGGGCGTCTGGGACCGGACCGACGAGTGGTACAACTACCGCTCCAACCCCCGCGACCGCGCACGCGTCCTGGCCTCGCTCGACGAGTCGTCCTACACGGGCGGGTCGATGTCGGGCGACCATCCCATCGCCTGGTGCCAGGAGTACCAGGGCGGCCGCTCCTTCTACACCGGCAGCGGCCACACCAAGGAGTCCTTCGCGGACCCCGGCTTCCGGCAGCACCTGCTGGGAGGAATCCGCTGGGCGGTCGGCGCGGCGCAGGCCGACTGCCGTCCCGAGAAGGGCTACACGCCGATCTTCGACGGGACGGCGGCCTCCCTGGAGGACTGGAAGCAGGCGGGCCCCGGCTCCCTCGAGGTCAACGAGGACGACGGGACGCTCACGACCGTCGGTGGCATGGGGATGCTCTGGTACGACCGGCGTGAACTCGGCTCGTACTCGCTCAAGCTCGACTGGCGGATGCGGGGCGACGACAACTCCGGGATCTTCGTGGGCTTCCCGCCCTCCGACGACCCCTGGTCGGCCGTGAACAACGGCTACGAGATCCAGATCGACGCCACGGACGTCCCCGAGAAGACCACGGGCTCCGTCTACGGCTTCCGGTCCGCCGATCTGGCCAAGCGCGACAAGGCACTCAACCCGCCGGGGGAGTGGAACACCTACGAGATCCGCGTCGAGGGCGAACGCCTTCGCGTCTACCTCAACGGAGTCCAGATCAACGACTTCACCAACACCGACCCGGCACGGAGCCTGCGCCAAGGGCACATCGGCATCCAGAACCACGGCGACGCCGACGAGGTCTCCTTCAGGAACATCCGGCTGAAGGACCTCCCGGCCCGCCACACCGGGTCACCCGCACCGACCGGCTCGGGCGCGGGTCGCTAGACGACGGCGGGCGGAGGACGCCGGACCTCCGCCCGCCGTCTTGCACCGCACTCACGTTCCCCGAGCTCCCGAGTCGAGTCCCGAGCTCGTCAGCCATGGCAGGAGGCAGCCGTGTCCACATCCGCGACCTCTACATCTGCGCCCTCTACTTCCCCCCTCGGGACGTCGCCCGTCGGCGTCTGGCTGATCGGGGCGCGCGGCTCTGTCGCGACCACGGCCGTCGCGGGCTGCGCGGCGGTGGCCGCCGGACTGCACGCGCCCACCGGCATGGTCACCGAGACGCAGCCCTTCATGGATCGCGGCCTGCCCACGCTGTCGTCGCTGGTCTTCGGCGGCCACGACACCACGAGCTGCCCGCTGCCCAAACGGGCCGAGGAACTCGCCGCGGGCGGCGTCCTCCCGCACGGCCTCCCCTCGGCGGTCCGCGCCGAACTCGCGGCGGCGGACGCCGAGATACGCCCGGGAGGACCCCAGCCTGGGGACTCCCGCACCGACGAAGAGCTCATCGAGGCCTTCGCCGCCGACCTGCGCGACTTCGTACGCCGCCGCGGGCTCGCCCGCGCGGTGGTGGTCAACGTCGCCTCGACCGAACCACGCCCCTCGGACGACGACACACGGCTGCCCGCCAGCTCCCTCTACGCGGCGGCCGCCCTGCGCGCCGGCTGCCCCTACGTGAACTTCACCCCCTCCACGGGCCTGCACCACCCCCGCCTGACCGAGGCGGCACGCTCCTCGGGACTCCCGTACGCGGGCCGGGACGGCAAGACCGGCCAGACCCTGCTGCGCTCTGTGCTCGGCCCGATGTTCGCGCAGCGGGCCCTCGCCGTACGGGCCTGGTCCGGCACCAACCTCCTGGGCGGCGGGGACGGCGCGGCCCTGGCCGACCCCGGCGCTGCGGCCGCCAAGAACGCCGGCAAGGAACGCGTCCTGGCCGAGACCCTGGGCGGCGCCCCCGAGGGCGAGGTCCACATCGACGACGTGCCCTCCCTCGGCGACTGGAAGACCGCCTGGGACCACATCGCCTTCGACGGCTTCCTCGGCACCCGCATGGTCCTGCAGACCACCTGGCAGGGCTGCGACTCGGCGCTCGCGGCCCCCTTGATCCTGGACCTCGCCCGCCTGATGTCCCGCGCCCACGAACGCGGCCTCTCCGGCCCCCTGCCCGCCCTCGCCTTCTACTTCAAGGACCCGGACGCGGACGCACCAGCGGCGCTGGGCGAGCAGTTCGCGGAGTTGGTGGGGTTGGCGGATCGGTTGGGAGCGCCGGGCCCAGCAGGGCACGTGGGGCAAGCAGGGCAGACAGGGCAGGCGGGACAGGTGGCGCGGCCCGAGGTCTCGGGGCAGCCGGAGCAGTCCGGGCAGCCGGAGGGCGGGCGATGAGCGGCGGGTGGCTCGTGGCTCGCGGGGGACGCCGCGCGGCGGTCGGCCGGAGCCGGTGCCCGGAGCCCGGGAACCCCCGTGGGGCCCTTGGGGGTGCCGACGTCGTACCGGCGAGTGGCGTACCGGCGGGTGAGGCGTCATGAGCGCCGCACGTGCCTGGGTCGAACTCCTCAGGCTCCCCGCCCTGTTCACCGTCCCTGGCGACGCCCTCGCCGGAGCGGCGACGACCAGTACGCGCCCCAACCACCGCACTCTCCTCGCCATCGGTTCCTCCCTCTGTCTGTACGAGGCCGGCATGGCCCTCAACGACTGGGCGGACCGCACCGAGGACGCCGTCGAACGCCCCGAACGCCCGCTGCCGTCCGGCCGCATCAGCCCACCCGCTGCCCTCGCCGCGGCAACCGCCCTCACGGTCACGGGCCTGGCCCTCGCCTCCCGCGCGGGCCGCCCGGCCCTGGCGACGGCGGGTGCCCTCGCCGGGACGGTGTGGGCCTACGACCTCGGCCTGAAGCACACGCCCGCGGGTCCCGTCGCCATGGCCGCCGCGCGAGGCTTCGACCTGCTCCTCGGCGCGGCCGCCACCGCGGGGCCGGGCCACGGCCCGCGTGCCAGAGCCGCCGTGCCTTCCGCCGGAGCCCTCGCCGCCCACACCCTTGCGGTCACCGTGGTCTCCCGCCGCGAGGCCCAGGGCGGTTCCTCCGCCGCCCCCTTGGCCGCACTGGCTGCCGCGGCCACGCTGGCACGACTGGTGGGCGGCGGACGCCGCGCCAGGGCGGACGGTCACGGCGGCCGGGGCCTCAGTGGACGCGGTTCCACCCCGGTCAGCCGCGGGGACCGTGCCGGAGGACGTGGCTCGAACGGCCCGACCGGCCGGGGGAGTCCACGCGAGGGCCAAGACGTCGAAACCTTGCAGGGGCGGAGCCTCGGTACCCCCCAGGGTCGGAGCCTTGGTACCCCGGGCAGGCATGACCTCGGTGCCCCGGGCGGCGGTCGGGACGTTGCCACCGCAGGGGGCCGGGAGCTCGGCACCGCGGTCGGGACCGCCCGACAGGCCCTCCGCGGCGCGCTCGCCCTCGCCTACATCGGAACCGCGGCGAAGCCGCTCTTCCACGCCGCCCTCAATCCGTCACCCCCGCTCACCCAACGCGCCGTCGGCGGTGGCATCCGCGCCATGATCCCGCTGCAGGCCGCGCTCGCCGCCCGCGCCGGCGCGGCCGGCACCGCTCTGCTGACCGCCGCCCTCGCCCCCGCCGCCCGCAAGTTCGCACGGAAGGTGAGCGTCACATGAGCGGCACCGATCCCCAGTCCCCGCAGCCGCCACTGCCTCCGCGCTCGCACTTCCCGGACGGGGCGGACGGGGCGGAGGGGGCAGAGGGGGCAGAGGGGGCGGAGGGGGTCCGCTTCGGGTACGGGACCAACGGCCTGACCGATCTGCGTCTCGACGAGGCCCTCGCCCTCCTCGCCGACCTCGGCTACGCGGGCGTCGGACTGACGCTCGACCACATGCACCTCGACCCCCTCGCTCCCGATCTCGCCGCCCGCACCCGGCAGGTCGCCCGCCGCCTCGACCGCCTCGGTCTGACCGCCACCGTCGAAACGGGCGCCCGCTATGTCCTCGACCCGCGCCGCAAGCACGGCCCCTCCCTCCTCGACCCCGATCCGGAACGACGGGCCGACCGCGTCCGCCTGCTGATCCGCGCCGTCCAGGTCGCCGCCGACCTGGGCGCCCACGCCGTGCACTGCTTCAGTGGCATCACCCCCGCGGGTACCTCGGACGCCATCGCGTGGCAGCGTCTCGCTGACGCCCTCGGCCCCGTTCTCGACGCGGCGTCGGGCGCGGGCATCCCGCTCGCGGTCGAGCCCGAACCCGGGCACCTCCTCTCTTCGCTCGCCGACTTCCACCGGCTGCGTCACGAGCTCGACGACCCCGCCCCCGAGCTTCTCGGCCTCACCCTCGACATCGGCCACTGCCAGTGCCTCGAACCCCTCCCTCCCGCGGACTGCGTGCGGGCCGCCGCACCCTGGCTGCACCACGTCCAGATCGAGGACATGCGCCGCGGAGTCCACGAGCACCTGCCCTTCGGAGACGGGGAGATCGACTTTCCGCCCGTCCTCGAAGCCCTGGCCGCCTCCGGCTACCGGGGCCTGACCGTCGTCGAACTGCCCCGCCACTCCCACGCGGGACCTGAACTCGCCGCCCACTCCATCGATTTCCTGCGCCGTGCGGCCACAGCGGCCACCGCGCCGGCTCCTGCCTCCGCCGCCCCCGCTCTCGCCGCCGAAGGAGGCAACCCGTGACGGACACTCCCGGGATCGCCGCCCTCCGCACCCGCCTCGAAGCCGACCTCGGCGGGGCCGCCCGCGCCTGGCTCGACCAGGCCACCGCCGAGGCCACGGCCCACGGAGGACACTCCGAAGGGCCGGGCAAGGGCCCCACCCCCACCTGGGAGCTGAGGTTCGCCGAGGCCGGTCGCCGCTGCGGCCCCGACCACGCCGACGCCGCCCGCGTGCTGCTCCTCCACGCGGCCAACGCGACCCCGGCCACCCTCGCCCGCGTCTACGCCCAGGGCACCGCCATCGAGCGCCGCGCCGTCCTGCACGCCCTGTCCCACCTGGTGCCCGGTCCCGAAGCCCTGCCGCTGGTCGAGGATGCCCTGCGCACCAACGACACCCGCCTCGTCGCCGCGGCGGTCGGCCCCTACGCAGCCGCGCACCTGGCCCCGCACGACTGGCGGCACGCCGTCCTCAAGTGCCTGTTCACCGGTGTCCCCGTGGACGCGGTCGCCGACCTGCCCAGGCGCGCCGGCGGAGACGCGGAACTCGCCCGGATGCTTGACGACTACGCCGACGAGCGGACCGCGGCGGGCCGTGCCGTCCCCGGCGACCTGCATCGCGTCCTGTCTCTCACCGACCCCACGTCCCCCTCGGGCCCGGCGGCTCCCCAGGTCCCCACGGGCCCTCCGACCGGCGAGGAGTAGGAGTTCCGATGCGCATCTTCGATCCCCACATCCACATGACCTCCCGCACCACCGACGACTACCAGGCGATGTACACCGCAGGGGTTCGCGCGGTCGTGGAGCCCGCCTTCTGGCTCGGCCAGCCCCGCACCTCGCCCGCCTCCTTCTTCGACTACTTCGACTCCCTCCTCGGATGGGAGCCCTTCCGCGCCGCCCAGTACGGCATCTCCCACCACTGCACGATCGCCCTCAACCCCAAAGAGGCGAACGACCCCCGCTGCACGCCCGTCCTCGACGAACTGCCCCGCTACCTCGTCAAGGACAACGTCGTCGCCGTCGGGGAGATCGGCTACGACTCCATGACGCCGGCCGAGGACTTCGCGCTCACCACCCAGCTGCAGCTCGCCGCCGACCACGAGCTGCCCGCCCTGGTGCACACCCCGCACCGCGACAAGCTCGCCGGCCTGCGCCGCACGATCGACGTCGTCCGCGAGTCCGCACTGCCCCTGGAGCGGGTCCTGATCGACCACCTCAACGAGACCACCGTCAAGGAAGCCAAGGACAGCGGCTGCTGGCTCGGGTTCTCCGTCTATCCCGAGACCAAGATGGACGAGGACCGGATGGTCGCGATCCTGCGCGCCGTCGGGCCGGAGAAGGTGCTGGTCAACTCGGCCGCCGACTGGGGGAAGAGCGACCCCCTCAAGACCCGCAAGGTCGCCGACGCCATGCTGGCCGCCGGGTACGACGAGGACGACGTCGACCTCGTGCTGTGGCGCAACCCCGTCGCCTTCTACGGGCTCAGCGGTCGTCTCCAGCTCGACCTGCCGCCATCGGACGTCGCCACCCACGAGGGCAACTCCATCCTGCGCGGCGGGGCGTGACCCATGCGCTTCCGGCACCCCGACGGCTCCACCGTCCACCTCGCCTACTGCACCAACGTCCACCCGGCCGAGACCCTCGACGGTGTGCTCGCCCAGCTCCGCGACCACTGTGAACCCGTCCGCAAACGGCTCGGCAGGGACCGCCTCGGCATCGGCCTGTGGCTCGCCAAGGACGCCGCCCACGCCCTGGTCACCGACCCGGCGGCGCTGCGCGGCCTGCGCACCGAACTCGACCGGCGAGGACTCGAGGTCGTCACCCTCAACGGCTTCCCCTATGAGGGCTTCGGCGCCGAAGAGGTCAAGTACCGCGTGTACAAGCCGGACTGGACCGACCCGGAGCGGCTGACCCACACCACCGAACTCGCCCGGCTGCTCGCCACCCTGCTCCCCGACGACGTCACCGAAGGCACCATCTCCACCCTCCCGCTCGCCTGGCGGGACCCCTTCGACAGTCTCCGCGCCGAGACCGCCCGCACCGCCCTCACCGCGCTCGCCCAACGTCTGGACGCCCTCGCCGAGCTGACCGGCCGCTCGATCCGCATCGGCCTCGAACCGGAACCGGGCTGCACCGTCGAGACGACCGCCGACGCCATCGCTCCCCTCACGGCGGTCGGCCACGACCGCATCGGTGTCTGTGTCGACACCTGTCACCTCGCCACCTCCTTCGAAGATCCGGGCACCGCCCTCGACGCCCTGCACGCCGCGGGCATCCCCGTCGTCAAGTCGCAGCTCTCCGCCGCGCTCCATGCCGAAAACCCCCACCTCCCCGATGTACGCGAGGCACTCGCCGCCTTCGACGAACCCCGCTTCCTCCACCAGACCCGCACGCTGACCGGCGCCGGCCTGCGCGGCACCGACGACCTCGGCGAAGCACTCACCGCCAAGGCCCTCCCCGACACGGCGCCCTGGCGCGCCCACTTCCACGTCCCCCTGCACGCGGCTCCCGCCGCGCCGCTCACCTCCACGCTCCCCGTGCTCCAGGACGTCCTGACCCGCCTCGTGGGCGGCCCCGTCCCTCTCACCCGCCACCTCGAGGTCGAGACCTACACCTGGCAGGCCCTGCCGCCCGCGCTGCGCCCGCGAGGGCGCCTCCAGCTCGCCGAGGGCATCGCCGCCGAACTCGCCCTCGCGCGCGACCTCCTGACCGACCTCGGCCTCAAGGAACTCCCATGACTCCCACCCCCTTGCTGGTCCTGGACGTCGTCGGTCTCACCCCGCGCCTCCTCGATCACATGCCGCACCTCAAGGCCCTCGGCCAATCCGGGTCCCGTGCGCCGCTCGGCACGGTCCTGCCCGCCGTCACCTGCGCCGCCCAGTCCACCTTCCTCACCGGCAGCACCCCCGCCGAGCACGGCATCGTCGGCAACGGCTGGTACTTCCGCGAGCTCGGCGACGTCCTGCTGTGGCGCCAGCACAACGGGCTCGTCTCCGGCGACAAGCTGTGGGACGCCGCCCGCCGCGCGCACCCCGGCTACACCGTCGCCAACATCTGCTGGTGGTACGCCATGGGCGCCGACACCGACTTCACCGTCACCCCCCGCCCCGTCTACTACGCCGACGGCCGCAAAGAACCCGACTGCTACACCCGTCCCCCGGCCCTCCACGACGAACTCACCGACAAACTCGGCACCTTCCCCCTCTTCCACTTCTGGGGCCCCGGCGCCGACATCGTGTCCAGCCGCTGGATCGTGGACGCCACCCGGCACATCATCGACACCCGCCACCCCGACCTTGCCCTGTGCTACCTCCCTCATCTCGACTACGACCTGCAGCGCTTCGGCCCCGACGACCCGCGCTCCTTCCGGGCCGCAGCGGACCTGGACGCGACCCTCGCCCCGCTCCTCGACGACGCGAAGGCAGAGGGCCGGACCGTCGTTGCGCTCTCCGAATACGGCATCACCCGCGTGAACCGGTCCGTCGACATCAACCGAGTGCTGCGCCGCGCGGGTCTGCTGGAGGTGCACACCCAGGACGGCATGGAGTACCTCGACCCGATGGCCTCCCGCGCCTTCGCCGTCGCGGACCACCAGATCGCCCACATCTACGTCCGCCGCCCGGAGGACCTCGACGCCACCCGCGCCGCGCTCGAGGACGTCCCCGGCATCGAGCAACTCCTGGACGACGAAGGCAAGAAGGCACACCACTTGGACCACCCGCGCTCCGGCGAACTCGTCGCCGTCGCGGAACCCGACGCCTGGTTCACGTACTACTACTGGCTCGATGACGCCCGCGCACCCGACTTCGCACAGCTCGTCGAGATCCACCGCAAACCCGGCTACGACCCCGTAGAGCTCTTCATGGACCCCCAGGACCCCTACGTCCGCGTGAAAGCCGCGGGCGCGCTGGCCCGCAAAAAGCTCGGTATGCGGTATCGCATGGCGGTCGTGCCCCTTGACCCGTCACCTATTCGCGGCAGCCATGGCCGCCTTCCCACGAGCGAGGACGAAAGTCCGCTCATTCTGTGCTCCACCCCCCGCGCCGTCAGCGGCCGTGTCGCGGCCACCGATGTGAAGTCGCTCCTGCTAGATCTCGCGGGCCTGCGCTGATGCCGGCCTGCCCGCGTCGCTGAATCTGCTTGATCTCCACTGAACCAGAAGGCTCGGGCCCTGCCATCAGGGCCCGGCCCCCAGCGATCCCTGATCCGTTTTTCGAACTCAACCCTGACGCGCCCCTGATGCAGCCGAGGAGAACCGCATGAGCCGCAAGTCATCCGCCACCGACCCCGAACTCGCCGGCAGACTCAGCCGACGCGGCATGCTCGGCGTGGCCGCCGGGGCCACCGCGGCAGCCCTCGTGGGCGCCGCCGCCCCGACCGCCGCCGCCTCGGGCTCGGCCCCCGCAGCCTCCGGCAAGGGCCGGGGGCGACCCGTCCTGCCGCCCGGGCGGCTCGGCATCCAGCTCTACAGCCTCCGCGACAAGGTCTCCAGCCTCGGATTCGCCCCCGTCTTCGCCGAGTTGGAGAAGTACGGATACGACGAGATCGAATTCGCCGGATACACCCAGGGCTCGGCGGGCGCCATCACCCTCGCCCAGCTGAAGGCGCTGGCCCACGACCACGGCCTCCACCCCATCGGCTCCCACGTCGGCTACTACGACGACAACAATCCCAACGCGTACACGTTCGCGCAGAACCTCACCAAGGTCCTCGACGACGCCGAGGCGCTCGGCCTGAAGCACATCGGCACCGCCTCGGGCCCCTTCCGCTACGGCACCACCGTCGACGCGTGGAAGCGCGCCGCGGAGGACTTCAACACCTATGGCGAAGCGGCCCGCAAGCGCGGCATGAAGTTCTACCAGCACAACCACGCCGAAGAGTTCTCCTTCGCCACCGACAAGCCGAAGGTGCGGCTCTACGACGTGCTGCTCGCCGAGACCGATCCCGACTTCGTGTTCCTGGAGATGGACATCTACTGGGCGTTCAGCGCCCAATTCCGATTCAGCAAGCGGCCCGACGGCAAGCCTGCGCCCTTCGAACCGCTCGACTACGTCCTCAGGCATCCGCACCGATACCCGCTGTTCCACGTCAAGGACGGCATCCGTGACGAGACCGCCCACGACGGGTACCGCATGACGGACGTCGGCGACGGCGACATCGACTACAAGAAGTTCCTGTCGAAGGTGACCGCGCGCACCCACCAGGGCAAGCGCTACCACCACTGGCAGACCGAGCACGACAACCCGGTCGAGTCCCTCGCCTTCGCCCGCAAG
Organism: Streptomyces sp. NPDC040622; assembly: GCF_055593965.1. Classification (NCBI taxonomy): domain Bacteria; kingdom Bacillati; phylum Actinomycetota; class Actinomycetes; order Kitasatosporales; family Streptomycetaceae; genus Streptomyces; species Streptomyces sp. NPDC040622. The sequence continues at coordinate 541,134 of NZ_JBVIXD010000004.1, read as the reverse complement.
TCCAGCGAGCACCTCCACTCGCTGCGCAGCGGCCGCTGCGGCGACTGATCTCAAGGAGAACGGCAGGGAGGGGCTCTCCCGCGGCTGTGGCGGGAGGGCCCCTCCGTCGTCGACCGGAGTGGTCGCTACACCAGGGCGCCACGCGCGCGTGGCGCTTCCGGCTGCCGCAGCAGCAAGGAGAGGCCCGCCGCGATCAGCGACACCACACCGGCCGTCACGTAGGCGCCGATGTACCCCCAGGAGTCCACGACGACCGCACCCATGCCACCGCCGAACAGGCCGGACACCAGCTTCGCGCTGTAGACCATGCCGTAGTTGGAGGCGTTGTTGTTCTCACCGAAGTAGTCCGGCACCAGCGCCGCGAACAGCGGGTAGAACGCGCCGCCCGCGAAGCCGGACAGGAAGGCGAAGACGAGGAACAGCGGCTGGTTGCGGATCTCGCCCGCCCACAGCACCCCGAACTGTGCCACCGAGAGCACCAGACAGACGTACGTCAGGGTGCGCTGCCTGCCCAGCCGGTCGGAGAGCCAGCCGACCACACCGCGCCCCGTGCCGTTGATCACCGACATCACGCCCATCGACGATGCCGCGATGAGCGGGCCGAAGCCCATGTCCTTCGCGAACGGCACCTGGAAGGAGATCCCGAAGATCGACACGCCGGCGCAGCACAGCATGCCGACCCACATCAGGGGGATCACCCCGGTGCGGAGCGCCTCGCCAGGAGTGAACTGGCCCGTCGCGGGCGGATTCTTGGCCAATGCCCGTGCGGTGCGGGGGTCCCCGTCGAGCCGCATCGGATCGACCTCGGCCGGCCACCAGTTCTTCGGCGGGTCCTTGAAGAACAGGCCCGCCACCAGGGTCACGGCCAGGACGTAGAAGCCCACGAGGTCCAGGACGGTCCGGTAGTTGGACGTGTCGAAGCCGTACGAGAACAGGAAGATGAACGGCACGGCTCCGTAGGCGAACGCCCCGTTGACGAAGCCTGTCTTGCCGCCGCGCCGCTCCGGGTACCACTTGCCGACCATGTTCACGCACGTCGAGTAGATCAGTCCCGAGCCGACACCGCCGAGCAGGCCGAAGCCGAGCATCGCCACCGCCACGTTCGGCGCGTGGCTGAGGCTGACGAAGCCGAACAGGGAGAGGACCGAGCCCGTCAACATGGCCGCCCTGCTGGTCAGGATGCCTTTCTCGCGCAGCTTGCCCGCGGGGAAGGAGACCCCTGCCTGGAAGAAGATCCAGACACTGAGCACCCAGAAGGTGTTCGACGACGTCCAGTGGTGCGCCGCGGACAAGGTGTCCTCGGCCGCTCCGAACGCGTACTCGAAGACGCTGATGGCGAGCATGGCCGCCCAGGGCAGCGCCACCATCGTCCAGCGAGGCCGGCCGAGGATCTCCCGGTCGCTCTCGCCGATGCGGTAGACGCGACCGCGCGCGTCCGTGAGTTCTCTGTACGGCGCGTCGCGGTCGGTCGACGCGTGCTGTCCGGCGATGGGTTCCGCCGTCATGTCAGGCCATCTCCTCACCGAGGGGTTGCGGATTGGGATTGATGCTCTTGGCGTTCGGTCTGCCGGGTTGCGACAGGAACAGCGCGGTGAATCCGGCGAACAGGGAAATCGAACCGGCCAGGGTGAATGCGTCCGTGTGGCCCCAGTTGCCGACCACCACGGCGCCCACGCCGGAACCGAGGAGCCCGGACACCAGCTTGGAGCTGTAGACCAGGCCGTAATTGGAGGCGTTGTTGTTCTCTCCGAAGTAGTCCGCGGTCATGGCCGCGAACATCGGGAAGATGGCGCCGCCACCGAACCCGGAGATGCTGGAGAAGATCAGGAAGAGCGGAAGGTTCTCGATCCCGGCGGACCAGAGGATCCCGTACTGCGAAAGGCCGAGGACGACGATGTCCACCTGAAAGGCGATGCCGAAGATGTTCACGCCCGGGGTGCACAGCAGGCAGAACCACATCAGCGCCACGCGGCCGGTCCGCCACGCTTCCTTGGGGGTGTACTGCCGCACGGCGGGCGGGTTCATCCGCAGGGCGCGCCGGGCCCGCGGGTCGTCCGGTGGCCGCAGCGGATCCACGTCCGCGGGCCACCAGTTCTTGGGCGGGTCCTGGAAGAAGTGCCCCGCCACGGCGACCATGGTCGCGAGCAGGATTCCGGCGGACACCAGGACCCAGCGGAAATTCGCGAGGTCCATGTATCCGGTGAAGAGGAAGACGAACGGCACAGAACCGTAGGCGAATCCGCCGTTGACGAACCCGGTCTTGCCGCCCTTCCGTTCCGGATACCACTTGCCGACCATGTTCACGCAGGTCGCGTAGACCATGCCGGCGCCCATACCGCTGAACATGCTGAAGCCGAGATAGGCGACGACCACATGCGGCGCGAAAGCCAGTGACAGATAGCCCAAGAGGGTGCCGACGGCACTGATCATCATCGCCCAGCGTGCCGGGAGTTTTCCGCTTTCCCGGAGCTTGCCCGCGGGGAAGGCCACCGCGGCCTGGAAGAAGACCCAGACACCCAGCATCCAGAAGATGTGCAGGCTGCTCCAGTGGTGCGCGGTGTGCAGGGTGTCCTCGGCGGAGGCGAACGCGTACTCGGCCGAACTGATGCCCATCATGCCCACCCACGGCAGGATGACCATCCACCTGCGCTTGCGGCCCATGATGTCGATGTCGCTCTCGCCGACCCGGTACACCCGGCCGTTGACGTCCCTCACCTCCCGGAACGGGACGGTCCTCGGTATGTCGGTCGTCGTCATGTCGCTCGGCACCCCTTGCGTCGGAAAGATCCTGGTCAGCGCCCCCTGTCTCGTCCCTTCCGCGTGCGCACGGGTCCGGGGGCCGACGGGCGCGCACCGCCGGCCGGCCCCGAACCTGTCACCTCATCGACCGCCCCCCAACAGCCCGGCGGCCCGTGCCCAGCGGTACTTCGCGCCGAGCGCGGCGACCGGCTTCTCCGTCGTGTAGGGGTACGCCACGACGCCCCGCTCAAAGAGGTACTGGCAGGCCTCCTCCACCTCGACGTCGCCCGCCAGGGACGCCACCACGGGCTTCTCGACGCCGCGCTCGCGGAACTCCGCGACCACGCGGGCCGTCAGCTCGGCGAAGACCATGGGAGGGGTGACGATGGTGTGCCAGTAGCCGAGCACGAGGGCATGGACGCGCGGGTCCTCCAGAGCGAGCCTGATCGTCGCCTCGTACGTCGAGGGCGGCTCGCCGCCCGTGATGTCCACGGGGTTGCCCGCGGCGCCGAAGGGCGGGATGAACGCCTGGAAGGCCGCGTCCAGGTCCTCGGGAATGTCCATCAGCCGCAGACCGTTGTCGGTCACGGCGTCGGAGAGCAGTACGCCCGAGCCGCCGGCGCCCGTGATGATGACGATGTTGTCGCCCCGCGGAGTCGGCAGGACCGGCAACGCGCGTGCGTACTCGAGCATTTCGTTGAGTCCGGGTGCCCGGATCACCCCAGCCTGCCGGAGGATGTCGTCGTACACGGCGTCGTCGCCCGCGAGCGCGCCCGTGTGGGATCCGGCGGCCTTCGCGCCGGCCGCGGTGCGTCCGGCCTTCAGGACCACGACCGGCTTCTTCGGAACGGTCGCGCGCGCCGCTTCCACGAAGGCGCGGCCGTCCTTGAGGTCCTCCAGGTGCATGGCGATGCACTGGGTGTTGGGGTCCTCGCCGAACCACGTCAGGAGGTCGTCCTCGTCCAGGTCCGCCTTGTTGCCGAGCCCGACGATCGCCGAAACACCTGTCTTCGTAGTGCGCGCGAAGCCGAGGATCGCCATGCCGATGCCGCCGGACTGGCTCGTCAGGGCGACCCCGCCCTTGACGTCGTAGGGGGTGCAGAACGTGGCGCACAGGTCCTGCCACGTCGAGTAGTAGCCGTAGATGTTGGGTCCGAGGAGCCGCACTCCGAGACGTTCGCCGATCTCGACGAGCTCTTCCTGGAGGGCGTGTTCGCCGGTCTCCGCGAACCCGGAGGGAATGAGGACCGCGTTGGGGATGCCCTTGCGGCCCACGTCCTCCAAGGCGGACGCGACGAACTTGGCGGGGATCGCGAAGACCGCCACATCCACCTCGCCGGGAACGTCCGTGACACTCTTGTACGCCTTGCGGCCCACGACGTCATCGGCCTTGGGATTCACCGGATGGATCTCTCCGGAGAAGCCGCCGTCGATGAGGTTACGCATCACCGAATTGCCTATCTTGCCCCGCTCGTTGGAGGCGCCGATGACGGCGACGGAGCGGGGCTGCATCAGCCGGCGCATCGATGCGAGCATCTGCGCGCGCGTGTAGGTGCGCCGGGTTGTGGGCGCTCCTTCGGAGAGGATGATCCGGATGTCCGCCGCGACGGCGCCGTGCGGTGTGGCGATGACCGGATTGAGGTCGACCTCGGCGATCTCCGGGAAGTCGGTCACCAGGTGGGACACCCGGCGGAGCTGTTCCGCGAGGGCCCACCGGTCCACCGGTTCCGCACCGCGCACCCCGCGCAGGATCTCCGCCGCCCTGATCGAGTCGAGCATCGAGAGGGCCTCGTCGGCGTCGACGGGTGCCAGGCGGAACGTGACGTCCTTGAGGACCTCCACGAGTACGCCGCCGAGCCCGAAGGCGACGACCTTCCCGAACGTCGGATCGGTCACCGCCCCCACGATGACCTCCTGGGACGACGGACCGCTCGGCAGCAGCTCCTGCACCTGGACGCCCTCGATGCGAGCCCCTGGTGCGTACGCGCGGGCGTTCTCGACGATCCGGTGGAAGGCCGCCCGCACCTCGGCAGAGCCCTCCACGCCGACGACCACGCCGCCCGCGTCGGTCTTGTGCAGGATGTCCGGGGAGACGATCTTCATGACGACGGGCCCGTCGAAGCGGGCGGCATGCGCCACGGCTCCGTCGACGTCGGTGGCCAGCTCCTCGCCCGGCACTGCTATGCCGTAGGCGTCCGCGATCACCTTGCCCTCGGGGGCGGTCAGCGCGGTACGCCCTTCGGCACGCACGGCGTCGAGGAGCGCACGCACCCTCAGCTGTCGGTCCTCGGCCATCACTCAGATCACCCCGTTCGACTTGAGCAGGCGCAGCTCCTCGTCACCGAGGCCGAGCTCGCCGATGAACACCTCTTCGTTGTGCTCGCCCAGCAGTGGTGAACTGACCACGTCCACGGGGGAGTCGGAGAGCTTCAGCGGGGAGCCGACCGTCGTGAAGGTGCCGCGCTCGGGGTGCGGGACCCGCACGACTATGTCGTTGGCCGCCAGGGACGCGTCCTCGATGATCTCCCTGGTGGAGAGGATCGGGCCGCAGGGGATGTTGTGGGCGTTGAGCCGCTCCAGGACCTCCCACTTGGGCAGGGTCGAGGACCACTCCTCGATCAGCTGGAACATCTTGCCGAGCTTGGGCAGGCGCGCCTGTGGAGTGGCCCAGTCGGGGTCCTGCGCCAGCTCCGGACGGCCGATGAGGTCGGTGATCGGCTGCCAGCCGACGGGCTGCACGATGACGTACACGTAGTCGTTCGGGCCGCCGGGGGCGCATTTGACGGCCCACCCGGGCTGTCCGCCGCCGGACGCGTTCCCGGAGCGCGGGACCTCGTCCCCGAAGTCCTCGTTGGGGTACTCCGCGAGCGGGCCGTGTGCGAGGCGCTGCTGGTCGCGCAGTTTCACCCGGCACAGGTTCAGCACGGCGTGCTGCATTGCCACGTTCACCCGTTGCCCGCGCCCTGTGGTCTCCCGCTGGAAGAGGGCGGCGAGGATCCCCGCGACGGCGTGGATGCCGGTTCCGGAGTCACCGATCTGGGCGCCGGTGGCCAGCGGTGGTCCGTCCTCGAACCCGGTGGTCGACATGGAGCCGCCCATCGCCTGGGCGACGACTTCGTAGGCCTTGAAGTTGGTGTAGGGGCCCTCTCCGAAGCCCTTGATCGAGGCGTAGACGATGCGTGGGTTGATCTCCTGGATGCGGTCCCAGGTGAAGCCCATGCGGTCCACGGCGCCCGGGCCGAAGTTCTCCACCATGACGTCGGATCGCCGGATCAGCTCCGTCAGGAGCTCCTTGCCGCGCTCGGACTTGGTGTTGAGAGTGATGCTCCGCTTGTTGCAGTTGAGCATGGTGAAGTACAGCGAGTCGACGTCGGGGAGATCGCGCAGCTGCTTGCGCGTGATGTCCCCCGAGGGCGCCTCCAGCTTCACGACGTCCGCGCCGAGCCAGGCGAGCAGCTGGGTGGCCGAGGGGCCGGACTGGACGTGCGTCATGTCGAGGACGCGAATGCCTTCAAGAGCCTTGGTCATGGCCGTCACGGCTCCTCACTTGTACATGGTCTGGTTCATGGTTCCGGGGGCGTACGCGTCCGGGTCGACCCAGACGTTGATCAGCGAGGGCTTGCCGGACTCGCGGGCGCGGCGCAGCGCGGGGCCGATGTCGGAGGGGTCGCGGACTTCTTCGCCGTGGCCGCCGAGCAGCTGGGCGAACTTGTCGTAGGGGACGTCCCCCAGGGTGTTGCCGATGCGCTCGCGCTCCTGGCCGTACTTGGCCCGCTGGCCGTATCGGATCTGGTTCATGGAGGAGTTGTTGCCGACGATCCCGACGAAGGGGAGGTCGTAGCGCACGAGCGTCTCGAAGTCCCAGCCGGTGAGGCTGAACGCGCCGTCTCCGAAGAGGGCCACTACTTCCTTGTCGGGCCTGGCCTGCTTGGCGGCGAGCACGAAGGGGATGCCGACGCCGAGCGTGCCGAGCGGTCCGGGGTCCATCCAGTGGCCGGGGGACTTGGGCTGGACGACCTGGCCGGAGAAGGTGACGATGTCGCCCCCGTCGCCGATGTAGACGGAGTCTTCGGTAAGGAAGTCGTTGATCTCGCTCACCAGTCGGTAGGGGTGGATGGGCGAGGCGTCGGACTTCAGGTGCGGCAGACGCTTCTCGACGGCGGACTGCTCGGCGGCGCGCAGCTCGTCGATCCACTCCTTGCGCCGGGAGGCGCCGCCGTTGATCCGTCCGGAGGCGGCCTCGGTGACCGACTTGAGGATGAGTCCGGCGTCGCCGACGATGCCGAGGTCGACATCCCGGTTCTTGCCGACGGTGCGGTAGTCGAGGTCGATCTGGACGACGGTGGCGTCCGGCGACAGGCGCTTCCCGTACCCCATGCGGAAGTCGAAGGGCGTCCCCACGATGACGATGAGGTCGGCGTTGGAGAAGGCGTAGCGGCGCGAGAGCTGGAAGTGGTGCGGATCCCCGGGCGCCAGCGTGCCGCGGCCCGCGCCGTTCATGTAGGCGGGCACGTTGAGGGTGCGGACGAGTTCCACCGCCGCCTCGGTGCCCCGCGTCGTCCACACCTGGCTGCCGAGCAGGATCGCGGGCCGCTCGGCGTGCACGAGGAGGTCGGCGAGTTTCTCGACGGCCTCCGGGTCGCCGGCCGAGCGGGTCGAGGCGCGGTACCGGCCCGCCTTGGGGACGCGCGCCTTGTCGGCCGGTACCTTGGCGTCGAGCACGTCACGGGGTATCTCGAGGAAGGACGGTCCCGGGGCGCCGTGGTAGCACTCGCGGAACGCCATGGACACCATGTCGGCGGCGCGCGCGGTGTCCGGCACCGTCGCGGCGAACTTGGTGATCGGCGTCATCATGTCGACGTGCGGCAGGTCCTGGAGCGACCCCATCTTGTGCTGTGTGTGGGCCCCTTGGCCGCCGATGAGCAGCATGGGTGACTCCGCGCGGAAGGCGTTCGCGACGCCGGTGACGGCGTCCGTCGTGCCGGGGCCGGCCGTCACCACCGCGCAGCCCGGCTTGCCCGTGATGCGCGCGTAGCCGTCGGCCGCGTGGGCGGCGACCTGTTCGTGGCGTACGTCGACGACGTCGATGCCCTCGTCGACGCAGCCGTCGTAGATGTCGATGATGTGGCCGCCGCAGAGGGTGTAGATGATCTCCACACCTTCCGCTTTGAGTGCCTTGGCGACCAGGTGTCCACCGGAGATGTCGTTCTGGCTGGTGTCGTCGGGCATGAAGTCCTGTCCCTTCGTAGGGGAGTCGGAGCGCGCTCGCACGGTTCGCGGGGCGCCCTCGCAGCAGATTGCATACAGTCGACGAATACTGTATGAAGCTTGTTATCCCGCATCCGGTGAGTGGTGTCCAGGGGGCGTGCGGCACTTTTCGTGATCCGGGGGCCGACCTCGGACAGACGCAGCGGTCAGGAGCCAGCCGGACGCTTCCTCGCGATCGCCTCCGCCGAGGGCGGCACGGAGATAGAGGAAGTGGTGGTGAGCCGCCCGGAGGCGGTGGCGCGCCTGCCGATCGTTCCGGCGGAAGGGGTGACACAGAAGAAGGCCGCCGAGATCGCGGCCGCCGCCGGTCTCCCACCCGAGACAGCCGACACACTGGTCAAACTCTGGCGCGTTCTGATCCATGAGGACGCCCTCCTCGTGGAGGTCGATCCGCTCGTCCGCACCGTCCGGGGCGAGATCCTCGCTCTGGACGGAAAGGTCACCCTGGACGACAGCGCCCGCTTCCGCCAGGAGCGCCGGGGCGTCGGTCAGGAGACGCACGACCAGGGACTGGAAGCGGCGGCCGCGGCCAAGGGCCTCAACTACGTGAAGCTCGAAGGCGAGGTCGGTGTCATCGGCAACGGCTCCGGACTCGTCATGTCGACGCTCGACGTGGTCGCCGGCTGCGGTGCCCGCCCCGCCAACTTCCTCGACATCGGAGGCGGCGCCTCCGCGCAGGTCATGGCGGACGCCCTCACCGTCGTCCTCGCCGATCCCGAGGTGAGGTCCGTCTTCGCGAACGTCTTCGTCGGCATCACCGCCTGCGACGCGGTGGCCGACGGCTTCGTCCGGGCCCTGGACTCCGTGCGGTTGACCAAGCCGATGGTGGTCCGCCTCGACGGCAACAACGCCGACCGCGGCCGTGCCATCCTCGACGGCGACAACGCCGACCGCGGCCGTGCCATCCTCGACGGCGACAACGCCGACCGCGGCCGTGCCATCCTCGACGGCCGCGCTCACCCCCTCCTACGGCAGGAGGCCACCATGGACGGCGCCGCCCGCCGCGCCGCCGACCTCGCCGACGCGCGTTAAGGAGCCAGGACATGGCGATCCAACTCACCAAGGAGAGCTAGGTCCTCGTCCAAGGCATGACCGGGGCCGTCGGGATGCTGCACACCCGCCGCATGCTCGCCGCGGGCACCGACATCGTCGGCGGCGTCAACCCCCGCAAGGCGGGCCGCACCGTCGGCTTCGACGACCGCGCCGTCCCCGTCCTCGGCTCGGTCCACGACGGCATGGCCGCCACGGGCGCCGACACCACCGTCGTCTTCGTGCCGCCCGCCTTCACCAAGGCCGCCGTCATCGACGCAGCCGACGCCGGCATCGGCCTCGCCGTCGTCATCACCGAAGGCGTCCCCGTCCACGACACCGTCGCCTTCCTCTCGTACGCGAAAGAGCGCGATACCCGTGTCATCGGCCCCAACTGCCCCGGCCTGATCACCCTCGGACAGTCCAACGCGGGCATCATCCCCGCAGACATCACCAAGCCGGGCCGTATCGGCCTGGTCTCGAAGTCCGGCACGCTCACCTACCAGCTCATGTACGAGCTGCGTGACATCGGCTTCTCCACCTACGTGGGAATCAGGGTGACCCCGTCGTCGGCACGACACGCATCGACTGCCTCGGGGCCTTCGAGGACGACCCCGACACCGAACTCGTCGTCCTCGTCGGAGAGATCGGCGGCGACGCCGAAGAACGCGCCGCCGCATACATCAAGGCATCCGTCACCAAGCCCGTCGTGGCCTACATCGCCGGATTCACCGCTCCCGAAGGCAAGACGATGGGTCACGCCGGTGCGATCGTCTCCGGCTCGTCGGGCACCGCCCAGGGGAAGAAGACGGCGCTGGAAGCCGACGGCGTACGCGTGGGCGACACCCCGACCGAAACGGCTCGGTTGGTGCTCGACCTGCTGTGACGCCCCACTCGCCCCACTCGCGCTGACGCCTCATCTGCTGCGACGCATCTTCCGCCGTACCTGCTGTACGCGCCGTACGCGCTGTTCCCCTGTGATGTCCCTCCCGCCCCGACCGTGCACCGTGAGCGGAGACAACCAGATGACACCTCGAAGCACGTCCTGAAGCGACCCCCGAGGCACCTCTCGAAACGCCCACCGGGACGCCCGCGTCCGCAAAGCCGGCACCGCCTGGGCCGATGCCTGGCAGCGCTGCCTCACCCTCGCACCCGAAGCCTTCCGCGACGACCGCACCCTGAACGTGTGGAACGGCACCTGGCACGCCGACGGCCGGCCCCTGCCCGCCACCAGCCCCGTCGACGGCACTCCCCTCGCGGGCCCGCCCCGACTCGACGCCACCACCGCCCGGCAGGCCGTGCGCGCCGCGCTCGACCAGCACCGCGCCTGGCGGCACGTCCCGCTGCCCGAACGCCGAGTCCGCGTCGCCGCGGCCCTGGACTCCCTTGCTCGGCACCGGGAGTTGCTCGCCCTCCTCCCCGTCCACGAGATCGGCAAGCCCTGGCGCCTCGCGCAGGCCGACGTCGACCGGGCCACCGACGGCGTGCGCTGGTACGTCGACGGCATCGAGCCGATGGTCGAGGGCAGGGCCCCGCTGGACGGTCCGATATCCAACATCGCGAGCTGGAACTACCCGATGAGCGTGCTCGTTCACACCATGCTGGTCCAGGCACTGGCAGGGAACGCGGTCATCGCCAAGACCCCGACCGACGGCGGCGTCGCCTGCCGCACCCTGGCCTGTGCCCTCGCCGCTCGCGAAGGACTTCCCGTCACCCTCGTCACCGGCAGTGGCGGCGAGCTGTCCGAAGCGCTCGTGCGCGCGCCCGAGATCGGCTGCGTCTCCTTCGTCGGCGGCCGCGACACGGGCGCCGCAGTGGCCACGGCCGTCGCCGACCTCGGCAAGCGGCACATCCTCGAACAGGAAGGACTGAACACCTGGGGCATCTGGAACTACAGCGACTGGGACGCGCTCGCCGCGCTCGTCCCCAAGCTCTTCGACTACGGCAAGCAGCGCTGCACCGCGTACCCGCGCTTCGTCGTCCAGCGCACCCTCTTCGACGAGTTCCTCGCCGCCTACCTGCCGGCGGTCCGTACCGTGCGCGTCGGGCACCCGCTCGCGGTCGCTCACCCCGAAGACCCGTTCCCCGACCTCGACTTCGGTCCGCTGATCAACGCGGCCAAGGCCAAGGAGCTCACCGACCAGGTCGCCGAGGCCGTCGACCGGGGCGCCGTCCCGCTGTACCGCGGTGCCCAGGACGCGTCCCGCTTCCTGCCGGGACAGGACACGGACGCGTACGTCCACCCGGTCACGCTCCTCAACCCGCCACCGTCCTCGCCGCTGCACCACGCGGAGCCGTTCGGCCCCGTCGACACGATCGTCCTGGTCGACACCGAGGCCGAACTGCTCGCGGCCATGAACGCGTCCAACGGCGCGCTCGTCGCCACGCTCTCCACCGACGACCCGGCCACGTACGCACGCCTCGCGCCGCAGATCCGTGCCTTCAAGACCGGGCGGGGCACGCCACGCTCACGCGGTGACCGCGACGAGCTCTTCGGCGGCCTCGGCGCGTCCTGGCGCGGCGCGTTCGTGGGTGGCGAGCTGCTGGTGCGCGCAGTCACGCGGGGACCCACGGGTGAACTGCCGCCGGGCAACTTCCCGAACCCGCACCACAGGGTGTGACGGTCCCGCAGTCCTCTGCTCCGCAGACCCGCGCACCGGGGCCCATGCACCGGGGGCCCGTGCACCGTGGGCCCATGCACCGGGGGCCCGTGCCCATCGGTCTCCGTGTCCCGCCGGCTCGCACGCGTGACTCACCCGATGCCCTGCCGGTCCGGCAGCAGCGCGAACGCGCGGTCTGCCGCCTCCGGCACCGAGCGCTCCACGGCCTGGGCGAGGAGCTCCCGGTGCCGGAGCAGCGGTTCGCGCCGCTCTTCCGGCACGAGCAGCAGAAGATCGTCGAGCCCGGCCAGCATGCGCCGGGACACCTGAGGGTTCCCGACCGCGCACCCTCTGATCTCGGCGAACCCGAGATCGACGAGGGCGGTCCAGTCCGGCACGGACTGGACCAGCCGCATCTGCCCGCGCCGGTCGCGGTGCCCGAGCGCGCCCAGCGGGTAGGGGGCGATCGACGCCAGGAACTGCACGATGCGGTCGAGGGCCTGCACCGCGGTCGTCGGATCGTTCACCGCGGGGGACAGGGCCCGCAGCGCGATGTCGGACAGCTGCCGCAACCCGAAGCCGAGGTCTTGGTGGAAGGTCCGCTCGACCCCCACGAAGACGGTGCAGCCGAGTGCGCGCCGGGAGGGTGCCGCCCCGCCGTGCACCGTGAAGACGGGGGTCCCCGGCACCACGAAGTCCCCGATCCGCGGGATCAGCCGCAGCACGACCCCCTGCCGCCGGGCCGCCCGCACGGCGCGCGCGATGTGCACGTCCCGCAGCACGCCCGCGCGGCCCTGATGAGTGACCCGGGCGGTCTCCGGACCGAGCCGTTCCGTGTCGACCGGGAGTTCCACGGGCTGCTTCACGGCGACCCGGAACGACTCGCGGGCGATCCGGTCGATCACGAAGCCGATCCGCATCATCCGGACCGTCCCGTTCACGTAGGCCACGAAGAGGAGCAGGCTCAGCAGCACCATGATCATCGCGAGTACCGACTCGACCAACGGCACGCTCGTCAGGAGGCGGGGATCCCGCTCGCTGTCGAACGACGTGAGCGTCATCAGGGAGAAGAGGAACGTCGCCATGAACCCGGTGAGCGTGATCTTGGTGATGCGGGACCGCACGTACAGCCGCACCACCCGGGGACTGAACTGCCCGCTGGCCATCTGCACCGCGACCAGCGAGATGCTGAAGACGACACCGATGAAGGTCATCATGGCGCTGCCGATGGTGCTGATCACCGCCTTGGCATCGTCGGCGATCCCCATCAGATCCTTGATCTGGTCGTACTCGCCCGCGTCCCGCAGGGCCGAGACGATCTGCGTGTCCAGCTCCGCGGCGACCCACCACAGGAGCAGGGACCCCAGGAGCCCCACGGTCGGCGCGAACCACATGGTGTCCCGCAGGTGCTCCCGCAGGGGAGACAGCAACCTGGGACCCCGGCGCGCCTTCATGTCGCCGAGCGCGCCAGTGGCTCCGGTCATCAACCCGTCACTCATGGTGAGACTCTAGGCGGGGTGGGGCGGGCGGTCGCGCATCCCACGGTCGGCGAGCGGATACGCAGGTGAAAGACACTCCGAAACCTTGGTATTGTTGTCCATGTCGCCGCGGGGAACACCCGCGACGGCAGACACCTAGTCCGGGTGGCGGAATGGCAGACGCGCTAGCTTGAGGTGCTAGTGCCCTTTATCGGGCGTGGGGGTTCAAGTCCCCCCTCGGACACCAGCAGGGACCCCAGTGATCTGGGGTCCTTTTGCGTTGTGTGCCCGTCCCGGGGGGGGCCCGGGGGGGGGGGGGGGAAAAGGGGGGGGGGGGGGGGGGGGGGGGGGGGAGGGGGGGGGGGGGTTGTTTTCCTCCCCAA
>NZ_JBVIXD010000004.1:463036-527627 GCF_055593965.1 Streptomyces sp. NPDC040622 | reverse complement strand
ATCCCCCCCTCGGAAACCAAAGGGACCCCCGGTGCTTTGTGTTCTTTTTTTTTTGTTTCCCCTCCCCGTTCCCCCCTGGGTGCCCGGTCGCCACCGAGGGGGCGTGGCTAGCGGCGGGCCGGCACCGGTGTCGTCGCGTCGCTCTCCGCCCACAGGGACCGGACGTGGCCCAGGTGTCGCGCCATGCACTCCTGTGCGCCCTTGGCGTCGCCCGCCAGCATCAGGTCGAGGAGTTCGATGTGTTCCTCGGCCGACGGAGTCAGCTGGTCGCGCTCGTCCAGGGCCGTGAGGCCGTAGAGGCGGGAACGCTTGCGCAGGTCGCCGACCGTCTCGACCAGCCGGTCGTTGCCCGAGAGGGCGAGGAGCGAGAGGTGGAAGCGGCGGTCGGCCTCCAGGTAGGCGATGAGGTCGTGGTCACGGGCGGCGCGCACGATCTCCTCGGCGATCGGGCGCAGCACCTCCAGGTCCTCGCGGGCGGCGGTGCGGGTGATCCGCCCGATCATGGGGACCTCGATCAGGCCGCGGATCTCCGTGTACTGGTCGAGGTCGCGCTCGTTGACCTCGGTGACCCGGAAGCCCTTGTTGCGCACGGGCTCCACCAGGCCCTCCCGGGCCAGGTCGAGCATCGCCTCGCGCACCGGCGTCGCCGAGATGCCGAAGTCCTCGGCGAGGCCGGGCGCGGAGTAGATCTCGCCGGGGCGCAGTTCGCCGGAGATCAGGGCGGCCCGCAGGGCGTGGCCGACCTGGTCGCGCAGCCGCTCCCTGGTGGTGATGAGGTTCTTCTGCTTCAGGTGCCCCATGGTGTCCCCTCCGGTGGTCCCGCGCCCGCGCGGATCACCAAAGTACAATGTCACGTTGCCAGTTGGGGGTCCGGGGGAGTCGTGGGGGCCTGGCGATGAGTTCAGAGCAGGAAGCCCGCGGGGAAAGGGTCGTCCGGGTCCAGGAAGTACTGGGCCGTGCCCGTGATCCAGGCTCGTCCCGTGATCCGGGGAACGACCGCGGGAACGCCCGCCACCTCGGTCTCCGCCACCAGGCGGCCGGTGAACTCCGTACCGATGAAGGACTCGTTGACGAAGTCGCGGTCCAGCGGGAGCTCGCCGCGGGCGTGCAACTGTGCCATCCGCGCGGAGGTGCCCGTTCCGCACGGCGAGCGGTCGAACCAGCCCGGGTGGATCGCCATGGCGTGCCGGGAGCGGTGGGCGTCCGACCCCGGCGCCGCCAGATAGACGTGCTTGACCCCGCCGATCTCGGGCTGCGCGGGGTGCGTCGGCCGGTCCGGCGACGCGTTGACCGCCTCCATGACGGCGAGCCCCGCCGCGAGCAGGTCGTCCTTGCGCGCCCGGTCGAAGGGCAGTCCCAGCGCGTCCAGGTGCACGAACGCGTAGAAGTTCCCGCCGTAGGCCAGGTCGTACGTCACCGTGCCGTGTCCCGGCACCTCGATCTTGCGGTCCAGGGCGACGCTGAACGCGGGGACGTTGGTGAGCGTGGCCGAGGTGGCGGCGCCCTCGGTCACCTGTACGTCCACGGAGACCAGGCCCGCCGGTGTGTCCAGGCGGACCGTCGTGACCGGCTCGCTGACCTGGACCATCCCCGTCTCGACCAGGACGGTGGCCACGCCGATGGTGCCGTGGCCGCACATGGGCAGGAGCCCGGACACCTCCACGTAGAGGACTCCGTAGTCGGCGTCGGGACGGGTCGGGGGCTGGAGGATCGCGCCGCTCATCGCGGAGTGGCCGCGCGGCTCGTACATCAGGAGGGTGCGCAGATGGTCCAGGTGCTCCATGAAATGGAGCCTGCGCTCGGCCATCGTGGCGCCGGGGATCACCCCCACACCACCGGTGATCACGCGCGTGGGCATGCCTTCGGTGTGCGAGTCGACGGCGTGGAAGACGTGACGGGTGCGCATGGGGCTCTTCCCTTCCGGTCCGGTCCCGTCCGTTTCCGGGTGGGCGTCGGTGCCGGTCCGCTGTGGATTCCCGCGGGGTGCGCGGGGCTGTGGGTGGCGATGGGGCCGGGGCTCAGTGGTGGCCCGCCGCCACCGCCTTCTCGGTGGCCGACCGCACCAGCGTCTCCGTGGGGCCGGACAGCGGGGTGCGCGGCGGGCGGGTCGGGCCGCCGCGGCGGCCCACGATGTCCATCGACGCCTTGATGGCCTGCACGAACTCGGTCTTGGAGTCCTGACGCAGGAGCGGGTGCAGGGAACGGTAGAGAGGCAGCGCGGTGTCCAGGTCCCGGGCGCAGGCGGCGGCGTAGAGCTCCGCGCAGGTGGCGGGGAAGGCGTTCGGGTATCCGGCGATCCAGCCGACCGCGCCGGCGAGGGCGAGTTCAAGCAGCACGTCGTCCGCGCCGATCAACAGGTCGAGGTCGGGGGCGAGTTCCGCGATCTCGTACGCCCTGCGGACGTCCCCGCTGAACTCCTTCACGGCCACGACGGTGCTGTCGCCGTACAGCCCGGCCAGCAGGTCCGGGGTCAGGTCGACCTTGGTGTCGAGGGGGTTGTTGTACGCCACCACGGGCAGGCCGGCCCGGGCGACCTCGGCGTAATGCGCGCGTACGGCCTGCTCGTCGGCCCGATAGCTGTTCGGCGGCAGGAGGAGCACGGAGCCGCAGCCCGCCTCCGCCGCCTGCTCGGCCCAGCGGCGGGACTCGGTGCTGCCGTAGGCCGAGACGCCGGGCATCACGCGGCTCCCGTCGCCGGCGGCCTCGACGGCGGTGCGTACGACACGGGCGCGCTCGTCGTCGGTGAGGGTCTGGTACTCGCCGAGGGAGCCGTTGGGCACGACGCCGTCGCAGCCGTTGGTGATGAGGTGGCGGACGTGTTCGGCGTAGGCCTCGTAGTCGATGGAGAGGTCCTCGCGCAGGGGGAGCGCGGTGGCGACCATGATGCCGCGCCAGGGGCGGTCGGTGGTCCAGGCGGTGGTGGCGGTCATGACGGCTGCCCTTCTGTCGGGTGGGGCGGAGAGGTGGCCTCGGCAGTGGAGGTCTCCGGGTGGGAGGTCTCTGCGGGAGGCGTCTTCGGGAGGGGCGCCTGCGGGAGAGGTGCTTCCGGGAGGGCGGCGAGCACGCCGAGCGGTACGGGTGCGGCCAGGGGGCGCCGGTCCGGGGGAGGGGGAGCAGGGGCCGGGCGGTGGTGGGCGGGCGCCTCGCCGGAGGAAGCGGAAGAGGGAGAGGAGGCGGAGGAGGGAGGAGGGGGCGGGGTGAGGCAGGCGACCGCCGATCCGCACATGCGGCCCTGGCACCAGCCCATGCCCGCCCGGGTGAGGAGTTTGACGGTACGTGCGTCGTGCGCGCCGTAGTCCGCCACCGCCTCACGGACGCGGCCCGCGGTGACCTCCTCGCAGCGGCACACGTCCGTGTCGTCGGAAAGCCAGCCCGTCCAGCCGGGACCCGGCGCGTGCGCGGCGGCCATCACCTCCGCGAAGGCGCGCATGCGGTCGAGGCGGCGGCGCAGGCGGCGCAGGCGTGAGGTCGGCGCGGGGCGCCGTCCCGTCAGCCGGGCCACGACGGCCAGCGCCGCCCACTCGCCCTCGCCCAGGGCCAGGGGTGCGCCGCCGATTCCCGTCGTCTCGCCCGCCGCCCACAGGCCGCGCACGGACGTCTCCTGCAGCGGGCTCAGCGCCAGCGCGTGCGTGCCGTCGGCGGTGTACCGGGTGGCGCAGCCCAGGGAGGTCGCCAGGTCGATCTGCGGGACCAGGCCGTGGCCGACGGCGAGTGCGTCGCAGGCGACGCGGCGGCCCGTGCCCGGCATCGGACGCCAGTCGCGGTCCAGGCGCGAGACCGTCACGGCCTCCACCCGGTCCGTGCCGTGCGCCTCCGTCACCGCGTGCCGGGTGCGCGGACGCACCTTGTGGCGCAGGAGGACCGAGCCGTGGAGCGTGGCCTCCGCCAACTTCCGGGGCTGGGCGGCGAGTACGCCAGGACGGCGGGCGTATCCGAGGTACCCGCCCGCCTCGACGAGTTCGGGCACCCGCGCCCCGGCCGCGGTGAGCGAGGCGGCCACCGCGAGCAGGAGCGGTCCGCTGCCCGCGACGACGACGCGCCTGCCGGGGAGCGCGAGTCCGGACTTGAGCATGGCCTGGGCGCCGCCCGCGCCGACGACGCCGGGCAAGGTCCAGCCGGGAAAGGGGAGATGGCGCTCGAAGGAGCCGGTGGCGAGGAGGACGGCGCGGGCCCGTACGGCCACGGGGCGCTGTGCACAGGAGCTCCCCTCGGCGTCCCCGCCGCCCCCGGTGCCCCTGCCGTCCCCGTCCTCCCCGGCGAGGGCATGGACGGTCCAGTGGTCTCCGGCCTCGCGCGCGAGGGTCCAGACGTGGTGTTCGAAGAGACAGGTCGTGCCGCTCGCCTCCAGGCGTGCGCGCAAGTCGGCGAAGACGGGCCAGTCGTGGTGCAGGGCCTCGGGGCGGGTGGCGCCGGTGGCCGGGGCGGGGTGTCGGTAGAACTGGCCTCCCGGTTGTCCTGCCGAGTCCAACAGGGCGACGGACAGGCCGTGTTCGGCGGCCGTCACCGCACCGGCCAGGCCCGCGGGTCCGGCGCCGAGCACCACGACGTCGTACATCCGCGGGGTTTCGGGTGCCCTGGTCGCTTCAGACGTCGAGCCCGGCATGACCGTGTCCTTCCTGGGTGGTGACCACGTCGCCGGGGCGGGCGGGGACCAGGCAGGCCCGCCGGTTGGGCCGGCCGTTGACGGTCGCGAGGCAGTCGTGGCACTGGCCGATGCCGCAGAACGCGCCGCGCGGCCGCCCGCCGACCCGGGTGGTCCGCCAGGCCAGGATTCCCGCGGACCAGAGCGCGGCGGCGATGGACTGGCCCGGCAGCGCGTCGAGCCTGCGCCCGTCGAAGGTGATCGCGAAGGCGGCCCCGGGGGTGACCCCCACGAGCTCGGCGGGGGTCCGGTCCTCACGTGCCATACGGGCGGCTCCTCTCGTGGGGCGTGGGAAGTGACTCGCGGGCGGTGGGCCTGCGGGGTGAGGGCGTTCGGTGCGGCCTCATGGGGCGACGCTCTCGGATGCGAAGCGTTCCGGGGCGAACGGGCGGGCGTCCAGGGGCATGTCACTGCCCGTCAGGATTGCCGTGATCAGCGCACCGGTCGCCGGGGCGAGGCCGATGCCCGCGCCCTCGTGGCCGCAGGCGTGCAGCAGGCCCGGCACGCGCGGGTCGGGGCCGATCGCGGGGAGGTGGTCCGGGAGATAGGGGCGGAACCCGGCGTACGTGCGGATCGCCCGGACCGTGGCGAGGACGGGGAACAGGTCGACGGCCCGGGCCGCGAGGCGTCGCAGGACCTCCACCGACAGCGTGCGGTCGAAGCCCACCCGCTCGCGGCTCGCGCCGATCAGGACCGGGCCCGCCGGGGTGCCTTCCACCACGGCCGAGGTCTGCAGCGCCGCCGAGCCGCTCGCGACGTCGGCGACGTACTCCGCCGCGTACACCTTGTGGCGCACCACGCGGGGCAGCGGTTCGGTGACCAGGACGAAACCGCGCCGGGGGAGCACCGGCAGCTCCACGCCCGCCAGGCCCGCGAGTTGGCCGCCCCATGTCCCCGCGGCATTGAGCACGTGGGGTGTCCGTATCTCCGCGCGGCGCGTCCGTACGCCGCGCACCCCGCCGTTCCTGCCGGTGAGGACGGCGGTCACCTCCTCGCCGAGCCGCAGTGTCAGGCGCCCGGTGCCGGCGGCGGCTCGCAGTAGATGCGCGGCGGCGAGGGCGGGCTGCACCTGGGCGTCCTGCGGGTAGTGGAAGCCGCCCGCGAGATCGGGGGCGAGGTGCGGTTCGTGGTCGGTGAGGCGATCGGGCGGTACCTCGGTCGCCTCGACGCCCACCCGTGTCTGTGCCGCGGCGAAGTCCCGCAGCGCCGCGAGACCGGGCTCGGTCGAGGCGACGACGAGGCCGCCCTTCTTCTCGTACTCGATGCGTGAGGGGAGTTCGGCCGCCATCTCCTTCCACAACCGGGCGGAGAGCATGGCGAGTTCGAGTTCGGGGCCCGGTTCCTTGTCGGAGACCAGGAGGTTGCCCTCGCCTGCTCCCGTGGTGCCGCCCGCGACGGGGCCGCGGTCGACGACGGTGACGTGAAGGCCGGCACGGGCCGCGTAGTAGGCGCAGGCGGCGCCGACCACTCCCGCCCCCACGACGACGAGGTCCGAGGAGCTGGTGGGGTCTGCGAGGTTCGAGAGGTCCGAGAGGTCCGGCCGTCCGGACGGGTTTCTCGTGAGCACGGCAGTAATATTTCACATGGCACTGACGCTGCCAAGGGGGCGTGCTCACCGGGGAGTTGATCACTCATGCGCCCCGATCGTGAAGGGTCACCGGCCACGGGCTGCGAGTCACCGGCCACGGGCCACGGGCCGGATGCCGGGAGAGCCGGGGCCGCGTCAGTCCCGGCGGCGATGCGTACCGGGGGTGTATCCGTAGGCCCGGCGGAACACGTCGATGAAGGCGCTGGCGGACGCCCAGCCGCAGCGGTGCGCGACCGTGGTGACCGGCAGGCCGTCGGCCAGCATGCGCAGCGCGTGGTAGAGGCGCAGTTGGGTGCGCCACTGGGGGAACGTCATGCCCAGCTCGTGGCGGAACAGGCGGCTGAGGGTGCGTTCGCCCGCGCCCGCCTCGGCCGCCAGTTCGGCGAGGCCGCGCGGGTCGGACGGATCGCCGTGCAGCAGCTCGCAGACGGCCGCGAGGCGGGAGTCCGACGGGGTGGGCAGCTGGACGGGCTGCTGCGGGGAGGCGCGCAGCTGGTCGAGGAGCACGGCGCGCAGACGCCGGTACTCCGGTGAGTCGTCGTGCGGGGTCCGGGTGCAGGCGAGGATCAGTTCGCGCAGCAGGGGGCCGACGGTGAGGACGGTGGGGGAGTCGAGGCCGAGCGGGTTCGTGCCGGTGGGCAGGCCGAGCAGGTGCAGGGCGGTCCTGCTGTGGGCGCGGTGCTCGTGGACGCAGCCCGCGGGAACCCAGATGGCCCGGTTGCCCGGCGCGAACCAGGTGCCCGCGTCGGTGGTGACGGCCACGACGCCGGAGACCGCGTAGATGATCTGGTGGTCGTCGTGGCGGTGCGGGTCGATGTGCTCCCCGGGCGCCAGGTCCCGGACGGTGGTGGGGGCCTCGGGGGTGTGGCGGATGGCGTGGCGGCCGGCGTGGCGGGCGGAGTGGCGGGTCTTCGACACGAGGTGGCATTTTATCGGAAGCGCGCCAGGGTGGGGCATGGCCACGATGAGGTGGTGTCGACTAACCAGACTCCCCGAGCCGCGAGCCGGCCTTCCTCCGTCGGTGGCGACCCGTCCCCGCGACGGAGCGTCCCCCGAACGGAGGCGGCCGGGGCCGGTCACGCCGCCCGCACCCGCCGCCCCATCACCCTCCTCGCGCTCGGTCACGCCTGCGTGGACGTCTACCAGGGGTCGGTCGCGGCCCTCGTCCCGTTCTTCGTCTCCGAGCGCGCCTACAGCTACGCCGCCGCGTCCGGCATCGTGCTCGCCGCCTCGTTGCTGTCGTCGGTGGTGCAGCCGCTGTTCGGCGCGCTCACCGACAAGTGGGCCATGCCGTGGCTGCTGCCGGTGAGCACGCTGGTGGGCGGCGCGGGCGTCGCGCTCGCCGGGATCGGTGAGAACTACGTGCTGACGCTGCTCGTCGTCGCCGTGTCCGGCATCGGCGTCGCCGCCTACCATCCGGAGGCCGCGCGCGTGGCCCGGCAGGCGAGCCGGGGCAGCCACACCGCCATGAGCTGGTTCTCGCTCGGCGGCAACGTCGGGTTCGCGACCGCGCCCCTGCTGGTCGCCGCCGTCGTCGCCACGGGCGGCCTGCGCGCCTCTCCGCTCCTGGTCGTCCCCGCGCTCGCGGGGGCCGTGCTGTGTGTGGCCGCGATGCGGGGTGTGCGGGCCGGGGAGGCGGCCGCGCCCCGGGGCGGAGTCCCGGGGCCGGTCGCCGAGGACGACTGGCCGTCCTTCCTCAGGCTGTCCGGCGCCATCGTGTGCCGCTCGATCGTCTTCACGGGACTGAGCACGTTCATCGCGCTGTACGTGCGCGAGCGCACCGGCGGCGGCGAAGTCGCCGGTACCGCCGCGCTGTTCGTGCTCTACCTCGGCGGTGCGGTCGGCACGGTCGCGGGCGGACGGCTCGCCGCGCGGCACGGCAGGCTCCCGGTCGTCCGGTGGTCGTACGCCGCGACGATCCTCGCGGTGGCGGGGGTCGTCCTCGTCCCCGGGCCGCCGCTGTACGTCTTCGTCGTGCTGGCCTCGGCCGGCCTGTACGTGCCGTTCTCCCTGCACATCACCCTCGGCCAGGACTACCTGCCCCGGCGCATGGGCACCGCGAGCGGCGTCACGCTGGGGCTGACCGTGAGCATCGGCGGCCTCGCGAGCCCGCTGATCGGAGCCGTCGCCGACGCGGCCTCCCTGCGGACGGCGCTCGCGCCGCTGATCGCGCTGCCCGCCCTCGGCTGGCTCCTGCTGCGCACACTGCGCGAACCGGGGGCGGAGGCATTGCCTCGCCCCTGAGGCCGGGGATTCCGGGGCGGTTCCTGTGCCCTGAGGGGTTGTCAGTGCAATTTCACATTACTACGTTACGCATCACATGACGCGGCGACAGCCTCTCAAGTGGCTCTGCGCGCACGTCAGTTGATCGATCCAGCGCCTCCCCACCCCACACAGGAGCCCTCGGTGTCCCAGTTACGGCTACCAACCCTGCGCAGATCCGTGCTCGCCGCCGCGACAGCGGCGACCCTCTGCCTCTCGGCCGCCCAGTACGGGCACGCGGCCGAGCCCGCCCTCACGCAGGACAGGACGCGCACCGCCGCGGCCTCCGCGCCGGCCCGGCCCGACCCGCTGGACGTGGTCGACCGCAGGGCGAGGGCGCCCAAGCCGAGCGCCTACGAGATCCCCGCGCCCGGCGGGCTCAAGGACGGCCGCGTGCCGGGCGCCCGCACACCGAAGCCGGAGGAGCCGAAGGAGCCGAAGGAGCCGAAGGAGCCGAAGAAGGAGCCGAAGGAGCGGGAGGCGCGGAAGGGGCAGGGTGCGGCGAAGGCCGGTGCCGTGCCCTGCACCCTCGACGGTGTCACCGGCCTCCCGCCCGAGCGGTTCGCCGACTTCCTCGCCGACCCGGCCGTCACCGCGGACGGCTGTCTGCGCACGCTCATCTGGACCTGGGACGGCCGCCTCGCCCCCGTCATGTCGGACGCCCACGTCCAGGCCGTCTCCGGCCGCATCACCCGGCTCGCCGCCGCGCACGACGGCAAGAACGGCAGCAACCTCCTGGAGATGTTCACGTATCTCCACGCCGTCGCCTACCAGGACTTCTCGCACGACGAGATCGACGTCACCGACGGCCCGACCGTCGACGCGATGCGTCGTGCCGTCGACGCCTTCGGCACGGCACCCCGCACCTTCGACGTCACCCGCACCAACGCCGAGTCGCTGCGCGAGGCGCTGTACGCGGGGAGCGCGCCGGGGCTGCGCCAGCACCAACTCCCGGTGATCAAGCGGGTCCTGGCCACCATGGACGCCGCACATCCCGCCACGGCGAAGGACGCGAACTGGGCCGGTTCCGCGCTCGCCGCGCTCTCCCTCAGCTACCTCGGCGTGTACCCAGGCAACCAGGACGCCGCCTTCCACCGTGCGGTGAAGGCCGATGCCTCCTACCGCGCCGCCTTCAAGGCCTTCGGCGGATACACCCACCTCAAGGGGACCGGCAACGACTGGGTGGTGCGGGACGCGCTGAGCGAGTACGGCAGGTTCGGCCAGATCGACGGGCTCACCGCGGAGATCGTCTCCGGCCTCGGCGGGCTCGTCGACGTCACCGTCCGCAACTTCGGCGAAGGCAGCGCGCCGTGGGCGAAGGTCGCCACCTGGCTCAACGAGTTCGACGCCTGCGCGCCGTACAAGGTGTGCAAGGCGGACATCGAGCGCCGCCTCTTCCCGCAGACCTACACGTACGACAAGGGCGGCATGAAGGTCCGCACGGCGCTCGGCCGGAACACCGTCGACCAGCTCTATTACGCGAGCAAGCAGGTCAAGTCGCACTTCCACCGGGTCGTCGGCACCGAGGAGCCGCTCGCAGGCGACCCCAACACCGGCCTGACGACGGTCCTCTACGCCTCGCGCGCCGACTACGAGAACTACCATCCCCTGCTCACCGGGATGGACACGAACAACGGCGGCGTCTACATCGAGCGCGGCGCGACCTTCTACACCTACCAGCGCCGTGTCCCGCAGGACTCCACGCTGACGCTGGAAGAGCTCTTCCGCCACGAGTACACCCACTACCTCAACGGCCGCTGGGCGGTGCCCGGCTTCTTCGGCGAGGGTCCGTGGTACGAGGGTGACCGCACCACTGCGATGGACGAGGGGACCGCCGAGTTCTTCGACGGCGCCACCCGCGACGACGGCATCAAGGTCCGCAAGTCGCTGGTCCAGGGGATCATCGCGGACACGGCGAACGGCGGGCCGCGGATGAGCGTGGACCAGCTCCTGCACGCCACGTACGACGGGGACGGCTTCCGCTTCTACGACTACGCCGGCACGTTCTTCGAGTTCCTGTGGACCGAACGTCCGGCGCTGCTCCAGGAGATGTACGGCTACCTGCGGGCCGACGACCCGGCGGGCTTCGACGGCTGGCGCGACCGGCTCGGCAAGGACGGCGGCCTCCAGAGCCGGTACGACGCCTTCCTCGACAAGCAGATCGCCCAGGTCGACGACCTCTTCGTGCCGGACACGACGTACGTGCCGGTGGCGGACCTTGCCGACTCCTCGGCCGACCAGGTCAGGGCCTCCTTCGCGGCGACGACGGGCGTCACGCCGGAGTGCCGTTCGAACGGGGCACCGGAGCGCCCGCGGTACGCCTGCACGGGCCGGATCACCGCCAACCTCGCCGCGGCCGACGACCCCGACACCGTCTTCGAGGACATGTCTGAGACGGTGGACTACTTCCTGCTCGACCGGTCCGCGGCAGGTGACAACAACCTGGCCGACATGAACTGCTCGTTCGGCGAGGTGGACATCTGGTCCGACGGCCGCGCGGGCAGCGCGGACTTCAGCTGCGAGGGCCCGCTGAAGGGGTGAGACGGGCGGTCTCCGGGACCCCGGCCGCGACGGCGGCGGTCCCGGAGACCGGTGGCCGGGCGCTCAGCGCCCCGCGCCCGCGAGGAGTTCCGCCGCCGCGATCCCGGACACCCGGGTCGCGCCGTGGGTGACCAGGTGGGCGGCGCCGAGCGTGTCGCCCGTAGGGACGCCCATCTCGACGACCAGGGCGTCGGGGCGGCAGCGCAGGATGCGGTTGAGCGTCTCGGTCATCCAGCGGTGGCGTGCCGCGTCACGGACCACGACCACCAGCGCGCGGCCCGTGGCCGGGGTCAGCGCCTCGCTGCCCAGCAGGTCGTCGGTGTGGGCGAGGTCGGTCTCCGTCAGGCGCACGGACGTCGTGCCGGGGCGCAGGTCGCGCAGGGGCGAGGCGACGCCCCACGGGGTGTGGCCGTCGACGGCGAGGTTCATCGTGGGGGAGAGCTCCACGACGTGCGGGACCCCGGCGAGCGGGATCGCGGCGTTCGCCGTGCCGGAGCGGTGGTGCACCCGGACCGCGCGGCGGGCCGCGACCAGACCGATGTCGGAGGGCTCCGCGGCGCGCGCCACGGCCCGCGACCGCTCCCCGGACCAGGTCGCGAACTCCCGTACCCGGGTGCTCGCCTCGACGAGCCGGGCCTCGGGCAGCGTACCTTCGAGGACCGCCTTCACCAGCGCCGTGGAGAGCAGGTCGAACGTCGCCTCGTCGGCGCTCTCGCCGCCCACGCACACCGCGTCCACACCACCGGCCACCGCCTTCACGGTCGCCCCGTCGATGCCGTACCGGTCGGTGACCGCGCCCATCTCGATGCCGTCGGTGACGAGCAGCCCGTCGAAGTTCAGGTCCCCGCGCAGCAGTTCCACCAGGATGCGGTGGCTGAGGGTCGCCGGCAGGTCCGGGTCGTAGGCGGGGGCGAGCAGGTGCGCGGTCATCACCGCGCGGACGCCCGCCTCCATCGCGGCGATGAACGGCGGCAGCGCGGTGAGCGCGATCTCCTCCGCGGAGCCCTGCACCTGGGGCAGGCCGTAGTGCGAGTCGACGACCGTGTCGCCGTGGCCGGGGAAGTGCTTGGCGCAGGCGGCGACGCCCGCCTCCTGCAGGCCACGGACCCAGGCGGCCGTGTGCCGCGAGACGACATCGGTGCGGGAGCCGAAGGAGCGCACGCCGATGACCGGGTTGAGGGGGTTGGAGTTCACGTCGGCGCTGGGCGCGAAGTTGAGGGAGACGCCCGCCGCGTGCAGGTCCCGGCCGATGTCGTGGGCCACCCGCTCGGTCAGGTCGATGTCGTCGACGGCGCCGAGGGCGAGATTTCCGGGGCGGGACGAGCCGGTCCAGGCCTCCAGGCGGGTCACGTCGCCCGCCTCCTCGTCGATGGCGACGATCAGGTCGGGGTTCTCCGCGCGCAGGTCGGAGGTGAGCAGGGCGACCTGCTCGGGCGTCTCGATGTTCCGTGCGAACAGCACGACGGAGCCCAGACCCTCGCCGATCCTGCGGCGCAGCCAGTCAGGGGCCGTGGTGCCCTCGAACCCGGGCTGCAGCACGGAGTTGGCGAGGTGCTCCAGAGTCGGGTCACTGCTCGATGCCATGGCGCGACCTCCGAAGTTGCGGGTACGTGGCTGATGCGGGTGCGTGGGGCGTGTGATGCACTGTGGGTGAATCGAGGCTGTTGCATATTGGTCCAGGCCAATCGGATAGTGGATATTGGCTCGTACCAAACAGGGCTGTCAAGGAGTCGGAACCGGTCGAGCCGGGTGAAACCACCCTCACTGGGCGAGAGTTGGGGAATCCTTGAGACTTCCGCTGGTCGCATCCGCTGTGGGGAGAGGGTCATGCGCAGGTACGAACTCGTCGGCAGGCGCGACATCAGGCTGGTCACCGACGTCGCGGTCCCGGAGCCGGGACCGTTGGAGGTGCTCGTCCGCGTCCGTGCGTGCACGGTCTGCAATCGCAGCGATCTCGCCTACTTCCACTACTACGGGCTGCGCGACCACTGCTCCCAGGGGTGTTTCGGCCACGAGATCGCCGGCGTCGTCGAGGCGACCGGCGCGGGCGTGCGCCGAGTCGTCCCGGGCCAGCGGGTCTTCGTGCGCACCCCGCTC
Organism: Streptomyces sp. NPDC040622; assembly: GCF_055593965.1. Taxonomy (NCBI): domain Bacteria; kingdom Bacillati; phylum Actinomycetota; class Actinomycetes; order Kitasatosporales; family Streptomycetaceae; genus Streptomyces; species Streptomyces sp. NPDC040622. The sequence goes on along the minus strand of NZ_JBVIXD010000004.1, from coordinate 514,497 downwards.
ACCACGGGCTACGCGGACTTCGCGCTGGCCCGCGAGATATCCGTGGGCGCGCTGCCGGACAGCGTGCCCTTCGAGCAGGGCGCGCTCCTGCAACTCCTGCCGCTGGCCGTGCACGCCACCCGAGGGATCCGGCTCGGCGACCGCGTCGCGATCGTCGGCCAGGGGCCCGTCGGGCAGATGGCGCTGCGGGTCGCGGTGGCACGCGGCGCCGCCGAGGTCGTCGCCGTCGACCTCGACGACTGGCGCCTTGAGCGGTCCGCGGAGGCGGGCGCCGACGCGGTGCGCCGCGTGGACGGCAGCGCGGAGCAACTCACCGCGGTCGGGGCCGACTTCGACGTCGCCGTCGACGCCGTCGGCACCCCCACGACCGTCAACGCCTGTGTCGGGCTCGTACGTCAGAACGGCCTGATCGTCCTCCTCGGCACGCACCACGTCGACACGCACGTCACCGTCGACCTGGTCACCTGGGAGCGCAAGGGCCTGCGGGTGCACAGCTCCGCGGAGCCCTTGGACACCGCTCGCGCCGAGGCGCTCGCCGTCGCCGAACGCCTCGCCCACCGGCGCACCGACGCCCTGCGCCTGCCCGCCCTGCACACCCACACCTACCCCCTGGACGAGCTCCCGAAGGCCATGGAGCAGCTCTCCGCCAGCCGTTCCCTGTACCCGGACGCCGAACACGCTCCCTACGAGGGGCCGCCGCCCGAGACGCTGAAGGTGGCGATCGTCCCCTGAGCGGGCAGGGGGAGGCCGCGTGAGATGGGGCATCGCCGGATACGGGGACATCGTGACGCGCCGGGTGCTGCCCGCCCTGCACGCACTGGGCGAGGAACCGGTGGCCCTGTGGGGCCGCGACCCGCGCCGTGCCGCCCGCATCGCCGAACGGCACGGCGTCGCGACGTCCGATGACGACCCCGACGTACTGCTGACGTCCGGCGCCGACGCCGTCTACGTCGCCACCCCCGTGGTCCACCATGTGCCGTTCGCCCGTGCCGTGATGGCGGCCGGACTGCCCGTCCTCGTCGAGAAGCCGCTCGCCGGCGGCCTCGGCACGGGCGGGAGCGCGGACGCGACGGGGCCATGCGCGGGCGTCGCCTACTACCGGCGGCTCGCGCCCGCCGTACGCCGGCTGCGCCAGGAGCTCGCCGGGTGGACGCCCGACCGGGTGGAGGTGCGGTTCCGCTGCGCCTTCGCGCCGGGGCCGGACGACCCGATGGGCTGGCGCACCGACCCCGCCGTGTCCGGCGGCGGGGTCCTCGCCGACGCCGGCAGCCACCGCGTCGACCTGCTCCTCCACCTCTTCGGACGGCCGCACGAGATGACGGCCAGGCTCGGTGGGCGCTTCCCCCGCGGAGCCGAGCGGCAGGCCGAACTGGTCCTGCGCTGGCCGTCGGGACTGCGGGCACACTGCCTCGTGGAGTGGGGCGAAGGGCCGCCCGTGGACCGGATCCGGCTCACCGGCGGCGGCCGCACCGTGACGCTCGACCCGCTCGACTCGGGGCACGTCCTGGGCCTCGCCGGTTCGCCGGCGGGGGTCCTGCTGCCCCCGGCGGCCAATCCGCACCAGCCGCTGCTCGCCGACTTCACGGCCGCGGTCGCGTCCGGCACCGCCCCGGCGTGCCCGCTGTCCGAGGCCCGCCTGGTCGACGACGTGATCGTCGCGGCGGAGCGCTCGGACGCGGCGGGCGGGCGGCCGGTCAGGCCCTGGGGCTGAGCCGGTCGGGGCGGCGGATCAGGCGCCGTCGTCCGCCGACCAGGGCTTCAGCCAGCGCGGGTCCGGAGTGTCGTCCGAACGTACGAAACGGGCGTCGACGGAGAGCCGCATGGCATCCGTCGTCGTGTCCAGGGACGCGTGGATGATGCGCGGCAGATGCACCATCACGTCGCCGGCCGCGAAGTCCGCGCACAGCCAGCGGCGGCCGAGCGCGCGGGCCGTCCCCGCCAGGTCGTGGGAGATCTGCCGCCGGTCGCCGGGGCGGTCGGTGACGTCGCGCAGCGGGGCGTACTCCTCGGGGGAGAGCCGGTGGGAGCCCTCCAGGTACACCAGGGCACCGGTGGGCGGCGGGCAGTCGCCGACGGGTATCCACAAGGTCACGACGCGCGGCGAGCCCTTGTCCATGTAGTCGAGGTCGACGTGGGCGCGGGAGGCACGCCGGGTGCCCCGGTGGAAGTGGCGCAGGATGCGCCGGGGCAGCATCTCGGCCTTGGAGTCCAGGAGTTGGGCGGCGAGCTCGGCGAGGACCGGGTTGCCGACGAAGCGGTCGAAGGGATCGGAGCGCACGAAGGTGTACGCGGGGTGCCCGGCCACTCCGTACTCAGGGACGTCCGTGGGCACGCGGCCGGAGAAGACGCCGTCCTCGGGTCTGCTCCCGGCCGCGAGGAGGCCCGGCGGGAACAGCGAGAAGTACCGGCCGCGCAGCCTCAGCACGTCCGCGCGGTCCAGCAGGCCCGGCAGATACAGATATCCGTCCGTGTGCAGCCGTTCCCGCAGCGCGCCGGGGTCTCTCGGCGTCAGCAGGTCCGCGCTGGGGCGCAGACGGCCGAAGAGCTCCGGCGTGAAAGGGATCGGCAGGCCGTTCGACGACAGGTTCACGATGTGAGTCCTTAGGTCAGTAGACGCCTTCCACCGCCTCCTCGGCGTCCGCGGACTCCAGGAAGGGGCGCACGGCGGCGACCCCGTCCCAGGGGAACCACGGATGCGGCCCGGTCCTGACCGCGCTGTCCCGCTCCAGGAGATGGGGCAGGAAGAGGTCTTCGAGGAGCGTCGTGGTCCGCACGCGGCCCCGCTCCCCGATCGCGACCTCGCACCACGGGTCGACCGGGTCGACGACCTTCAACACCGCGAAGGGCGGCGGCAGATGATAGGAGTGGCCGGTGCCGGCGGGCACGGCGGGCGAGCCCGCCACCGCGTCGGCCTGCAGGGCGTGCCCGACCAGGGTGTTGCCGTAGGTGTCGATCCACTGCACGCCCGGCAGATGCTCCTCGCGCAGGAACTCGGCCTCGGCGGCGGTGCACGAGGTGCCGCCCGTGCAGACCGCGTCGATGCCGTACGTGTGCAGCGGACGCGGCAGCCGCATCGCGAGCTCCACGAGCAGCCGCGACGTCGTGAAGAGCAGCGAGGGGCGCTCGGCGGCCAGCAGCGCGAGGGTCTGGTCGATCAGGTGCGCGGTGTACGTGTGGGCCTCGCCGCCCGAGCGCAGCGCGGCCTTCACCCAGCGCGGGTCGAAGTCGATGGAGTGCACGGCGCCGCGCCAGCTGTCCGCGAGGCCCTCGACGAAGTGCCCGTACGCGTGCGGCCCGCTCGGCGTCATGGCGAGCACGTCGCCGCCGGCCACGCCGCGCGCCTCCAGGACGGTGCGGTAGATCTCCACGTCGTACGCGAGACGCGTGACGTTGACGATGCGGCAGGGCGCACCCGTGCTGCCGCCGGTCTCGAAGACGCGGAAGGGCCGGTCCCGGTAGCCGCGCGGTCGCAGGTCGCGGGCGTTCGCGGCGCGCAGCTCCGCCTTGTCGAAGAGGCCGAAGCGGTCGAGGTCGGCGAAGCCTTCGATGTCCCGGACCGGGTCGAAGCCGAGCTTCTCGCGCCGGGTGACCCAGAAGGGGCTGCCCGTCTCCGGGTCGAAGTGCCAGCGCATCATGCGGCGCGTCCACGTGTCGAGGTCGATGCCCAGCTCGGGGACGCGCTCGCGCAGGGTGGCGGGCAGCGCGTCGAAGGCGGTGGTCATGCGGGCCTCACTTCGCTGGGCGGTACACGAACAGGGACTCGGCGGTGATGGCCCGTACGGCGTCGGGGGACGCGCTCAGGACGGCGGAGAAGGGGAAGGGGGCCTCGTGGCCGATCAGCGGGTGCGGGTCGGCGTGCGAGGTGACATGCCCGTCGAGGAGGGCGAGTTGGGGTCTGGCGTACACCTCGCCCGCGGCGCCGAGCACGACGGCGGGGCGACGGGTGAGGATGCGGTCGCCCGGGCCCAGGCGGTCGCGGATGACTCCTTTCAGGGCGTCGGCCGAGCCGAACTCGCGGAACGCGACGAACGGCCAGTCCTGGTGCACGCCCGGCCGGGGGTGGATCGCGTCGAGGGCGGCGGCCAGCGCGGTGGCCAGGGGCTCCGGATCCTGGCGCGTGCCGTCGGGGGCGTCCGTGCACACCACCGTGCGGACGTTGCTGCAGAAGCGCCCGGAGTCCGAGGCGATCAGCGGCACCAGCCACTCCACGGCGTCGGCGACCGGCATGCCCGCGGGGACGAGGGCACAGCCGCGCCCCGGGCCGTGCAGGGTGAGCGCGGCGGAGTCGCGCACCGACGCGGCGAGCCCCGCGCCGCCGTACACGACCTGCCGGTCGGTCAGCCGCACCAGACCGTGCAGGGTGTGCTGCGCGGTGGGGTAGAGGCCGATGCGGTCCTGGGGCCAGCCCGCCGCGAGCATCGAGGCCACGAGCCGTGCGGCGGAGAGCGGTTCGCGGCGGCTGGGGCGCACCCAGACGCCCGCCGAGCGCTCGGCCTGGTCGAGGACGGAGTCAAGGCACGTGAAGGTGTTGCCGGGCAGCGCCACCAAGGCCAACGCGTCGTCCGGGCGCGCCGGGTCGCGCCGCAGCAGGCCTGCCCGCAGCATGCCGCCCCACCGGTCGGTCAGCGGGGCCGGCACGCCCGCGGTCTCCCAGAGTGCCGCGCGGAAGTCGCCCGCGCTCTGCGCCCCGAGGCCGCCGACGGTCACCGTGCCGTGTTCGAACAGGTCGAGGGCGAAGCGCAGGAGTTCACGGCGGCTGCCCGGCTCGAGCGTGGTGGGCGCGAACGGGGTGTGGCGTCCGGTCCCGTCCCACCAGCGACGGTCGGCGTGCGCGACGATCTCCGGCACCAGGGCGAGGCCGTACTCCGACTCCCGGCTGCCGGGCAGCGGGGCGGTGTCCAGCGACGTCCGCCACTCGCCCCTGCGGAACGCCGAGAGCACGCTCGTCACGGCAGCTCGCTGCGGAGCGCGGCGACCACCCGTAGCTGTTCGGCCTCCGTCAGGGACGGGTACAGGGGCAGCGCGACATGGTGTCGCGCGAACCAGCGGGCCCGCTCGAAAGCGCCGCCCTCGGCGTCCTGCGCGCGCTGCGCCGCGAACTGCGGGTGGTCGCACAGCAGATGGTCGTAGACCTCACCGGCCAGGGACACGCCGTGCCGCTCCCGCAGCCGCTTCTTCAGGAGCGCACGGTCCAGCGGGGCGTCGGGGCCCAGGTAGGCGAGGTACTTGTAGATGTTGCTGTGTGACGCCGCGGGCACGGTGTGCGGCCGGATCCCCGGCACGTCGGCGAGCAGCGCGTCGTACCGGGCGGCGAGCGCACGCCGTGCGGCGAGGGTGACGGTGAAGCGCTCCAGGTCGACGGTGCCGACGGCGGCGTGCAGTTCGCTCAGCCGCCAGTTGCCGCCGGGCCGGTCGTGCAGGGTGGAGCCCTGCGCGCTCTTGCCGTGGTCGCGCCAGCGCCGCACCTGTTCCAGATCGTCCGCCGAGCCGGCGGACAGCAGGCCGCCCTCGCCGCTGATCGCGACCTTCGTGGGGAAGAAGGAGAAGGCGCCGAACCGGCCGAAGCTGCCGGCAGGGCGGCCGTCGAGCGTCGCGCCGAAGGCGTGTGCGGCGTCCTCGACCACGGGGATGCCCCGCTCGTGGCAGAGCGAGAGGACCGGGTCGAGCGCCGGCGAGACGATGCCGCCGATGTGCACCGGCAGCACGGCGGCGGTGTCGGGGTGGCGGTCCAGGGCGGCGCCCAGGGCCTCGGGTGCCATGCCGAGGCCGTCGAGCTCGATGTCGACGAAGCGCACGGCCGCACCGGCGCGCACGGCGGCGGCCGCCGTGGCGAAGAACGTGTTGACCGGTACGAGCACCGTGCGGCCCGCCACGCCGATGATGCGCAGCGCGATCTCCAGGGCCGCCGTGCCGGAGGCGACCGCCGCGGTGTCCGTGCCGGTCCAGGGGCGGGCCAGCTCCTCGAAGCGGGCCACCTGCGGGCCCTGCGTGAGGATGCCGGTGGAGAGCGCGGCGTCGACGCGGTCGAGCACGGCCCGCCGTTCGGCGACCTCGAAGCGGATGCGCTGGGCGGGCACATCGGTTTCCGCGCGGGACGGCCCGGCGTCCGGGACGGTCCTGTCGGCCAGGGTGCGGGCGAAGAAGTCCGCCGCGTGGCCGACGTGGGTGCCGTGGCCCATGGGGAGTGCGTGGACCTCCGCGTCGGCTCCGGCGCCCGCGTACGCGTCCCGGACGGTGTCCGCGGCCGCGCGTGCGTCGGCCGGTTCCAGGTAGGCGTCGGCCGTGCCGTACTGGAGCTGGAGCGGGGCGGGGGCGAGCGTGCCGTATAGGTCGGGCAGATCGGCGTACTCCAGGATGCCCGGGAGCACCGCGCCCTCGTGGCCGGTCAACAGCCGTTCGTACAGGGCCGGGTAGCTGCCCAGATGGCTGGCCGCGCACAGGGGGAGGCCTCTGCGCTCGGTGAGCAGCGCGGTGTGCAGGGCGACCGCCGCACCCAGGCTGTGGCCGAACAGGCCGACGCGGTCGGGGTCGACTAGGGGGTGGGCGGCGAGGAGGTCGAGCGCGCCCAGCGCGTCGCCGGTGAGGGCGCCGAGCAGGGAGCGGCCGGTCAGCGCGAACGCGTGGGCCAGCAGGGTCCCTTCGTCCCGCCCGGCCCGGCGGTCGGCGTCCATCGAACCGCCGATGCCGTGGTCGAAGGAGAGCGTCACGAAGCCGGCCCTGGCCAGCTGCTCGGCGACGTTGCGGTCGGGGTGGTCGGGCGGCACGTCCCCGGTGAGCTGGTCCAGGCGCGCGTTCTTGCCGCCGAGGACCAGCACGGCGGGCCCCGGCGGGGCGTCGGCCGGTGCGAGGAGGGTGCCGTGGAACGTGCCGCGGACGGGGGATGCGAGCAGGAGCCGCTCGCGGTGCAGGCCGTCGCGGACCGCCACGGCGGCTTCCGCGGTGTCGAGCGGGACCCGCTCGACGCGGGCGAGGCGCTCGACGAGGGCCCGCACCCGGCGGGCCCGCGTCGCGTGCTCCTCGGTGGACTTGGCGTGGCGCAGGCTCGGCTCGGCGGAGAGGAGCCCGCGCACGTGACGTAGCTGCATCCGCGGCTCAGACGAAGTCGCCGTGCAGAGTGCTCGGCACTTCCAGCGCGTAGTCGTGCAGGGCCTCGTCGAGCTTGATCTGGCCGCGCTTGAGGAGCTCGAGGAGCTCGTTCTGCGGGCGGTAGAAGCACGACTTGCACAGGTCGGTCCTGCGCGGGTTGGACTCCTCCCACTCGGCGCGCGGGCCGCCGTCGAGTACCTCCGCGTAGCCCTGCTCGACGACGTTGCCGATCAGGTAGCGGCTGTTGAGGTGCACCTGCGGGCACGGGTAGAGATTTCCGTCGGCGCCGACCGCCGTGACGAAGCGGCTGTAGTGGCAGCGGTCGAAATCGCCCTCGACCTCTTCCACCTGGTCCATCGGGCCGCGGTCGAGTTTCGGCACCGACACCTCGAAGGCGTCCGTGGAGAACTCGGCGGCGCGGGTGAGGGATTCGGCGATCTCCGACATCACCGATTCGATGGTCTCGTGCCCCATCGCGCTGTAGAACTCGGGCTCGAAGCGCACGTAATGCGCCCCGGAATCGCGGGCGATACGAGCCGCCTCGATGATCTCCCGATAGTTCTGCAGGGTGATGACGTAGTTGAAGCCGATGCGGAAGTCCGGGTCGACGGCCTTCTCCCTGAGCTTGCCGACCGAGCCGATGAACTTCGAGAACGTCTGCTCGCGGTCCCGCGTGATGTCGTCGAAGGTGGTCTCCGTGCCGGCGTTCAGGCCGATGCGGACCCAGGTGTGCGTCTCGGCGACGCAGTCGGCGACCTTCGGGCGGCCCAGGCGTGAGCCGTTGGTGATCAGGCCGATCCGCAGTCCGGCCGTGTGCCCGGCCCGGCAGATCTCGGCGTACCCGGGGTGGATGGTGCACTCGCCGCTGCCGCAGAAGGTCACGGCGCGGCCGTCGTTGGCGGCGAATTCGCGCAGCAGCGTGACCGCCTTGTCGGTGGCGATCGAGTCCTTGAACGAGAACAGGTCGTAGAACTGCTCTTCGTTGGGAGAGTGGAAGTTGCAGAAATTGCAACGCATGTTGCAGGCGCCCATGATGCCGATGCGCATGTGGACCGGCTTGATCTCCTGGCCCGCCACGAAACGGCGCAGCAGATCTCCGTGGGCGAGTACTTTCTGCGGCGAGTGTGCCTGATCGAGGCTGACGATTGGCAGGCCTTCTCGATTCTGGGGGGCTGCCAATCCAATGTCGCCGGCACCAGGTGTGCTGTTCACGAACCCCCCACGCATAGTTGATGTGCGGTGATGTTGTTCGAGCGCTGATTCGAGCGGTATTGGGGACACTATGGAGGCCGCGAAGTGCTGTCAATGGGTCTAGACAACCCGGTAGTTGATGGCGGAATCAAGGCTGCCGGTCTGTTCGTGGACACCTTGACGTGGTAGGTGGCGCGCCGCCGCCCGGCGGCCGGGGCGGGCGGCCAACAGCCGCCTGGCCAGGGGATATTCCGTCTTCGGGGCGGTGTCCGCCCACGCCCCGGACCTCCGCACTGTGGTGCCCGCGACCATGGGAGGACCCGCTCCCGCCTCCTTGGCGTTCCGCACATGACGAGCGCACACTTCACCGGCCGCACCGTCCTGGTGACCGGCGCCGGGAGCGGCATCGGGCGGGCCTGCGCCGAGGCGTTCGCCGCCTCGGGTGGTCTGGTCCACGTCGTAGACATCGACGCGGAGTCGGCCAAGTCCGTGGCCGATACAGTCGGCGGCGTGCCGCACGTCGCCGACCTCACCGACGCGGCCGCGATCGCCGCACTGCCCGCCGGAGTCGACATCCTGGTCAACAGTGCGGGCACCCAACACGTCGCCCCCGTCGAGGAGTTCGACCCCGCCGTCTTCGAGCGGATCCAGCGCCTGATGGTCACTGCACCCTTCCTGCTCTTGCGGCACTGCCTGCCCCACATGTACCGGCGGGGATGGGGCCGGGCGGTGCACATCTCCAGCGTGCACGGGCTGCGGGCCAGCCCGTTCAAGTCCGCCTACGTCGCCGCCAAGCACGGTCTGGAGGGGCTCAGCAAGGTCGCCGCCCTCGAAGGCGCCCCGCGCGGCGTCACGAGCAACTGCGTCAGCCCCGGCTACGTCCGTACGCCCCTGGTCGAGGGGCAGATCGCCGACCAGGCCGCCGTGCACGGCATCGCTCCGCGGGACGTCGTCAGGGACGTCCTCCTGGACCGCTCGGCGATCAAGCGCCTGATCGAACCGGCGGAGGTCGCCGCCGTCGCCCGCTGGCTCTGCGGTCCTGACACCGGGTACCTCACCGGCGCGTCGATCCCTGTCGACGGCGGCTGGGGGCGAGCTGACCACCCCGAACCGCCCGAGGAAAACCCTGGGTTCGGCCGCGGTGACCCGAGGCCGAACGGTGGAACCACCGGCTCGCCGTCCCCGCGTACGAGGCCCCACGCCCCACCCGTCACGCCCGGCCCGCGGCGCAGGGCAGGCCACCCCGGCCCCCGCCCCCGGACCCCAGGGTTTTCACGGTCGCGACCGCCCGTGTGCAGGGCCAAGGTGGACCCACGGTCGCGGAGTCGCGGCGGACCTGGAAACACCGATACGGGGGAGAAGGACCGGTGACCGGACGTACTACGGGGGTGTACGCACGGCGGGTCGGCCAAGGATCGGGGGAGCGACCGTCACGAGGGCGGGGGACGGGGGTGCCCGACGGCACCCCCGCTCGGGTGCGGGACGTCTGCGGGATCGGGCGCACCCCACTGCTGCCCGCACGGCTGAAGGCGGCCAAGCGGTGGCGTGAAGTGGGTCTGAAACGCGAGGAGTTCGACCTGGGCGGTTCGGTCGGGGGCCGGACTGCCCACGCCCCTTGTCGAGGGCCTGGCGGACCGCGGGCCGCCCGGCCAGGGGCGCACCGCGGTCGAGTCGACGTCCGGGAACCCCGGCGCGGCCCTCGCCCCCTGCGGCGGCCGTCTTCGACGCCCCGCTCCCCGCCTGACCCAAGTGCACCACGCTCCCCGCCCGACCGGGGGAGCACCGCGTACCACCGCACCGCGCGCCACAACGGGGGACCCATCGCCATGCCCGCTCACGGCACCATCACCCAACGATCCGACACGCTCACCTATCTCTGCGGCGACGAGGTGCGCCAGGCCTGCGCCGAGATCGACCCGCTGGCCTGCATGCGCGAGACGCTCGTCGCGCACGCCGAGGGCAGGACGATCCTGCCGCCGGGGTCCTGCCTCGGCTGGGAGCCGCCCGGCGGCGGCGCGGCTCGCAGCAGCGCCATGCCCGCTCTGGTGCACGGCGGTCTCACCGCCGCCGGGACGAAGATCATCAACGCCCAATCCGGGAACGCCGCCCAGGGCCTGCCCCGCGCAGGCGGCCTGACCGTGCTCTTCGACCCGAGGACCGCACGGCCGCTGTGCGTCATGGAGGGCGCGTACATCAGTGCCCTGCGCACCGCCGCCGTCTCCGTGCTCGCCGTCCGCCGCCTGGCCCGTCCCGGCGCGCGGGTCGCGGCACTCTACGGCGCGGGCGTCATCGCCCGCGAGCACGCCCTGATGCTCGCCCGCAGGCTGCCGGGGCTTGAGGAGATCAGGGTGTACGACCGCGTGCCGGGCCGCGTCGCGCAGTTCGAGCAGGACACCGGCGCGGTCCTCGCCACCTACGGCGTGAAGATCCTCGCCGCGGAGGACGCCCGCACGGCCGCGCACGGCGCCGACGTGGTGATCGCCTGCACCAGCACCCGGCGCGGCTACGTCGAACGCGACTGGCTGACCCCCGGCGCCCTCGCGGTGAACGTCTCGCTCGACGACCTCACCGCGGACGTGCTCCTGACCGCGGACAAGCTCTACGTCGACGACTGGGCGCTCATCCGCGACGACCCGCACCGGCTGCTCGGCCGGCTCCTGCGCGAGGGACGCGTACGCGAAGAGGACGCCGGCACGATCGGCGACCTGCTCTCCGGCGCGTGCCCCGGACGGGAGTCCGACGACGAGCTGATCGTCGTCAACCCCTTCGGCCTCGCCGTCGAGGACATCGCGCTGGCCCACCGCGTGTACCGCATCGCCCGCCACCGGGGCCTTGGCACCGCGCTCCCGCGTTGAGCCCGCCCGTCCCGCACCAGACCTGCGCGCATCCCGTACCCACGGAGAAGAAGACTGTGAAACGACTGCTGTTCGTCGCGGGCCGCAGCGGCCCCTCCCTCGACCTCGCCCTGCCGCGGCTCGCGGCGGTCGTGGACGTGCACGCCGTGATCCTCTCGCCCGTCCACCCCGTCCACCCCGTCCACCCCGTCCACCCCGGCGGCCACACCGGGGACTTCTACCGCGAGCAGGGCTTCGAGTCCGCGCCCGAGTGCGTGGCCCGGCCCCGGCGCGAGGCCCCGGCGAAGGAGACCCGATGACATCCGTCGGCACCACCGCGGGAACCGTCCTGGTGATCGGCAGCGGCACCGAGGAGTACCACGCCTACCTGCTGCGCTCCGCCGCGCTCCGCGCCGACCTCTGGCTGCTCGACGCGGCGGCTCCCACCTGGCAGGCCCCGCACCTCACCGGGGCGGCCACGGTCGACCCCACCGACGTCAACGCCCTGATCCGCGCGGCCCGTGAGGTCGCCGGAATCAGGAAGGTGCGCGGCGTCCTGTGCTACGACGAGGCACTGGTCCTGCCCACCGCCCAGGTCGCCGAGGCCCTCGACCTGCCGGGCCCGTCCCTCACCGCCGTCCGCAACTGCCGCGACAAGCACCGCACCCGCGCACTGCTGCGTGACGCCGGACTGCCGCAGCCCCGCCACGCCCTGGTCGCCGACCTCGCGGCGGCGGCCGCCGCGGCCGAGTGGATCGGCTACCCCGTGGTGGTCAGGCCCCGCGGGCCCGACGCGAGCCGCGGCGTCGCCCTGGTGCGCACGGCGGGCGACCTGCGGGGCCTGTTCGCCACCGCGCGGGCGGCCCACTGCCCGGGCGTCCCGGCCCACCGTGCGGGCATCCTCGTCGAGGAGTACCTGGACGGTCCCGGGATCAGCGTCGACGGCGTCGTCCACGACGGCCGCTACACCCCGATGTTCCTCGCCCGCAAGGAAGTCGGCCCCTCCCCGTACTTCGAGGAGACCGGCCACCTGGTCAGCGGCGACGATCCGCTCCTCGACGACCCGACGCTGCGCTGGGTGCTCGCCGAGACCCACCGGGGACTCCGTATCGGCGACGCTCTCACCCACACCGAACTGCGCCTGACCACACGGGGATTCGTGGTCGTCGAGGTGAACGGCCGGCTCGGCGGCGACCTCATCCCGCACCTCGGCTTCCTCGCCACGGGCATCGACCCCGGACCGGTCGCCGTGGACGTCGCCGTGCGCACCCCGCCCGACCTCACGCCCGACCGGGCGGGCAGCGCGGGCATCCGGTTCCTCCACCCGTCGGAGCCCTGCCGGGTGGAGCACGTGACGGTGCCCGAGGCCGACGCGGGGCAGGGGCTGCTGAGGTCCGTCGCCCTGGCCGCGCCCGGTGACACACTGCGGCTGCCGCCGCTCGACCACCTCCAGCGGTACGCGTACGTCCTGTGCGAGGCCGACACCGCGGCCGGGTGCGCCGCTCGCCTGGACGCTGCGGTGGACCGAGTACACCTCGAAGCGAAGCCGTTGGGCCCCGTGCCCGACGACATGCCCGAGGAGCGGGCCGCCTCGTGACCACCACGGCCCCGGCCGCCTGCGACCTCGCCCTCACCGGCCACGGCGGGAGGGAGCTCCGTGCTCGGCACCCTGCTCGGCACACCCCTCGCCGGACGCGTCGGCAACCGCCCCGCGATCGCCGACGGGCGCTGGCGGATCAGACCCCGGAGATCTCCGAGACGTCGGAGGCCTGGGCGAGCAGCCGGACCAGCTGAGCCCTGCGGTGCACGCCGTCGAGCTTGCGGTAGACGTTGCTCAGGTGGAACTCGACGGTCTTGACGCTGAGGAAGAGCCGCTCGGCGACCTCGTGGTTGGTCAGCCCCCGGCCGACGACCAGTGCGACCTGCAGTTCCTGCGGGGTCAGCCGCTCCAGCGGCGCGCGCTCGGGCCGCACCTCGGTGCCGCCCGCCGCGTGCAGTTCGGCGGCAACCCGCGCCGCCCATCCCACGGCGCCGAGTCGCTCGAACGTGGCGAGCGCCCGCTCCAGGAGGCGCCGGGCCTCGCTGCGCCTGCCCTGCCTGCGCAACCGCTCGCCCCACGCGAACTCGGTACGTCCCCGCTCGAAGGGCACCGGACGCTCGGACAGCAGGGCCAGGGAACGCCGCATGTGGCGCGAGACGGTCTCCGGGTCGCCGGGTTCGAGCAGCCCGCGGCAGCGGGCCGCCGCGCCCGCGGTCACGGGCCGGTGGCCGCGGCCCGCCTCGTACTCCAGGACGGCGAGGACCTCACGGGCCTCGTCGGTGCGGTGCAGATGGACGTACGCGTCCGCGAGGTCGGCCGCCCACGTCAGATACAGTCCGTCGCCGCGCCCGTGCCGCTGGGAGAAGGCCCGTACCTCCTCCAGGTGGTGCACCGCCTCCTCGAACCGGCCGAGACCGAGCTCCAGGAGGCCGAGTCCGCCGAGGGCCCGCGCCGCGTCCATCTGCAGTTCGGTGGAGGCGGCCCACTCCATGGCCTGCGCGGCGTGCCGCCTGCAGTCCTCCTCCCGGTTGAGTGCGGCCTCGGTCCTGACCAGGGCGGCGAAGGCACGCGACACCTCGATCAGCTGCCCGCTGGCCTCGGCGAGCCGCACCGCCTCGTCGGCGTGCGCGAGCGAGGGCGTCCAGCGGCCCCGCCAGAACTCGACGACGGACAGGGTGCCCAGGAGGTGCGAGAGCAGCCCGACCGCGCTGGAGCCGCGCGCCGTGTACGCGGCGCGGTCCAGGAGACCGTGCGCCTCGTCCAGTTCCTCGGCGGCGAGGTAGCACAGGCCACCCACCCCGGCGAGCGGGTAGGGGAAGGCGGGGTCGGGCGAGGCGAGGGGCTCCGCGAGCTCGCCCAGGAGCGTGCGGCCCGCCTCCGCGTCCCCGCCCAGCAGCAGCACCAGGGTGTGCAACAGCCGTACGGGCAGCAGCGTTTCGTGCGCCGAGTCGGCGAGCTCCATCGCCGAGGCGGAGGTGTGGCGGGCCGCGGTGAGGTCGCCGATCGCCAGTTCGGTGAGCGCGATGCCGCCGAGCATGACCGCGGCGAGCGCCGGGTCGACCTTCTCCGCCTCGTCGACGGCGGACCTGAGGAGCTCGCGCGAGCGGGTCGGCCGGCCGCGCTGCACGTCCAAGTAGCAGCGGAGCTGGCGGATGTCGAGCTGGGTGCCGAGCTGTTCGGCGTGCTCCAGGGCGCGGTCCAGGATCGCGGCGGCCTCGTTCAGGGAGCCCGCGGCCTGCGAGGCGCGGGCCGCGCACAGCAGCCGCTCCGCCGTGCGCTGCCCGGCCGGGCTGAAGCGCGCGGCCCGCTCGTACAGCCGGGAGGCCAGCGGGTAGGCGAGGGTCTCGGGGGCGCCGGATGCGGCGTTCTCCAAGAGGGACGCCACGTGCTCGTCCGGTTCGGCGCCCGAGGCGGCCAGATGCCAGGCGTACTGCTCCAGGGCCGGGGCGGTCGCGCCCTGCAAGGAGCGGGCGATGGCGTGGTGGGCCCGCCGCCTGCGCACGGGTGTCGCGCCGTGGTAGACCGCCGAGCGGACCAGCGGGTGCCGGAAGGCGTAGCCGTCCCGCTCCTCGACGACCAGGCCCGCTGCCTCGGCGGCCTCCAGCGACTCGTAGCTGAGCCCGTGCGCCCGCAGCGCCGCCTCGGTCCCGGCCAGCGGCCGGGTGCCGAGGACCGCGAGCAGCAGCATCGCGTCCTGCGCCTCGGAGGGCAGCCGGGCCACGGCGCTGCCGAAGGTGTGGACCAGCATCTCGCCGATGGGCAGGGGCGCTTCGGCGCCCTCGTCGCCGCCCGCGCCGCTGCCGGCCAGCAGGGCGGGCAGTTCGATGAGGGCCAGGGGGTTGCCGCGTGCCTCCGTGAGGAGCCGGGCGGCTTCCTGGGCGGTGAGTTCGGCGGTGCCCTCCTCGGCGATCAGCCGGTGCGCGGACTCGGGGTCGAGGCCGGTGAGGGTCAGGGTTTCGACGGAGGCGAGCCGGGAGGCGGCCTCCTCCAGCTCGTCCCGGGCGGTGAACAGGACGACGACGCCCTCGCGGCCCAGCCTGCGGGTGGCGAAGGCGAGCGCGTCCAGGGAGTACGGGTCGAGCCAGTGCGCGTCGTCGACGACGACCAGGACCGGACCGTCCTCGGCGAGCGCGCCGAGCAGGCTGAGGGTGCCCGCGGCCACCGCGAAGCGGTCCTGGGCGACGGCGGGGCCGAGGGCGAGGGCGCCGGTGAGCGCGGCGGCCTGCCGCTCGGGGATGCGGTCCAGGAAGTGCAGGACGGGCCGGAGCAGATCGGCGAGGCCCACGTAGGGCAGATCGGACTCGACTTCCACGCCGCGGGTGCCGAGCCGCAGGAGGTCGTCGGCCTGTTCGGCGACGTGACCGACGAGGCTGGTCTTGCCGATCCCGGCCTCCCCGCGGACGAGCAGGGCACCGCTCTCGCCCCCGCGTGCCTTGTCGATGAGGGCGAGAAGACGAGCACATTCCGCGGTACGCCCCAGGAGCATGCGTCAAGCGTACCGGCGGTAGGGGACTTGGGAGAGACGCGGAAGCGAACGTATCTCTTCTTGTCGGGCCGCGCCTCTGTCAACCGTCGACGCCCCTCGCTACCCTCCGCGCATGATTCCCACGGTGGTCTGGGGCACCGGCAACGTCGGCCGTGCGGCCGTGCGTGCCGTCGATGCCCATCCTGAGCTGACACTCGCGGCCGTGCTGGTGCACAGCCCTGCCAAAGTCGGCGTCGACGCGGGCGAACTGGCCGGTCTCGACCGGACGTTGGGCGTCACGGCGACCGACGGCATCGAGGCGGTCCTCGCCGCCCGGCCGCGCGCGGTGGTGTACGCGGCCTCGGGCGACCTGCGTCCCGACGAGGCGCTCGACGACGTCGTCAGGGCGGTGCGCGCCGGCGCGGTGGTCGTCACGCCCGCGCTGTACCCGCTCTACGACCAGCTGAGCGCGCCACCGGAGTTCAGGGATCCGGTGCTCGCGGCGGTCGCGGAGGGCGGCGGGTCGCTGTTCGTCTCCGGCGTCGATCCCGGCTGGGGCAACGACGTCCTGCCGCTGCTCGTCAGCGGCCTCGGCTCCACGGTCGACGCGATCCGCTGCCAGGAGATCTTCGACTACTCGACGTACGACCAGGCGGACGCGGTCCGCGATCTGATCGGCATGGGGCACCCGATGGACTACGAGCCGCTGATGCTCGCGCCCTCGGTGCCGACCATGGTGTGGGGCGGCCAGATACGCCTGATGGCCAGGGCCCTCGACGTCCGGATCGACGAGATCCGCGAGACGATGGCGCGCCATCCGCTGGAGGCCACCGTGCACACCCGCACGATGGGCGAGTTCGGCGCGGGCACGCAGGGCGCGGTCCGCTTCGAGGTGCAGGGCATCGTCGACGGCGAACCCCGCATCGTCATCGAGCACGTCACCCGCATCCACCCCTCCTGCGCGCCGCACTGGCCGACCCCGCCCGACGGCGGCGACGGCGCCCACCGTGTGATCGTCGAGGGCCGGCCGCGCATCGAGGTGACGGTCGAGGCCACCGACGAGGGCGAGAACCGCTCCGCGGGCGGCAACGCCACGGCGGTGGGCCGCCTCGTGAACGCCGTCGACTGGCTCGTGAACGCAGAACCGGGCCTCTACGACGCACTCGACGTCCCGTTGCGTCCGGCAGCGGGCCGACTCGGAAGGAAGTGAACCCATGGGCGGTTCCCTGCGCATCGACATCCCCGAGGGGCAGGACGCGATCCCGTACGTGTGGGGCGACATGGTCCCCGGGATCGGGACGGCCGCGTCGAATTTCTCGCTGGCGGTGTACGCCCACACGACGCTCGGTCTGCGCGAGTTCGAGGCGGCCAGGCTGCGGGTCGCGCAGATCAACGGCTGTGTGTTCTGCCTGGACTGGCGCACCGAGCGGGACGGCGAGAAGGTCGGGGACGACTTCGCCGACGCGGTGACCCAGTGGCGCACCACCGGCCTCTTCGACGACCGCACGAGGCTGGCCGCGGAGTACGCCGAGCGGTACGCCCTGGACCACCACAACCTCGACGAGGAGTTCTGGACGCGGATGACCGCGCACTACAGTCAGGCCGAGATCGTGGAGCTGAGCATGAGCATCGGTTCCTGGCTCGCCTTCGGCAGGCTCAATCACGTGCTGGGCCTCGACACGGTGTGCGTGCTGCCCAAGCCCTGAGCGAGGACGGGCCGTTCGGTGGTGCGAGGGCCGCGGCTCTCGCGGCCGGTGCGGCTCACAGATCGGTCGCGATGACCTTCTCGATGTTCCGCTCGGCGAGCGCCGTGATCGTGACGAACGGGTTGACGCTGGTGTTGCCCGGGATCAGGGCGCCGTCGATGACGTAGAGCCCCGGATAGCCCTGCAGGCGCCCGTAGTTGTCGGTGGCCTTGCCGAGCACCGCGCCGCCGAGCGGGTGGTACGTGAGGTGGTCGCCCCAGATCTTGTAGGTGCCGAAGAGGTCGGTCCGGTAGATCGTTCCCTCCTTGGAGTTGATCTTGTCGAAGATCGTCTTGGCGGCGTCGATCGACGACTGCTTCCAGGCGGTCTGCCAGTTGAGTTCGGCCCGGTTCGCCGCGGCGTTCCAGGTGAACTCGGCGCGGTGCGGCGTCTTGGTGATCGACAGGTAGAACGAGGCGTACGTCTCGATGCCGGTCGGCAGCGGCGCGACCTCGGCGAAGGCGCCGCCCGCGGCCCAGTTGTCGATGCCGGCCGTGGGGATGGACGACTGGAGCTTGCCCGTGGGGTCCCACAGGTGGTTGGCGCGGCCGACCATGACGTTGCCGTTGTCGCCCCAGCCCTTGCCGATCTCGCCGTTGAGACGGGGCAGTGCCCCGGTGGCCTTCAGCTTGACCAGGAGCTTGCTGGTGCCGACGCTGCCCGCGGCGAAGAAGACCTTGTCGGCCGTCACGGACTTGGTGGCGACCGTGCCGCCGCCGGTGTTCAGCTGCTCCATGGTGACCGTGTAGCCGCCGCCGGCCGCCGGGGTGACCGAAGTGACCCGGTGCAGCGGGGAGATGGTGACCCGGCCGGTCGCCTTGATGCGGGCGAGGTAGGTCTGCTGCAGGGACTTCTTGCCGTAGTTGTTGCCGTAGAGGATCTCGCCCGCGAGCGCCGACTTGGGGACGGTGCCCGCCTGTTCCTTCTTCATGTACTCCCAGTCGTACACGTCGGGCACGAAGGTGAAGGTGAAGCCGGAGCGCTGGGCGTGCTTGCGGCCGACCCGGGCGTACTGGTAGCACTCTGCGGTCTCGAACCACGCGGGATCGATGGTGTTGACGCCGAGGCCCGCGTTGGCGCGCGGGTAGTACGTGCCGTACATCTCGCCCGCGTCGACCGTCGGCAGGACGGCGCCGAAGTTCTCGCGCCTGGGCGTGACCGCCATCCCGCCGTTGACCAGGGAGCCGCCGCCGACGCCGCGGCCCTGATAGACGATGATGCCGCCGAACTCCTCGGCGTCCAGGATGCCGGTGTAGCGGGGGACGTCCTTGTCGATCGGGAAGCCGAGGAAGTTGCTGATGGGCTGCTTGGTCCTGGTGCGCAGCCAGAAGGAACGCTGGTCGGGGGCCGTGGTGTTGGCGAAGATCTTGCCGTCGGGTCCCGGGGTGTCCCAGGCCATCCCCATCTCGACCATCTGCACGTCCACGCCCGCCTCGGCGAGCCGCAGCGCGGCCACCGAGCCGCCGTAGCCGGTGCCGATCACCAGGGCCGGGATGTTGGCTCCGTCCGCGATGACGGCGGGGCCGGTCCTGGCGCGGGCCGACGTGGCCTGCCCGGCCAGCGCAGCAGCCCCAAGAATAGAACCTGTTCCTGCAATGAATCTCCGACGTGACACACCGTCAGATCCAGTGCCATGCACTGCTGATGCACTCATGTGATCTACCTCACTTGTGAGTGAATGGAAACGAGTTCTACTGCGGGGAGTGTGCGAAGTCACGGCATACTTGTGGGTAATTTCCGGCTCAAGGGTGCGCCCCGCCCTCCGTGCCTGGAGGAAGCGGGGCGCACTGGTGCATTGGTTCTCTTCCGCCGGATTCGGCCCGTACTACGAGCAGTTGCCCGCCGGGCGGGACCGGGTGACCAGATCGGTGTGGCCGGTGGTGCCGTCGATCCACACCACGCGCCGGCCGGCGTCGGCCGCGCCGTGGCTCTGCTCGCCGCGGTTGCAGGAGACCCGCTGGGCGCCCTTGCCGTTCAGGTCCGTTTGGACGAGCTTGGTGAGGTTGCCGTTGCTCCAGCCGCGCTCGGGCTTCCACCGCGTCAGCGTCAGTGCCGTGTCGGAGGCGTCCACGCCCCAGAGGTAGGCGTCCTCGCTGTCCTCGGGGATGACGTCGGTCAGCCCCGTGCCGTCGAGCTTCGCCCGGCGCAGGCCCTGCCGGTTGTCGTCGGCGATGTCGTCGACCAGCCAGTACAGGTACTTTCCGTTGATCGTGGGCGTGGAGATGCCGAGGCGGCTCTCCTTGGCGGGGACCAGCGTCTGCCGACCGGTCCGCACGTCCGTGATCTCGGTCGAGACCTGCTGGTAGCCGTCGCCGTCGGTGTAGACCTTGGCGTACCCCAGCTTGTCGCCCCGCAGTGTGGGCAGCGCGGTCAGCACCTCGTAGCGGCCGCCGTCCACGAAGTGCGGCTCGCGCTCACCGGGCTTGATGTACGCGACGCGCTGCTGGCCGAAGGGGCTCGACTCCTGCCAGGCGACCGTGTCGCCCGAGACCCGGACGTTGCCGACGGTCGTCCCCGCCGACCAGAGCTTCTTGACCGGGCCGCCCGCCAGCGGGCGGGAGAGGACGTCCACGCTGTTCGCGCCGTACGCGACCCAGGCGACCGTCTTGCCGTCGGTGTCCGCGTAAACGTGGAAGCGGCCGTCGTTGGGGCTGATCAGCTTCGGGGCGCCCTTGCCGTTCGTGCGGCCCGCGTAGACCGAGTACGGCTCGCCGCCCTCCTCGTCGGACTTGGACGTGGCCCACCAGCCGCCGCCCGCGCCCGCGCCGGTCGACGTGGTGTTCAGGTCGCCGAGCAGCTTGTCGGAGTCGGCGCCGATGGCCTTCTCCCAGCCCTTGACGATGCCGTGCGCGTCGAAGGCCCGGGTGACCGAGCGCAGGTCGGCGCCCTTGACGCCGAGGTCCTTGGCGGCGGCGACCACCGCGTTGCGGGCCTCGGTGAAGCCGTCGAGCGGGGTCAGGTACTCGCTGAGCGCCTTGTAGACGATCCGGTCGGCGCGCTTGCCGCCGAGGTCCTCACGGATGTCCCACAACGCCCCGGAGAAGATGGTGGAGTTGAGGTGCACCCCGCCGCTGTCGGTGGCGTAGGTGACGCCGAGGAAGTCCTTGGCGGTGGTGCGGCCGTCGTTCAGGTCGCGCATCGCGCAGTCCTTCGGCCCCTGCGTGCGGCACAGGTTCTCGCCGATCAGCGAGGCCTCGGGGGAGCCCGCGTTGCCGGTCGCGTTCACGTCGATGGCGTTGCCGAAGTAGTCGGCGACCGCTTCGTTCAGGGCGCCGGACTGGCCGGTGTAGACGAGGCCCGCGGTGTGCTCGACGACGCCGTGCGTCATCTCGTGTCCCACCACGTCCAGGTCGGCGGAGAAGACCCTGTTCTCCTCGTCGCCTCCCCCGTAGACCATCTTCTGGCCGTCCCAGAAGGCGTTGACGAACGGCAGGCCCTGATCCGTCACGCCCACCAGGGAGTTGATGGCCATGCCCTTGCCGTCCAGGCTGTCCCTGCCGTGCTCGGCCTTGTAGTAGTCGTAGACCCGCCCAGCCGCCCAGTGCGCGTCGACCGCGCCCGACTCGGTGGCGTCCTTGCCGAACGCGGGGGTCGGCGACGTGACGTCTTTGAGGCCCGAAGGCCACTTGCCCGACGCGTCGTTCGCGTCCACGTCCCTGGCGTCGTACGTGGTGATGGGGTTCTTGCTGCCGCTCCACTGCCGACGCTGGTCGATCAGTCCGTACGCCCCGGACTTCGCGTCCTTGGTGACGTCGAGTGCGACCTTGCCGCCGTCCAGCTTCACGCCCGAACCCGCCTGGCCGGGGTGGCCGGCCGCGTCGTCGAACGCCTGGATGCCGGAGTAGCTCAGAACCGGGAAGCCCGCGTCCGCGTCGACGTAGATCTCCTGCTTGACCGGCGCGCCGGTCGCCGGGTCCTGGCCCGTGACGGTGACGTGGTAGGTCAGGACGCCCTCGCCCCGCGGCAGGACGACGAGGCCGTGGGACGTTCCGGTGAGGGCGGGCTTCTTCGGGGAAGTCCCCTTGCCCCGGGTGCCCTTGCCCTCGGCGCGGTGGTCCTCGGCCTTCGGCCCGCCCAGCTTCGTCCAGGTGCTCGCCCCGCCCTCGGCCGGCCCGGAGAGCGCGGCCGAGGTGGCCCGCTCGACGGCCGTGCGCTCCGACACCTTGGCGTCGGCCCTCACCGTGAGCCCGGTGAAGTACTTGCCGGACGTGCCCGTGACGACCCGCTCGTCGCCCTTCTTCGCCAGGCGCACCAGGTACTGGCCGCCGAGCACCGGTATGCCCCGGTGCTTCTGCTGGAAGCGGACGGCGTCACCGGCGCG
Organism: Streptomyces sp. NPDC040622; assembly: GCF_055593965.1. NCBI lineage: Bacteria > Bacillati > Actinomycetota > Actinomycetes > Kitasatosporales > Streptomycetaceae > Streptomyces > Streptomyces sp. NPDC040622. Next base: position 492,815 of record NZ_JBVIXD010000004.1, on the reverse strand, counting down.
TCCGTGCACCGTGCGCCCGGCGGTCAGGTCCCGCCGGGGGTCGGCTATGCGGTAGCGGCTCTTCTTCTGCGCCAGGTGCTTCTTGGCGGCGTCCGCCGCGCTGCCCGAGGCCTGGGCGTGCTCCTCGATGCCGTCCACCAGGGCGGGCGTCGCGGTGCGTTGGCCGGGTATCAGCTCCGGCACCGGCTCGGGATCCGCGGCCAGGGCGGTGGGTGCCGACACGGCCAACAGGGCGGCGACGCCCAGCAGGGCCGCGCCCCCGGCCGCGCCGGACCTGACGGATCTCTGAACGCGTGTGCTGCGTCTGGGTGTTGTGCTCATGGGTGACGTGCTCACATTCCCCTCCGTGGCAGGGCCGCAGGTCGTGCGGCCCTCTTGATCATGAAGGTGCCAGACGAATGTGGATCAAGTGATAACGCGGTGTCACAAGTGGCCGGAACCGGCATCCCGCGACCGGCCGTCCCGTACCGGCCACGACCGGCATGCCGGCCGTGCACACGGCCGGGCGACGAACCATGGTGCTCCGCCATATACGCCACTGATCTGCGGTTTCCCACCTTGTGCCGGTACGGAAGCGTCCCCGCAGAACTCCCGGAAGTGGTGCACATGGCCTCGCAAGGAACCGCTCCGCCCACCCGCACCGGCCTTGTCCGTATCGTGGCCGCGAGCCTCGTCGGCACCACCGTCGAGTGGTACGACTTCTTCCTCTACGGCTCGGCCGCGGCCCTCGTCTTCAACAGCCTCTTCTTCCCCTCGATCGACCCCCTCGTCGGGACGCTGCTCTCCTTCCTCACCTACGCGGTGGGCTTCGCGGCATGCCCCCTCGGCGGAGTCGTCTTCGGCCACTACGGCGACCGGATCGGCCGCAAGAAGCTGCTCGTCGTCAGCCTGCTGATGATGGGCGGCGCCACCTTCGCGATGGGCCTCCTCCCCACCCACGCGAGCATCGGCGCCGGCGCACCCGTCCTGCTCACCGTGCTGCGCCTGGTGCAGGGCTTCGCCCTCGGCGACGACTGGAACACCCCCGCCCGCACCCTGGAGATCCAACTCGCCCTGCGACTGCACCGGTTGACGCCACCGGGGTGAGATGTCACGTCCGTGACTGTTGGATCCGTCGTCCTCGCGACCTACCCTGGTACCGCCTGAGAGGGAGTCGCATGAGCGGACGCATCGAGCGCACCGGGACCAATGCACAACCTGTACGGCAGGGGAAGGGGGAGCGGGTCGCCGACTGGGCGGACGGGCGGCTCGGCATCCACACCCTCGCCAGAACCCAGATGCGCAAGATCTTTCCCGACCACTGGTCGTTCATGTTCGGGGAGATCTGCCTCTACAGCTTCATCATCCTGATCCTGACCGGCACCTATCTGACCCTCTTCTTCGACCCCAGCATGTCCGAGGTGACCTACAACGGCCCGTACGTACCGCTCAAGGGCGTCCTGGTCTCCCGGGCGTACGAGTCCACGGTGGACATCAGCATGGAGGTGCGCGGCGGCCTGCTGATCCGGCAGATCCACCACTGGGCCGCGCTCGTCTTCGTCGCCGCGATGCTCGTGCACATGATGCGGGTGTTCTTCACCGGCGCGTTCCGCAAGCCGCGCGAGCTCAACTGGCTTTTCGGCTGGACCCTGATGTTCCTGGGCATCATCACCGGCCTGACCGGCTACTCGCTCCCCGACGACATGCTCTCCGGCACCGGCATCCGCTTCGCGCAGGGCGCCATCCTCGCCACCCCCGTCATCGGGACGTACCTCTCCTTCTTCCTGTTCGGCGGGGAGTTCCCCGGCGAGGACATCATTCCGCGGCTCTACCCGATCCACGTGCTGCTGCTCCCCGGCATCATGCTCGGGCTCGTCGTCGCGCACCTGATCCTGGTCTTCTACCACAAGCACACCCAGTTCGCCGGGCCCGGCAGAACCGAGAAGAACGTGGTCGGGGCGCCGCTCCTGCCCGTCTACATCGCCAAGGCGGGCGGCTTCTTCTTCCTCGTCTTCGGGGTGCTCGCGATCATGGGTGCGGTCGCCTCCATCAACCCGGTCTTCGCGATCGGCCCCTACCGGCCCGACGTCGTCTCCACCGGCGCTCAACCCGACTGGTACCTGGGCTTCTCCGAGGGACTGATCCGGGTGATGCCCAGCTGGGAGATCAATGCCTGGGGACACACGCTCAACCTGGGCGTCTTCATCCCCTTCTCGCTCTTCCCACTGATCCTGATGGCGATCGCCGTCTATCCGTTCGTCGAATCCTGGGTCAAGGGCGACCGGCGCGAGCACCACATCGCGGACCGGCCGCGCAACGCGCCGGTGCGCACCGGGCTCGGTGTCGCCTGGCTCGCGCTCTTCGGCGTCCTGATGGTCGGCGGCGGCAACGACCTGTGGGCCACCCACTTCCACCTCTCCATCAACGCCATCACCTGGCTCGTGCGGATCGGCTTCTTCGTCGTCCCCGTCCTCGCGTTCGTCGTCACGCACCGCATCTGCCTCGGCCTGCAGCACCGGGACCAGGGGAAGGTGCTGCACGGCAGGGAGACCGGCACCATCAAACGCCTCCCGCACGGCGAGTACGTCGAGATCCACGAACCGCTGCCGCAGGCCGAGCTCTACCGGCTCACCGCCCACGAACAGCCCCGGCCCTACGAGATCGGCCCCACGGTCGACGCCAACGGAGTGACCCGCAAGGTCCGCCGCTCCGAACGCGTCCGGGCCCGGCTCGCCCGCGCCATGTACGGGCCCAAGGCGCAGGTGCCCAAAGCGACGCCCGAGGAGTACCTGGCGATCCAGCGGGGGGAGGGCGATCACCACTGACTCGGTTAGCCTCGCACCGTGATGGCATCCGAGAAGACTCCCAAGCTGCTCGCGATCAGCGACCTGCACGTGGCGTACGCGGAGAACAGGACGTACGTCGAGTCCATCCGGCCCGAGACGGACGAGGACTGGCTGATAGTGGCCGGCGACGTCGCCGAGCGCATGGCCGACATCGAGTGGGCGCTGCGCACGCTCGCCGGGCGCTTCGCCAAGGTGGTGTGGTCGCCCGGCAACCACGAGCTGTGGACGCCCAAGGACGATCCGGTCCAGCTGCGCGGCGACGAGCGCTACCGGCACATCGTCGCGCTCTGCCGCGAGTTGGGCGTGGCCACCCCCGAGGACCCCTATCGCGTGTGGCGGGGAGCGGGCGGCCCGGTCGTGGTCGCCCCGCTCTTCCTGCTCTACGACTACACCTTCCGCCCCGAGGGCACGCACACCAAGGAGCAGGCCCTGGAGGCCGCCCACGAGGCGGGCGTCGTCTGCACGGACGAGTACTTCCTGCACCCCGACCCGTACGCGACCCGCGACGACTGGTCCCGCGCCCGCGTCAAGCACACCGAGGAACGGCTCGCCGAGCGGCCCGCGGGCCTGCCCACCGTCCTGATCAACCACTGGCCGCTGCTGCGCGAACCCACCCGGATCCTGCGCTACCCCGAGTTCGCCCTGTGGTGCGGCACCGAGCGGTCCGCCGACTGGCACCTGAAGTACGAGGCGGCGGCCGTCGTCTACGGCCACCTGCACATCCCCCGCACCACCGTGCACGACGGGGTGCCGCACATCGAGGCGTCCGTCGGCTATCCGCGCGAGTGGCGCAGGGACTTCCACCCCGACCCGCACCTGCGCCAGGTCTTGCCGGTACCGCCCGCCGCGGAGTGACGGGCGGGCCCGTCACGACTGCACGGGCAGCGGGCGGCGGGCCAGGAGCTCGGCCAGGCCCTGACGGGTGGCGGCCAGCACGACACGGTCCTCGGGGCGCAGCGCGTACTCCGGGTCGAGCCGCCACTCCAGGCCGCCCGAGGGCGGGCCGTCGCCCTGGCCCGCCGCGCGCTCCAGGGCGACGACGCGCCACGCCCCCGGCCGGAACACCTCGGCGACCGTGCGGCCCGTCAGCTGCGGCTGCAGCGAGACGTCGAGGGCCGCGAAGAGCAGCACCGAACGCTCGACGGGCAGTGCGCCGAGGATCTGCCGGCCCATCATCGCCCCGGCGAACGCGGGCGCGGCCAGCGCGGACACGCTGCGGCTGCGGGTGAGCGCGCCCGGGTGCGCGGCGCGCAGGGTGCGGTAGACGGCGGTCGCGAACTCGTCGTCGTACAGCCGCAGCGCCACCCGCAGGTCGGGCTTCACCGACCGTGCGTACAGGGCCGCTTCGAGGTTGATGGTGTCCGCGCTGGTCAGGGCGAGCAGGGCGTGCGCACGGTGCACCTTGGCCGCCTCCAGGACACCCTCCTCCGTGACGTCGCCGACCACGGTGGGCACCCGCAGGCGCCGCGCCAGGGAGATGCCGCGCGCCTCGGGGTCGGCCTCCACGCACACCACCGGGATGTCCAGCTCCCGCAGCCGGGCGAGCACGCGGGTGCCGATCTTGCCGAGGCCGAGCAGGACGACGTGGCCGGAGAGGCCGCGCGGCGGGCGGCGCAGCGAGGACGCGGTGCGGAACGTGCCGAGGGCCTCCAGGACGGCGGCGAAGAGGATCGGCAGGAGCAGCAGCCCGACCAGGCCGGAGAGGAGCTGCAGGACCTGCCGGCTCATCGGCCCCTCGGTAGCCGGGTCGTTGAGGGAGAACAGATCGAGGAGCGTCAGGTAGGTGGCGTGCAGCGGGGTGTCGTCGGTGGTGACGATCGAGGCGATGGCCATGCCGACGACGGCCGCCGCGAACCCGGCCACCGACCAGCGCAGCCGCCGCGAGAACAGCTGGCGCAGCGGCACGCCCCGGCCCGTGAGGAACCCGGGCGGCGGTGTGGACCCCGAGTACGACACAGCTTCGAGGACCAGCGCCTCACGCCCCGGCGCGGCGGCCACGGTGGCGTCGTCCGGCAGCAGCCGAGGCCCCGCGCCGGTGTCCGAGTCGTCGTGGCCCTCGGCCCCGGCGGGGTCGCTTGCGGTGGCCGAGAGCAGCGCGAGGGTGGCGAGGCCTTGCGGTGCCACCTCGCCCGGCGCCGGGGGCGTCCGTTCCACCGCACGCAGCAGCAGCCCGTCGGCGTGCACGACCTTGCTGGTCCCCGCCACGGCGGTGGCCGCGAGGGCCGGCGCCGCGGTGTCCGCGTCGGACAGCACGGTGACGCTCGCGTCGGTGGTGGCGAGGCCCGCGACGGCGGCGGCCTGGTCGAGCAACTCCTCCAGATGCTGGCCCAGCTTGCGGTTGTAGAGCCGGATCACCAGGCGCAGGCGGGGGTTGAGCCGCCGGGCGGCCAGCGCGGTGCGGATGTTGGTCTCGTCGTCGTCGTGCATGAGGGCGAGTGCGGCGGCCTGCGGGACGCCCGCTTCGCCCAGCACGTCGTCGGTGAGGTCGGATGCCTCGATGGTCCGCGGCAGCTCCGCCGCGCTGTTCCCGTCGCCGTTTCCGTTCCCGCCGCCGTTGCCGTTGCCGGTGGTGCGCGAGACGGCGGCGGTGATCCGTCCCAGCAGCGCGGTCGTCCGTGCGCGCCCGGTCAGCGGGTTCGGCTCGCCGCGTCCCGCGGGCGGTACGACGAGGACGACCTGCTCGCCGTAGACGCCGCGGAGCTCGGCGGCGAGCCGGTGGGCCAGGGCGTTGTCGCCGCCGCACACGACCATGTGGCCGGAGGCGGGCGGCGCCGGGCGCTGTGGGGGAAGCGAAGATGCGTGCGACACAGGAAGAAGAGTGCCTCAAGGGGGCCGACGGTTCCCGGAGCAGCGGTGCTCTGCGCGTCCCGCCCCACCACCGTCCGTAGCGGAAACCTCCGACCTCTTGTCCTCCGACCTCTTGTCCCCGCGACCTCGGGCGACTTAGCCTGCTGGCGCCCCGCGGGCCACGTTGCCACGTTGCCACGTCCGGAGCCCAGCCCCCACACCGAGGGAGAACCACCCGTGATCCAGCCCTGGTTCGGCGAGGCCAAGCTCGGCATCTTCGTGCACTGGGGCATCTACAGCGTGGACGGGGTGGCCGAGTCCTGGTCGTTCTTCGACGGCACGGTGCCCTACGACCGCTACATGGCACAGCTCGACGGGTTCACCGCCTCGCGCTACGAACCCGACGCCTGGGCCGACCTGTTCGTCCGGGCGGGCGCCCGCTACGCCGTCCTGACCGCCAAGCACCACGACGGTGTCGCCCTGTGGGACACCGCGGCAGGCGGCCTCTCGGTGGTCAGGCGCACCCCGGCGGGTCGTGACCTCATCGCCCCCTACGTCGCGGCCCTGCGCGCCAGGGACATCAAAGTCGGCCTGTACTACTCGCACGTGGACTGGTCCCACCCGGACTACGCCACCGTCCGCCCCACCGGTCAGGACCCGTCCGAACGCGGCAACCGCCACTCGATGCCCGCGTCGGGCGACGAATCACCGGAGCGCTGGGCCCAGTTCCTCGCTTTCCATCGCGCACAGGTACGCGAACTCCTCGAACGCTTCGAGCCCGATCTGCTGTGGTTCGACGGCGAATGGGAGCGCGATCCCGGGCAGTGGAGGATGGCGGAGCTCGCCGAGGAGATCGCCGCGCTCAGCCCGCACACCGTGGTCAACGGCCGCCTCGCCGGGCACGGGGACTACGCGACGCCGGAACAGGGCGTGCCCATCGAACCACCCGCACGGCCCTGGGAGTTGTGCCTCACCGTCAACGACTCCTGGGGCTACCGGCCGCTGGACACCCGGCACAAGTCACCGCGCCAGATCGTCCGGATCTTCGCCGAGACCGTCGGGGGCGGCGGCAACCTGCTCCTCGACGTCGGGCCGAAGGAGGACGGCACGCTGCTGCCCGAGCAGGCCGAGCGGCTCGAAGCGCTGGGGGAGTGGACCGGGCGGCACGCCGAGGCCGTGTACGGGACGGTGCGGGGCCTGCCGCACGGCCACTTCTACGGCCCCTCCACCCTCGCCGCCGACCGTCACACCCTCTACCTGTTCCTCTTCGACCGGCCCAACGAGTACGTGGTGCTGCGCGGCGTCCGCAACGCGGTGCGCTCGGCGCGGGTCCTCGGCAGGGACACCGAAGCCCGGCACGAACGGGTCGGAGGCCTCCACGACGTCCCCGGCTGGGAGTACGTCCACCTCACCGACGACGACCTCGACCCGCTGTGCACCGTGCTCGCCCTGGAGCTCGACGGCGCACTGGACCTGTACCGGGAACACGCCCGCGACTGACCGCCACGTCCACGTCCACGCCCCCGGCTCCCCTCGCGCCCGACCGAAAGGCACCACCAACGCGCGTACGCCCCCTGGAGGTTGCATGCCCCGCGTCACCAGAACCAGCGTCCGGGTCACCGTCGCCTTCCTGTCCCTGGCCGCTCTCGCCGCGCCCCTCACCCCGGCCGCGACCGCGAGCCCCGAGCGGGCGCCCCACCGGCTCCCCGTCGTCTCCCCGGCCCCGCAGCACATGGCCCGCGCGGGCGCCGACGTCCCGCTCGCACGCCGCGCCGAACTCGTCGTCGGCAGGGGCACCGACGAGGCGGCCCTGCGCAGGCTCACCGACACGCTGCGCGCCCACGGCGTGCGCGACCTGGACCTGCGCGGCAAGGCGTCGGGGCACGCCCGCTGACCCTCCTCCTGGGTCCGGCGGAGCGGCCCGACACCGCCGGGGCGCTCGGCGCCACGCGTCGGTGCGCTGAGACAGACGAGTGACTGATGCGTCAGTCAGAACCGCAATCCCTGCTGGAGTCCTTATAAGTAGCTGGCCAAGGCGTGAGTGCCGCCTCCCGTGCGTTGCGTTTGTCGCAACGCGCGGGTAGGGTCGCCGACCATGCAGCACGACCCCGAGGTGGCGGACCGCGTCCGCAAGGTGATCTCCGACGCCGGTGTGACCCAGCGCGAGTTCGCACGGCGCATCGTCATGGACCCCTCCAAGCTCTCCCGCTCCCTGGGCGGCACCCGGCGCTTCACCGCGGGGGAGCTCGCCCGCATCGCGGACACGGGCGGGGCCGACGCGGGCTGGCTGCTCGGCGCCGCCCGCACTCCGGAGCCCGCGACGCGGCGCGAGCGCGCCGTCGCCCCCGAGGGCGGCCGCCCCCTGCAGATCGTCCGCGAGACCGTCCGGCTCATCGCGGAGCGCGGCTTCCACGCCGTGCGCGTCCAGGACATCGCCGTGGCCTGTGACACCAGCACCGCCGCCATCCACTACCACTTCCCGGGCCGCGACGACCTCCTGGAAGCCGCCGTGCGCTGGTGCATGGACGAGGACACCGCGCGCCGGGCCGCCCGGCTCGCGGACGCCGCCGACACCGCCGACGAACTGCGGCAGCTCATCGAGCTGCAGATCCCCCGCACCCCGCAGCAGCGCTGGCAGTGGAGCGTCTGGCTCGACCTGTGGGCGGAGGCCGCCCGCTCCACCGCCATGGGCCGTCTGCACGCCGACTACTACCGGCAGTGGCGCACCACCGTCGCCGACGTCATCCGCCGCGGCATCACCGAAGGCGTCTTCCGCCTCGCCGACCCCGACGCGGCGGCCCTGCGGCTGACCGCGCTGATCGACGGCCTCGCCACCCAGGTGCTCGCCGCCCCCGAAGGACCCGGCACCGGCCCCGACGACATGCACGCCTCGCTCACCGGCTACGTCGACGCCACGCTGACCGCGCACTGACTTCCCGTACCCCGCGTACGGCTGCTGGACCTGCACGACACACCGCATCCGAGGGAGAGTTCCGCATGCCCGTGAACGACAACGTGATCATCACCGCCGCCCTGACCGGCGCGGGCGACACCGTCCGCAAGAGCCCGCACGTGCCCGTCACGCCCGAGCAGATAGCCACCTCGGCGGTCGAGGCCGCCGAGGCGGGCGCCGCCGTCGTGCACATCCACGTGCGCAACCCCGAGACCGGCGACCCCTCCCGCGACCCGCGCCTGTACCGCGAGGTCGTCGAGCGCATCAAGGAGACCGGCACCGACGTCGTCATCAACCTCACCGCGGGCATGGGCGGCGACCTCGTCATCGACCCGGTCCAGCCGCTGAAGGAGCTCGGCGGCCTGCCCGGCACCGACCTCGTCGGCGGCCTCGACCGCCTCCCGCACGTCGAGGACCTGCTCCCCGACATCTGCACCCTGGACTGCGGCTCCCTCAACTTCGGCGACAACCTCTACATCTCCACGCCCGACATGCTCCGCCAGGGCGCCCAGCGCATCCAGGAGCTGGGCGTGCGGCCCGAGCTGGAGATCTTCGACACCGGGCAGCTGTGGTTCGCCAAGCAGCTCCTCGCCGAGGGCCTCCTGGACAACCCGACCGTCTTCCAGCTCTGCATGGGCATCCCGTGGGGCGCACCCGCCGACCCGGGCGTCCTGCAGTCCATGGTCAACATGCTCCCCGAAGGCGCCCAGTGGGCCAGCTTCGCGCTCGGCCGCATGCAGATGCCGTGGGTCGCCCAGTCCATCCTGCTCGGCGGGCAGGTCCGCGTCGGCCTGGAGGACAACCTCTACCTCGGCAAGGGCAACAAGGTCTCCAACGCACAGCTCGTCGAGCGTGCCGTGCAGATCACCGAGAACCTCGGCTCGCGCGTCGCCACCCCGGACGAGGCCCGCCAGAAGCTCGGCCTCAAGCCCCGCGCCTGACGCCTCGCGCCGCCCCCCACGATTCGCACGACGAGTAGGACCCCTCGATGAACGACATCACCACACCCCCCGCCCCTCGTGCCCCCGAGGACGTACGCCGTGTCGCCTGCGTGGGCGCCGGTGTCATCGGTGGCGGCTGGGTCGCCCACTTCCTGGCCCGGGGCTACGACGTCACCGCCTGGGACCCCGCCCCCGACGCCGAGGCGCGGCTGCGCCGCCTGGTCGGGGCGGCCTGGCCCGCGCTGACCCAGCTCGGCCTCGCCGAGGGTGCCTCGCAGGACCGCCTGACCGTCACCGCGACCCTCGAAGAGGCCGTCGCCGACGCCGAGTTCGTGCAGGAGAGCGCCCCCGAGAAGCTGGAGCTCAAGCGGGACCTGCTCGCCAAGCTCGACGCGGCGGCGCCCGCCGGCGTCGTCATCGCCTCCTCCACCTCCGGCTACCCGATGACCGACATGCAGACCGAGGCGGCCGACCCCGGACGTCTCGTCGTCGGACACCCCTTCAACCCGCCCTACCTCATCCCGCTCGTCGAGGTCGTCGGCGGCGACAGCACGGCGCCCCACGCGGTCACCTGGGCATCCCGCTTCTACGAGGTCGCGGGCAAGTCCGTGATCACGATGAAGAGCGAGGTACCCGGCTTCATCGCCAACCGCCTCCAGGAAGCCCTGTGGCGCGAGGCCCTGCACATGGTCGCCAACGGCGAGGCCACCGTGCGGGAGATCGACGACTCCATCACCGAGGGCCCGGGGCTGCGCTGGGCGTTCATGGGCCCCATGCTCACCTTCGCGCTCGCGGGCGGCGAGGGCGGCATGGCCCACATGCTCGACCACTTCGGCCCGTCCCTGAAGTCGCCGTGGACGCGCCTCGAAGCCCCCGAGCTGGACAGGAAGCTGTACGACGCGGTGGTCGCCGGATGCGACGAGGCGGCGGACGGCCGCACCATCGCGGACCTCGTGGCCGAGCGCGACCAGGGCGTCATCGACGTCCTGCGCGCCACCGGACGCCTGAACGGAGACACCAAGTGAGCGTGCCCCTGCCCCTGCTCCGCCGGCAGGTCCGCCCCGAGTGGATCGACTACAACGGCCACATGAGCGAGGCCTTCTACGTCCTCGTCTTCGGCTACGCCACCGACGCCATGATGATCGAGACGGGTCTGCACGCCGGGTACCGCGAGTCCACCGGCTGCTCCCTCTACACGGTCGAGGCGCACGTGCGGTACCTGGACGACGTCTGCGAGGGTGCCCATCTCGTGGTCCGCACCCGCCTGTTGGGCGCGGACGCCAAGAAGGCACGCCTCACGCACGAGATGTACGTCGTGGCCGAGGACGGCGACGAGCCGGCACCGGACGCCGCCCCCGTGGCGACCACCGAACTCCTCGCCCTGCACGTCGACCAGAACGCGGGCCGCACCACGCCCTTCCCCGACACGATCCGTGAGCACCTGAGGGCTCTCACGGAAGAGGCCCCGCAGTGGGCGGGCCGCTCCATCGCCGAGGTCTCCTAACGGTCCAGCGGCTCGTGCGCGGTCTCCGGCAGCCGCAGGTACACCGCGGACGAGACGACACAGAGCACGGCCACGTACACGGGGAAGAGACCGGGAGATCCGATCTCCTTGAACAGCGTCCCCATGTACGGGGCCGTGCCGCCGAACAGCGCGACCGTGAGCGAGTACGGGAACCCGATCCCGGCCGCCCGGACGCGCGCCGGGAAGACCTCCGCGTTCACCGCCGCCGAGATCGACGTGAAGCCGGTGAGCAGCACCATGCCGGCGCACTGCACCAGCAGCAGTGAACCGAACGACCCGGTGAGGGACTTGAGCAGCGGCACGCTCAGGACGGCGAACCCGATGCCGAAGAAGAGCAGCAGCGGCCTGCGCCCGAGCCGGTCCGAGAGCAGCCCGCCGAGCGGCTGGAGCAGGGCGAAGAACGCGAGTGAGAGGGTGCCCGCGAGAAGTGCCTGGCTCTTGCTGATGTCCGTGTTCAGCTCGGCGTACGTCGGCAGGTACGACGTCCACGTGTAGTACGCGAGCGTGCCGCCCGCCGTGATGCCGCAGATCAGCAGGGACTGGCGGGGGTGGTGGCGCAGCGCGTCGAACAGGCCCGGCCGGTCGCCCGGTTCGACGGGCGCCCGGTGCGTCTCGTGCGCGCCCTGCCTGATCCAGAAGCCGACCAGGCTGAGCAGCGCGCCGATCACGAAGGGCAGCCGCCAGCCCCAGCCGTCCATCTGCCCCTCGGAGAGCGTGGCGACCAGCAGGGCCGCGACGCCGGACGCCGCGAGCTGCCCCGCGCTCGTGGAGACGTACTGGAAACTGGAGAAGAGGCCGCGCCGCCCGGGGCCCGCCGACTCGACAAGGAACGTCGTCGACGCGGCGAACTCACCGCCCACGGACAGGCCCTGCAGCAGCCGGGCGAGGACCAGGACGACCGGCGAGAACACCCCCACGGACGCGTACGTCGGGGTCAGCGCGACCAGCAGACTGCTGCCGCCCATGAGCAGGATCGTGACGGTCAGCGCGGCGCGCCGGCCGCGCCGGTCGGCGACGGTGCCCATGATCAGGCCGCCGACCGGCCGCATGAAGAAGCCCACCGCGAAGACGGCGAACGTGGAGAGCAGCGGGACGAGGGAGTTGCCGGACCCCTGGGGGAAGACCTGTCCCGCGATGTACGTGGCGAGGAAGGTGTACGCGTACCAGTCGTACCACTCCACGGCGTTGCCGACGGAGGCGGCGAGCAACTGCCGCGTCGGGCGCCGCACGGGGGCGGGGGAGGTGGCGCTCACCTGCTGGTCGTGCTGTGTCATGATCACGCACTTCCCCTGCCAGGCGGCGCCCCACACGTCCTGTCCGGCAGGCGGACGGGACGGGCGCTCAGCCGGTCGTCGGGCGGTACGCGTGCACCGCCGTCGTCACCAGGCACGGCGCGGGCGGCACGACCTCCACGCGCAGGGTGCGGCGCGCGGCGTCGTAGTCGACGCCCTCCGTCTCGAACGTGCCGGAGCAGATGCTGCGCTGCGGCGCCGCGAAGAGGCTCGTGACGTGACCGGTCACCGGCTTCCCGTCGAGCGGGCGTGCCAGGTCGACCTGGAGGACCGGGCGGTCCTGTGGCCACAGCTCCTTGGACGCGTCGTTCGATGCGCACACCAGGCGGGTGGCGGAGGCGAAGTCGCAGCCCTGGATGTCGCGCACCGGCTTGTCGAGCGAGATCTGCCCGGCCTGGGGGAGGGCGCCACCGGCCGGCGGGGTCGAGGGGTTGAGGAGCGGGGCGGGGAAGACCTGGAGGCGGTTCTGGTCGCCCCACTCGCCGGACACCAGCCACTGGTCGTCGGGGGAGACGGCCGCGAAGGAGTTGTTGAGCTTCTCGCCCGCGTCGAGCGTGTGCTCGTAGAGACGGCGCTTGCCGTCCGGCGTCGTGACCGCGTACATCTTCGACCGCGCGCCGTCGCCGCCCTGGTAGGCGTCGAAGGTGTGGCCGTTCGCGATGTCCGGGTCGCCTATGTGCTCCCAGCCCTTGACGCGCAGATCCAGCGGTACCGAACCGAGCCCCCGGTACAGAAGGCTGCCGTCCGCACGGCTCGCCAGACCCTGGCTGCCCGTGAGGGAGTTGACGTACGAGGTGCCGGACTCCTGCCAGCCGCCCGGCGCGGCGGGGGCGGCCGAGGCGGCCCCGCCCGTCATCACCGCCAGGGTGACGGCGCCGAACAGGGCGGTCGATGTCTTCCAGACGGTCATCGGGCGCTACCTCCGTGGGGGGTCGGATCGCTGCGGCGTCATCGTACGGAACACGGGCCCCGGGCATGTACACAACGCGAAGCCCGGCGAGGTACGTAACGTGAACCCCGGCGATACCGGTACGACAGAAGGCGGTTCAGACGTGAAGCTGGCAATTCTCGGCGGTGGCGGGTTCCGTGTGCCCCTCGTGTACCGGGCCCTCCTCGGTGACCGCGCGGAGGGCCGCGTCACCGACGTCGTCCTGCACGACCTGGACGGGGCCCGGCTCGACGCCATCGCCCGGGTCCTCGCCGAGCAGGCCGACGACGTCGCCGACGCCCCGGCCGTCACCGCGACCACCGACCTCGACGAGGCGCTGCGCGGTGCCGACTTCGTGTTCTCCGCCATCCGCGTCGGCGGCCTGGAGGGGCGGGCCGCCGACGAACGCGTCGCCCTCGCCGAGGGCGTCCTCGGGCAGGAGACGGTCGGCGCGGGCGGCATCGCGTACGGGCTGCGCACCGTGCCCGTCGCCGTGGACATCGCCCGGCGCGTGGCCCGGCTCGCCCCCGACGCGTGGGTCATCAACTTCACCAACCCCGCGGGCCTGGTCACCGAGGCCATGGCCCGTCACCTCGGCGACCGCGTCATCGGCATCTGCGACTCGCCCGTGGGGCTCGGCCGCCGGGTCGCACAGGTCCTCGGCGGCAACCCCGACGAGGCCTTCATCGACTACGTGGGCCTCAACCACCTCGGCTGGCTGCGCGGCCTGCACATCGGGGGCCGCGACGAACTGCCGCGCCTGCTCGCCGACCCCGGGCTCCTGCTCGCCTTCGAGCAGGGCAGGCTCTTCGGCGCCGACTGGCTCCAGTCGCTCGGCGCCGTCCCCAACGAATACCTGCACTACTACTACTTCAACCGCGACACCGTGCACGCCTACCAGCAGGCCGAGCGGACCCGCGGCGCCTTCCTCCACCACCAGCAGGCCCGTTTCTACGACGACATGCGACACCCCGGCACCCCGGCGCTCAAGGCGTGGAACGACACTCTCGCCGAGCGCGAGGCGGCGTACATGGCGGAGAACAGGGAGGCGGCCGGCGTGGGGGAGCGGGCCGAGGAGGACCTGGAGTCCGGCGGGTACGAGAAGGTCGCCCTCGCCCTGATGCGGGCCATCGCGCGCGACGAGCGGGCGACGCTCATCCTCAACGTCCGCAACGGCACGACCCTTTCCGCGCTGGACGCGGACGCCGTCATCGAGGTGCCGTGCTCCGTCGACGCCAACGGCGCCCACCCCATGTCGGTCGCCCCGCTGCCCGGTCACGCCACCGGGCTCGTGTGCTCGGTCAAGGCCGTCGAGCGCGAGGTGCTCGCCGCGGCCGAGAGCGGCTCGTCGGCCACTGCCGTCAAGGCGTTCGCACTGCACCCGCTCGTCGACTCCGTGTCCGTGGCGCGGCGGCTCGTGGACGGCTACCGGGGCGTGCATCCCGGCCTCGCGTACCTGAGATGATCACGACATGAGTCCCGTCGTCTCCATCGGTGCCGCAGCCCGCCGCCCCTGCACGCTCGTCGTGTGCCGGGGCTGCTGCTGCGGCGACGCGCGCAAGAACCCCGGCATCGACCACGCCTGGCAGCTGGAGCGGCTGCGGTCCGCCGCGGCGGCCTCGCGCGGCCGGTTCCGGGTGCGCACGAGCGACTGCCTCGGGCCGTGCGGGCAGGCCAACCTGGTCGTCGTCCAGCCCTCGCAGGAGGGGCGCAGGCGGGGCGGCAGGGCGGCCTGGGTCGGCTTCGTCACGGACGACGAATCGCTCGACGGGATACTGGCCTGGGCCGACGCGGGCGGCCCGGGCCTCGCCGAGCCGTCGCCGACGCTCGCGCTCCAGCTGGTGGACCCGCGCGCGGTCTGAGCCGTCCCGGGGAGTTCGGGCACAGGCCCTAGCCGGCGGAGTCCCCGAGGACCTGGTCCAGGAAACCGTTCAGGTTCTGCACGGTCCTGGCGTTCTGCTCCTCAAGGGTCAGGCTCTCCTCGAAGCGGCGGGCCAGCGCGGAGGTCTTCTTCCCGCGTACGTAGAGGGAACAGGCCAGGTCCGCGCAGATGTACAGGCCCACCGAGTTGCCCTGGCGGCCCGCCGCGCCCGCCTTCGGAGCCACGAGCAGGGTGATGCCCGAGCCGGACTGCGGGGTCACGCAGACCGAGCAGATGCTGGACTTGAGCAGGCTCTTGCGCGCCCCCGACGAGGCGCGCAGGGCGATGCCCACGGCTTCGCCGTCCCGCCACGTCACGACATAGCCGCGGTCGGGCGCCTTGGGGTCGCGCCAGCCGAGGAAGTCCAGGTCGGACCAGGGGGTGGAGGTGAAGCCCGCCGGGAGACTGAGCCTGCGGGCCTCGCCCTTCGAACAGTTCACAAAGGACGCGCGGATCTCGTTCTCACTGACGGGGTGCATGATCCGGAAGGTATCAACGGCCGGCGAGGACCGTCCTGTCATTTTTCCCCGGCGGCCACCTCCCCCGGCACCCGCGCGGCCCGGAACTCGGTCGTGCGCCGCAGCCGGAAGCCCAGTGACTCGTAGAGACGGATCGCCGTGGTGTTCCGCGCCGAGGTGTGCAGGAACGGCGTCTCGCCGCGCGCCCTGATGCCGTGCGCGACGGCCAGGACGAGCCGGGTCGCCAGGCCGTGGCCCCGGTACGCGGGGTCGGTGCAGACCGCGCTGATCTCCGTCCACCCCGGCGGGTGCAGGCGCTCCCCGGCCATCGCGACCAGGGCGCCGTCCCTGCGGATGCCGAGATACGTGCCGAGTTCGACGGTGCGGGGCAGGAAAGGACCCGGCTTCGTGCGGGCCACCAGGTCCAGCATCTCGGGCACGTCGGCGGGACCGAGCCGCACGGCCTCGGGGTCCGGCGCCGCGGCGACCCCGTCGTCCACGAGCTGCACCCCCGGCATCGCGAAGGTCGGCTCCCACCCGTCGGGCAGGCCCACCGTCACCCCGGGCAGCGGCACCTCCGCCCCCGGCCCCGCGAGGGCCGCCAGGTCCGCCCAGTCCTCGGCCCCCATGTCGTCGGGCAGCGCGAGCCACGGCGACACGTCCAGCGGGTAGCGCAGCACGCGGCCGCGCCGCTCGGCGAGGTGCGCGTGGGGTCCGCTGAGGGAGGCGTGGGCGGGGTTGTCGAGGGGGTGCGGGGCGACCGCCTTCCTCGCGGGGGCAGCGCCTTCTCCCGCCCGCGGGGGCGTGTCCGCCGCGGGGGACGGGGAGCCTGTGGCCGCCACGGACGCCGCGGCCGTCACGCGGCCACCTCGATGACGACCTTGCCCCGCACGTGGCCGCTCTCGACGGCGCGCAGCGCCTCGTCGGCACGGTCCAGCGGGTACGTCGCGCTCACGTGGGGGCGCAGCACGCCCGCCACCGCGAGGAGTGCGATCTCGTCCAGGACGGCGGCCGTGCGGGCCCGCTCCACCGGGGCGCCGCCCAGCTCCGTCACGGTCTCCTTGGCCGCCGCGGTGATCAGTTTCTTGCGGTCGGCCAGGAGCCCCGCGACCTCCGTCAGGTCCGCGCCGCCGACCAGGTCGAAGACCGCGTCGACGGGTCCCACGGCCCGTATCCGCTCGACGAGGCCGGGGCCGGACGCCACATGGACCGCGCCGAGCGACTCGACGAACTCCTTCTTGCCGGCGCTCGCCGTGCCGATCACGCGCAGCCCGAAGTGCCGGGCCACCTGTGTGGCGGCCACCCCGACTCCGCCGCCGGCGCCGGTGATCAGCAGCGTCGATCCGGCGGGCAGGTCGAGCTGGCGCAGCCCGTCGTACGCGGTCGCCGCCGCGACCGGCAGCGCGGCCGCGTCCCGGTAGGAAAGGGTGTCCGGCTTGTGCGCCGCGATGTCGGCGGGGACCAGCGTGAACTGCGCGTACCCGCCGGTGACGGGGTTGCCGAAGACCGCGTCGCCGACCGCGAACCCCTCGACGCCGGGGCCGACCCGCTCCACGACCCCGGCGACCTCGCTGCCCAGGACCTCGGGTCCGTCCAGCGGGCCCTGGCCGGGGCGCCGCTTGCCCGCCCGGAGCTTCCAGTCGACCGGATTGACGCCGGCCGCGCGGACCGCGACGAGCAGCTGTCCGGGGCCGGGTTCCGGCTTCGCGAGGTCGAGGAAGGCCTCGACCTCGGGGCCGCCGTGTGCCGTGTACGCGTACGCCTTGGGCATGGGAACTCCCTCACCTTCGGTCGACCGTCCGTCGACGTCCGTAGGGGATGACCATCAAGATCGGCCGGCTATTCCCGGGGCCGCGCGGCGTTCACGAAGCCGCAACAGGGGATTCGTCCGGCCGGGCCGGGGCAGAGTAGCGGCCGGTTGGGCAAGCTTTTGGTAAAGACGGAAAGAGATTCTTCGACGGATACGGCGGATACGGCGGATGCGGCGGAATCGAAGGAAAGGCGGACGCGGTGACGGCGACCCAGGGGAACGACGACGATCTGCTCGACGGGCTGACGGTGGACGAGGCCCGTCCGGAGCGCCCGGTACTCCTCGACGAGCGGGGGCGGCCCCTGCGGACGTGGCAGGAGAACTACCCGTACGCGACGAAGCTGGGCCGCAAGGCGTACGAGCGGCACAAGCGGATCCTGCAGATCGAGCTGCTGAAGCTGCAGAAGGCGGTGCGCGAGCAGGGCCTGCGGGTCGTCGTGGTGTGCGAGGGGCGTGACGCGGCGGGCAAGGGCGGCACGATCAAGCGGTTCACCGAGCGCATGAACCCGCGCGGTGCCCGCACGGTGGCGCTGGACAAGCCGAACGAGCACGAGGCGGGCCAGTGGTACTTCCAGCGGTACGTGGCCCAGCTGCCGTCGGCGGGCGAGATCGTCTTCTTCGACCGGTCCTGGTACAACCGCGCGGGCGTCGAGCCGGTGATGGGGTTCTGCACGCCGCGCGAGCACCTGCACTTCCTCCAGCAGGCGCCGCTCTTCGAGAAGATGATCACTGATGACGGGATCATCCTCATCAAGTTCTGGTTCTCCGTCTCCCGGGCCGAACAGCGCACGCGCTTCGCGATCCGCCAGGTCGACCCGGTGCGCCAGTGGAAGCTGTCCGACACCGACCTCGCCTCCCTGGACCTCTGGGACGCCTACACGTACGCGAAGGTGGAGATGTTCCGGGCCACGGACACCCCGCACGCGCCCTGGACCGTCGTCAAGACCAACGACAAGCGGCGCGGCCGCCTGGAGGCCATGCGCCACCTCTTGCTGCAGGTCGACTACGAGGCGAAGGACACGGAGGCGGTGGGGAAGGCCGATCCGCTGATCGTCGGCCCGGCCGACACCCTGCTGGAGCCGGGGGAGGACGCCACCGACCTCTCGCCCAGCAAGCTCGCCCCCCACGGCAAGGGCCCCGGGCAGCACCCCGGCGACGCGTGAGTCAGAGCCCCACCGCCCCGTCGATCCGCTCCCGGAGCAGATCGGCGTGGCCGTTGTGGCGCGCGTACTCCTCGATCATGTGCAGGAGCACCCAGCGCAGCGACACCGCGCCGAGCCAGGAGTCCTGGCCCTCGACGTCGAGATCCGCCGCCTCCTCGACGAACCGCTCGGCGAACGCCACCTCGGCCCGCCACGCCGCCCAGGCAGCGGCGACCGCGCCGGGCTCGGCCACCGCGCCGTCGAAGTCCTCGTCGGCGTTGTCGGGCGTGGCGTAGAGGGGCGCCGGGTCCTGTCCCGCGAGGTCCCGCCGGAACCAGCGGCGCTCCACGTCGGTGAGGTGGCGGACCAGGCCGAGCAGCGACAGCGCGGACGGCGCCACGGACCGCCGGTCCAACTCCTCTTCCAGGCCTGCGCACTTGATCTCCAGGGTGGTGCGCTGGGCCGCCAGGAAGTGGACGAGCATGGCCCGTTCGTCGCCGGTGGTGACCGGGCCGTACCGGGGATCGTCGGCCTCGCCGGTGAAGAAGACCGCTCTGCGTGAAGTCATGCGGTCATTATCGGCCCTGACGTCCTTGGTCCTGCAGCCCCTTGTACAGCGCCCCGACCAGGTGGACGCTGCGCAGGTCCTCGCCGGAGGTCCCGGCGCCCATGCGGTTCATCGTGTACGCGTACGAGACGCCGTTCTCCGGGTCGGCGAAGGCGTACGACCCGCCCATCCCGCCGTGCCCGAACGCCCGGGGGTTGGGGCCCGCCTGCCCGTACTGGTTGAGCATGTAGCCGAGGCCCCACGGCCAGGTCTCGGCGAGCGGGGTGGCCACCCGCAGTACGAGGTCCGGCTCGTCGCCCTCGCCCTGCGGTGTGCGCAGCCGCTCCAGGGCGTCGGGGGAGAGGAGCCGGCCGCACGCCAACTCCGCGTAGACGGCGGCGAGTCCGCGGGCGGTGGCGTGGCCGTTGGCCGCCGGGATCTCCGCGCTGCGGTAGGCCGCGCCGTTCACGTCGCCGAGCGGCACGTACTGCAGGGCGAGGGTGGCCGGCGCCATCGGGTGGGCCGTCAGCCCGTCGACCGGGGGCTTCGGGGCGTCGCCGAACGCGCCCCTGGCCGGCCCCGCGCCGGCCGCGCGGACGGGCGGCGCCATGTCCGCGCACCGCCCGTGCTCCCTCGGTGGGGTGCCGACATGGACGTCGGCGCCCAGCGGCCCGGTCACCTCGGCGCGCAGGAACGCCCCGAGGGTTGTCCCGGTGACGCGCCGCACCACCTCGCCGACCAGGAAGCCGAAAGTCACCGCGTGATACCCCTGCGCGGTGCCGGGCGTCCACCACGGCCGCGACCCCGCCAGCGCGGCGGTGACCTTCTCCCAGTCGCAGGCCGCACCCACCGGCATCGGCTCGTCGGGCGCGATCAGGCCGGCGCGGTGGCTCAGCAGCCAGCGCACCGGGATGTCCGCCTTGCCGGCCCCCGCGAACTCGGGCCAGTACCGCGCGACGGGCGCGTCGAGGTCCAACTCTCCTCGGTCCACCAGGAGATGGGCGCACAGCGCGGTCATGCCCTTGGTCGTGGAGTAGACGTTGACCAGCGTGTCCCGCTCCCAGGGGCGGGTGCCCGTCCGGTCCGCGTCGCCGCCCCACAGGTCGACGACGGGTTCGCCGTCGACGGTGGCGGCGACGGCCGCCCCGAGCTCGTCGCGCTCGGCGAAGCTCCGCTCGAACTCCTCGCGCACACCCTCGAATCCGGGGGCGCAGGTGCCGTGGACGCGCACAGTCATGACTCTCCTCGATCGCGGGGAAGAGCGGCAGTGGGTGCCGTGGGCCGCCACCCCCGCATGGTTGCCCACGGCACCTACTGTTGCAAGAGGCCCACCACGCCTGGACGGGGTCTACAGCCAGCCGTGGTAGCGCCGGATGTACCAGCCCTTGACCACCTGCGTGAGTGCGCAGTACGCGAGGAGCGTCCCCACCAGCCACGGGAAGTAGCTCATCGGCAGCGGCTGCATCGACAGCGCCGACGCCAGCGGCGAGAACGGCAGCCAGAGCCCGAGGACCATCACCGCTCCCGTCATCAGCAGCACCGGCAGCGAGGCGCGGGACTGCACGAACGGGATCTTCCGTGTGCGGATCATGTGGACGATGAGGGTCTGGGACAGCAGTCCCTCCACGAACCAGCCCGTCTGGAACAGGGTCTGCTGCTCGGGGGAGTTCGCCCGGAAGACGTACCACATGACCAGGAAGGTCGTGATGTCGAAGACCGAGCTGATCGGGCCGATCCGGACCATGAACCGGCCGATGCCCTTCGCGTCCCAGGTCCGCGGCTTCTTCAGGTACTCCTTGTCCATGCGGTCCCACGGGATCGCCAGCTGGCTGACGTCGTAGCAGAGGTTCTGCACGAGGAGGTGGATGGCGAGCATCGGCTGGAAGGGGATGAAGGCCGAGGCCACCAGGACCGAGAAGACGTTGCCGAAGTTCGAGGACGCCGTCATCTTGATGTACTTGATGGTGTTGCCGAAGGTCTGACGCCCCATCAACACGCCTTGTTCGAGGACCATCAGGTCCTTCTTCAGGAGGATGATGTCCGCGGACTCCTTGGCGATGTCCACGGCCGTGTCGACGGAGACGCCGACGTCCGCCTCGCGCAGCGCCGCCGCGTCGTTGATGCCGTCCCCGAGGAAACCGACGGTGTGCCCGTCGGCCTTGAGGGCGCGCACGATCCGCGCCTTCTGGACCGGGTTGACCCTCGCGAACACCGTGGTCGTACGGGCCAGTTCCACCAGTTCGACGTCGTCGACCAGGTCGATGGTGGCGCCGGTGATCAGCTCGTCGGCGGCCAGGCCGACGTCGGCGCAGACACGCGAGGCGACCAGTTCGTTGTCGCCGGTGACGACCTTGACGGCGACGCCGTTCTCGGCGAGCGCGCGCAGGGCGTCCGCGGCGTCCCTCTTCGGCGGGTCGAGGAAGGCGAGGAAGCCGACGAGGGTCAGTTCCGTCTCGTCCGCCACGGAGTAGGCCCGGCGCTCCGGGGCGTCGGGGTCCACGGGGAAGGCGCGGGTCGCGACCGCGAGGACCCGCAGCCCTTCCCGGTTGTGCCGCTCGGCGAGGTGGGTGACGTGGGTGCGCAGCTGCCCGGTGAGCTCCACGCGCTCACCGCCGTCCAGCAGGTGCCCGCACCGGTCGAGGACCTCCTCGACGGCGCCCTTGGTGACCAGCGTGTGCTCGGCGGCGGGGCCGGAGAGCCCGTTGCGGCGCAGGACGACGGACATCCTGCGGCGGGCGAAGTCGAAGGGGATCTCGTCGACCATGGTGAAGCGGTGGTCGACGAGAACCGCCTCGGCCTCGTCCACGCGGTCGATGACCGCCTGGTCCATGAGGTTGCGCAGGCCGGTCTGGAAGTGGGCGTTCAGGTACGCGTACTCGAGGACCTCGCGGTCCTCCTCGCCGCGCGTGCCGAGGTAGCGGTCCAGGACGATGCGGTCCTCGGTGAGCGTGCCCGTCTTGTCGGTGCACAGCACGTCCATGGCGCCGAGGTTCTGGATCGCGTTCAGCTGCTTGACGACGACCTGGTGCCGGGACATCGCCACGGCGCCGCGGGCCAGGTTCGCCGAGACGACCATCGGCAGCATCTCGGGGGTGAGGCCGACCGCCACGGAGAGGGAGAACAGGAGTGCCTGGTCCCAGTCGCCCTTGGTGAAACCGTTGATCGCGAAGACGACCGGGACCATCACCAGCATGAAGCGGATCAGCAGGAAACTGACGCGGCGCACGCCGACGTCGAAGGCGGTCTGCGGGCGGTCGCCGGTCAGCGCGCTCGCCATCGAGCCGAAGTAGGTGTGCGCGCCGGTCGCGACGACCACACCGGTCGCCGTACCGGAGGTCACCGACGTACCCATCAGGCAGAGGTTGTCGGCCTCGACGGGGTCAGCGGTGTCCTGCTGCCCCAGGTCGTGGGCGCGGGTGTCGGCCTTGGCGACGGGCAGCGACTCGCCGGACAGCGCGGCCTGGCTGACCATCAGATCCTTGGCGGTGAGCAGCCGCAGGTCGGCGGGGACCATGTCGCCGGCCGCCAGCTTCACCAGGTCGCCGGGGACGACCTGCTCCATCGGGATCTCCTCGGTGCCCGCGGTCTCGCTCCAGCGCCGCTGCACCGCGCAGGAGGTGGTGACCAGCGCCTTGAGCGCCTCGGCGGAACGGGTGGAGCGGAACTCCTGCCAGAACCGGAGCAGGGCGCTGATCAGCACCATCGAGGTGAGGATGTAGACGCCGGGGTCGGCCGGGTCCTGCCAGTACATGACGGCGGCGAGCACCACCAGCACGCCGATGAAGGGGTTCCAGAAGGCCGTGGCGAGCTGCACGGTCCAGTGCGGGGCGCGCTCGTGGGCGACGGTGTTCGTACCGAACCGCTCGACGCGCTCGAGGACCTGGTCCTGGCGCAGGCCGCGGGTGGAGGCGCCCAGGTCGCGCAGGACGTCGCGGGCGGGCCGCGCGCTGAACGCGGCGAGCCGGGCACCGACTTCGCGGGTGCGGGCGTCCAGCTCGGCGGCCTTGCGCTCGCGGCGCGGGGACCTCGGCGGAGTCCCGTGGTTCTTGGGCGTCTCGGGGTTCTCGCCTGGCGGGGCCAGGCGTACCTGGGGAATCAGCTTGTTCATGGCAGACCTCCCTCCGTGCGGGGGCATGACGAAGCAGGCCCGGGCACGAGGACGTGACGGTGTGAATGTGGTGTGAAAGAAACCCCGGAGACGCCCCGCGATGTCCCGGGAGGTCCCGGGGAATTCCTGGCGATGCAGACGCCGGAAAGCCGTCGGCGGGGCAGGGGTCAGTTCCGCGGCATCAGCGCGGCGGAGGAAGAGGAACGGCGGCGGATCGCCACCTCAAAGGCGCGGAACGCAGCCTCAGATGAGGTCACCGCTGACGCAAGGACTTCCTTCGGGACTCATCCCGAACACCTCCTTGCAGTCGCGGGACGGAGAAGAGCGCACCACTGAACGGTGCAGGGCCAAGTCAGTCACGCGGCTACCCATATGTCAAATACGGGACTTAAGTCCTAAATGTGCGGGCCTTGTGCCCTGCCCGTCAGGGGTTGGACTTCTCTTCACACTCCCGTCACAGACCCTTCCGTATCGCTTGCTCCCCTTGGCACACTTCACCCCGCTCGCGTCCCCCACAAAACACGAGGTCGGAATACACATGCCTGAACTCAATCGGCGCCGCTTCATGCAGCTGGCCGGCGGTACCGCGACGTTCGCCATGCTCAACCAGAGCATCGCCCGTGCCGCGTCGCTGCCCGCGCGCCGCCGCAGCGGCACCATCAAGGACGTCGAGCACGTCGTGGTGCTGATGCAGGAGAACCGGTCCTTCGACCACTATTTCGGGACGATGAAGGGTGTCCGCGGATTCGGTGACCCGCGCCCGGTGACGCTGCCCAACGGCAAGCCGGTCTGGAACCAGCCGAGCGGCGCCAAGGAGGTGCTGCCCTTCCATCCGGACGCCGAGAACCTCGGCATGCAGTTCATCGCCGGGCTCGACCACGACTGGGCGGGTGGCCACAAGGCGTTCAACAACGGCGCGTACGACCAGTGGATTCCCGCGAAGTCCGAGCGGACCATGGCCTACCTGGAGCGGAACGACATTCCGTTCCACTACGCGCTCGCCGACGCCTTCACGGTCTGCGACGACTACCACTGTTCGTTCATGGGGGCGACCGACCCCAACCGCTACTACATGCTCTCGGGCCACGTCGGCAACGACGGCAAGGGCGGCGGCCCGGTCCTCGGCAACCAGGAGGCGGGGTACGACTGGACGACGTACGCCGAGCGCCTGGAGCAGGCGGGCGTCTCCTGGAAGGTGTACCAGGACATCGGCGACGGCCTGGACGCCGGCGGCCACTGGGGCTGGATCGACGACGCCTACCGCGGGAACTACGGCGACAACTCGCTGCTCTACTTCAACAAGTACCGCAACGCCAAGGCCGGCGACCCGCTCTTCGACAAGGCCCGCACCGGCACCAACGCCAAGGCGGGCGACGGCTACTTCGACATCCTGAAGGCCGACGTCACGGCGGACAAGCTCCCGCAGGTCTCCTACATCGCGTGCCCCGAGGCCTTCACCGAGCACCCCAACTGGCCGGTGAACTACGGCGCCTGGTACATCGCGCAGGTCCTGGACGCGCTCACCTCCAACCCCGAGGTGTGGGCCAAGACCGCGGTGTTCGTCACCTACGACGAGAACGACGGCTACTTCGACCACATCGTCCCGCCGTACGTCCCCAAGGACGCGAACCAGGGCAAGTCCACCGTGGACACCACGCTGGACTACTTCCCGGGCAACGCCTCCTACGCGGCCGGGCACTACGGCCTCGGCCAGCGCGTCCCGATGATCGTCGTCTCGCCGTGGAGCACCGGAGGTTTCGTGAACTCCCAGGTCTTCGACCACACGTCGATCATCCGGTTCATGGAGGAGCGCTTCGGGGTCAAGGAGCCCAACATCTCGCCGTGGCGCCGCGCGATCTGCGGCGACCTCACCTCCGCCTTCGACTTCGGCGGCAAGGACACGGATCCGGCGAAGCTCCCCGACACGGCCGCCTACGAGCCGCCGGACCACGAGCGCCACCCCGACTACGTGCCCAAGGCGCCCGCGAACCCGGCGCTGCCCAAGCAGGAGCGCGGCTCCCGGCCCGCCCGCGCGCTGCCGTACGTCCCGGTGGTGGACGGCGCCGCGGACGCCGCCGCGGGGAAGTTCACGCTGACGCTCAGCGGCGGCGACAAGGCCGGTGTCTGCTTCCACGTCCGGTCCGCCAACCGCACCGACGGCCCCTGGACGTACACCGCCGAGGCGGGCAAGAACGTCTCCGACACCTGGAACTCGGCGTACTCCAAGGACGTCTACGACCTCTCGGTGTTCGGGCCCAACGGCTTCCTGCGCACCTTCAAGGGCCCCGGCAAGAAGGCGGGCCCCGAGGTCGTCGCCCGCCACGACGGCACCACCGGCAACATCAAGCTGACCCTGAAGAACGGGGGCGGCGCCGATGTGAACCTCACGGTGACCAACGCCTACGGCGGCGCGGGCCAGACGTTCAAGGTCAAGGCCGGTTCCTCCGTGGAGCACACCGTCGACCTGCGGGCGAGCAAGCGCTGGTACGACCTGACGGTGAAGTCTGACGGCGACGCCGGGTTCCTGCGGCGCCTCGCCGGGCACGTGGAGACCGGCGCGGCGGGCGTCAGCGACCCGGCGATCATCACCGCCTGATCCGTACGGGGCGGGCTCCTCCTTCTCCGGCGTCGTGCGAGCCGTACGAGGCGTACGACCGCAGACGCGCCGGAAAAGGAGAAGCCCCGCGTCGCGACCGGTGGATAGCATCCAGAGGCATGGCTTCCCCCCGTCGCCGCGCAGGCGTTCCCGAGAAGCCCGTCCTCGACGGGCTCGAAGCGAAGTGGTCTCGGCGATGGGACGAGTCGGGCGTATTCGCCTTCGACCGTTCCAGGACGCGGGAGGAGATCTTCTCCATCGACACCCCGCCGCCCACGGTCAGCGGCTCGCTGCACGTCGGCCATGTCTTCTCGTACACGCACACCGACGCCGTCGCCCGCTACCAGCGCATGCGCGGCAAGGAAGTCTTCTATCCCATGGGATGGGACGACAACGGGCTGCCGACCGAGCGGCGCGTCCAGAACCACTTCGGTGTCCGCTGCGACCCCGCCCTGCCGTTCGACCCGGACTTCGTCCCGCCCGAGCGGCCTGGGAAGCGCCAACTGCCCATCTCCCGACGGAACTTCATCGAGCTGTGCGAACGGCTCACCGCCGAGGACGAGAAGGCGTTCGAGGACCTGTGGCGGCGGCTCGGACTCTCCGTCGACTGGTCGAGGACCTACCAGACCATCGGCACCGACGCCCGCGCCGCGTCCCAGCTCGCGTTCCTCAACAACCTCGCGCGCGGTGAGGCGTACGTCGCCGAGGCGCCCACGCTGTGGGACGTCACGTTCCGCACCGCGGTCGCCCAGGCCGAACTGGAGGACCGGGAGCGGCCCGCCGCCTACCACCGGGTCGCCTTCCACGGGGCGGACGACCGCACCGTCCTGATCGAGACGACCCGCCCCGAGCTGCTCCCCGCCTGCGTCGCCCTCGTCGCGCACCCGGACGACGAGCGCTACCGGGACCTGTTCGGCACGACGGTCCGCACGCCCCTCTTCGACGTCGAGGTGCCCGTCGTCGCGCACCGCCTCGCCACGCCCGACAAGGGCACGGGCATCGCGATGGTCTGCACGTTCGGCGACACCACCGACGTCACATGGTGGCGTGAACTGCGGCTCGCCACCCGTCCGGTGATCGGCTGGGACGGCCGGTTCCGCGCCGGGCCGCCGAGCGGGGTCGAGGCGCCCGCCGCCGTCGCGGCCTACGCCGAGCTGGCCGGCGCCACCGCGCACACGGCCCGCGAACGCGTCGTCGCCCTGCTGCGCGAGAGCGGCGAGCTGCGGGGCGAGCCGCGCGCCGTCACGCACACGGTGAAGTTCTTCGAGAAGGGCGACAAGCCCCTGGAGATCGTCACGACCCGCCAGTGGTACGTCCGCAACGGCGGCCGGGACGCCGCCCTGCGCGACCGGCTGCTGGCCCGCGGTGCCGAGCTGGCGTGGCATCCGCCGCACATGCGGATCCGCTACGAGAACTGGGTCGGCGGGCTCAACGGCGACTGGCTGATCAGCCGCCAGCGGTTCTTCGGCGTCCCGATCCCCGTCTGGTACCCGCTGGACGCCGAGGGGCACCCCGACCACGACCGCTCGATCGTCCCGGACCGCGCCGCGCTGCCCGTCGACCCCAGCGCGCAGACCCCGCCCGGCTACACGGCGGACCAGCGCGGCGCGGCGCACGGCTTCGCCGGTGACCCCGACGTCATGGACACCTGGGCGACGTCCTCGCTCACCCCGCAGATCGCGGGCAAGTGGCTGACGGACCCGGACCTGTTCGCGCGGGTCTTCCCGATGGACCTGCGCCCGCAGGCCCACGAGATCATCCGCACCTGGCTGTTCGCGACGGTCGTGCGGGCACATACCGAGCACGACGTGCTGCCCTGGCGGCACGCGGCGATCTCGGGCTGGATCCTCGACCCCGACCGCAAGAAGATGGCGAAGTCCAAGGGGAACACGGTCACCCCGGACGACCTGCTCGCACAGCACGGCTCGGACGCGGTCCGCTACTGGGCGGCGAGCGGCCGCCCCGGCACGGACACGGCGTTCGACGTCGGCCAGATGAAGATCGGCCGCCGCCTCGCCACCAAGCTCCTCAACGTCGGCAAGTTCGTGCTCGGCATCGGCGAGGTCCCCGTGGACGCCCCCGTCACCGAGCCCCTCGACCGGGCGCTGCTCGCCGACCTCGCGTCGACGGTCGACGAGGCGACGCGGGCCTTCGACGCCTTCGACTACGCACGCGCCCTGGAACGCACGGAACAGCTCTTCTGGCGCTTCTGCGACGACTACGTCGAGCTGGTCAAGGCCCGCGCGTACGGCGACCACGGCGACGCGGCGGCCACCACGTCGGCGCGGGCGGCCCTGCGCACGGCGCTCGACGTCCTGCTGCGACTCTTCGCGCCGGTGCTCCCGTTCGTCACGGAGGAGGTCCGGTCGTGGTGGCAGGAGGGGTCGGTGCACCGCGCCGCCTGGCCGGACGCCGGCGAACTGCGGGCCTGCGCGGGCGACGCGGAGGTGCTCACCACGGCCTCGGAGGCCATCGCGGCGGTCCGCAGGGCCAAGTCGCGGGCGCGCCTTTCGATGCGCGCGGAGGTCGCCGAGGCGACGGTGACCGCGGAGCGTGCGGCGCTGGACCGCTTCGCGGCGGCGGAGGGCGATGTGCGGGCGGCGGGGCGGATCGGCTCGGTGGAACTGAGGGAGGCCGCGGGGGAGGGCCCGTTGCGGGTGGAGGTCACGCTGCAGCCCCGCACGTGCGCGCAGGACGCCGGGTGAGTTCGACATCACACCCCGCAAAGGGCTGGCGGACGGCCGGTACCCGGGGGGTAGGGTCTCCCGGGTGACCACGCATTCGAACACTCCTGCAGGTTGGTACCCGGACCCCCAGGGCGCCGCCCAGCTGCTCCGCTGGTGGGACGGCTCCCAGTGGACGGAGCACACCAGCCCGGTCCAGCAGGGCCAGACCGCCCAGGCCCAGCAGGTCCCGCAGCAGCCGCAGCCCGCGCAGCAGCAGCCCGCGCAGGCCCCGGCCGCGCAGGCCCCGGCCGCCCAGCAGCAGGGGCAGTTCGGTCAGCCGCAGGCCCAGCAGGGCCAGGCGCAGGGGCAGTTCGGTCAGCCGCAGGGCCAGGCGCAGGGCCAGTTCGGTCAGCCGCAGGCCCAGGGTCAGTACGGCTACCCGCAGGCGCACCCGCAGGCTCCGACGGCCGACCCGGCCAAGGTGCAGCGCCAGGTCCAGCAGCAGGCCGGTGTCGCGCCGTCCGCGCAGGGCGGCGGGACGCTGTTCACGGAGCCGGTCCTGGTCGTGAACCAGAAGGCCAAGCTCATCGAGCTGACGAACGAGTACAGCGTCATGGACCAGGCGGGCAACACGCTCGGCTCGGTGGTCCAGGTGGGTCAGAGCACGCTGAAGAAGGTCGCGCGCTTCGTGTCCAGCGTCGACCAGTTCATGACGCACAAGCTGGAGATCCGCGACGCGTACGGCCAGCCGCAGCTGATGCTGACCCGCCCGCGGAAGTTCATGAAGTCGCGGGTGATCGTCGAGCGCGCGGACGGCCGGCCGATCGGCGAGATCGTCCAGCAGAACATGATCGGCAAGATCAACTTCGGGATGATGGTGAACGGCCAGCAGGTCGGCGCGATCAAGGCGGAGAACTGGCGCGCCTGGAACTTCTCGATCGTCGACCACGCCGACAACGAGGTCGCCCGGATCACGAAGACCTGGGAAGGCCTCGCCAAGACCATGTTCACCACCGCGGACAACTACGTCCTGCAGATCCACTACCAGCTGCCCGAACCGCTCCTGAGCCTCGTCGTGGCGACGGCCCTGACGGTCGACACGGCGCTGAAGCAGGACGCGCGCGGCTTCGGGTGACCGGACCGCTGCTGAGCAGCACGTGAACGGCGTCGGGGGGGGGGGGGGGGGGGGGGGGGGGGGGGGGGAAGGGGGGAGGGGGGGGGGGGGGGGGAGGGGGGGAGGGGGGGGGGGGGGGGGGGGGGGGTGGGGGGGGTGGGGGTGT
>NZ_JBVIXD010000004.1:0-463031 GCF_055593965.1 Streptomyces sp. NPDC040622 | reverse complement strand
CGTACCCCCCCCCCCCCCCCCCCCCCCCCCCCCCCCCCCCCCCCCCCCCCCCCCCCTCCCTCCCCCCCCCCCCCCCCCCCCCCCCCACCCCCCCCCCTCCCCCCCCCCCCCCCCCTCCCCCCCCCCCCCCCCGACGCCGTTTTCCTGCCCGGGGCCCGAGGGCTCACGCCCCTCCGGCGGCGGTGTGCAGGCACAGCAGGCGGTCGACCAGTTCGTCGGTGTAGGCGGAAGTGAGCGGGCCCGTCCCGAACAGGATGCGGATGTACATCGGGGAGAGGATGAGGTCGAGCACCTGGAGGACGTCCGGGGGCTGTTCGCCTCGGTCCCGGGCCCGGTCGAGCATGGCTTGCAACTGGCGGGCGCGCTCGGCGAGAAACGCGTCGCGGGCCTCCAGGCCCGGCTGCCCGGAGTGGGACAGGGAGATGGCCAGGCGCAGTATCGCCATCCCCTCCGGCCCGGCGACGTCGCGGGCGGCAGTTGCCGCGTAGGCGCGCAGATCACCCTCCAGGCTGCCGGTGTCGGGGGTGGGGGAGTCCGTGGTGAGCCGGGTGATGGCCACGTCCGAGAGGAGGGCCTCCAGGTTTCCCCAACGGCGGTAGATGCTCGTGTCGGCCACGCCCGCGCGGGCGGCGACGTCGCCGACGGTGAAGTTCCCGTACCCGCGGTCGCCGGCCAGGTCGGCGACCGCCTGATGCACTGCCGCGCGGACGCGAGCCGCCCGGCCACCGGGCCGACGGGCCGGCTCTCGTTGCTTCTCCATGATCCCCACCTTAACGCAGTCGAGACTTGCGTTTGTTGTTTGCGCGGCCCTACAGTCCCACTAAACGCAGGCAACAACTGCTTTAGGAGTCTCGATGGAGCCCCTGTTCTTCCCGCACAACCCTTCGTTCTGGTTCGAGACACTGCGGTCCTTCGGACACATCGCCTACGGCGGCGCCGACTTCGGAGAGGTCGTGGTGACCACTCGGCGGATCACCGCCGGCGACTACGACAGCTGGCACGACGAGTGGCTCGCCACCGCCGACCGGGTGGCCGACGAGGGGCGTACGGCCCTGGCCGGCGGACACCGCGTCAGCGCCCGGGACGCCTTCCTGCGGGCGTCGAACTACTACCGAAGCGCCGAGTTCTTCCTGCACGGCGACGCCACGGACCCCCGCATCCTGCACGCGTACGACGCGTCGGTGCGGTGTTTCCGCCAGGCCGCCGCGCTGTTCACCCCGGTCGTCGAACCGGTGGAGATCCCCTACGAGGACACCGTGCTGCCCGGGTACCTGTACCGCGCCGACGACTCGGGCGCCGCCCGGCCGACCGTGGTCATGTTCAACGGATTCGACGGCACGGCCGAGGAAATGCACTTCGGCGGCGCCGCCGCGGCAGTCGAGCGCGGCTACAACGTCCTGTCCTTCGACGGCCCCGGCCAGCCGGGCACCCGCCACCACCACGGCCTGACGTTCCGTCCCGACTGGGAGAACGTGGTCGGCCCCGTCCTCGACCACGCCCTCACCCGCCCCGACGTCGACCCGGCCCGGATCGCCCTGCTGGGCAACAGCATGGGCGGCCTGCTCGCACCCCGCGCCGCGGCCTTCGAGCACCGCCTCGCCGCCGTCATCGCCCTCGACGGCGTCTACGACCTGGGCGACATGGCCACCGGCTTCCTGTCCCTCGACCGCGCCGAGGGAGAACGGCGGCTGCGCGCCGGCCACGACCCCGAGCTCGACGCCGCCGTGGCGGCGGCCGTGGCCGCCAGTCCCAAGATCCGCTGGCTCGTCGACCAGGGCATGTACGTCATGGGGGCCGACACCCCGCGCGGGCTCTTCGCCACCTTCCTCGACTATCACCTGCGCGACGGCATCGCCGAGAAGATCGCTTGCCCCACCCTGGTCTGCTCGGCCCCGGACGACGTGTTCTTCGAGGGCCAGCCCGAACTGCTCCACAAGCACCTGACCTGCCCCAAGACGCTGCTGGAGTTCCCCGCCGCACTGGGTGCGGACGCGCACTGCCAGGCGGGCGCCCAACGCCTGGCCTTCGCCCGCGTGTACGACTGGCTGGACGATGTCATGGCCGAAAGCGCCTGAGTCTCAGGGCCTGTCCTCACATTCCTGCCGTGGCCCTGCGGGGCAGGCAGGAATGTGAGGACAGGCCCTAGGGCCGCGACAGATGCAGCGTGGGCGGTTCCACGGGCTGGCCGGGGATCGACGCCAGGAACTCCGGTCCCGTCCCGGCCGCCGCCGTGCGCGGCGACCGCGTGAGCACCACCACGCCGCCCGCCGCCACCGCCGCGCCCGCCACGGCCAGCAGGATCCCGCCGACCCCGCCCTGGAGCCGCTCGCCGAGCAGTGCCACGCCGATGACCGAGGCCGCCACGGGGTTGGCCAGCGTCACCACGGCGAGCGGTGCGCCGAGGCCCCCGCGGTAGGCGGTCTGCGAGAGCAGCAGGCCACCGGCGGCGAACATCGCGACCAGCAGCGCCACGATCACCACCTGCGGGCTGAACAGCGGCCCCGAGCGGTCCGTCACGGCGACCGTGACGGTCTGCGTGAGCGCCGACGCGACCCCGGAGGCGAAGCCCGACGCCGTCGCGTGCCGCAGCCCCGGCCGGGTACCGGGGCGGGAGAGGACGCCGATGACCGTCATGGTCGCCGCGGCCACGGCCAGCGCCTCCGGCACCGTCAGCGTGTCGTCGGGCGCGGGGCCCGACGCGGTCAGGAGCAGCGCGCCGAGGCCGATCAGCGTGAGACCCGTGCCGCGCCACTCCAGGCGCGTGACCCGGCGGCCCGCGAGCCGCGCGCCCAGTGGCACGGCGGCGACGAGGGTGAGCGCGCCCAACGGCTGCACCAGCGTGAGCGGCCCGTACTTGAGGGCGGCCACGTGCAGCAGGGCCGCGGAGGCGTTGAGCCCGACCGAGGACCACCAGGTGCCGCTCGCGAGCATCCGCAGGACCCCGCTCTCGCCCTCGGTGACGCGCGAGGCGAGGCGTTCCTGGGCGACCGCGGCGGCGGCGTACGCGGCCGCCGAGACCAGGGAGAGCGCGACGGCGAGGAGGGTGGCGTTCATCGGCCGGCTCCCGTGGTGATCAGTGGCCGGGCGGGCGCCGCGCGGCGCACGACCAGCGAGTGTCCGGGGCGCGGCAGCCGGATCACCGCGAGCGCGATGCCGAGCAGTGCGGTCGCCACGATCGCGTCGAGCCAGTAGTGGTTGGCGGTGCCGATGACGACGAGCAGCGTGAGCAGCGGATGCAGCAGCCACAGCCAGCGCCACCGCGACGAGGTCGCCGCGATCATGCCGACGGCGAGCATCAGTGCCCAGCCGAAGTGCAGGGAGGGCATGGCCGCGAACTGGTTCGCCATCGTGTCGGTCGCGGGCCTGGCGGCGTACACCGAGGGCCCGTACACCTGCGCGGTGTCCACGAGGCGGGTGGCGTCCAGGAGCCGGGGCGGCGCGAGCGGGAAGCCGAGGTGGAGCACGAGGGCGGCCGCGGTCAGCGCGGCGAGCACCCGCCGCGTCCAGACGTAGTGCCGGGGGCGGCGCAGATACAGCCAGACCAGGAACAGCAGCGTCGCCGGGAAGTGCACGGCCGCGTAGTAGGTGTTCGCGACGTGGATCAGCCCGTCGCTGCTGAGCAGGGCGTCCTGCACGGCGCCCTCGCCGGGCAGGCGCAGCGTGCGCTCGGCGTCCCACACGCGGTGCGCGTTGTGGAAGGCCTCGGCGGTGTGGCCGTTGGCGAGCTGCCTGCCGAACTTGTAGACGAGGAAGAGTCCTACGACGAGGAGGAGCTCGCGGACGAGGGGCGGTCGGGCAGAGGTGTCCGGCTTCCGGGCGACGGTCGCGCCCGGCTCCCGGACCTGTATGTCCGGCTCCCGTTCGGCAGGCTCGGTTCGGGATTCCATCCCCCGGCCCCTTTGCGTGATGACTGGGTGGTGCGGTGCTGAGCGGAGGATCGCCCCACTCATCGATACGCCAGTGTACCGATACGGAAGCGTACCGGTACACTCACGTATCGAAAGGTGTCGATCGAGCCGATCGGCCGCCGTACCGAGGAGAAGAGCCATGACGTCGACGTCGAACCGCTCGAAGATCACGCCGGAGCGTGAGCAGGAGTTCTACGACGCCGTCCTCGACCAGCTCCGCGAGTGCGGGTACGACGCGCTGACCATGGAAGGCGTGGCCGCGAGCACCAGGTGCAGCAAGTCCACGCTCTACCGGCAGTGGAAGACCAAGCCCCAGTTCGTGGCCGCCGCGCTGCGCGCCAACCGCTGTGTCCGGTTCGCCGGGATCGACACCGGGAGCCTCGCCGGGGACCTGCGGGAGGCGGCACGGGTCGCGGGCGAGCAGTCGGCCCGGGACACGATGCTGGTCCAGGCGCTCAGCCACGCGGTCCTGCAGGACGAGGACCTGCAGCGGGCGCTGCGCGAGACGCTGGTCGAGCCGGAGCTCCAGGCCGTGGCCGCGATCGTCCGCCGGGGCGTCGACCGCGGCGAGATCCCCGAGGGGCACCCGGCGGTGGAGTTCCTCGCGGTGCAGCTGTTCGGCGTCCTGCGGGCCAGGCCGATTCTGGAGGGCGCGGCCGCCGACGGGGAGTACCTCACCCGTTTCGTCGAGGCCTGTGTGCTTCCCGCACTGGGCCTCCCCTGATCGCGGGCCCGGGTCTGTCGGATGACGGGACCCGGGCCTGCCCGCGCCGCACCGTGGGGACGGGGGCGGCGCGCACCCCCGGGCCGGACGGGGTTCCTCCTGAGCGGCGAGGAACCCCGCCCGGTCCGCTGCGTCAGGAGGTCACCCGTGCCGCCTAGACGTCCTGGCCGTTGCCGCCACCGGGCTTGCCGACGGGGCCGGCCTTGATGCCCTCGGCGATCTTGTCCATGGCCGACTGCGACGGGGCCTTGTCGTTGACGTCGATGCCCATGCGGACGATGACGAGCTTCGACTTGTCGGCGGGGGAGGGGAACGCGAGCGACTCGACGTAGCCGTCGTCGCTCTTCTCCGTGACCGCCTTCCAGCGGACGTAATAGCCCTTCTGTCCCGCCACGGTGATGGACTCGGAGGCCAGCACCTCGTGCGAGGTGATCTTGCCGTAGGTCTTGCCGCCGTAACCCTCCTTGGCGTTCTTCTTGATGTCCGCCTTGGCGGCCGCCTCCGGGGTCTTGGCGTCGATCTTCAGCTGCTTCGCCGACTGGGAGAACGCGCTGCCGCGCGTGCACTGGTCCTTGGCGTTGCCGGGGCAGGGGATGGGGTCCGTCTGCGCCCCGGCGCCGTACCGGGTGCTCCCGCCCTTCCAGCCGTCCGGCACGGGGATCTTGATGCCGTTCACGAGGTCGCTCGCGAAGCCGGGGTCCTGCTCGGGGTCCTGCGGCCCATCGGGACCCGGGCTCTGCTGCGGGTCCGTAGGCGACTCGGGCGATCCGGGAGCCTGCGGGGCACCCACCGACGGCTCCCTGACGGCGGAGTCGCCGCCGTCCCCGTCGTCGTCCGCCGTGAGGGCGTACACGCCCCCGCCTATCCCCGCGAGGACGACGAGGACCACGCCCGCGGCTATCGCCACGCGCAGGGTGCGGCGGGGGGCCGGGGCCTGACCGGGATGGGCCGGAAAGGCCGGCGCGGTCGGGTACGTCGCGGTGCCGGCGGCGGCCCGCACCTGGTCCGTCCACACGGTCCCGTCCCACCAGCGCTCGGTGGGAGGACCGCCGGCGGTCTGGCCGGGGTCGGAGTACCAGCCTGGGGGAGTCATATGGGTCATGGACGCCAGCGTATGAGCCCCGCGTGAAAGGCGGATGAGAGGGGCCCGTCGAATCCGGTCCCCTCTACCGGTCTACCGGCCCCCGCGCCCATGGCCGTTGACCACGAGCCGCACCGGCCCCCGGTCCCCCTCGACCGGCTCGGGCCACGGCATCCCCGCACGCCCCGGGGTGATCGAGCCCAGCACGCTCGCGTGCCGCGCCCCCGTGCTCGCGGGCACGGTGCCGGCGAGCCCGTGCAGGGTCAGGAAGCCGAGGACCGCGAAGGCGTACGCCTCCTTCGCCGCGGAGGGCAGGCCGAGTTCGTCGGAGGTGCGCAGCACGACCCCGCCGCCCAACTCCGTCCGCAGGACGGCCATCAGTGCGGGGTTGCGGGTGCCGCCGCCGGACACGATCACCTCGGACGCGCCCACCGAGCGGACGGCATCGGCCACCGTGCGGGCGGTGAGGCGGGTGAGCGTGGCGACGACGTCCTCGGCGGGGAGCTTCTCGTACCCCGTGAGCGCCACTCGGAGATAGGGCAGATGGAAGAGCTCCTTGCCCGTCGTCTTCGGCGCGGGAAGCGCGTAGTAGGGCTCGGCCAGAAGTCGCGCCAGGAGTCCCTCGTCGACCGTGCCGCGGGTGGCCAGTTCGCCCTCCGGGTCGTAGGCGAGGCGTCCGTCCGTCGCCTCGCGCACCGCCGCGTCGATCAGGGCGTTGGCGGGGCCGGTGTCGAAGGCGGTGCCGTCCGCGGCGGTGATGTTGGCGATGCCGCCGAGGTTCAGCGCGGCGGGTGTGCCGGTCCTGCCGCGCAGCCACATCCGGTCCACCAGGCTGACCAGCGGCGCGCCCTGGCCGCCCGCCGCGATGTCGCGGGGCCTGAAGTCGGCGACCACGGGCAGGCCGGTCGCCTCGGCGATCCACGCGGGCTGCCCGATCTGCAGGGTGCCGTGCACCTGCCCGTCGGCCACCCAGTGGTACACGGTCTGCCCGTGCGAGGCGACCAGCTCGGCCTGCCCGTCGCATAGTTCGCGGTCCGCCTCGACCGCGGCGGCGGCGAAGGCCCGGCCGATGCGGGTGTCCAGGCGGCAGACCTCGGCGAGCGTGGTCGCGGCGGGCGGCAGCGCGGCCGTGAGGTCCGCGCGCAGGCCCTCGTCGTAGCCACGGCTGATCAGCCCGAGGGGGGAGAGGATCAGACGATCGCCGTCGAGGGTCAGATCGGCGGCTGCCGCGTCGATCGCGTCGTACGAGGTCCCTGACATGAGCCCGATCACGCGCACGTGTGGCCTCCTTCTCGGTCGGCTCACCAATGTGCTTGATCATCGCATCCCGGGGGCCGCGGGCGACTCCTGTTCCCGGAAAAGCGGCACCGGGTGCGGGCCCCGCGGAGTCACGCGGCCGGGTCGCGCGCCGGGCTCGCGTCCTTCACGCGTGGCGCTCCCTCACGCGCGCGAAGCCAGGACCCGCGCCCGCCACACCCCCGGGTCCCCCCAGGCGCCGCGCAGCGCCCGCGCCTTGGTGAGCCAGAGGGACAGGTCGAACTCCGCCGTGTACCCGATCGCCCCGTGCAGCTGCAGCGCGGCGCGGGCCGCCCCGTACGCCGCCTCGCCCGCCGTCACCTTGGCGGCGGCGACATCGGCCGGCGCCATGGTCGTCGCGGCGCCGAACACCATCGGCCGCGCGAACTCCAGGCGCACCAAGACGTCCGCGAGCCGGTGCTTGACGGCCTGGAACGTGCCGATCGGCGCCCCGAACTGGGTGCGCTGCTTGACGTGAGCCACGGTCCTTTCGAGCAGTGCGAGCCCGACGCCGAGCGACTGCGCGGCCGTGGCGAGCGCCGCCCAGTCGGCCGCGTGCCGTGCCGCGGCGCTCACCGCGGGGCCCGAGGCGAGCAACTCCCCGCCGGGCAGCGGCGCGGCGAGGCGCCGTGCGGCGTCCAGGGACCGGCGCACGCGCGCGTGTCCGGGGGCGAGCCGCAACTCGCCGTCCGTCACGGTCAGGATGAGGTCCGCCGCGTCCGCGTCCAGGGCGAGCGGTCCCGCGCCGGGCAGCTCCGCGGGCAGCGTCAGCGTCGCGCTCGACGTGCCCGACGCCAGCAGGGACAGGAACCGTTTGGCCGGTCCTCGTTCCCCGTTCTCGGCGAGGCGGGTCAGGAGCGCCGCCGACGCCACCGTCTCGACGGCCGGGCCGGGCACCGCGTGCCGTCCCCACTCGACCAGCGCGAGCGCGGTTTCCACGGGCAGCGGCCCCACACCCTCGTACTCCTCGGGGACGGCGAGCGCGAAGACCCCCGCGTCCGCGAGCCGCGCCCACACCGCGCGCCCCGGAGCGTGCTCGCCCAGGCCCCACGCGCGCGTGGCCGCCGCCGTGTCGGCCGCCGTCAGCATCGCGTCCAGGGAGCGGGCGAACTCCCGCTGCTCGTCGTCGAGGAGGAACCTCATCAGCGGCGTCCCTTCGGCAGGCCGAGCAGCCGCTCGGCGATGATGTCGCGCTGGATCTCGTTCGTGCCGGCGTAGATGGGCCCGGCGAGCGCGAAGACGTACCCCTCGGCCCAGTCGGGGCCGTCCGCCGGTGCGCCGTCGGTCAGTTCGCCGTCCGCGCCGAGCAGATCGAGTGCCGTCTCGTGCAGCGCGATGTCGTACTCGGACCAGAAGACCTTGTTCAGGCTGGACTCGGCGCCGATCGTCTCCCCGGCCAGGAACCGCGAGGCGTTGGCCCAGGTGAACAGCTCGTAGGCGCGCGCCCCGATGACGGCGTCGGCGACCCGGTCGCGCAGTGCCGTGTCGGCCGGGTCCGCCCGCTCCCGCCACTGCAGGGTCAGCCGGTCGGCGGCGGCGAGGAACCGGCCGGGGGAGCGCAGGGTGAGACCGCGTTCGTTGCCCGTGGTGGACATGGCGATCCGCCAGCCCTGCCCTGGCTCGCCGATGACGTCCTCGTCGGGCACGAACACGTCGTCCAGGAAGAGTTCGGCGAAGGCGGGCTTGCCGTCCAGGCGTCCGACGGGACGGACCGTCACCCCCTCCGCGTCGAGGGGGAACATCAGATACGTGAGGCCCCGGTGCGGGCGGTCCTTGGTCTCCTCGGGGGGCGCGCTGCGGAACAGGCCGAACGCGCGGTCGGCGAACGCGGCCCGCGACGACCAGGTCTTCTGCCCGCTGAGCAGCCAACCCCCCTCCGTGCGCCGTGCGGTGGAGCGCAGGGACGCGAGGTCGGAGCCGGACTCGGGCTCCGACCAGGCCTGCGCCCAGATGACCTCGCCGGTCGCCATGGAGGGCAGCACCCGCGCGCGCTGTTCCTCGGTGCCGAAGTCGAACAGGGTCGGCGCGAGGAGGTTGATGCCGTTCTGCGAGACGCGGCCCGGGGCCCCCGCCGCGTAGTACTCCTCCTCGAACACCAGCCACTCGACGATGTCGACG
This sequence comes from Streptomyces sp. NPDC040622, assembly GCF_055593965.1. Classification (NCBI taxonomy): domain Bacteria; kingdom Bacillati; phylum Actinomycetota; class Actinomycetes; order Kitasatosporales; family Streptomycetaceae; genus Streptomyces; species Streptomyces sp. NPDC040622. The sequence continues at coordinate 453,904 of NZ_JBVIXD010000004.1, read as the reverse complement.
CCCCGCCCGCCGTACTCCTCGGGCCAGGACACCACCGACCAGCGGTCGGCCGCGAGCGTGCGCTCCCACTCCCGGTGCGCCGCGAAACCCTCCTCGGTCTCCAGCGAGGGCAGCGGCACGGCCGGCACGTGCGCGGCGAGCCAGTCGCGCGCCCGCTGCCTGAACTCCCCTTCCCCGGCGGTGAAGTCGAGGTCCATCAGTGGCCCACCTCTTCGATGCGTCGACTCAGGGGCGGGCGGACCGGCGGATCGATTCCGGTATCGTGGCCGGAAGCCCTTCCCTAACAAGTGTTTGGTAGATTAGCCTGAAGGGCGTACCGCAGTCGAGGGTCTGAATCCAGAATCGGGGAGCCGCCCATGGACGCACCCGCCTACGTGCCCGCGCACGACCTGCTCGCGGGACGCACCGCCGTGATCACGGCCGCCGCCGGGGCCGGCATCGGCGGCGCCACCGCCCGCCGCTTCCTCGAGGAGGGCGCGCGGGTCGTCATCGGCGACGCGCACGCCCGGCGCACCAAGGAGTCGGTGGCCGCGCTCGCCGAGGAGTTCGGCGCCGACCGGGTCGACGGCATGCCCTGCGACGTCACCGACGCGGGCCAGATCCACGCGCTGTTCGACCTGGCGGAGCGGCACCACGGCCACCTCGACATCGTGGTGAACAACGCGGGCCTCGGCGGCACCGCCGAGCTCACCGAGATGACCGACGACCAGTGGGACAAGGTCATCGACGTCACGTTGAACGGCACGTTCCGCTCCACCCGCGCCGCGCTGCGCCGCCTGCGGGCCGCCGGCCGGGGCGGCGTGATCGTGAACAACGCCTCCGTGCTCGGCTGGCGCGCCCAGGCCGGACAGGCGCACTACGCCGCGGCGAAGGCGGGCGTCATGGCCCTCACCCGGTGCGCCGCGCTCGAGGCGGCCCCCCACGGCATCCGGGTCAACGCGGTCTCGCCCAGCCTCGCCATGCACCCCCACCTCGCGAAGGTCACCTCGCCCGAGCTCCTCGAAGAGCTCACCGCGCGCGAGGCGTTCGGCCGGTACGCCGAGCCGTGGGAGATAGCCAACGTCATCGTCTTCCTGGCCAGCGGCTACTCCTCGTACATGACCGGGGAGACGGTCTCGGTCAGCAGCCAGCACGCCTAGGCGGAGAATGACCGTGTGTCGAATCCGAAACAGCACACCAGCAAGAAGAAGGCCCAGGTGAGCCCCTCGCCGGAGCGGCGTCGCGAACTCCTCGGCATCGCCGCCGACGTCTTCGCCGAGCAGGGGTACAACGCCACCACGGTCCGCAAGATCGCCGATGCCGCGGGCATGCTCGCCGGCAGCCTCTACTACCACTTCGACTCCAAGGAGTCGATGCTCGAAGAGATCCTCCGCTCCTTCCTCACCGAGCTGTGGGACGGGTACGACACCGTGCTCCAGGCCCAGCTCGGCCCCCGCGAGACGCTCGAAGCCCTCGTCACCGAGTCCTTCCGGGAGATCGACCGGCACCGCGCCGCCGTCGCGATCTACCAGAAGGAGTCCAAGCACCTGGTCGCCCAGCAGCGCTTCCAGTACCTGTCGGACTCGCAGCAGCGCTTCGAGAAGGCCTGGCTCACCACGCTGGAACGGGGCGTCGCGGAAGGCGTCTTCCGCGACGACCTGGACGTCCGGCTCGCCTACCGCTTCGTGCGCGACACCGTCTGGGTCGCCGCGTCCTGGTACCGCCCCGGCGGCGGCCACAGCCCCGAGGAGATCGCCCGTCAGTACCTGTCGATGGTCCTGGACGGCATCTCCGTACGCACGTAGCCGTCGCGCCGTCGCACGGCGCCCCACGACCGAGGAGTACGCAGTCATGGCCGAGGCCTACATCGTCGAAGCGGTCCGCACCCCCGTCGGCAGGCGCAAGGGAGGGCTCTCCCAGGTCCACCCCGCCGACCTGGGGGCCCACGTCCTCACGGCGCTCGTCGAGCGCACCGGCGTCGACCCCGCCGCCGTCGAGGACGTCGTCTTCGGCTGCCTGGACACGGTCGGACCACAGGCCGGCGACATCGCCCGCACCAGCTGGCTGGCGGCCGGACTCCCCGAAGAAGTGCCCGGCGTGACCATCGACCGGCAGTGCGGATCGTCCCAGCAGGCCGTCCACTTCGCGGCGCAGGGCGTCCTCTCCGGCACCCAGGACCTCGTCGTCGCCGGCGGCACGCAGAACATGTCGATGATCCCCATCGCCTTCGCCTCCCGCCAGGCCGCCGAACCCCTCGGCCTCACCGAGGGTCCGTACGCGGGCAGCCAGGGCTGGCGCGCCCGCTACGGCGACCTGCCCGTGAACCAGTTCCACGGTGCCCAGTTGATCGCCGAGAAGTGGGGGATATCCCGCCGCGACATGGAGGAGTTCGCGCTCCGCTCGCACCGGCGGGCGGTCCGTGCCATCGACGAGGGCCGCTTCGACCGCGAACTGACCGCCTACGGCGAGGTCACCACCGACGAGGGGCCGCGGCGCGACACGACTCTGGAGAAGATGGCGGGCCTGCGGCCCGTTCTCGACGACGGCACGATCACCGCCGCCTGCTCCTCACAGGTCTCCGACGGCGCCGCGGCGCTGCTCATCGCGAGCGAACGGGCCGTGCGGGAACACGGGTTGACGCCCCGGGCCCGCATCCACCATCTCTCCGTACGGGGCGAGGACCCCATCCGGATGCTCTCCGCGCCGATCCCCGCCACGGCGTACGCCCTCAAGAAGACCGGCATGAGCATGGACGACATCGACCTCGTCGAGATCAACGAGGCCTTCGCCCCCGTCGTCCTCGCCTGGCTGAAGGAGACCGGCACGGACCCGGAGAAGGTCAACGTCAACGGCGGCGCGATCGCACTCGGCCACCCCCTCGGCGCGACCGGCGTCAAGCTGATGACGACCCTCCTGCACGAACTGGAGCGCACCGGCGGCCGGTTCGGACTCCAGACCATGTGCGAAGGCGGCGGCCAGGCCAACGTGACCATCGTCGAACGCCTCTGAGCGTCCCGCGGGCCGCCGCGGCCGTCCGCGATGTGGACTCTTCCTCACCCCTTGCGGGAGTACCTGCCCGGACCGCGCACCATCACGGCTCCGACCCGGCTAGTCTCGACTTCTGTACGTCGATTGAGCGATCCCGGGAGGTAGCGCGATGACACAGGGACGGCCCGGAGGATCCGCCTGGGCCCCGCTGTGGGAGCGCGACGTCGAACTCGCCGCGGCGGCCCAGGCCGTCGAGCAGCTCTGCGCGGACTCGACGACCGCGGGCGGCCTGATCGCGTTCAGCGGTGAGGCGGGCATCGGCAAGACGGCGCTCCTCGCCGAAGTGCGCCGCGTCGCGGAGGGCCGCGCCACGGTCTGGTCCGCCCGCGGCGGCGAGACGGTCACCTCCGTCCCCTTCAACGTCGTACGCCAACTCCTGCAGCCCGCCCTCGTCCACCTCACCCCCGACGAGGCCCGCGACTACTTCGGCGACTGCTACGACATCGCGGGACCCGCGCTCGGCATAGCCGAGCCCGGCGGGCGGCAGGCCGACCCGCAGGGCGTCTGTGACGGCCTGGTCGAGGCGGTCTCCCGGCTGGCCCGACTGCACTGGCCGCTCGTCCTCCTCATCGACGACGTCCACTGGGCCGACCAGGAAACGCTGCACTGGCTCGCCACGTTCGCCCGGCGCCTGGACGAACTGCCCGTCCTCGTCGTGCTCGCCCGCAGGCCCGGCGAGGCCTCCGGCGACAGCGCCCGCCATCTGGCGACGGTCGCCGCCGAGGCCCGCTCGTTCACCACCCTGCGCGCCCTCACCCCGGACGCCGCCGCGGGCCTGACCCGCGCCACCCTCGGCGAGCACGCCGACGCCCCGTTCTGCCGCGAGGTCTGGGCGGTCACCGGCGGCAATCCGTACGAGTCCGTCGAACTGCTCGCCAAAGTGCAGGACAGCGACCTCGAACCGGTGGAGGGCTCCGCCGACGAACTGCGCGCCCTCAACCGCTCGGCACGCGGCCGCGGCCTCGTCGCCCGTCTCGAAGGCCTCGGTACCGACGCCACCCGCTTCGCCTGGGCCGCCGCCATCCTCGGCAGCGCCATCTCCGTCGACCTGGCCGCCTCACTGGCCGGCATGGCACCCGACAACGCCGAGCGCTGCGCGGAGCGCCTGTGCACGGCGCGCATCCTGCTCAGCGGCGACGAGGGCCTGGAGTTCGTCCACCCGCTGATCGCCAGTACGGTCTACCGCTCCATCCCGTCGGCCACCCGCACCGCGATGCACGGCCAGGCCGCCTCCGTCGTCACCCACTCCGGCCTCGGCGCCGCGGCCGCCTCCCGGCACCTCCTGGAGGTCCACCCGGACGACGACCCCGAACTGGTGGAGCAGCTGCGCCAGGCCGCCGCCGAACACCTCGCCGTGGGCGCGCCCGACGCGGCCCGCCGGTGCCTGGAGCGGGCCCTGCGCGAACCGCCGCTGCCCGAGATCCACGCGCGCGTGCGCTACGAACTGGGCTGTGCCACCCTCCTGACCTCGCCCGTCACCACCATCGGGCACCTGCGCGACGCGCTGTCCATGCGCGGCCTCGACCAAGAGCTGCGCGTCGACGCGGTCTGCCGTCTCTCCCAGGCCCTCGTCCACAACGACCAGCTGGAGGAGGGCCTGCGGGCCGTCGCCGAGGAGGCGAGCCGGCTCGAACCGGGACCCGCGCGGCTGCGCCTGCAGGCCGTGCACTACATGTGGGAGGGCATCCACGCGGGCGAGGAGGACTCGCCGGGACGCTCGCGGCGGCTCGCCACACTCGCAGGTCCGCTCAGGGGCCGCGACAACGCCGAGCGCGCCCTGCTCATCCTGCGTGCCTTCGACGCCATGACCCGCGGTGAGAGCGCCGAACTCGTCGTCGAGCTCTGCGACCGCGCCCTCGTCAACGGCCGCCTCGCACCCGGACTCGGCTGGACCGACCCCGAGTGGAGCTTCGAACTGCGCCTGATGCTGGGCGGTTCGTACGCCTTCTCGGACCGACTCGACCGCGCGGAGAGCCTGTTCACCGAGGCCGTGCGGGCGTACGAGACGGCGGGCTGGAGCGGCGGGCACCTCGCCCTCTCGCACGCCTTCCTCGGCTACGTGTACCGCAGGCGCGGACGGCTCACCGACGCCGAGCGCTCGCTGCGCGAGAGCCTGCGCCTGGCGGACCGCGTCGGGCAGGGCCTGCCGATGCACTGGGAGGCGGCCAGCATGCTCATCGACACGCTCCTGGCGCGCGGCCACGTCGAGGAGGCGGGTGCCGTCGCCGACCGGTACGGTTTCGCGCCGCCCTCCGCCTCCACGATCTACGTCCCGGACGCGCCGTCCGTCCGCGGCAGGCTCCTGCTGGCCCTCGGGCGCACGGAGGACGGGCTGAACGAACTGGAGGCCACCGCGAAGGCGTTGACCGCCCGCGGCCAGTACAACACCGTCCTCGCGCCGTGGGCGTACGACCTCGCCCGCGCCCTGGCCCACGAGGACCCCGACCGGGCGGCGCACCTTGTCTCGGACGCCCGCATGCAGGCCGAGCGGTTCGGCACGGACACCGCGATCGGCGAGGCCCTGCGGTGCGCGGCCGCGCTGGAGACCGGATCGCGCTCGGTCGCCCTGTACCGGCAGGCGGCCGGCTATCTGGAGGCCTCGCCCTGCGCGTACGAACACGCGGTGGCCCGCGTCGAGTACGGCATCGCCGCGGACTCGGCCGCGGAGCTGGAGCGCGGCCTGACGCTGGCACGGACGTGCGGGGCGGACGGTCTGGCCGACCGGGCGCTGGACCACCTCTCACTCGTCCGGCGCTGACGGCCGGGGCCGCGGTTCAGGGCTGAGGCGCGGGGTGGTGGGAGGTTCGGCGGAGCGGCGGTTTCAGAGCGGTTTGAGGCGGTCCACCGTCTCGCCCGCCTCCACCATCACCCGCTCCACCAGCTCCGCGCACGAGGGCAGGTCCTCGATCAGCCCCGCTATCTGGCCCGAAGCCATCACGCCCGCCTCCGGACGGCCGTCCACCATCGCCGACTTGAGCATCATGGGCGTGTTCGCCGCGAGGAGGACCTGGCTCCAGGTGAGGTCCTTGCCGTGCCGCATCGCGAGGCCGTCGCGGGCCATCGCACGCCACCCCATCCCGGAGACCTTCCGGAACTCCGCCGCGTGCCGCACCGCACGCGCCAGCGAGGCCAGCCGGCCCGACCTCTCCAGGCCCGCCACCAGCTCCGTGCGCAGCATCCGGTGCGGGAGACCGTCCACGCGCGTGGTGACCGTGACGTCCTTGACGGTGGCGGCCAGATAGCGGGCCTTGACCGCGTCCGGCACCGTCGAGTCCGAGGTGAGCAGGAAGCGGGTGCCCATGGCCACGCCCGCGGCGCCGTAGGCGAGCGCCGCGACGAGGCCCCGTCCGTCGTAGAAGCCGCCCGCCGCGATCACGGGGATGTCCACCGCGTCGACGACCTGCGGGAGCAGCACGGTCGTGGCGACCTCACCGGTGTGGCCGCCGCCCTCGCCGCCCTGCACGATCACGGCGTCCGCGCCCCACGCGGCGACCTTCTCGGCGTGCCTGCGGGCGCCGATCGAGGGGATGACGACCACGCCCGCGTCCTTGAGCTCGGCGATCAGCTCCTTGGAGGGTGCGAGAGCGAACGACGCGACGCGCACGCCCTCCTCGACGATGACCCGGACGCGGTCCCGCGCGTCGCCCGCGTCGGCCCGCAGATTGACGCCGAAGGGCGCGTCCGTACGGGACGTGACCTCGCGGACGGCGCCGCGCAGCTGCTCGACCGTCATGGTCGCGGAGGCGAGGATCCCGAGGGCCCCCGCGTTCGCCGTCGCGGAGACCAGACGGGGGCCCGCCACCCAGCCCATGCCGGTCTGCACGATCGGATGCCGGACGCCGACCAGCTCCGTCAGCGCGGTCTCCAGGGTGGGGACCCCGGGCAGCGGCGGGGGCGGTGCCCCGGTCACGGACGCACCTCGCGGTCGCGCAGACCCCGGGGGTCCACCACGTCCCGGATCAGCCGCAATTCCTCGGCGGTCGGCTCGCGCGTGCAGGCGACGTCGTCCGGCACGACGAGGGCGAACCCGGTGGCCTCGCGGACCTGGTCGAGGCTGACGCCGGGGTGCAGGGAGACCAGGCGCATCGCGTGACCGGGCGTCGCGAAGTCGAAGACGCCGAGATCGGAGACGACCCGGCGCAGGTCGTGGAAGCGGGTCGCGGAGGGCCCCGCCGCTGCCGCGCTGTCGTACCCGACGCCGCTGATCATGTCGACCTTCTCCACGAACACCCGCGTCGAATGCCGTGGGATCCAGTAACTCACCGGGTTGTTCAGTGTGTTGACCGGGGCGCCGCGCACTCCCAGGAGCTGGCGCTTGGGCCGTTCCCAGGTGCCGATGCACGAGATGTTCTGGTTGCCGAAGCGGTCGATCTGGCTCGCGCCCATCATCACGTGGCGTCGGCCGCCCATCACCATCGTCAGGTGCCTGCGGTACGGCAGCCATCCCTCGGTCACCGCCGACGCGGAGCCGACCGCGGGGACGTCGCCGATGAGCAGGGCCTCGCCGTCCGTGAGCAGCAGTTCGGGGGAGAAGGTCAGCTTGGCGAGGCGGGCCGCGACGGACGGGATCGTGCCCATGGGGGAGGCGAGGATCTCGCCGCTGTCCCGCCAGGCCTCCGCACAGGCGATCACACAGTACTCGGCGCGGGTGGGGGCCGCCGGGGTCGCCGAGGGGGTCTCGGCGGGCTCGTCCGTCGTCTTCGCCACGGGGGAGTGCCGCGTCATCGCTGCTCCTTGTGCCAGGTCTGGACGGCCAGGTGGTAGTCCTGCTCGGTGCCGTCGAGGAAACGACTCCGGAAGGCGTCCCAGGCCCCGGCGTCGGCCGCCGCTGTGACATAGGCCTGCTGGAAGGGCTCGTCGCGGCCGTAGTCGGGCACGCAGGACGTGAAGTGGGCGCCCTTGGGCGTCTCGGTCACGCCGGTCACCGCGTGCCGGGAGACGAGCATCGTCTGGGGCGCCGCGTGCGCGGTGAGTTCGGCGGAGTCGACGATGCGCTCGCACGAGACGTACGCGGTGTCGGCGGCCTCGCAGAACAGGTCGTCGAAGTAGGGGTCGGGGCCGAGGTACTGGCCGTTGCCGTAGCGGTCGGCGCGGTTCATGTGGACCAGGGCCGCGTCCATCCGCAGCCCGGGCACGGCGACGAGTTCCTCGCCGTCCTCGTAGGGCGAAGTGACCGTGCGCAGATGCGGGTTGACCCGCAGTACGTCCGAGCCGAGGCCCGCGCGGATCGGCAGGAACGGCAGCCGCTGGGCGCCCGCGGTCAGCCCCTGCATGAACATCGCCTCGTCCAGCTCGACGAGTTCGAAGGCGCCCCGCTCGCGTGCCGCCCGGAAATGCGGCTCCAGGGGAATGGAGTCGAGGGTCGTGAACGCCGTGACCAGCTTGCGGATCCGGCCCGCGGCGGCCAGCAGGCCGATGTCCGGGCCGCCGTACGAGACGACGGTCAGGTCCCGCACGTCGGAGCGCAGCAGCGCGCGCACCAGCGCCATCGGCTTGCGGCGCGAGCCCCAGCCGCCGATGCCGAGCGTCATCCCGCTGGTCAGGCGCCCCACGATCTCGTCGGGCGTCATCCTCTTGTCGGTCCGCTCGCTCATGCCCCGCCCTCCCCTTGCGTCCCGAAGTCCTCACGGATGCGGTCGGCCAGGCCGCTCAGGTTCGCCTCGAAGGTGAAGCCCTGCTCGAAGCGGTAGCTGCGGTGCACGTCCACGGGGTCGATGCCGTTGATCGCGGCTTTCGCGAAGCGCAGCAGGGTGCCGTCCTTGCGGGCGATCTCCCGCGCCAGTTCCAGGGCGGCCTCGCGCAGTTCCGCGCGCGGGACGACCCGCCACACCGAGCCGTGCGCGTGCAGCTCGGCGGCGGTGGCGGTCCGCGAGGTGTAGTACAGGGCGCGCATCAGGTGCTGCGGCACGAGGCGGGCCAGATGCGTGGCCGCGCCGAGCGCTCCCCGGTCCAGCTCGGGCAGGCCGAAGGTGGCGTCGTCGCCGGCCACGATCGCGTCCGCGTTCCCCACGAGGCCTATGCCGCCGCCCAGGCAGAAGCCGTGCACGGCGGCGACGACGGGCACCTCGCACTCGTACACGGCCGAGAACGCGGCGTAGCACCCGCGGTTGGCGCCGATCAGCGCGGTGTGGCCGGTGTCGCGCTGCATCTCCTTGATGTCCACGCCCGCGTTGAACCCCCGGCCCTCGGCGGCCAGGACGACGCAGCGCGTCCCGGGGTCACGCCCGGCGGCGAGCACGGCGTCGGCCAGGTCGTACCAACCCTGTACGGGAAGGGCGTTGACGGGTGGGTAGTCGACGGTGACGACGGCCACGCCCTTGTCCGGGACGGAGGTGGAGACAGACATCAGAGGATCCGCTACCTTTCGACCACACGCCTTCAACCAAACATTTGTTAGTTGGAAAGGTAGCAGCGATGACTGACACACGACAGGTGGTCGTCGTGACCGGCGGCACCCGCGGCGTCGGTGCCGGAATCGCCCGGAGCTTCCTCGCCGCGGGGGCGCGCGTCGTCATCTGCGCCCGCAGAGAGCCGGACGAGCCCGTCGAAGAGGCGGGTGAGAGCGCCGAGTTCAGGCCCCTCGACCTGCGGGACGCGGCGGCGGCCGAGGCCTTCTTCGCCGAAGTGGCCGCGGACCACGGCGCGGTGGACGCCCTCGTGAACAACGCGGGCGGCACCCCGTTCGGGCTGCTCGCGGCATCCTCCCCGGCCCGGCAGGCCAAGATCGTCGAGCTGAACCTGCTGGCCCCGCTGTACGCCTCCCTCGCCGCGCACAAGGTGATGCGGGGTCAGGGTGCGGGCGGCAGCATCACGATGATCGGCAGCGTCAGCGGGACCCGGCCCTCACCCGGCAGCGGAGCCTACGGATCCGCGAAGGCGGGCCTGGAGAACCTCGCGGGGACCATGGCGGTGGAATGGGCCCCCGCCGTACGCGTCAACACGGTCGTCCTCGGCCTCGCCCGCACCGAGAGCGCCGACCTCCACTACGGCGACGAGGAGGGCATCGCGCGCGTCGCCCGCACCGTCCCGCTGGGCCGTCTCGCCGACCCCTCCGACGTCGGCGACGCCTGTGTGTTCCTCGCCTCCGACCGCGCCCGGTACATCAGCGGCGCCGCGCTCCACCTGCACGGCGGCGGCGAACGCCCCGCGTTCCTGGCCGAGGCGTCCGTCAACCACTGAACGCACCCGAGGAGTTCTGCCATGACGTCAGCTGCCAAGTCCGGGCTCTGCGAGGGCCGCGTCGTGATCGTCACCGGCGCGGGCCGGGGCCTGGGCAGCGCCCACGCGCGCGCGTACGCGGCCGAAGGGGCCCGCGTCGTCGTCAACGACCTCGGTGTCGGGCCCGACGGATCGGGAAACTCCGGCGGGCCCGCCCACGAGGTCGTCGAGGAGATCCGCGCGGCGGGTGGCGACGCCGTCGCGCACGGCGGCGACATCGCGACGTCCGAGGGTGCCGCGTCCCTGGTGCGCACCGCCCTCGACACGTACGGCCGCCTCGACACCCTCGTCAACAACGCGGGCTTCCTGCGTGACCGGATGCTGGTCAACCTCGACGAGGACGACTGGGACGCCGTGATGCGCGTCCACCTCAAGGGGCACTTCCTTCCCCTCAAGCACGCGGGCGCACACTGGCGTGCGGAGGCGAAGGCCGGTCGCGCCGTGCACGCGTGCGTGGTCAACACCAGCTCCGGCGCCGGCCTGCTGGGCAGCGTGGGACAGGGCAACTACAGCGCCGCCAAGGCCGGCATCCTGGGCCTCACCCTGGTCGCCGCCGCCGAACTGGGCTCCTACGGAGTGCGTGTGAACGCCATCGCGCCCGCCGCCCGGACCCGGATGACCGAGCGGACCTTCGCCGACACGATGGCCGCCCCCGAGGACGGCGCCTTCGACGCGATGGCTCCTGAGAACGTGTCCCCGCTCGTCGTCTGGCTCGGCTCCCCGGGCTCCGCCGGGGTCACGGGCCGGGTCTTCGAGGCCGAGGCGGGCCGCATCACCGTCGTGGAGGGCTGGCGCCCCGGCCCCACCGCGGACAAGGGCGCCCGCTGGTCCCCCGCGGAGGCGGGCGACACGGCACGGAAACTGCTCGCCGAAGCCGAGGCGCCGCAGCCGGTGTACGGGGCGCGCTGACGGGGGGGCGAGGGGTGAGGGGTGAGGGTCCGCTGTCGCCGACGGTGTGCGCCCATTCGGTCTCCGTGGGCGTGGTCAGGGCCTCTGAGCTGCCACGTTAGGGTGGAAGCCCGTTTCACCGCGTCCCTTTGACGCCTCACGCCCAGCCTCCGAGGAGAGCTCTCCATGCCCGCGCGTACCGTCCTGATCCTCCAGCACGTCGAGGTCGAGAGGCCCGGGCTGATCCTGGACGCGCTGGCCGGCAGCGGGCTCGACGTCGACGTGCGGATGCTGCCCGACGGGCCGGGCGTCTCGGCGGGCGAGCTGCCCGCCGCGGCCGACCTGGCGGGGCTCGTCGTCATGGGCGGACCCATGAACGCCGACGACCTGGCGGGGCACCCCGGCCTGAAGCTGGAGCGGGACCTCCTGGTCGAGGCGCTGCGGGACGAGGTCCCCACGCTGGGCGTCTGTCTCGGCGCCCAGCTCCTCGCCCGCGCGCAGGGCCTGGCCGTCCGGCCCGGTGCCGAGCTCGGACAGGCCGACGAGATCGGCTGGTCCCCGCTGCACGACGTGGACCGGCACGACCCGGTCGTCGGACCCCTGGCCGACGCGCCCGCCGTGCTCCACTGGCACGGCGACCGCATCGTGCCCGGGCCCGGCACCCGCGTCCTGGCCCGCACCGCCACCACCGAGTGCCAGGCGTTCCGTGCGGGGCCTGCCGCCTGGGGGCTGCAGTTCCATCTGGAGGTCACGCCCGGTCTCCTGGACGACTGGCTCGCCGAGCCCTCCTTCGCCACCGAGGCGGCGCGGGCCCTCGGCCCCGGCGCCGTGGACCGCCTGCGGGCCGACGCCCGCGCCGTGGCCCCGGACCTGCGGCCGCTGGCCGAGCGGAGCCTCGCCCACCTGCGCTCCCTGTGCACGGCCCGCGCCGAGCTGTAGACCTCGACGTCACTGCGCCCCCGCGCCCTTCCCGCCCCCCTCCTCCGCGAGCACGCGCTGCGCCACCGCGAACGCAGCGTTGGCCGCGGGCACCCCGCAGTAGACGGCGCTCTGCAGCAGCACCGCGCCGATCTCCTCGGCTGTGAGACCGATCCCGCGGGCGGCACGGACGTGCATCGCCAGCTCGTCGAGGTGGCCGTGGGCGACCAGCGCGGTCATCGTGATCATGCTGCGCTCGCGGCGCGCCAGCGTGGGGTCGGTCCAGATCTCGCCCCACGCGTAGCGCGAGACGAAGTCCTGGAACCGGGCCGTGAACGCGGTCGTGTTCGCCTGCGCGCGGTCCACGTGCGCGTCTCCGAGCACCGCGCGCCGCACGGCCGCTCCGCCCCTCGGCGCGCCCTCGAAGTGGCCGCGCAGGGCCGTCACGACGGCGTCGGGCCGCTCGGCGGGGGCCAGGTGCGAGGCGCCCGAGAGTTCCATGAGGGAGGCACTTGGCACGGCGTCGGCGATCTCGCGCGCGTGGGCCGGCGGCGTCGCGGGGTCCGCACGCCCGGCGACGACCAGAGTCGGCACACGGATCGACGCCAGCGTTTCGCGCAGGTCGTACGCGGCCAGGGCGTCGCAGCACGCGGCGTACGCGCCCGGGTCGGCCGACCGCAGGTCCGCCACGAGGGCGGGCACGGTGAACCCCGGCGTGAACCACCGTCCCGGCGCCGACTCCGCGAGCCCCGCCAGGCCCTCCCGGCGCACCAGCGCGGCCCGCTCCCGCCATGCCCGCGCGCCCCCGAAGTGCGCCGACGAGCAGATCACAGCGAGGCTCGTGACGCGTTCGGGGTGCCGGGCCGCCAACTGCAGCCCCACCGCGCCGCCGAGCGAGACCCCCGCGTACGCGAAGCGGTCGATGCCGAGCGAGTCGGCGAGCGCGAGGACGAGTCCGGCGAGGTCGGCGACCGTCGCGCCGGGCCCGATCAGGTCGGCGGGGGAGCGGCCGTGGCCCGGCAGGTCCCAGCGCACGACCCGGTGCGCGGTGGCGAGCTCGGGCGCCACGGCGTCCCACAGGGCGGCGGAGGTGCCCAGGGAGGGGCCGAGGAGGAGCGGGGGCGCGGTGCCCGCTCCCTCGACGGTGTGGTGCGGCAGCCCGCCGCTCGGTTCGATGGTCAACGTCGCTCCAGGGCACGGTCGGTGAGAGCACCGGCGTAACCGGTGTAGTGCGTGGGGTCGGTGAGCTCGGTCAGGTCGACATCCTTGAGAAGGGGCTCATCGCCCAGGACCTCCGCGAGCGTCCGTCCCTCGTCGTGGGTGCGCCGGGCCGCCCGGGTCAGCAGTTCCCTGGCCCTGGCCTGCCCGAGCAGCGGCGTGAGCTCGGCCGTCAGCCGCTCGGAGACGATCAGCCCGCCGGTCAGATACAGGTGGGCGCGCATCGTCCCGGGGTGCACGCGCAGCCCCTCGGCGAGCTCCGCCGCGTCCCGGGCCGCGCCGCCGGCCAGCCGCAGCAGGTCGCGCAGCGGCTCCCACTCGGCGTGCCAGGCCCCCGCGGGCCGCTCGTCCCCCGCGGTCAGCGAGCCGTACAGGGTCGCCGCGAGGGCGGGCGCCCGATGCGCGGCCGCGGCGATGAGGGTGGCGCGCACGGGGTTGGCCTTGTGCGGCATGGCGGAGGACCCGCCGCCCGCGCCCTCGGACACCTCGGCGATCTCCGTCCGGGAGAGGGTCAGCACATCGGTCGCCGCCTTGCCGAGGGCGCCCGTGGTGAGGGCGAGGGCGGAGGCGAGGTCGGCCAGGGGCGTACGGAGGGCGTGCCAGGGCAGCGGTGGCGCGCTCAGGCCGAGTTCGCGGGCGAAGGCGCCGACCAGAGAAGCTCCGGCCTGGCCCAGCGGGTCCCCGGCCGGCCTCTGCGATGCCTGGGCCGGCACCGGCGACTCCCCGCCGTCTCTCGCGGGCCCACTCGCCGGCACGCTCTCCTCGTACACGCGGAAGGCCGCCAACGTACCCGCCGCACCCCCCAGTTGCGCCGGCAGGCTCCCGCGCACCCCCGCCACCCGGTCCCGGGCGTCGAGGACCAGGGAACGCCAGCCCGCCGCCTTCAGACCGAACGTCGTGGGAACCGCGTGCTGGGTGAGGGTGCGGCCCGGCATCACGGTGTCCCGGTGTGCCGAGGCCAGCCGGGCGAGGGCACGCTCGGTGCGGGCCAGGTCCGTGAGGATCAGGTCCAGCGCACGCGCCGACAGCAGCATCAGGGCCGAGTCCAGGATGTCCTGGCTGGTCGCGCCCCGGTGGACGTAGGGCGCGGCTCCGGCGGGCACCGCCGCCGTCAGATCCGCCACCAGCGGGATCACCGGATTTCCGCCGTCCCGCGCGCGGAGCGCGATGTCCCGCGCGTCGAACCGGTCGACGTCCGCGGCGGCTTCGGTCACGGCCGACGCGGCCTCCACGGGCGCCAGGCCCACCGCCGCCTGCGCCCGGGCCAGTGCGGCCTCCACGGTCAGCAGGGCTGCCAGGAAGGCGCCGTCGGAGGTCGCCGCTGCGGCCGGGGAGCCCGCCGAGCCGGGTGCGAACAGGCCGCTCACGCGGGCCCCACAGGGAACTCCAGGAAGACCGTCTCGTCCTCCCCCTGGAGGTGGATGTCGAACCGGTACGTGCGCGGGGCCTCGCCCCGGGCGACGAGCGTGGCGCGCCGCTCCGCGTCCAGGGAGCCGAGCAGCGCGTCGCCGGGCTCGTCCACCAAGTACGCGCGCGTGTACAGGTGGTGCAGCAGCCCGCGGGCGAAGACGGCGAGCGAGATGTACGAGACGCCGCCCGGCGGCAGCGTCCGCACCGCCCAGTGCCCGTCCGCGTCGGTCGGGACGCGGCCGAACCCGGTGAACGCGACACCGTCGCGCCCCACGAGCCGTCCCGAGACGGGATCGGTCCGCAGCGAGCCGGGCGTCCCCGCGCGCGTGCCGTCCGGTGCGGGCTGCCAGGTCTCTATCAGGGCGTCCGGCACCGGCTGCCCGGCGCCGTCGAGCACGTACCCGTGCAGGGTGATGGCGTCCGGATCCCCGGTGGGCGCCACGTCGCCGCCGCGCGGGAAGGGCAGCGCGTACCCGTAGAAGGGGCCGACGGTCTGGGAGGGCGTGGGAGCGTGCATCAGTGCTGGTCACCTTCCTCGAAGAGCGTGGCGGACGGGCCGTCGAGGACGATGTCCCAGCGGTGGCCGAGCGACCACTCGGGGACGGACAGGTCGTGGTCGTACGCGCAGACGAGGCGCTGCCGCGCCGACTCGTCGGTCACCGAGCGAAGCACCGGGTCGTACGGGAAGAGCGGGTCGCCGGGGAAGTACATCTGCGTCACGAGCCGCTGGGCGAACGCCGTCCCGAAGAGCGAGAAGTGCAGGTGCGCGGGGCGCCAGGCGTTGACGTGGTTGCGCCACGGATAGGCGCCCGGCTTGATGGTCGTGAACGAGTAGGTGCCGTCGTCGTCGGTCAGGCAGCGGCCGAAGCCCGTGAAGTTCGGGTCGAGGGGCGCCGGGTGCCGGTCGAGCTGATGGGCGTACCGCCCCGATGCGTTGGCCTGCCACAGCTCGACCAGCTGGCCGCGCACGGGACGTCCCAGGCGGTCGAGGACCCGGCCGCTCACCGTGATCCGCTCGCCCAGCGGCTCGCCCGGGTGCTGCCGCGTCAGGTCGCGGTCCAGGTCGGTCACGTCGGTGACACCGAACGCAGGACCGCTCAGCTCCACCGCCTCCGGGTCACGCAGCGGCACCAAGGGGCGCTTGGGGTGGCGGAAGTGGCTGCTGCGGTAGGGCGGGTAGTCGCGCGGCGGATGGTGCGCGCCGGCCGAGGCATCCCGTGCCTTGGCGACCTCGTCGTCCATCGCGTCCTGGCTGAGCCCCTCGGGCAGGGGCTGGGTGAGGAGAGGCATCTCTTGTGGCTCCCTACGTGGCGGAATGCGGGGTGCGGTGTGAGGCGGGGTCCGGGGGGAGGGAGGCGGCAGCGGTGTCACGACGGGAAGCCTTCCGGGACGTGGACCTCGGCGGCGGTCTTCGCGGTGATCTCGCCGACGGTGACGCCCGGCGCCGTCTCGACCAGCTCCAGGCCGTGGCCGGTCACTTCGAGGACACCCAGGTCGGTGATGATCCGGTCGACGCAGCCCTGGCCGGTCAGCGGGAGCGCGCACTCGTCGAGGATCTTCGCCGAGCCGTCCTTCGCGGTGTGCGTCATGACGACGACGACCGTGCGGGCGCCGTGCACGAGGTCCATCGCCCCGCCGATCCCGGTGATCATCTTTCCGGGGATCGCCCAGTTGGCGAGGTCCCCGCGCGCGGAGACCTGCATCGCGCCCAGGACAGCGACGTCGACGTGGCCGCCGCGGATCATCCCGAAGGAGAGGGCCGAGTCGAAGAAGGAGGCGCCGGGCAGCACGGTCACGGACTCCTTGCCCGCGTTGATGAGATCGGGGTCGACCTCTGCCTCCGTGGGATAGGGACCCACTCCCAGGATGCCGTTCTCCGACTCCAGGATGACTTCCACGCCCGGCGGCAGATGGTTGGGGATGAGCGTGGGCAGGCCGATGCCGAGGTTCACGTACTGGCCGTCGCGGAGGTCACGGGCGGCGCGGGCGGCCATCTCCTCGCGGGTCCAGGCCATCAGCGGTCCACCGCCGCCGGTACCGAGGCCGTCGAGGACAGGGAGGCGGACACGGAAGCGGCGGCGGGAGCTGAGACGGTGCGTCGCTCGATGCCCTTGTCGGCGGCCTGTTCCGGAGTGAGCTCCACCACCCGCTGCACGAAAATGCCCGGCAGGTGCACCGCGTCCGGGTCGATCTCGCCCGGCTCCACCAGTTCCTCCACCTCCGCGACGGTCACCCGTCCCGCCATCGCCGCGAGCGGGTTGAAGTTGCGGGAGGACTTGGTGAAGACGAGGTTGCCGTGCCGGTCGCCCTTGACCGCCCGCACCAGCGCGTAGTCGGTGCGGATGCCGCGCTCAAGGACGTACGAGGAGCCGTCGAAGTCGCGTACTTCTTTGGGAGGGGACGCGAGCGCGACCTCGCCGTCGCCGTCGTAGCGCCAGGGGATTCCGCCCTCGGCGACCTGCGTACCCACTCCGGCCGGGGTGTAGAAGGCGGGGATGCCCGCGCCACCCGCCCGCAGCCGTTCGGCGAGTGTGCCCTGCGGGATCATCTCGACCTCCAGTTCGCCGCCCAGGTACTGCCGGGCGAACTCCTTGTTGGCGCCGATGTAGGAGCCGGTCACGCGGGCGATGCGGCCCGCCGTCAGGAGCACCGCGAGGCCCGAGTCCAGTGCCCCGCAGTTGTTGGACACCACCTTCAGGTCCGTGACCCCGGACGTGTGCAGCGCGCGGATCAGCTCGTTCGGCACGCCGCTCAGGCCGAAGCCGCCGACCGCGACCGATGCCCCGTCGCGGACATCGGCCACCGCCTCCGCAGCCGTGGCCACCACCTTGTCCATCCGCTCAGCCCCCTCTCTTCCCCGGCCTGCCCCGACCAATTAATCAGGGCACTGACTATTGCGGCGAGGATAGGAGGGCGCGAACTACCTGACAAGGGCTGGACTGTTGGGAGGCACCAGCAGGTATCGTTCAGTGCACCGATGAATGACGTCGCTGACCGAAGGAGGGGCCCATGGCCGCGGTGGACCTTGCCACCCACCCCGGGCATCTGGCCCGGCGGCTGCAGCAGGCGCACCACCTCCTGTGGAACACGATGGTGTCCGAGGAGATCACGTCGCCGCAGTTCGCCGTCCTCAACGCCCTCGTCGCCGAACCCGGCCTCGACCAGCGCACCGTGGGGGAGCGGGTGGGCCTCGACCGGTCCACCATCGCCGAGGTCGTGGCCCGGCTCATCCGCAGGGAGTTGCTCGACAAGGTGCGGGACCCGCAGGACGGCCGCCGCTGTCTGCTGCGCCTGACCGACGAGGGCCGGCGCACCCACCGTCGGCTGACCGTGCGGACCGCCCGGATGAACCAGGTGCTCCTCGCGCCGCTCTCCACCGCGGAGCAGTCCGTCTTCCTCGACCTGATCCAGCGGGTCGCGGACGCGGCGGAAGGCCTGCGCAATCCGGCGGAACCGGCCGCCGCGTCCGCCGCTGCCGTCCCGGCGACCACGGACTGAGGGCAGCGCCGCCACCACCGGGCGCTCACGCCTTCGCGTACACGACCCACACCTGCCCCTTCGCGAACGGCAGCCGCGCGCCGTCGGCCGTCGTGAACTCCGTGCCGTCCTGCGCCGATGAGCGCTTCCACCGTGCCTTGTAGGCCCGGCCGTCGCGCAGCACGCTCGCGGAGCCCTCGCCGACCGTCTGGGTGAACGGCGTGACGTTGCCGCCGCGGTCGTGGAAGCGCGACTGGCGCACCTTCACGTACTGCACGACGACCGTCGACGCGCTGAGCTCCTTGCCGCCGGACGTCCGCGCCCGCTCGCCGTCCATGGCGATGCGCCACCGTCCCTCGTACTCCACCCAGTCGAAGGTGAAGCGGGCCGCGGGAAAGCGGACGGTGCGCCGGGTCTGCGGCGTGCCGCCCTTGGGGCGCGGCCCGAACCGGAAGCCGGTGCTCTCCAGGGAGCCCGCGCCCGGAGCGGCCTTCAGGGCCGCCGGGCGCAGGAAGAGATTGTGCGGCGCCGGCTTGCCGCCGCCCCGGTAGTAGGCGCCGACGGGCGCCTTGCCCGGCGGCAGGGCCCGCACGGGCGCGTCGGCGATCAGCGGCAGGAGCTTGGACTGCGCTCCGGAGAACGCGAGCGCGGGCCGGTCGAACTGGCGCAGGAGTTCGAGGTCCGTCTCGCGCGCGCTGCGCACGGGCCCGACGACGGACGGCAGCCGGGAGGCGTACACCGCCATGAGGCGGCTGAGTCCCGCCTCCACCTGTTCCACATAGACGACGTCCGCGGCGTCGAGGCCGGTCTGCGGTCGTGCCGGGCCGACGTTGTCGATCTTCACGGCGAGTACCTTGCCGCCGCCCCTGTCCGACCCCGGTCCCCCGTTCGCCCCGGAGGGCTCGATGGTGCAGCCGGACGCCAGGGCGGCGAGTGCGATCGCCACCGCCGCCCCGGTCCGTATGCGCGTCCGCGTCCGCCGTGTCATGCGGAAGTCCTACCCCGCCTCGCGCGGAAGTCCTCCCCCTTGCGAGCCCGTTCGCGCTCCCTCGCCCCGGATCGTCAGCCCAGATCGAGGGCGTTGCGCAGGCCGAGCCGGTAGCGGGTGCGGTCGTGGCGCTTGAGTGTCTCGATCGCCGGTACACGGTGCAGCGGTGTCACCGTGCAGGGCTTCTGGTCCGAACCCGCCTGCTTCAGGAGGGCGTTGACCGCCTGGCGGGCGGACGCGTTGGCGCCCTCCATGGTCGCCAGGTCGATGTCCACGGAGACGTAGTCGCCCGAGAGGAACAGGTTCGGGATCTTGGTCGCGGCCGAGGGGCGGTTGTGGAACGTGCCCACCGGGTGGATGAGAAGCTGGTCCTCGTTGGTGGGGTTCGGTGTGCCGAGCCCGTCGACGCCCGGGTCGAGGAACCACGAGTGCAGCTTGCTGTCGCTCAGGACCGTCTTGCCGGTGTCGTTGAGGGCGGCCTTGAGCTGCGCCCACACCTCCTTGGCGACCTCCTCGCGGGTGCACTGCTTGGCGGTCTTGCCGTACAGGATCCCCGGCTTGTCCCATTCGGAGATGTCCACCGACAGGCAGTCGACCGCCACGCCGTCGCCGTAGTCGGCCGGGAAGTCGCGTGCGGGCCAGTGCCCCGCCTGCGCGATGCCGGTGAGCGACCAGGGCGAGTCGATGAGGTTGAAGTGGCCCTTCACGACGGCGGGCCGCTCCGTCAGATAGAACTGGATGCCCGTCATCCAGTCCGTCTCCAGCTTGTCGCAGCGCGCCAACTGCGGGTCGGCGGCCCGCATGGCGGCGCTCCAGGTCCTGCGCGCGTGCTCCACCGGCATGGCCTGGACGTAGTGGTCGGCTGTGATGTCGCGCCGTACGCCGTCGGGGTCCTCGATGACGGTCTTGGTGATGCGGCCGTCCCCGAACGCCAGCTCGCGCACGGTCCAGCCGATGCGGAACTCGACGCCGAGCGCACGGAGATGGCTGACCCAGGGGTCGATCCACGCCTCGTTCGTCGGCGCGTTCAGGATCCGGTCGGGCGGGCCGTCCGCGCCCTGGCCGAGGGCGTTGAGGACGAAGGCCTCGCCGAGGGTGCCGACGGTGCGGGTGCTCGCCTCCTCGGCCTTCGTCGCCACGATGTTGCGGGTGACGCCGATGACGAGGATGCGCTGGTAGTCCTTCGACATCTCGTCGGCGCGGGTGAACTGCCACCAGGGCGTCGACTCCCAGTCGTCGTCCCGTCGTTCGTCGCAGCTGGTCAGGAAGACCAGGGCGCGGTTCACGAAGTACGCGGCCTCGTGGGCCGGCAGGTTGAACGCGGTGTCGAGCAGCGCGGCCAGCGCCCGCGCGATGTCGTCGAGGGTGAGCTTCTCCGGCTCGCTGCCCGGCCACGGGATCGGCATCCGGATGTCTTCGCGGCCGGTGCGCGCGAACATCATCTCGCGGGGCGCGACCAGGTTGTCCCACACGCCGTTGGCGTTCCCGGGGAAGGGGATGCGGCGCATCGTGTCCGGGAGGTTGTGGTAAATGCCCGGGATGAAGCGGAAGCCGTGCTCGCCGGGCAGCGGCTTGCGGCTGCCCTTCGCGCTGCCCGGCACGTCCATGCTGCGGGCCTTGCCGCCGAGTTCCCTGCGCTCGTACACCGTTACCGCGAAGCCGCGCTCGGCCAGCTCGTGGGCGGCGGTCAGCCCGGCGACACCGCCCCCGAGCACGGCCACGGACTGCTTCGCCCGCGGCGCGTCCGGCACGGCCGCCGCGGCGGGCAACGCTCCCGCGCCCACCCCCAGCGCGGCCGCCCCGCCCACCGCCGCGGCCCCCGCCACGAACCCCCGCCGCGTACTTCCGTCGGCACCGCTGTGCCCCATGTCCCGCCCCCATTACCGTCGGTAACTGCGTGTCAGGCGCAGGAGCTTACGGTCGTGCCCAAAGGGGTGGAAGGTGCGGGGGAGTCGCATCGAACAATGGCGTGATTGTGGTGGGGCGGGGTGGGGGGCGGGGTGCGTGGGGCGGACGACCGCCGGACCCCCGTACCGCGATCTCCGCGATCTCCGCGAGGTGCGGGCGGTCGTACGGTTCGTGGCTCAGCGTTCGGTCGACCATCACCCCGAACGCGCCGGGCAGGGGCTGACCGTGACCGTCCTTCTTGCCGCCGCGAACGTCGTAGCTTTCTACGAAATCCTCCCTGGGGTGAAAGCCCGGCCCGGCTTACGCAAGAACCCTTAAGAAATGGACGTTTCGGTCGCCTGCGGTTGCCCATTCTTTCAATCCCCTCCCGTCGGGCGAGAGTTGGGCAATGTGGAGGTAAAGCGGCTTGGCGGCCGGGGTGACGCGTCTACCCCTCCTGTTTGCACGAAGCCCCGCGATGAACCCCTCTCGTTACGGTTTTGCAATCGAGTACTTGATCCCAAAATGTCTAGTTTGGGGGATTGTTGGGCTGTTCTAATGAACTAGCCGCTCAAGAGGGGATTTGAGTCGGGGAGCTTTGTGCTGCCCAACTGGGGGAGATGCGGCTCTTCATGGCGATTTATCGCATTTCGAGTGGGGGTTGATTCAGCTGCGGTGATCCTGGCGTCTGCCCGGTTCGCCTGAGCGTGGCGTTCATCGGTCCGGTATTTCCTGGGGGGTTTTCCTGTTGCCCGCTGGGGCTATTGAAAAGGCGAGTCGGCAGCGTGAAAGCAATCAACAGGTAGAACGCTGGTTCTGAATTCTCGAGAAAGAGTTGTCTTCTTGACTGCCACCTTCCTAAGCCGACGCGCGCTCCTCGTGGGCATCGCCGCCGGAGCGGCCGTTGCCGCTGTCCCGACCATCGGCAGTGGTCGCGCCCACGCTGCCGGTCTGCCCGACATTCCCGATGACGCGGGTCTGCCCGACACCGACCGGGGCAAGGCCGTCTGGGCGTACAAGCTCGGCGGCAAGGCGGTGAAGGAGGCCGCTGCCGCCGCCCTGACGACCGGTTCCGTGAGCGCCTTCCTGGCGACCGGCTTCGACCGGGCCCGCGCCGAGGACAACAGGTTCACCCTGTTCGAGTCCCTCGCTTACGCCGGGAAGTCGGTCAGCGACAGCGTCTCCACCGCACTGTCGGGTGGCGACAAGGCCATCGACTCGTATCTGTCGGACGGCTGGCAGAAGCCTCTGGTGACCGACCTGCGCGTCGAGACGTTCACCGTCATGAGCGGCGGTGGCAAGGCCGTCCAGCGCGAAGCGTCCAAGGCGTTGGCCGAGGGAAGCCGCAAGGCCCTGGACACGTTTCTGACCGACACTCAGTACACGGCCCACGCCGAGGACGAGAAGGTCGAGGTCTTCACCCTCCTCAACGGTGCCTCGCCCGAGGTGAAGAAGTACGCCGAGCGGGCACTCGCCGACGGGACTCCGGAGGCGGTCCACTGGTTCCTCGTCACCGGCCAGCACATCGCCCGTGCCCGCGACGAGGAGAAGGCGACGATTGATCAGCTCGTCGCCATCGTCGAACGCGAGGGCAGGCAGGCCAAGGCGACCACGGAGCGCGCCGTCGCCGCATCCGACCAGGCCAAGGCCGCCGCGGAGAAGGCCAAGCAGGCCGCCCTCACGGCCGCCGAGGAGGCCAAGGCCGCCAAGCAGGACGTGGACAAGGCGGCCAGTGCCGCCAACAAGGCCGCGGGCGCCGCCCGTGGTGCGGCCGCCGCGGCGACGACCGCGATCTACGCCTCGCGGACCGCGCAGGCCGCCTCCGCCCGTGCCACCCGCGCCGCGCAGGCCGCGGCCGCCGCGGCCGCCACCGCCGGCCGGGCCGCCTCGCGTGCCTACGGCGCCGCCATCGCCGCGTCCAAGGACGCCTCCCAGGCCCGTGCCGCGCGCCTGGCCGCCGAGGGCGCCAGGGACGCCGCGAAGAAGGCGCGCACCGCGGCCAAGGCCGCCGACGCCGCGTCGACCGCCTCGAAGCAGGCTTCCGCGGCGGGTGGTTCCGCCGCCTCCGCGGCCCGGAACGCCGCTGCCGCCGCGACCGCGTCGGCCGACGCCGCCGACGCCGCCGGAGTCGCCACCTCCCAGGCCCGTGAGGCACGCCAGGCCGCGGGCGAGGCGAACTCGGCGGCTGCTCGTGCCACCCGCGCCGCCGCCACCTCGCAGTCCCTGGCCAACCGGGCGTCCGCCGCGGCCGCGACCGCGCATCGCGCCGCCAACTCCGCGGCCGACCACGCGGACAAGGCCGCCGACGCTGCCGAGGACGCGGCGAAGAACGCGGGCAAGGCCGTCGAGTACGCCAAGCGCTCCACCGCGTACGCCGAACAAGCCGTCAAGGCCGCCAACACCGCCATGGACGCGGTCAAGGAGGCCCAGGAGGTGGAGAAGGCGGCCCGCGAAGCCGAGACGAAGCGGATCGAGGAAGACACGCAGGCAGGCATCGCGCTCGCCCGGGAACAGGCGAAGCAGGAGGCCGACACCCTCGAACGCATCGAGCGCCAGCGAGACTTGGCCGATCAGGCCGACAAGGCGACCAAGGATCTCATCGCCGGGGCCGAGCAGGCCCTCGAAGCGGGGGACCGGGCCAAGGCGATCGTGGCGGGTCGCAAGGCCACCGCGAGACTGCTGGACAGCCATGGCACCTGGACCAGGGCAGCCGCCGAGTTCGCGCTCGCCGGAACCGATGCGGACGTCCTGAACTGGATCGACGTCGACCGGGTCGCCGCCCAGCGGCAGGACGACCGCGAAAGTGTCCTCGTTCTCGCCGAGGTCGCCCCGGCGGCCGTGGCCGAGGCCGCGCAGAAGGCCATCGACAGCGATGATCCGGACGCCGCCACCACGTTCCTGGAGACCGGCCGGATCAAGGCCTCCCTGACCGACAACCGGGTCGCGGTCTTCAAGATCCTCGGGCTGGAGCCCGGCAAGGCCGTCAAGGAGGCCGCAGAGGCCGCTCTCTCGGACGGCAGTGCCGAGGCACTGGACCGGTTCCTGACCTCGGGCCTCGGCAAGGCGCTTCAGGAGGACGACAAGGTCGAGGTCTTCCGGCTGCTGAACGACGGCGGCCCGAACCTGAAGTCCGCCTGCCAGGTCGTCCTGGAGGGCCCGGCGCGGATGCGGCGGTTCTTCGTCGCACGCGACCACCACCACATCGCGCAGGTCGACCACGACGCCGCCAGCCACATCTCGGCGATCCGCGCGTCGATCGCACACGCCGCGAAGGTGGCCGCCGAGGCGCTCCAGGACGCCGCGCACGCCTCCAAGGCGGCTGCGGAGGCCAGGAAGGCGGCCAAGGAGGCGTCCGACTGGGCGAGCAAGGCGAAGAACTACGCGGACGACGCCTCGGAGTCGGCCGGCGAGGCACGCAAGAACGCGGCGGCGGCCGACGCGTCCGCGGAGAAGGCCCGCACCTCCGCGCAGAGCGCGAAGAAGGCCGCCACCACCGCGCGCACCGCTGCCCGCACGGCGAACTACGCGGCCAACCAGGCCTACGACTCCGCCGGCAGGGCGGTCGCCTCGGCCAACTCCGCGCAGGCCTCCGCGGCCAAGGCGAAGGCGGCCGCCGTCCAGGCGGGCAAGGACGCCAAGGCCGCGGCGGTCGCCGCAGGCGAGGCCCGCAGCATCGCCATCGCCAAACGGAAGGCCGAGGCCGCAGCAGCGGCCAGGGAAGCCGTCCGTAAGGCCAAGGAAGCCAAGGCGACCAACAAGAACCCCGCCGACACGACGGCCAACGACCAGTGCAAGGTCGAGGAGCCGGGGACCTGGCTCGGGCACAACGCCCAGGAATGGCAGGACGCGACCGGACAGGCCAGCACCGTCCTCGGAACGCTGAGCTTGGGGGCCATGGGCCTGGGCGGTCTCGCGCTCGCCACCGGGATCGGCGCCCCGGCCGCGCCGTTCCTGTTCGCCGCCGGGGCCATCCTGGGAGGCGCGTCGTGGGTGGCGCAGGGGTTCAACGTCCTCGCGCACGGCTTCGACGACCGCATAGGGCGCGGCTGGTGGAGCGCGCAGTTCAAGGAGTCCCTGGGCATGTTCGCGCTCGGCGGCATCTTCATGGGCAAGGGTGCGATCGTCAGCAAGCTCGGCTACGGCTTCAAGGTGGCCAAGGACGGCGTGAAGAACGTGGGCGCGGCCATCAGTGACGCGGCCGGCGGGATCGTCACCACGACCATTGGATGGCTGACCTGGTAGCGGACTTCCGTCCCGCGAGAGCAGAAGAAAAATAAAAGAGACGGGTGGCGGTACCCGGCCGTCACCCGTCCATTCGCCCTTTCCGTCTGAGAGAGTTCATCATGTTCGGTTCCGGCCTTTCCGTCGGCCAGTGGATGGTGCTCGCGGCTGCGTCGTCATTTCTCCCCGGCCTCGCCATGCTGCCGTACATCAGGAAAGCGAAGAAGAAGGCACTGGTTCCTCTCTTCTTCGTCGTTCCCGCCGGCATCGGAGCGCTCGGCATCTGGGGGAGCGCCGCGGCGCGTGGTTACGGCGCGGCGGAGTCCCTTGAGATGTACGCCTGGTGCATGGCAGGGCTGGCACTGCTCATCGTCCTCGGCCGCCCCCAGATCAAGAGGAACGAAGAACTTCAGGCTGCGGGCAAGGAGATGGAGCAGCCATCGGGCCTCTATATGGCGGTGGTCTTCGTGTCCCTGGGAATCGCCGCCATACTTGCTTTCCTGGTGAGGAAATACCTCATTATGTGACCCGCGTCCCGCGTGATGGGTGCCACATTCGATCATGCGGGATCCGTGCCTTTCACGGCCGTCACCGGCTGGACTTTCCGTGAGGGGGATGATTGTGTTGACATCGCTTCCCGTGGGAAATGTGCACGAATTCCCCCCTCCTTTCTGGGTGTGCGGAAATCCGGCCGGCCTTCCGGTCTCCCCCCTCTGTTTCCCTTCCCCTTCCCCTTTCTACTTCGTGAAGAGGACATCACTTGATGAATCCCGTACGGCGGATCTGTGCCATCGGCGCTGCTGCGGCAGCCGGGGCCGTCGCCATCGTCGCCCTGTTCCCCTCGACCGGCTCGGGCGACGCCGTGGCTCGGCCACGGGTGGACGGCAGCAAGGCGGTCGCGGCCGCCGACAGCCAGCCCGGCTACGCGGTCGAGGACTTCAACTACCCCGATGCCGACCGGATCCTGAAGGACCAGGGCATCGTCCTCAAGCGCGGCGACGGACACATCACCCTCGCCGAGTGCGGCTCCGCCGACGGCCTGATGGAGGTCTACTCGCGGCGGAACGACAGCATCTGCTTCCGCACCACCGGCACCTCCGGCTACCTCACCATGGAGATCCCCGCCGTCTACGGCGTGAAGACCAGTGCCATGGACGCCGATCTCAAGTTGAGCGCCGAAGGCAAGCAGTCGACGGTCACGGTCGACAAGAACACCTTCAAGCCGGTCGGCGAGACCGTCGACCCGGGCGGACGTGAGCACGTCCTCCTGGAGATCCGCACGTCCAAGTAGCCCCCGCCCGACATCACGCGCACAGCGGGCCCGCGGCACTCCGCCGTTCCACGACGCCTTCGGTGCGCCCCGCAGCACTTCACCAGTCCACAAACAAGGGAACGAAACACGTGTCCGGCAGCAAGACCCGCTCGGCGCGGGCGCCCCGTCTCCTGGCGGCGGCTCTCGTCTCAACCATCTGTGCCCCGGCCCTCGCGATGCTCGCCACGGCACCCGCCGCCCACGCTCTGACAGGCGACCGCGCCCCGGCCGGTGACCACTCCTTCACCGCGCAGCTCCACATAGGCGGGAAGGACCCCCTCCGCGGCTGCTCCGGCGCGGTGGTGAGCAAGCAGTGGCTGCTCACCGCGACGAGTTGCTTCGCGACCACCCCCGGCGCCGACGTTCCGGCCGGGAAACCGGCTCTGAAGTCCACGGCCACGGTGGGCAAGCAGAGCATCGACATCATCGAGGTGGTCCCGCGTGACGACCGCGACGTCGCCATGGTCCGCCTGGCTCAGCCCGTCGCCGGCGTCGCCCCGGTACCGGTGGCCGGCGATGCCCCCGCCGCGGGCGAGACCCTGACCGGTGCCGGGTTCGGCCGCACCAAGACCACCTGGGTGCCGGACGCGCTGCACACCGGGTCCTTCCGGGTGGATTCCACAGACAGCACCACCGCCGCCCTGACCGGCCTGGACGGCGCGTCGGTCTGCAAGGGCGACGCCGGTGGGCCCCTGCTCCGCGTCAAGGGCGGCAAGTCCGAACTGGTCTCGCTGCACAGCCGTTCCTGGCAGGGCGGGTGCCTCGGTTCGCAGTCCACACGCACCGAAGCGGTGGACGCACGGGTCGACGACCTGGCCGGCTGGGTCAAGGACGTCAGCCACCGTGACCAGATCCATCCCGCCGACATCGACGGCGACGGCAAGGCCGACCTCCTCGTCCACCGCACCAACGGTGATGTGGTCTACCACCGCAACCTGGGCAGCCGTTTCGCGGCCGGCACGGTCATGTCCTCCGGCTGGGGGCGCTTCGTCGACGGCAAGGACATGGGTCGTCTGTACTTCTCGGACGTGACGGGTGACGGCAAGGCCGACCTGGTCGTGCACGGTCGTGACGGCAAGGTCGTCGTCCGTAAGAACATGGGCACGTACTTCGACGGTGGCACCGACTGGTCCAGTGGCTGGGGACGTTTCGTCGACGGCAAGGACATGGGTCGTCTGTACTTCTCGGACGTGACGGGTGACGGCAAGGCCGACCTGGTTGTGCACGGTCGTGACGGCAAGGTCGTCGTCCGTAAGAACATGGGCACGTACTTCGACGGTGGCACCGACTGGTCCAGTGGCTGGGGGCGCTTCGTCGACGGCAAGGACGTGGGTGTCCTGCGGTTCGCCGATGCCAACGGCGACAAGAAGGCCGACCTGTTCGTCTACGTGATCAACGACGGCACTGTGTCCGTCCGTAAGAACATGGGCAACTACTTCGACGGTGGCACCGTGATGCTCACCCTCTGACAGCTCATCGAGTGGCCGCGGCCGGACAGCAGCAGTCCGGCCGCGGCCACCCTGTTGTGGCACCGCGGGCGCCGGCGCCCCAGAACGGCCCAGGCACGGCGAGCCACTTCCGTTCGCTTCACCGACCTTGGCATGCCGCAGGTGCGTCGGCGAGCCGCGGCACTGGATCCATCCGGCGTCAGTACCGGGGCAGGTCACACCACCGGGCGTCCAGTCCGAGCCAGGGCGTCCCTGACCTCGCGGACCACGCGGGACGCGTCCTCGGGGTCATTCACCACGTCGGTGTTGTTCATGTCGATGACGAGAACCTCGCTGGCCGAGTAGTGCTGGTGAACCCAGTCGTCGTAGCCGGACCACAGGGTCCGGTAGTACTCGACGAGATTCTCGTCCTGTTCGAAGGCGCGGCCCCGCAGGCCGATCCGGTGCAGCACGGTCTCGAAGTCCGACTGCAGGTAGATCATGAGGTCCGGCGCCTTGCGGTAGGGCAGGCCGTCGATCTCGCGCATCATCTCGTCGAGCAGACCCTCGTACACCTGCATCTCCAGGGAGCTGATGCGGCCCAGGTCGTGGTTGACCTTGGCGAAGTACCAGTCCTCGTAGATGGAGCGGTCGAGGACGTTGTCGCCCTGCTTGTACGCCACCTTGATCGCGGCGAACCGCGTCTGCAGGAAGTAGAGCTGCAGCAGGAAGGGGTAGCGCTTGGCCTGGATCTCCTCGGGCGTCGCCGTGTAGAAGAGCGGCAGGATCGGGTTGTCCTCGACACTCTCGTAGAAGACCTCGCTGCCCAGATCCTTGGCGATCAGCTCGGCAACACTCGTCTTGCCGATTCCGATCATGCCTCCGACGCAGATCACCGGCACGCCTCACTTCTCCCCGGGGTCGTCTGTCCACCCGCGCGCGGACCCACCGCCCCCACGAGCCGCCGTGCAGCTTAGATGACAACGGAGGCAGGCTGTGCCGTGGGCCCGAGGTGTGCGGAGTGGATCAGGGGCCGATGCGCCTGCGCGCCGCTGATCAGAGGCCGGTGCCGCGCGCAGGCGGGCCGCGTGGTCCAGGGCGACGCGCAAAGGCTGCGCGCGCCGCACGATGTCGTCCTGCGGCACGAACCTGCGGCGCGGCTCCCTGGACCTGCCTGGGCACGCGGTCGCCTACGCCACGGTCCACCGCGTCGGGCGGCACGAGCGCCGGACCGGTGCCGACGGCGACGGCGACGGCTCCGAAGTAGGCAAGGGGTCGGTTCACGGTGCCGGGGGTGCCGGCGGGGCGCGTGAGGGGGTCAGGCGGGGGAGCCCAGGACGTCCGTCAGGGTGTGGCGCACCGGTTGCTCCAGTTGTGCGTACGTGCAGCTCTCCGGGGTGCGGTCGGTGCGCCACCTGCGGAAGGCGGCCGTGTGGCGGAAGCGTCGGCCGCCCTCCATGTGGTCGTAGGCGACCTCGCAGACCCGCTCCGGGCGCAGCGGTACCCAGGAGAGGTCCTTCTTGCCCGACCAGCGGCTCGGGGCGCCGGGCATGCGGGCGTTCTCGTGGGCCGCCTCGTCCGCCCAGGCCCCCCACGGATGCCCCTCCGCGGACCCCATCCGCAGCGGCGCAAGCTCCTCCACGAGTTCGGCGCGGCGCTTCATTGAGAAGGCCGCGCACACGCCCACGTGCTGCAGCGCGCCCTCGTCGTCGTACAGGCCGAGAAGCAGTGAACCGACGACGGGGCCGCTCTTGTGGAGGCGGTAGCCCGCGACCACGCAGTCCGCCGTGCGCTCGTGCTTGATCTTGTACATCAGGCGTTCGTTCTGGCGGTAGGCCAGGTCGAGCGGCTTGGCGATCACGCCGTCCAGGCCCGCGCCCTCGAACCGCTCGAACCACACCTGCGCCTCCTCGGGGTCCGTGGTCGCCGGCGCCAGGTGGACGGGGGCCGTGACGCCGGCCAGTGCCTCCTCCAGGAGAGCCCGCCGTTCGGCAAGGCCTACGGTGAGCAGCGCCTCCTCCCCGAGGGCGAGGAGGTCGAAGGCCACGAACGAGGCGGGCGTGCGCTCGGCGAGCAGCGTCACCCGGGAGGCGGCGGGGTGGATGCGCTCCGTGAGCGCGTCGAAGTCGAGGTGTCCGTCCTGGACGATCACGATCTCGCCGTCCATGACACAGCGTTCCGGCAGGCGCTCCCGCAGGGCCGTCACCAGCTCCGGAAAGTAGCGGGTCAGGGGCTTGCCGGTGCGGCTGCCGAGCTCGATGTCGTCGCCGTCCCGGAAGACGATCGCGCGGAACCCGTCCCACTTCGCCTCGTACTGCATGCCCGGCGGGATCTTCGCCACGGGCTTGGCGAGCATGGGCTTCACGGGAGGCATGACCGGCAGATCCATGCTCCAAATCTAGGAGGGGTCCACGCGGTCCGCCTGTTCAGCTCGCGTCCGGAAAGAGCAGGTCAAAGAGAAGGCCGGGGCGTGGACCCTCCGGAGTCCGTCGCCCTGCTCCCTGCGGGCCGGTCAGCCCTCCGACCGGGTGCTTTCGATGCCCCCGTCGTGACGGTGCCGCCGGGTGGAATAGGCGCCGGCGTCCTGGCCGTAGCGGATCAAGAACTGGGCGAATCGGGTGCGGTCGGCCGGGTCCCACGCCGCGGTGATCTGCTCGAAGGTCACGCGTTGTTCGGAGGCGAAGCGATGTCGCTCGGCCTCGCCGGCGTCCGTGAGCTCCAGAACCGTGCGTCGTCCGTCCGCTTGGGACGCGGCCCGGCGCATCAAACCGTCGGCGACGCAGGCGGCGATGGTGCGGCTGGCGACGGGTTGGGTGACGCCCATCTCGGCGGCGATTCCGCCGACCGTCATCTCCCCGGGCGCGTCCGCGACCACGTTCAGGACGAGGTTACGGGTGAGGTCGCCGCGCCCGCCGGAGGTACGCCGCCGCAGCCGTGACAGCGCAGGTCCGACCTGGTCGAGGAGGGTTCCGTCGGTGCCTGGGTCCGGCAGGGAGCTGCTCGTACGGCTCATACGGCCATTCTAAGAGTCCCGACCCTCATGCATGTGCATCACATTCAGCATGTCCATAGCATTAGGTATAGGTTGAGGTGAGTGGATCAAACTCCAGGAGTGAGGCAAGCCATGACCGTGACCGCTATCACCGGTGCCCGGGTCTTCGACGGTGAGAAGACGCTGGGCGTCCTCAACGTGCTCGTCGACTCCGGGCGGATCGCCCGCCTCGGCGGCGACGTCCCCGAAGGAGCGGAGATCGTCGACGGCAGCGGGGCAACGCTGCTGCCGGGTCTGATCGATGCCCACGTCCACACCGGCCCGGACGCGCTGGCGCTGGCACTGCGCTTCGGGGTGACCACCGAACTGGAGATGCAGGGCACCCACACCCGCGACAACCGCGCTCACATCAGCGCCGACGACACCCTCGCCGACGTACGTTCCGCCGGTTTCGGCATCACTCCGCCGGGCGGCCACCCCAGCGAGCTGTTCCCCGAAGGCTTCCGTCCCGGCCCGCCCGCAGGCGCCGAGCCCACCGGTCAGCCTCCGCTCATGCCGTTCTCCACCACCCCCGAGGAGGCTGTCGCGTTCATCCCGCAGCTGATCGAACGCGGCTCGGACTACATCAAGTTCATGGTCGACGACGGCAGCGTCGAAGGGCACCCCGGCCTGCCGATGCTCGACCAGGCCACCTTGAACGCCGGCGTCGCCGAGGCCAAGCGGCACGGCATGCTCACCGTCGCCCATACCCTGACCGTGGACGCCACCCGCATGGCCGTCGAGGCCGGTATCGACGGCCTCGCCCACCTCTTCATGGACCGGCCGCACACCGACGACACCATCAGCATGATCAAGGACGCCGGGGTCTTCGTCGTGCCCTGCGTGGTTCTGAACGCCTCCATGATGGGCATCACCGGCAGCGGACTCGCCGACGACCCGCGTGTCGCCTCGCGTCTCGACGCCGACTGGGACAAGGCGCTGCGCTCCAGCTTCGGCCACTACCCGCAGGGCAGGATCGAAGACGTCCTGGCCACCGTCAAGGCACTCGGTGACGCCGGCGTGGACCTGCTGGCGGGCAGCGATGTCTCGCTTCCCCTGCCGTTCCTGGGCGGACTCGCCCACGGCGCCAGCCTCCACCACGAACTGCAGTACCTGGTCCGCGCGGGCCTCACCCCCGCCCAAGCCCTGCGCGCGGCGACCGCCACCACCTCCCGCCGCTTCGGCCTCGACGACCGCGGACGCATCGCCGAGGGGCTGCGCGCCGACCTCCTCCTTGTCGACGGCGACCCCACCACCGCCGTCTCCGACACCCTCAACACCCGTGCCGTCTGGCGCCGCGGCACCCGCCTGGCGGCCTGACGGACACCGTCCGCAACGCCTCCCCACCGACCTTGAACGTCAGCCGGCCGGCGCGAAGGCGGTGATCGCGTCGACGAGGTCGGCCGGAGATTCCAGCGGGATCAGGTGACCCGTATCCGGGATCACCACGAAGTCGGCTGCGGAGAGGTGGGGCACCAGGTTGTCGCGGAGCACGTGGATGGGTTCGACCCGGTCGTTCTCTCCGGCGACGACCAGTGCGGGGACGCTGATCCTGCGGGTGTGCGCGGTGATGTCCTCCGCGATGCCGCGCAACGGCCACTCCGTGCGGGCGGCATCGGCGCCGGCACGCGAGTCGGCCGCAATCCGCGACTTGACCGACTCGGGCAGCTCGGTCGCGGTGAGGATGGTGTCCCGTGCGCCGGCGACGGACTCGTCGGAGTCGTAGGCGTGGGAGAGGGCTTCCCGGTACTCGGGAGTGATCTGCGTGGCGGGTTGCGCCGGGCCGGGGGCCACGAGGGCGATCCCTCGAAGGCCGGCGGGCCGGGTCGCCGCGATCAGCTGCGCGACCTTGCCGCCCATGGAATGACCGACGAGGACGTACTCGGTGACGCCTGCGTCGGCGATCACGGCGAGCGTGTCGTCCGCTAGCCGCTGGAGCGTGTAGGGACCGGGCAGACCGCTCGATCGGCTCCACCCGCGGAAGTCGACCGTGAGGACGTCGCGCCCCGCGAGGCGGTCGACGACGAGGTCCCAGGTGCGGGCGGAACCACCCCAGTAGTGCAGGAACACCAGGGTCGGCCCCGCCCCAGCCAGATGGTCGTAAGTGGGCAATGGCGGCTGTCGTGTCGTGTTCATCGATGTCGTGCTCTTCTGCGTCGTGGTCATCGCAACTCCTCGGTCACTGTCTCGATCAGTCTTCTGGGGCGGTTCTTCCCCATCGATTGGGTCTTCCCATTGGATCTCCACCGGCCCTTCCGGGGCATCGGCGCGACTGGTCACCCGATGGTGGAAACTGGACACGTGACCGCGATCCGGCAGATGACCTATCAGCCCGTCCGGCGCGGTGCCGCCGCTGTCGAGACGATGACGTTCGGCCGCCTTCGCGAGCTGAACGACGGCGGCACGCAGCGCGCCGACTTTCACGTCCTCGCGCTCGTCGACGCCGGGCACGGATCGGTCACCGTGGACTTCTCCGTACACCCGCTCCAGGAGCGGTCCGCCGTGTGGGTCGCTCCCGGCGCGGTGCACCGGTGGGACGACATCGCCGACGTGACGGGCCACGTCGTGCTGTTCGTCTCGACCGCACCCGTCACCCACGCCACCCGGGAGATCGCCGCGGCACCGGACCTGGTCGCACGATGGAACGTTCCTGACGCCGACTGGCCGTTCGTCGACGCCGCGCGCAGCCACCTCCTGCTCGAAGCGTCCGCCCCGCCCGCGGACACGTCGACGGAGCTGCCCGAGATCCTGCTCTCCGCGCTCATCGCCCGGCTCCGCCCGCCGCACGGCGAAGCGGGGTCGGCACATCCGGTGTTCCGACTGTTCAGGGCCAGTGTCGAAGCGCACTTCCGGGAGCACCACGATGCCGGCTACTACGCCCGGACCTTGGGCTACGCGCCCCGCACCCTCTCAAGAGCGGTGCAACAGGTCACCGGCCGCACCGCGAAGGCGTACATCGTCGATCGGCTTGTCCTGGAAGCCAAACGGCTCCTCGCGCACGAGCGCCTGACCTCGGCCGGCTGTGCCGGCGCGCTCGGCTTTCCCGACGCGTCGAATTTCTCGGTGTTCTTCCGCAACGCGACAGGCGTGCGGCCGGGGTCGTGGCAGGCGACGGTGACCGGCGAGGCGTGAGAGCCGGCGTGAGAACCGGCCTGAGAACCGGCGTGAGGGCCGGGGCGGGCAAGGGTGAGACCCTGCCACTCACTCGGTTGGCCGTTGGTCGCTGACCTGGGGCGCCGCTTCCGGACGGGGAGCCGTCTCTCGCTCCGCGGCGGCACACCGCTGATCCGGGGACGTGGAGCGACGTGGAGCTTCGTGCCGCCCGATATGCCGTGAACATCCCGCACGTCTAGCGTGGCTCGCATGGGTGCTGCCAAGGGCAAGAGCGCGGCCGTGCAGATCGACACGGGGGAGCGGGAGGTGCGGCTCTCCAGCCCGGACCGGGTCGTCTTTCCCGAGCGGGGATTCACCAAGCTGGATCTCGCCGAGTACTTCGTGGCGGTCGGCCCCGGGATCCTGCGCGCACTGCGCGACCGCCCCACGACCCTGGAGCGCTACCCGGAGGGCGTGACCGGCGAGTCCTTCTACCAGAAGCGCGCCCCGAAGAACCTGCCCGACTGGATCCCCACCGGCACCATCACCTTCCCCAGCGGCCGCACCGCCGACGAGATCTGCCCCACCGAAGTGGCCGCGGTCGTCTGGGCCGCCCAGTACGGCACCCTCACCTTCCACCCCTGGCCGGTGCGGCGCGAGGACACCGAGCACCCCGACGAACTCCGCATCGACCTCGACCCGCAGCCCGGCACGGACTACGCCGACGCGGTGCGGGCCGCCCACGAACTCCGTTCGGTCCTCGACGAGTTCGGCGGACTCGTCGGCTGGCCCAAGACCTCCGGCGGACGAGGGATGCACGTCTTCGTGCCGATCGAACCGCGCTGGACCTTCACACAGGTGCGGCGGGCCGTCATCGCCTGCGGCCGGGAGCTGGAGCGGCGGATGCCGGACGCGGTGACGACGGCGTGGTGGAAGGAGGAACGCGGGGAGCGCATCTTCGTGGACTTCAACCAGACCGCACGCGACCGTACGATCGCCTCCGCCTACTCGGTACGCGCCCGCCCGCACGCCCCGGTGTCCGCACCGCTGCGGTGGGAGGAGGTCGACGACGCGGTACCGGAGGACTTCGACATCGCCACCATGCCCGCGCGCTTCGCGAAGGCCGGTGACGTCCACGCCGGCATGGCGGACCGGCCGCACTCCCTTGACGCCCTCCTCGAACTGGCCGACCGGGACGAGAAGGACCGCGGCCTCGGTGACCTGCCGTATCCCCCGGAGTACCCGAAGATGCCCGGCGAGCCGAAACGCGTCCAGCCGAGCCGCGCGAAGCACGAGGAGTGAGGGCCCCGCTGGGCGTGGCCGGGGGGGGGAGGGGGTTCGGGTCAGCGGCGTGCGGAACTCGCCGCCTCAGCCGCGGAGAGCCGCGTCCAGCTCGCGGAGCAGCTCACCCACGCGCCCGCCCCCGGACGGCGCCGCGGGCAGACGGCCGAGCACCGCGGGGACCGCGGGGGGCGCGTTGCGGCGCGCCCAGTCGAGGGTCCCGGCCCGCGCCGCCAACTCCTCCGCCCGCGCCGCGTTCGCCGCCGCGCCGAGGATGTGCTTCACCTGATGGGCGTCCGCCAGGGGGTGCAGGAAGGCCGCGCCCGCCGCGTGGCTCGCCGCGCGCGCCGCCTCGGCCGCGGCGGACGGACCCGCCTCACGCGCCGCCTTGAACGCCGCCCACGCGCTCTGCCGCAGCGCGTTCGTGCGTCGGCCGCCTCCTGCGAAGGCGAGCGCCGCGTCGACGGCGGCCCGGGGCCGGGTGTCCTCGGGAAGCGCCTCCTCGAAGACCGCCAGCACCCTGCGCGCACAGGCCGCGGCGTACCCCGCGATCTCCCGGAGCTCGTCCTCACTCAATGCGATCTTCTCTGAAGTGGTCGGCACGGCCCCATCCTGCCGCAGGCCGGGGTGGGCCGAGGAAGGCGCCCAACGACACCCCCACGCCCAACGGCACCCCGCCACGCAACGGCACCCCGACGCGCGACGGCGCCCCCGCCCCGTACGGGACGAGGGCGCCGCATCCTCAGCGACAGGCGCGGCAGGCGCTGCGCCTACAGCTCCTTGATCCTGATGTCGCGGTACGACACCACGTCCGTGATGCTGTGGACCTGGAGTCCGAGGTAGCCGGACGCGAAGCGGCGTCCGTCCGTGCCCGGGTCGTCGCCGCGCGGCGGCGTGAAGTCCTGGCCGCCGACGTTGTCGAACTCGTTGAGCAGGACGCCGTTGCGGTAGATCGAATAGTGCTGGTCCACCACCCGGATCTCGTAGTCGTTCCACGTGCCCTTCGGGGTGACGCCGGCACCGGCAAGGCCCACCCGGTCGAACCCGTAGACCGACCCCGTCTTGTACATGTCGCCGTCCGGGCGGTCATTGATCTGGAGCTCATGCCCGTACTTGATGGCGACCCACTCCGGGCGTGCCTCCTCCGGGTGGTCGTGGACCTGCGGGAAGCGCGCGAAGACACCGGCGTTGGCGTTGCCGTTGCCCGGTGCGTCGTCCCGCCACTGGAGCTTCAGCGAGAAGTCGCCGTACTTGCGCCGGGGGAACCACAGCATGCCCATGCCGTCGACCGAGGTGGAGCTGGTCATGGAGCCGTCGGCGTTCAGGCCGAACTTGCCGCCGCCCACCTGCTCCCACTGGTCGAAGGACTTCTTGGTGCCGTCGAAGAGCTTGCTGTAGCCCGCCGTCTGGCCGGGCTTGCCGATGC
Source organism: Streptomyces sp. NPDC040622 (assembly GCF_055593965.1). Classification (NCBI taxonomy): domain Bacteria; kingdom Bacillati; phylum Actinomycetota; class Actinomycetes; order Kitasatosporales; family Streptomycetaceae; genus Streptomyces; species Streptomyces sp. NPDC040622. The sequence continues at coordinate 417,082 of NZ_JBVIXD010000004.1, read as the reverse complement.
CGGACTGCTTGGCGGCGCGGTTGATCTTGTTGTATTCGCGCTGGTCGATCTCACCCGCCTTGAGGAGCTTGTCCGTCACGGTCTTCACGTGCTTGAGGAAGAGCGCGTGCGACGTCCACTCCTTCTCGTCCTCGATCATCTCGCCCACGCGGCACCGGTTGTTCGTGACGCGGTTCGGGATGGCCGTGTCGACCGTGCCCACGAAGACCGTCAACCGCTCGTCGAACTCAGGGCAGTTGGGGGACGGCACGCCGCCGCCCTCGGAGACCGTGAACGAGGCGGTCTTCGCCGCGGACGCGTTGCCCGCCTTGTCGCTCGCCCGGTACGCCACGCTGTGGCGGCCGACGCGGTCGACGACGACCGGCGCCTCGTACGCGAGGTAGGGGCCGCCGTCCAGGGAATATTCGACCTTGTCGACGCCCGAGTCGGCGTCCGTCGCGGTGACCGTCACCTTCGCCTTGCCGAGGTAGGCGCCGTCCGAGTCCTTGTCGCCCTCGACCTTCGCCGAGGTCTCCGGCGGCGTCTTGTCCTGCACGGGCGGTGCGACGACGGTGAACTCGACCGCCTTCTCGGCCGCCTGGTTGCCCGCCTTGTCGGACGCCCGGTAGCGGACCTTGTGCGCGCCCGCCTCGTGGACCATGACCGGCGCGGTGTACGCGGTCCAGGCGCCGTCGCCGATCGCGTACTCGATCTTGTTGACGCCGGAGCCGGTGTCGGACGCCGTCACCGTGACGGTCGCCATGCCGACGAACTGCCCCTGGTCGTTCTTCTCGCCGGTGACCGTGGCCGAGGTCTCCGGAGGCGTCTTGTCGTCCGTCGGAGGCGCGACGACCGTGAAGTCGACGGCCTTCTCGGCGGAGACGTTGCCCGCCTTGTCGGTGGCCCGGACACGGACCTTGTGGGTGCCGGCCTGGTCGACGACGACCGGCGCGGTGTACGGCTGCCACGCGCCGTCCGCCCCGACCGCGTACTCGATCTTGTCGACGCCCGAGCCCTCGTCGGTCGCGGTCACCGCCACGGTGGCCGAACCGACGTACGCGCCGTCGGCGTTGGTGGCTCCCTCGACCTTGGCGGTGGCCTCGGGCGCGGTGGTGTCCTCGCCGCCGCCCTCGGTCACGACCAGGATGCCCTGCATCGACCCGTGGCCCGGGATGGTGCAGTGGTAGCGGTAGCGGCCCGGGGTGAGCGTCACCTCGGCCGTGTGCTTGCCGCCCTGGTCGTCATTGGGGTTGGCCATGATGTTCAGCGGGACGTCGCCGTTGTACTCCGGGTCCGCCGTGTCGAACGTCAGCGTGTGCGGCATGCCCGTGGTGTTGCCGGTCGCCTCGCTGTTCTCGAAGACGATCGTCGTCGCGCCCGCCACCGCCGTGGTGGGCGCCGACTTGTACTTGGTGATGTCGTTGTCGGCGGTCCAGGTCAGGGTCTGCGCCGCGGCCAGACCGTTGTTGTCGGTGCGGGCCGTCGCCGCGGTCGAGGTCAGCCCGAGCACCATGAGGAGCGACACGAACAGCGCCGCGTACAGTCTTCGCCTTGTGGACGCAGTGCGCGAGGCACTGCCGGACGCCTTGGTGAGCGTGCGCATCATCCCGCCTTCCTCGCCAGGTCCGCGGCGGCCGGGGTCGCCGCGCCGCCCTTGTAAGTGACGCGCCACAGCGCCGACTTGGAGTCCGAGGTGAAGAAGCCCCTGCCGTAGTCGAGGACGTACAGCGAGCCGTCCGGCGCGAACTTCCAGTCCATGAGGTTCTTGATGCCGTCGTTGCCGATCGGAATGATCTTCTTGAGGGACTCGGCGTGCACCGGCAGGCCGCCGCTGCCGACCGTCTTCGGGTCGGTGACCACGGCGTGCCGCGGCTGGTCGGAGTCGTAGAAGTCTCCGACGAACCACTTGCCGTCCCAGTAGGCGGGCCACTTGTCGGCGCTCGCGTTGGCCGCGTCGAAGCGGTAGACAGGGCCGTTCATCGTGGCCTGGCCGCCGCCCTTGAGCCACGGCAGGAGCGTCTTCTGCTCCGACGCCTTGTAACTCGGCACGCCGTTCGCGTCACGCGGGTAGTCGACGCCGCCGCCCTGCGGCGAGTACCAGATGTTGTTGGGCTCGGCCGGCGGGATGTTCACCAGGCCGTCGTTGTTGGGCGACTCGTTCTTGAGGTTCTTGCAGTCGTACCAGCCCAGCGGCTTCGTCGGGTCCGGCAGATTGCGGTCGCGGTAGGGCTGGTTGTTGCCCATGCAGTACGGCCAGCCGCGGTTGGAGGCGTGCGTGATCGCGGCGAACGTGTCGTACTTCGCCGGGCCCCACGTCGTCGACGCCTCACCGGCGTCCGGCCCGACCCAGCCCGCGTACAGCGTGTCGGTCTTCTTGTCGATCGAGATGCGCGCCGGGTTTCTGACGCCCATCACGTAGATCTCGCCGCGCGTCTTGCCGCCGCCCTCGTCCTGCTCCTTGCCGGTGAAGAGGTTGCCCGACGGGAGCGTGTACGTGCCGTCCTGCTCCGGGTGGATGCGCAGGATCTTGCCGTTGAGGTTGTTGGTGTTGCCCGCCGTGCGGCGCGCGTCGGCGAAGGAGACGCCCTTGAAGTTCGGCTGCGGGTTGTTGCCCGAGTAACCGTCGCTGAACTGCGAGGAGTTGTTGTCACCGGTCGCGATGTACAGGTTGCCCTTGGAGTCCCAGGCCATCCCGCCGCCCGCGTGGCAGCAGCTGTGGATCTGTACCGGCCACTTCAGGAGCACCTTCTCGCTGGCCGTGTCCAGCTTGTTCGTGGCCCGGTCGAGGGTGAAGCGGGAGACGTACCGCTCGGCCATGTGCGTCTCGCGGTTGATCTTCGAGTGGGGTGTGTAGTGCAGGTACACCCAGCCGTTCTCCTCGAACTTCGGGTCCAGCTCGATGCCGAGCAGGCCCTCCTCGACCTTGATGAGCTCGTCGCCGCCGCCCTTGTTGCCGAAGACCGTCAGGGCGCCCGCGAGCGTCGACTTCTTGGTCTTCGGGTCGTAGACGTGGATCTCGCCCCTGCCCTTGCCGATGTCCGGGTTGTTCCAGTCGGTCACGACGGGCTGGGAGGAGTCGGCGCCGCCGCGGCCGATGTAGAAGATCCGGCCGTCGGGGGCCGTCACCATGCCGTGCGGCTCGCCGATCTGGTCGTTCTGGCCCGGCTGGTTGGGCTGGGTGAGACGCTCCGCCTTGTAGTTGGCGTTGATCGTCGCCTTGCAGTCGGCGCGCGCGATGCGGGTGGTCCACAGCAGGGCGCCCCGCAGATGGCCGCGGAAGTCCACTTCGTCGTACGACGCGGCCGTGCCGCCCATGCCGGTGTAGAAGGAGCGTCCGCCGTCGTAGTCGCGGCACCACGACACCGGGTGGTCCCAGCCGTTCTTGCCCTCGCCCGGCTGGTACGTCGACTCGCGGACGCGGGCGACCGTGTGCACGTCGCCCGACGGGTTCTTGGCCCAGTTCAGCCACTGGTCGGGGCGCTTCCACTGGAGGGGAAGGTCCTTGGTGGCGGGGTTCTCGCGGTCGCCGACCTCGACGGTCGCCCGCTGGACGTTCGTCGGGCTCGCGTCGGCGGGCCGGGCGCCGATCAGCCCGGTGAACCAGTTCGAGTAGGGCTCGGCGCGGGCCGCGTCGTGGATGCCCAGGAAGCCGCCGCCGGCCTCCATGTAGGCCTCGAGGCCCGCCTCCTGCTCGGGGTCGAGGACGTCCCCGCCACCGGTCAGGAAGGCCACGGCGTTGAACTTGCCGAGCTTTGTCCCGTTGGTGAAGACGGCCGGGTCGTCCGTCGCCTCGATCTTGAACCGCTGGCCGGCCGGTCCGGACTGGCCGATCTTCTCGATCGCCTCGATGCCCGCGTTGACGACGGGGGATTCGTCGCCGCCCGCCGCCGAGCCGTGGAAGACGAGGACCTTGACGTTGGCCCCGCCGGGCGGCGACGGAAGAGACATCGTTGTCACGGGCGGCTCCGGGTACGGCCGCGCGGACGCGGCCTGTGCGGAGAGCGCGCCGGTGACCAGGGCGCCGGACAGCAGAGCGGCTGCCCAGGCCCGGTGCGAACGGTTCGGTCTGCGTCGTGTTCTGGTCAACCCTTGTACAGCCAAGGGCCTTTGATGCGGTGTGCGCCGCATGAGTACACCCACCCCTCGTCGGTCACAGCAACAGCGCCGACGAAGCTAGACCTCTTTTCGCAACTCGCCAATAGGTATCACCGCGATAGCACCAACTTTGTCCTGCGTGTGGATAAACAAAGATCCGGCCGATACCGTGTGGCCGTCCTCGGGGCCTTCTGCGCCCCGTCAGTCTCCGTACGTGATGGGGGAGTTCGTCATGGACCGGCCGAACCGACGAAATCTGGACAGGCGGAGCTTCAACCGGCGGATGCTCGTGGGCGGCGCGGCAGCGGCGGCCGGGGTGACATCGTTGTCGGTCGCGGGTGCGCCCGACGCCAGCACGGCCGAGGCGCCGCCGAGGACCGCGCCGGCGGGCGGTGAGGTCAAGCGCATCAAGATGTACGCGGAGAAGCTCGCGGACGGGCAGATGGGGTACGGCCTGGAGAAGGGCAAGGCCTCCATTCCCGGTCCGCTCATCGAGCTCAACGAGGGCGACACCCTGCACATCGAGTTCGAGAACACGATGGACGTGGACGCCAGCCTGCACGTCCACGGCATGGACTACGAGATCTCCAGCGACGGCACCAGACACACCAAGAGCCACGTCGAGCCGGGCGGCAAGCGCACCTACACCTGGCGCACGCACGCCCCCGGCCGCCGCAAGGACGGCACGTGGCGCCCCGGCACCGCGGGCTACTGGCACTACCACGATCACGTCGTCGGCACCGACCACGGCACCGGTGGTGTACGGAAGGGCCTCTACGGGGCGCTGATCGTGCGGCGCAAGGGCGACCTGCTGCCGGACAAGACGTTCACCGTCGTCTTCAACGACATGACGATCAACAACAAGGCGGGCCACGACAGTCCCGCCTTCGAGGCGACCGTGGGCGACCGCGTCGAGTTCGTGTCGATCACGCACGGCGAGTACTACCACACGTTCCACGTGCACGGTCACCGCTGGGCGGACAACCGCACGGGCCTGCTGACCGGCCCCGACGACCCGAGTCAGATCCTCGACGACAAGATCACGGGCCCGGGCGACTCCTTCGGCTTCCAGGTCATCGCGGGCGAGGGCGTGGGCGCCGGGGCCTGGATGTACCACTGCCACGTGCAGAGCCACTCGGACATGGGCATGGCCGGACTGTTCCTGGTGAAGAAGGCGGACGGGACGATCCCGGACTACGAGCCGCACCACGGGACGGCCTCGAAGGGCGGGTCGAAGGGAGCAGGGGAGTCGAAGGGTGGGGGCGAGGAGCCGTCGACGTCGGCGGGCGCCGGTGGTGAGCACGATCATCACTGACGGGCTGAGGGGCTGAGGGGCTGAAGGGCTGAGGGGCTGACGACATGCATCCGTCATGAGCGTCGGCCGCGCGCCGGCTCGGTCGACTCGCTCACATCGCCCGGCACATCGGTGCGTTGGCCCGGTTCGGGGCAGTCGTCCGGCCGCTCGCCGCGGCCGACTCGGCCTGACGGCGAGCAGCCGGTCGTACGCGTCCGGCGCGCGGTGTTCGAGGGGCGTACGTACTGGAGCGTGGCGGCCCGGAACAGGGGCGAGCGCGAGACGGCCTGGTGCTCCACGGCGTCGGCCACGGCTCGTGCGCCACGGCCGGCGCCGGCTCCCGCAGCGCCCACTCCAGGCCTGTCGACTCCGCCGCCCCGAACGCGGCACAGGCCCGCACCGCCGCGTCGGTGTCCCGCGGCCGGGCGGCGAGCCGGTCGGGCGGCTCGGCCTGCTTGCGCTCTCTCCGCGTCCTGAATCGCTTCCCGGACCAGGGGCAGCGTATTCGTGGCGCGGGACACCCGGAGGGGCCGCGCCCGCGCCGGGCACCTCGGCGCGGTGACGGCGGCGCCGATACGGGAAGATGCCTCCTGCACACCGTCAGGGAAGCCCCTGACACCGTCAGGGAGGAGTGACCGAAGGTGACCGAGGAACCGCGCCCCACCCTGGAGGCCGTGGCCGCCCGCGCCGGGGTCTCCAGAGCCACCGTCTCCCGCGTCGTCAACGGCGACCCGGGGGTGCGCGAGGTGCTCGCGGAGAAGGTGCGACGCGCGGTCGACGAGCTCGGCTACGTTCCCAACCGTGCCGCCCGCAGTCTGGTCACCCGGCGCCACGACGCGGTCGCCGTGGTGATCGCCGAGCCGGAGAACCGGGTCTTCGCCGACCCGTTCTTCGCGCTGCAACTGCGCGGCATCAGCAAGGAGTTGACGGCCCACGACATTCAGCTCGTGCTGCTGCTCACCGAGGGGCGGGACGACCACGAGCGAGTCGGCCGCTATCTCGCGGGCGGCCACGTGGACGGCGCGCTCGTCTTCTCGCTGCACCTCGACGACCCGCTGCCCGGCATCATCCGGCGGGCCGGGGTGCCGACCGTGTTCGGCGGACGCCCCGGCTGGCCGGGGGCGGGCGCACAGGAGCCGGGCGCGCAGTACGTCGACTGTGACAACCGCGGCGGTGCGCGGGAGGCGGTGCGCCACCTGGTCGGCCTCGGGCGCCGCCGCATCGCGCACATCACCGGCGCCCTGGACCAGACGTCGGCGGTCGACCGGCTCGACGGATTCCGTGACGTGCTGGCCGACGTGGACCCGCTGCTGATCGCCGAGGGCGACTTCACCCCGGCGGGCGGCGAGCGCGCGATGCGTGAACTCCTCGACCGGGCCCCGGACGTGGACGCCGTCTTCGCCGCGAACGACCTGACCGCGTCCGGTGCTCTCCGCGTGCTGCGCGAGCGGGGCAGGAGGGTGCCGGACGACGTGGCCGTGGTCGGGTTCGACGACATGCTGCCGGTGGCCGAGCAGACCGAGCCACCGCTGACGACGGTTCGTCAGGACATCCAGGAGATGGGCCGGTTGATGGCGCGGATGCTGCTGCGCGGCAGGGCGGGGACGGGATCGGAGCCGGCCGCCGGGCCCGCCGCGGAGCCCCCCGGCGTGGTCCTGCCCACGGCCCTGGTGCGCAGGGAGTCGGCGTAACAGGTCTGGAACCGACGGGCCCGCGGACCGGCAGGACGGTCCGCGGGGGACTGGGCGCGCGGTCCCGCCTTCACAGTCCTGCCGGCTCCGCGACGCCTGACACGCACTCCCGTCGCCCTTCGGGTGGCGGGAGTGCGTGTGAAGACGGACCCTAGGACCCGACCGTCACCGTGAACCGCCGCGGGTTGCCGTCGTGTGCGGCGCCCGACACGTCCGGCTGCCCGTCGGGGCGCACATCGTCGTACGGGAACGCGTACCCGATGGGGGAGTTGGCGTGCACCACCCGCGACCAGTGGTTGGTCACCGCGTCGCGGTAGTAGTCCGCCGAGCTCGTGCCGTTCGGCTGCTCGGGGTGGGTGAGCATGATGCTGCGGTTGAAGCCGGCCGCGAGCCGCGCGAGGAGGCCCTTCTTGTCGTCGGGGTCGCTCGGATTGTTCGCGAACGGCCCGTGGTTGCAGGTGAAGATGTCCTTCGAGGTGGGCTTGGTGAAGGAGTGCCCGCCGTTGAACGTCAGCACGTCGCCGCTGACGCGTCCGGTGAACACCCCGCGGCCGCCCTGCAGGTCGATCTTGAGGTCCGTGGCACGGTACTTGTCCCACACCTGGTCGATGTAGCCGTTCCACAGGTCGCGGAACGGCATCTGGTCCGGCTTGTCGAAGTACGGCGCCATGAGGTTCTGCGGCGATATCACCCGCAGGACGCCGCCGTCGCCACGGATGACGAGCTTGTCCCACGGCTGGCCGTCCTTCGCCGTCTGCGCGGCGAGGTCCGAGGCGATCTTGTCGACGGCGCCGTCGGGCAGCGGGGCGACGGTGTGCGTGGCGTCGCCCTCCAGGGTCAGGCCGATGGGCAGGGCGGTGACGAGGTCGACGTAGCTGATGTTGGCGTACAACTGCTGGGGGTTGAAGGTGAACTCGCAGAACGACCACGTGCGGCCGTAGTTGGGGTCCTCGGGCGTCGCGAAGGCGGGCTCGACCAGGGAGGGGCCCGGGTTGAGGAAGAAGTCCAGCTTGCCGTCGCGCACGAAGTAGACGCGGGCGCCGAACATCTGAGGCAGGGTCAGCACCTTGGGTGCCGATCCGGCGGCGCCGAGCGGTATGGCGCAGTCGACGGGCAGCGGGGTCTGCGGCCCCGAGGGGGAGTCCGGGCGGTAGACGCCGCCGTCCGGCTTGAGCAGCACCCAGCGGTCGGTGCCCTGCTCGTGGCCGGTGACGTAGGCGTGCACCTGGCCGGGGAGCGACTTGTTGGCGAGCGCCAGCTCGCAGGTGGCGGGCGCGGCCCTGCCGCCCGCTTGCGCGCCGGGGCTCAGGGCGCTGCCCCAGACGGGGTAGGTGAGGGCGCCCGCGGCGCCGGCTGCGGAGGTCAGGAACGTTCGACGCGAAATCACGGAAGGTCTCCTGCGCGGTTCGTGGGGGGTGTGGGGTGGTGCACCACTGTCCCGACGGGCGAATGCGGCGTCAAGAGTTGTGACTGAGAGCGCTCTCAGAAATGTTCTTCCTTCATCACATGACGAAGTGGGAGGGCATGGAGGGCGGCGGACGGCCGGTGGCGCCGGCGGGGGAGGCGGATTGTCAGTGGCGGGTGCCAGACTCAGGAGAACGGACATGAGATGCGACAAAGGAGTCGATCATGCTCAATAGCCGTTTCGTGACAGGAGCCCCGGTCTGGGTCGACATGTGCGCCCCGGACCTCGGCAGCGTCGGCGCCTTCTACCGCGACGTGCTCGGCTGGGAGCTCCAGCAGGGCCCCGCGGAGGTGGGTGGTTACAGCCAGTATCAGCGCGCCGGCAGGACCGCCGCGGGCGCCATGGCCATCCCGGTGGACGAGGCCCCGCCGTCCTGGACGCTGTACTTCCGCACGCCGGAGGTGGACGCCACGGTGAAGGCGGTCGAGCAGGCTGGCGGCAGCACGCTCTTCGAGGCCGTGGACGTCCTCGATCTCGGCCGCATGGCCGGCGTCGTGGACGCCACGGGCGTCCCGTTCTCCGTGTGGCAGCCGGGCGCGCTCAAGGGCCTCGATGTCCTGAACGAACCGGGCGGCCTGGTCTGGACCGAGCTGTACACGCCGGACGTCTCCTCGGCCATGGCGTTCTACGGCTCCGTGTTCGGCTGGCAGATCAGCGAGGCGTCCTTCCCCGGCGGCACGTACACGATGGTGCACCCGGCGGACGGCACCCCGGACGACATGTTCGGCGGCGTGGTGCCGCTGGACAGCGACCCCTCGGAAGCGGGTGCGTACTGGCTGCCGTACTTTCAGGTGGACGACTGCGACGCCACCGTCGCCAAGGCCCGCCGCGGCGGCGGATCGGTGCGGATGGAGCCCGTCTCGATGGAAGGCGTGGGCCGCTTCGCGAAGCTCGCGGACCCCGCGGGAGCGCGCTTCGCGGTGCTGCAGCCGTAGCCTCCCCGCTCGCCCGCACCCTCCGTGGTCGGGTCAGGTCGGGTCGGGTCAGGTCGGCCGCTGCCGGGCCGCGACGGCACACGCGGCCGTGTGCGCCGAAAATCGATGGTTTCGCGGTGCCGGCCCGCGGGCAGTACTCGGCGGGCCGCGCGGGCGGTCGCGGCGGTTCCGAAGGCCGGATGGACATGCGTTGATCGTTCGTTGATCGCTTGTTTCGCGCGGTGCGACAGCATCGGTGGCATGCAGATCGACATGACAGCCGAGCCGGAACTCGCCTGGCAGGAGCAGGCGCTGTGCGCCCAGACAGGAGCCGACTTCTTCTTCCCCGAGCCCGGAAGCTCGGTGCGTGAGGCGAAGGACATCTGCCAGATGTGCGAGATGCGTTCGGCCTGCCTGGAGTACGCGCTGAACAACGACGAGCGATTCGGCGTCTGGGGCGGCCTCTCCGAGAAGGAGCGGTACGCCCTCAGACGCGACAACCGCGCCTGAGCGCCGGCCCGCGAGCTCCTCGTACCCGAAAGGGGGTCCGAACCCGAGCTCGCGGGCCTTCAGGCGTGGCCCACGACGGATGGGGGGCTCGTCAGGCGTACGTCACGACGAACCGGCCCGTTCCCGCGGGGACGTGCACGTCGTCACCGGAGACGGGTAGCTCACGCCCGTCCGCCGACACCGACCGCACCTGCCCGAACCGGCACGGATAGACGTACCGCACCCGCTCCGGAGCCTCGGTGACCTCCACCGTCACGGTCCGCCCGCCCGCGTCGTGGGTGAGCCGGTAGCCGAAGGGCTCGCCGAAGAGGGTCGGCGCGGACTCCACCGCCACCGTGTCGCCGTCCGGCACCCAGTGGGGCCGTACGCCCGGTGCGACGTACACGAGCGGATCGTGGTCCTCGTCCGCCTCGAAGAGCAGGATGTCGCGGATCAGGAGCAGATACTCGGCGGCGGCCCAGCCGTGCGGGATGTCGCCCATGTACCAGTGCCGGGACGGCACTTCGCGGAAGTCCGACGCGATGCTGAAGGCGTGCTGCTCGTTCCACGCGCCGAGCGCCACCGCCCGCTCCTCGGTCCGCGGGAAGGACGCTCCGACGATCCAGCCGAGCAGTGCGTCCATCCGCACCTGATCGCCCGCCAGCAGATAGGCGTGCGCCAACTGCGTGGTCAGGTAGGGCCCGTAGGCGTTCCACGCGGCCTCGTGCCGGAAGCCGCCCGACACGAAGTGGGCGTACATGGTGTCGAGGGTGTGGCGCGCCGCCGTATCGACGTCCGGGCCCAGCTTGGCACCCATGTGCAGCCGCAGCGGATGGAAGTACGCCGCCGTGCCGATCATCGTCGAGTCGAGCCGCCCGACGTCTCCGGGGCCGGTCGGGATGTACGTCTCCCACGCGCCGCGCCCGCGCTGTTCCGCCAGGACCCAGCGCACCGAGGCGGCGGTCGCCTCGCGCACGTCGTCGAAGGCCGCCCAGAGCTCGGGCACCTCCGGCGAGCCGATCCGCTCCGCGAGCCGCGCCGCCTCGTACAGACCGCCCAGCGCCCACAGGTCGTCCCAGTAGTGCGGCTTGTCGCGCTCGCCCAGGTGCTCGGCGCTCCAGCCGCTGTGCAGCAGCCCGTTCCGGTCGCGGTTGTCCCGCAGCCACCGGGCGCCGTCGACGACGTACGGCGTGTACAGCTTCGCGCCGAACGCGGCGGCGCGGCCCTTCGTGCGGTCGAAGCGGCCGATCGCCCAGAGCGCCTGCCCGTTGGAGTCCCACTCGCGGTCGTCCCGCTCGTGCGGGCCGCCGTAGAAGCCGTACTCGGCGCACGGCCCGATCCGGCCCGTGCCGCGGTTGAACTTCAGTGGATAGTGCGTGCCCAACTGACGTTCCGCGAGCGCCCCGTCACCCACCAGCGAGCAGGCCGTGGCCTCCACGGACGAGTCGCGGATCCAGAACGAGTCGTAGACCGTGGGTCCCGGGTGGATCTCCCCGTGGTCGGAGAGCATCAGCAGCTGCGCGCGGGACTGGCGGAACAGGTCCGTCAAGTGGGCCACCGGTCGCGGAAGTCCGGGCTGCAGGCCCTGGTCGATCAGCTTTGACGTCCAGAACGCCCGGTTGGCCGCCTCCAGTTCGGCGGCCGGTGTCGCCCGGATCTCCGCCAGGTCGTCGGCCCCGCTGTACTGGTCGACGGGCAGCCGCACGTCCAGCTCGAACGTCTCGTCGTCGATGACCCGGAAGGGCCAGGCGAACGCCGCGCTGCACAACCCCGCCACCTGGTCCTGCGCCTGCCCCGCGCCGTTCAGCTTGCCGCCCGTGACCAGGTCGTGGAACGGGCTGTGCCACAGATAGGTGTCCGGGTCGTGGCTGAAGTCGGGGTTGCCGTACACCCCGTACTGCTCGGGAACAGTGTCGAACACCGGGCCCCAGCCGCTGTTCGTCTCCACCCGGTTCTCCGCCGGCAGATGCCGCAGGAACGTCAGCCTCCGGTCAGTGCCCGGCCGGTCGTCCCGGTCGTGCCGCTGGAAGCCGCTCGGCCCCGCGGGCAGGACCGCCGCACACAACCAGCCCTCGCGCGGCTGGCCGGTCGCGGTGCCCACCGTGAGGCGGGTCACCACCAGGTCCCGCTGCCGCGCGCCGGTCGCCGTCGCGAAGGTGCGCTGCACGAACTCCACGCCGTCCGGCGTACGGAAGTCCGTGAGGACGACCGGCAGGTGCGGGGCCTCCATGCGCTGCGTCACCGTGCCGCCCTCGGCCAGCTGCGGCAGGTGCAGGGCGCCCGTCGCCGGGTCGTACACGAAGAAGGACAGGCAGTACGTGTCGTAGACCGGTTCGATCTCACCTGCCTGGCCGATCAGGGACTCCTGCCGGTGGTCCTTCACCCCCACCATGTGCCAGTACCGGTACAGGGCGTTGGAGGAGAGCGCCGCCTCCTTCGATGCGTACGTCCCGGAGTCGAAGTCGTCGCTCCAGTGCCGGAAGGCCTGCTGCGCCCACCACGGCACGGGGTAGGGCACGTGCGCCCTGCCCGCCCAGCCGCGCCACATGACCTCGTAGAACATCCACTCATGGGTCTGCGCCATGGGTTCCACCCCCGTGCCCACAGTTGCACCGAGGAGGGCGGTCGTAAATCGGTGCGACACGGTGACGGGCCCCTGGCTACGATCCGTGGGGCGTGCGCGGGGCGTGCGCACGGAGGTCCTGTAGAGCAGAGGCAGACTCGCCGCCCTCTCAAGGCGGATACGCCGGTTCGAATCCGGCCGGGACCACGGGTACGGAACACGCGGGGCGGGCACGGCACACGCGGGGCGGGGACGGATGAGCGGGAGCGGCGGGATCAGCGAGGCGGACCTCGCGGCCTTCCACGACATGGTCGGCAGACTCCGGGAGCTCCCCGTGGACGACCCGGTGCGGCTGCGCGCCGAGCAGGTCGCCGCGTCCTTCGCCCGTGACGGGCGGCTGCGCAGGCGCAAGGCGCGCGGCGCCGAACTGACCGCCGCCGACGCGGCCGTCATGGCCGCCACCGCGACCGGCGCGGACGACCGCCGCGAGGACGCGCCGCTGCTCGCCGACGGCACGGGCGGGGTCTTTCGCCGCCCCCGGCCCTGCTACGTCTGCAAGACGTCGTATCGACAGGTCGACTCCTTCTACCACCGGCTCTGTCCGGACTGCGCGGCCGACAACCGGACACGGCGCGCCCTGACCACCGATCTCCGCGGGCGCCGCGCACTGCTCACCGGAGGCCGCGTGAAGATCGGCTTCCAGCTGGCCCAGATGATGCTGCGGGACGGCGCCGAACTCCTCGTCACCAGCCGCTTCCCGCACGACACCGAGCGGCGCTTTCGCGCGGTGCCGGGCAGCGAGGCCTGGCTCGACCGCCTCACCGTGCTCGCCGTCGACCTGCGCGACCCCCGCCAAGTCCTCGGCCTGTGCGAAGAGCTGCGGCAGGCGGGCGAGCCGCTCGACATCCTGGTGAACAACGCGGCCCAGACGGTCCGCCGGCCTCCCGAGTCGTACGCGGCGCTCGCGGCGGGGGAACGGGCCGACCTGCCCGCGCTCGCCCGGCGCGCTCCCGGATTCCGCCCGATGCGGGCCGTCGGGCCCGACGCGGGGCAGGGCGCGCTCGCCCTCGTCCTGCGCGAGGCCGACGAGGCGGGGCTGCTCCCCGACGCCTCCCCCGAGAACTCCTGGTCCGCCCGGCTCGGCGGCCTCGACCCCGCCGAGGTCCTGGAGACCCAGCTGGTCAACGCGCTCGCCCCGGCCCTGCTCTGCGACCGGCTGCTGCCCCAGCTGCTCGCGTCGCCGCGCCCTCGTACGTACATCGTGAACGTGACCGCGGTCGAGGGACGGTTCGCCGTGCGCAACAAGATGGCCGGGCATCCCCACACGAACATGGCCAAGGCCGCCCTGAACATGCTCACCCGCACCAGCGCGCCCGAACTCGCCGCGCAGGGCGTGCACATGTGCGCCGTCGACACCGGCTGGATCACCGACGAGAACCCGGCGCCCAAGAAGGACCGCATGGCGGGCGCGGGCTTTCGCACACCGCTCGACATCATCGACGGGGCGGCCCGGATCTACGACCCGATCGTGCGGGGCGAGGCAGGGGCGCCTGTGTCGGGCGTCTTCCTCAAGGACTACGTGGAGGCGGCGTGGTGAGCGAGGCCCTGTCCGCCGGCGTGCCGCGTGTCGCGCCACGGCCGGTGGCCGAACTGGCGTCCCTGCTCGCCTGGTTGAGGGGCGGACGGCCCGCCGGTGAGCGCCTGGACTTCCCCGCGGGCACGGCACTGCCCGACGGGCGGCTCGACCTGTGCAAGCAGGCGCTCGGCGCGCAGGGTGCGGCTCTGGTCGCCGACGCGCTCCGGGAGGCCCAGGACGTCCGGGGGGAGTCCTCCGTCCGCCACTTGCTGCTCGGCACGGACGGCCTCGGGGACGCGGGAGCGGCGGACGTGGCCGGCGGGACGGGCGACGCCCGCATCGAGACCCTCTACCTCGGCTGCAACGGCATCACCGCGGGCGGCGCCTGTCGCATCGCTGACCAGCTCCGCGCCTCGCCGCAGATCGTGACCGGAGTCTGGCTGAAGCGCAATCCACTGGGCCCGCGGGGAGGTCGCGCCGCGGCCGAACTGATCGACTCCGTGAGGGCGTTGCGCACCCTCGATCTCGTCCAGACCGGCCTGGACGCGGCCGGTCTCACGGACCTCGTCGGCGCGCTCGTCGCGGCGGCGGACATGGGGCGGAGCGTCGAGCGGATCTTCCTGGGCGGCAATCCGCTGGGCCGGGCCGGCGCGGGAGCCCTCGCCGGACTGATCGTCCACGGCGCGGTGCGCGAACTCTACGTATCCGCGGCGCGGTTGGGGGACGAGGGGGCTCTCCTGCTCGCCGACGCGCTGGAGCGCGCGCCGCACGGACGGCTCGACCGGCTGGCCGTCGCGAGCAACGGCATCGGCCCGCGTGCCACCGCCCGTCTCGTCGCCGCGTCGGTGGCCGCCGGGGTGACCCTGCTCGACCTCGGGCGGGTGCGCGCCGCAGGGGCGCTGGGCGCCGTGGACAACCGCGTCGACGACGAGGCGGCACGGGCGATGGCGTCCTCGCTGGCGGCGGGCGAGCACCGCCTCGCCCACCTCGTGCTCACCCACACCGGCCTGCGCAGCCGCGAGGCGCACCGGCTCCTCGACACCGCGGGGCACGCGAGGACACCCACGCGGTTCGTGCTCGGCGCGGGCATCGCGGCGAGCGTGAAGCGCCGCCTGGCCGCACTCGGCGCGGACGTCCCGGCACCCGCGATCCCGCCGGACGTGGCGGCGGTGCGCAGCGTGCACCGCTGAGCTCGTTCCACGGGCCGGAGGATGCCGCAGGCGCCGGACGGGGTCGTACGATCTCCCCAAGGGCGGGGTCGTAGCGCAGAGGCAGTCGCGCCGGTCTCCAGAACCGGAACACGCTGGTTCGATTCCAGCCGCCCCGCCCCCCTCGGGAAGTCGGTCAGGCGCCCCGGGTCGCCATTCGCGCCTTGCGGGCGGCCAGCCTCTCGTCGAACTTCGAGGCCTCCGCGTCGAGGCCGCCCATGAAGAAGCCCAGCTCCTCCTGGGCCTTGAGCCCCTCGGGGCCGAGGCCGTCGATCTCCAGGACCTTCAGGAAGCGCAGCACGGGCTGCAGCACGTCGTCGTGGTGGATGCGCATGTTGTAGACCTCGCCGATGGCCATCTGCGCGGCGGCCCGCTCGAAGCCCGGCATGCCGTGTCCCGGCATGCGGAAGTTCACGACCACGTCACGCACGGCCTGCATCGTGAGGTCGGGCGCAAGCTCGAAGGCGGCCTTGAGCAGGTTCCGGTAGAAGACCATGTGGAGGTTCTCGTCGGTGGCGATGCGCGCCAGCATGCGGTCGCAGACCGGGTCGCCGGACTGGTGTCCGGTGTTGCGGTGCGAGATGCGGGTCGCCAGCTCCTGGAAGGCGACGTACGCGACCGAGTGCAGCATCGAGTGACGGTTGTCCGACTCGAAGCCCTCACTCATGTGCGCCATCCGGAACTGCTCCAGCTGGTCCGGGTCGACGGCGCGCGAGGCGAGCAGGTAGTCGCGCATCACGATGCCGTGGCGGCCCTCCTCGGCGGTCCAGCGGTGCACCCAGGTGCCCCAGGCGCCGTCGCGGCCGAAGAGGGAGGCGATCTCGTGGTGGTAACTGGGCAGGTTGTCCTCGGTGAGCAGGTTGACGACCAGGGCGATGCGCCCGATGTCGGTGACCGGGGACTGGCCCTTCTCCCACGCCTCGCCGTCCTCGAAGAAGCCCGGGAAGTTGCGGGCGTCCGAGAAGGGGACGTACTCGTGGGGCATCCAGTCCTTGGCCACCTTCAGGTGGCGATTGAGTTCCTGCTCGACCACTTCCTCCAGCGCGTAGAGCAGCCGGGCGTCGGTCCAGCTGTCCGCGCTGCCGAGGTGGGGAGAGGTGATCGTCACGGGGGCTCCAGAAGGGGGACGGGAGTACTTACGAGCAGTGCGAGCGGTGCACTACCTACGGTGTCGTAGGTTACGTTGCCGTAGGTTAAACCCTCCGTAAAGAGGCTGTGAGACCGGGCCCCACCCGCCCCCACCGCAACAAAGGCCTCACCGCAGGTCAGGCGTACAGCCCGCGGAGCCGGACTGAGAGGCACGTCACACACCCTTCGAGCTTCTCGAGCTCGCTGATGTCCACCGGAACCGGGTCGAATCCGAGATCGGCGAACAGCTCCGCGCTCTTCGGCGCGCTCGCCGCCATCAGCAGTTTCGAGCCGCCGAGCAGCACCACGTGCGCCCCCGACTCCTCCGGTACGGGCAGGAAGCGGGGGAAGAGCGAGGCGCTGTCGACCAGCGGCTCGTACCCGACGACCGTCCCGTCGGGCAGCGCGGTCACCGCGGACTTCAGGTGCAGGACCGTGGCGACGGGGACGGCGACGATCCGTGCACCGAGCGGCTCGAAGACGGCCCGCAGCTGCCGCACGCCGTCCGCGTCGGTCCGGCCGCCCCGCCCCACGTAGAGCGTGTCCCCGATCTTGAGGACATCGCCCCCTTCGAGCGTGCCCGGCTCCCACACCCAGTTGACCGAGCAGCCGAGCCGGGCCACGGCCTCCTCGACGCCCGGCGTCTCGGGCCGGCGTGACTCGGCGCCGGGCCGGGCGATCAGTGCCACGTTCCGGAAGACGACCACCGCGTCCTCCACGAAGACCGAGTCCGGGCAGGCGTCGGCCGGCTCCACCTCGAAGGTCTCCCAGCCGTGCCGGTTCAGCGTCGCCACGTACGCCTCCCACTGGCGCACCGCGAGCCCCACGTCGACCGGGGTGCGTTCCAGGTGGGTGACCAGGCCCTCGGCGAGGCGCGGGCTCGGGCGGCGGATCAGGGCCTTCTGGCTGGGCACGGCCGGCTCTCCTCACGTGGGCGGGACAGTGCCGCACATCATGCAGCGCGCGACCGCCCCTCGCCCAGAGCGCCTCTCAGGTGCTCCGCAGTGAAGGACCCCTCGGCCCGCAGGAGCTGCGCGGGCGTTCCCTCGAACACGATCCGCCCGCCGTGCTTGCCGCCGTCGGGTCCCAGGTCGATCACCCAGTCCGCGTGCTTGACGACGTCGAGGTTGTGCTCGACGACGAGCACCGTGTTGCCCGCGTCGACCAGCCGGTCGAGCATCGCGAGCAGCCCGTCGACGTCCGCCATGTGCAGTCCGGTGGTCGGCTCGTCCAGGACGTACGTCGCGCCCGTGCGATGCAACTGCGTGGCCAGCTTGATCCGCTGGCGCTCGCCGCCGGAGAGCGTGCTCAGCGGACGGCCGAGCGTGAGGTAGGTCAGGCCCACGTCCCGCAGGGCCCCCAGCCGCCTGCGTACCGCCGTGTCGTCGAAGCGCTCGAAGAAGTCCAGGGCGTCGCCGGCGGTCATCTCCAGCACGTCCACGACGGATCGGCCGTCCACGGTCAGCCGCAGCACCTCGTCCTTGAAGCGGCGCCCCTCGCACTCCTGGCACGTCGTGGTCACCGGATCCATGAACGCGAGGTCGCTGAAGATGATCCCGCGCCCCTGGCAGCCCTCGCACGCGCCGTGGGAGTTGAAGCTGAACAGGCTCGCCCGCGCGCCGGCCTCCCGCGCGAACAGCTTGCGCACGGTGTCCATGATCCCGAGGTACGTCGCCGGGGTGGAGCGGCCCGAGATGCCGATGGACGACTGGTCCACGACCACGGCGTCCGGGTGCGCCGCGGTGAACGCCTTCGCCACCAGCGTGCTCTTGCCGGACCCCGCCACGCCGGTGACCGCCGTGAGCACCCCGGTCGGCACCCGCACGCTGACGTTCTTGAGGTTGTGCAGGTCCGCGTCCTTGATCCAGTGGCCGCCGGTCGCCTCGCGCGGCTGCTCCTTGATGCCGGTGGCGCGGCGCAGGTGGCGGCCGGTGAGGGTGTCTGCCCGGCGCAGCTGTTGCGGTGTGCCCTCGAAGACGACGAGGCCGCCGTCGACGCCGGCCGCCGGGCCCATGTCGACGACGTGGTCGGCGATCGCGATCACGTCCGGGTCGTGCTCGACGACCAGCACGGTGTTGCCCTTGTCGCGCAGCCGGAGCAGGAGATCATTCAGCCGCCCCACGTCCCGCGGGTGCAGCCCGACGCTCGGCTCGTCGAAGATGTACGTCATGCCGGTGAGGCTTGAGCCGAGGTGGCGCACCATCTTCAGGCGCTGCCCCTCGCCGCCGGAGAGCGTGGACGTCTCGCGGTCCAGGCTCAGATAGCCGAGGCCGATCGCCTCGACCCGCTCCAGGGCCGCCACGGCCGCCCGGGCGATCGGGGCCGCCACGTCGTCGGCGCCGTCGCCGTCGTCGGCGAGGCGTGCCAGTTCCCGGATGAGGTCGGTGACCTCCATGCGGGTGCACTCCGTGATGCCCAGGCCGTTGACGCGGGTGGCGCGCGCCGCCGGGTTGAGGCGGGCCCCGTGACAGGCCGGGCAGGCGCCTTCGCGCAGGAAGCCCTGGACCAGGTCGCGGGTCTTCTGGGCGAGTGTGGAGAGGTCGCGGTTGAGGTAGAGCCGCTCGAAGCGGTCGGCGAGCCCTTCGTAGTCGATGTCCCGGGCGCCGCCCGTGTTGTCGACCTTGACCTTCGTCCTGCGCCCGCCGCCGCGCAGCAGGAAGTCCCGCTCGGCGGCGGTGAATGCACCGACCGGCTTGTGCGTGTCCAGGTGGGTGGTGTTGGTGTACGTCTGGCCCTGCCAGGTCCCCGCGGCGAACGGCGGGAAGAGGATCGCGCCGTCCGCCAGGGACCTGGCGGGGTCGAGGATGCGGTCGTAGTCGGGCCGCACCGTACGGCCGAGGCCGTGGCACTCGGGGCACATGCCCGAAGGGTCGTTGAACGAGTAGGCCGTCGCCGGGCCCGCGCTCGGCGTGCCGTGCCGGGAGAACAGCACGCGGATCACCGAGTAGATGTCCGTCATCGTGCCCACGGTGGAGCGGGAGTGGCCGCCGATCGGCTTCTGGTCGACGACGATCGCGGGGGAGAGCTCCTCGATGGCGTCCGCGTGCGGCCGCTCGTACTTCGGCAGCCGGTTGCGGACGAACCAGGTGAAGGTCTCGTTCAGCTGGCGCTGCGACTCGACCGCGATCGTGTCGAAGACGACCGACGACTTCCCGGACCCGGACACCCCCGTGAAGACCGTGAGACGGCCCTTGGGGATGCGCAGGTTCACTTCCCTGAGGTTGTTCTCACGGGCTCCGGTGATGGCGATGTGGTCGTGCGTGTCCTGGTGCATACATCCGAAGCTAGGCGGAATACCCGACAGCCTCTGTCTTCTTTTCCTGGGTGATCTCCTTCAGCTCTCCGTCCAGGAGCAGCCACCGCGTGATGCCGATGGACTCCAGGAACGGCAGGTCGTGACTGGCCACGATCAGCGCGCCCTGGTACGACTCCAGAGCCGTCGAGAGCTGCTTCACGCTCGCCATGTCGAGGTTGTTCGTCGGCTCGTCGAGCATGAGCAGCTGCGGCGCGGGCTCCGCGAGCAGCAGCGCCGCGAGTGCCGCCCGGAACCGCTCGCCGCCCGACAGGGTCGCCGCCGGCTGGTCGGCCTTCGCGCCCTTGAACAGGAACCGTGCCAGGCGTGCTCTGATGCGGTTCCTCGTCGCTTCGGGAGCGTACGCCGCCACGTTGTCGGCGACGCTCAGCTCGCCGTCCAGCACGTCGAGGCGCTGCGGCAGGAACCGCATCGGGACGTGCGCCCGCGCCTCGCCGGAGACCGCGTCCAGCTCACCGGCGACGGTGCGCAGGAGCGTGGTCTTGCCCGCGCCGTTGCGCCCGATCAGGGCGATCCGCTCGGGGCCGCGCAGCTCGAACTCGCCCTGCACGCTCGCTCCGTAGTGCAGCTGGAGATCGCTGAGGGTGAGCACGGTACGCCCCGGGTGGACCAGGGTGCGCGGCAGGTCGACGCGGATCTCGTCGTCGTCCCGCACCGCCTCCACGGCGTCGTCCAGGCGCTCCTTGGCCTCGGCGAGCTTCTCCTCGTGCATGATCCGGTGCTTGCCGGCCGACTCCTGTGCGGCCCGCTTGCGCGCCCCCATCAGGATCTTCGGCTGGCTCCTGCTGTCCTGGATCTTCTGGCCGTACCGCTTGCGGCGGGCCAGCTTGACCTGGGCGTCGGCCAGGTCGCGCTTCTGCTTGCGCAGGTCGGACTCGGCGACGCGCACCATGCGCTCGGCGGCCTCCTGCTCGGTGGCGAGGGCCTCCTCGTACGCGCTGTAGTTGCCGCCGTACCAACTGACCTCCCCGTCCCGCAGATCCGCGATCTGGTCGACCAGATCGAGGAGTTCACGGTCGTGGCTGACCACGACCAGGACGCCCGACCAGGCCTCCACGGCCGCGTACAGGCGCCGACGGGCGTACAGGTCGAGGTTGTTGGTCGGTTCGTCGAGCAGGAGCACGTCGGGCCGGCGCAGCAGCAGTGCGGCCAGCCGCAGCAGTACCGACTCGCCGCCCGACACCTCGCCCGTGGTGCGGTCGAGGCCGATGTGGCCGAGGCCGAGCTGGTCGAGGGTGGCGACGGCGCGCTCCTCGACGTCCCAGTCGTCGCCGACCGTGGTGAAATGGCCCTCGTCCACGTCGCCCGCCTCGATGGCGTGCAGCGCGGCGCGGGTCGCGGCGATGCCGAGCACGTCGTCGACGCGCAGGCCGGTGTCCAGGGTGACGTTCTGCGGCAGGTAGCCGACCTCCCCGGCGACCTTGACGGCACCTTCGGTGGGTGTCAGCTCACCGCCGATCAGCTTCAACAGGGTTGACTTTCCTGACCCGTTGACGCCGATGAGCCCGGTCCTGCCGGGCCCGAAGGCGACCTGGAGGCCGTGGAAGACGTCTGTGCCGTCGGCCCAGGCGAAGGAGAGCGACGTGCAGGTGATGGAGGTGGGGGAAGGAGACATGCGGGCCTCGCGGTTGCGTGGTGTGAAGCGTGGTCAGGGGCAACGCGTTCGAGACACCGCGGCGGTGATGAGGCCGGAGAACGAGAAACGGCCTGTGCCGGGGGACGGGACGGCTCGGATGCCGAGGTCGCACACGACGTGCACGGCAGCGAAAGCTGCGTGACGCGGTGTCTCATGACCTCAGACGAGCAACGTCCTACTCCTATCGACGGCAACAGAACCTTTTACACCGTAGGAGGCTCCTCGGGGTGTGTCAATGTTTTATGAACCGCATGACCCCGAGTCCCCCTGATCCGATCACCCCTGAGGAGGAGGCGCCGTGCACTACGGAACGCTGCCCCTGCCCGCCAGGCTCTTCCTGCTGGCATGGCACCCGGACAAGGGACGGTTCACCGGCGGGCCCGATCTCCACCTCGCCGTCCGCGCCGGTGCCCTCGTCGAACTGGCCCGGCGCGGCGTCCTCGTCGAGGCGGACGGCATCGTCACCCCGGTCGTCGGCGCGCGCACCGGTGACCTGACGCTCGACACCCTGGCCGAGCTCGTCGAGCAGTCCCGGCCGCGCAAGTGGCGCGGCTGGATGACGCACCGCTCGCGCACCACGCTGAACACGGTGCGCGACGACCTGACGGCACACGGGTACCTGCGACGGGGGCACCGGCGCGTCCTCGGGATCTTCCCCGCCCGCACCTGGGAGCTGGAGCGCACCGGATACGCCGAGGTGCTGCGCGCGGACGCACGAGCCGTGCTGCGCGGCCCGCGGCCGGTCGACGAGGTCAGTGAGGGCGACGCGGCCCTGGTGGTCTGCGCGGCCACCGGCAAGCTGCGCCCGGTCGTCACGGGCAAGGACCGCAGGCGGTACAAGGACCGGCTTGAAGAGCTGACCGACCGCAGCGGCGGCGCCTCGCCGGAGCTGCGGGCGCTGATGCACCACCTCCGCAAGGCGCTGGCCTCGGCCGTGGCGTCCGCCGAGATGGCACGGTCGAACGGTGGCGGTGGCGGCGGGGGGTGAGGGGCCGCTCAGCGTGCCGGTGGGGCCGGTGGGGCCGGGGGAGGCGTACGGATCGCACGCAGGGGCTTCGGGGGCGCGAGGGGGCGGCGGGACCGGGGGAGACCGGCCGGGTTCAACAGGCGTCGCGCATCAGCTCGGCCAGGTCCCCGTCCAGGTCGACATGGCGGTGCTCCTGGCCGGCCGGCACCAGCACCGTCGTGCTGTGCAGGAAGCGGCGGAGATCGCCGGTGCGGATGTGGACGATCGCGGTGCCTTCGGGGGCGTGGAACTCGACGACGGTGCGGTCGAATCCGTACGGGCGCACACGCACGTCGCCGTGGCCCACCGCGCGCTCCACACCCTGGCTGAGCAGTTCGCGGGCGAACGTCCAGTAGACCTCGATGCCCTCCAGGGTCGCGGGCGCGGGGAAGCTCATCCGGACGGCGAAGGGGTCCCGCGGGTCGTAGTGGAGGCGGGCGGGAATGGTCGGCATCCGCGGCGCGGCGGCGACGAGGCGGGCCTCTACGGCTTGCTCGATGACGGTGGACAACGCCTGCTCCCTCACTGACTGCTGGACGACTGGGGTCGGCACTTGGATAGACGACGGAATGACGAGATCCGTGCACATGGAGCGGGGTGAGACCGAGTGACCTCTGTCACCGCGACACCGTTCCCGGGCCCGCGGTTCCCGGCTACCGCCCCACGGGGGAGGCCTTCAGGCCATCTGGACGAGGCCCCGCGCGTCGGCTAGCTTCGCCCGCCATGAGGGGCATGGGGAAGACGAAGTCGATGAGGCGCACGGTACTGGCGGGACTCTGCGGGGCGGCGCTCGCCGGGACCCTCCTGGGGGCGCAGGGCACCGCGCTGGCGGACGGGCGGGGCAGCCACCCGGGCGGGGGCGACCACCCGGACCGGGGCCTGAGCTGGCAGCTCAAGGACAGCGGCACGGACGCCCGCTTCCGCGGCCTCGCCGCCGTCAGCCGTGACACGGCCTGGGCGGCGGGCACCCGGGGAACCGTGCTGCGTACGTCGGACGGCGGCAAGACCTGGCGCGAAGTCTCCCCGCCCGGCGCCGCCGATCTGGAGTTCCGCGACATCGAGGCCTTCGACGGACGCCGTGCCGTCGTGCTCGCCATCGGCGAGGGCGAGGCGTCCCGGGTGCTGCGCACCGAGGACGGCGGGGCGACCTGGACGGAGTCCTTCCGCAACACCGACGCCAAGGCGTTCTACGACTGCATGACCTTCTTCGACCGCCGCCACGGCCTGGCGATGAGCGACCCCGTCGACGGCAAGTACCGCATCCTGTCCACCGCCGACGGCGGCCGCTCCTGGAAGGTCCTGCCGAGCGCGGGCATGCCCGCCGCGCAGGAGGGCGAGGCGGGCTTCGCGGCGAGCGGCCAGTGCCTGGTGAGCTCCGGTCCCCGTGACGTGTGGCTGGCGACCGGGGGAGCGGCACGCGCGCGTGTCCTGCACTCCGCCGACCGGGGACTGACCTGGACGGCCACCGACGCGCCGATCCCGGCGGGCGACCCGGCCCGCGGCGTCTTCGGCCTCGCCTTCCGCGACCGCACGCACGGCCTCGCGGTCGGCGGCGACTACCGCGCCGAGCAGCCCTCGCCGCGGGCCGCGGCCGTGACCGGGGACGGCGGTCGCGGCTGGGACCCGGCAGGGCGCCCGCCGCCCGCCTACCGGTCGGGCGTGGCCTGGTACCCGTACAGCCGCACCACGGCCCTCGCGGTCGGCCCGACGGGCACCGACGTCACCACGGACGGCGGCCGGAGCTGGCGCACGGTCGACACCGGGTCGTACGACACCGTGGACTGCGCCGGGGACCGGGGCTGCTGGGCGGCGGGCGAGAAGGGGCGGATCGCCCGCCTGGAACGGAGCTGACCGCGCCCCCGGCAGGGCAGGTCCTGCGGCGGCCCTAGGCGGGCAGCTGCTCGCGGTACGCGGCGAGGTCCGGTGCCGTCTTCGTCGCGTAGAACTCGGTGACGCGGTACTCGCACACCCCGGCGACGGTGAACGGGTCGGTGGCGACGAGCTCCTCGATGCGCGCCCGGTCGTCCGCGACGGCGATGATGACGCCGCCGTCGCGCGGGTTCTTGCGGCCCGATGCGATGAAGACACCGGACTCGTACTGCGCGTCCAGCCAGCCGACGTGGGCTTCGAGCTGCTCGTCGACGGCGGAGACCGGCGCCGTGTAGGTCAATTCGAGAATGAACATGATCGCGAGGCTACCCGGCGGCCGGGAATCGCCTGAGGTCAGGCGGCCGCTCCCGGCGCGCGCACCATGAAGACGTC
Organism: Streptomyces sp. NPDC040622; assembly: GCF_055593965.1. Classification (NCBI taxonomy): domain Bacteria; kingdom Bacillati; phylum Actinomycetota; class Actinomycetes; order Kitasatosporales; family Streptomycetaceae; genus Streptomyces; species Streptomyces sp. NPDC040622. Next base: position 392,463 of record NZ_JBVIXD010000004.1, on the reverse strand, counting down.
CACCGGGTCCTCGCTCTCCACCGCGAACCCGTGCCGCTCGTACAGCCGACGGGCGGCACTGCCCCGGAGCACGTCGAGCCGGACGGTGGCGCCCTCGGCGTCGGTCCGTTCCAGGAGCGCGCCGAGGACCGCGGAGCCGAGGCCCCGCCCCTGGGCCTCGGGCGCCACATAGAAGTGCTCCAGCCACCGGCCGTCCGCCGCGGGCCGCAGCGTGACGCATCCGGTGAAGACGCCGTCGGTCTCGATCACCGAGGTGTGCTCCGCGGCGAAGGAGTCCCGCAGCCGCCGGCGCACCCGCTGCGGATCGAACCGGCCGAGCCGCTCCAGATCGGCGCGCAGCACCGTGGCCCGCAGCTCGGCGATGGTCTCGATGTCCGCCGTCCGCGCGGAACGCAGTGCCCAACCCATGATCGGAGTATCGCCGCCCGGGCCGTCGGACCGGCTGCCGGGGGCACCTTCGTGGGGTGTCGCGCGCCCGGCCGTGGCGGGAGCTACCTCGCGAGCTCCGCCCGGATGGTCTTGCTGGTGGCGTCCAGGGTGACACTCACGGCCGTGGCCAGCTGCTGGACCATCGGCCAGCCGAATCCGCCGGTGCCGCCCTCGAGGTCGGGGGCGCGCTCGCGGGGCGGTCGGGGGTCCGCGTCGGAGACGGCGATCGTGATGCCGTGGGGCTGCGCCTGCAGCTGGAGGGAGCACAGGGCTCCGCGTGCGTGGCGTACCACGTTGGTGATGAGCTCGGAGACGACGAGTTCGACGGTCGCGGCGGTCTGCTCGCCGACGGCCGGGCTGAGCCGGGCGACGAAGTCACGGGTCAGGTCCCGTGCGTCGGTGACCGATTCGGGCCTTTTGTCGAAGGTGGCCGTCTTCGGCGGTGCGGTCTCGATCGGTGCGTGCTGTGTCCGCATCAGCCTCCTCCTTCATCGGGATGGCCTTACCAGGTGATGGCCGTACGAGTGGATCTCTTGCCCGAAAATGGCGGGTTCAACGCTCTTGTCGTGGAGGCGATCCGTCGGCGGAACGAACACCGCAGGAAATCGGGGGAGTTGCGGGATCCGGCGACATGAAGTGATCACTTCGGGGTACACGCGGTGAACCGGCGCCAAGGGGATCTGCTGAGCCGGCCGACGAGGAGGGCGTGATGACGATGGTGAGCGCAACGACGCGGACCGGGGCCGGGAGCACGCGGCTGCCGGAGGTCACGGCCCCGCAGGCCTTGGCTCCCCAGGACGCCCGGGACCTGTCGAGGACGTTCTTCGGCCGCCTCGCCGCGCTGGAGGAAGGCACGGCCGAGTACCAGTACGCGCGCAACACGCTCATCGAGATGAACATGTCCCTGGTCCGCTACGCGGCCGGACGCTTCCGGCACCGCTCCGACGAGATGGAAGACATCGTCCAGGTCGGCATGATCGGACTGATCAAGGCCATCGACCGTTTCGAATTGTCGCGCGACACCCAGTTCGCCACGTTCGCGGTGCCCTACATCGTCGGCGAGATCAAGCGCTTCTTCCGCGACACCTCCTGGGCCGTCCACGTGCCGCGCCGCCTCCAGGAGGCCCGGGTGGAGCTGGCCAAGGCCAAGGAGGAGCTCAGCACCAGGCTCGGCCGCGCCCCGCGGGTCGCGGAGCTGGCCGCCCTGATGGACCTCTCCGAGCGCGAGGTCGTCGAGGCCCAGGTCGCCTCGAACGGCTACAGCTCCACGTCCCTGGACGCGGCCGTCCACGGCGACCCCGACGAGGGCGAGTCGCCGCTCGCCGACTTCATAGGGGAGGAAGACCCGGCCCTGGAGCTCGTGGAGGACTTCCACGCCCTGGCGCCCCTGATCGCCGAACTCGCCGAGCGCGACCGGCACATACTTCAGCTGCGGTTCGTCGACGAGCTGACCCAGGCGCAGATCGGCGAACGCCTCGGCGTCTCGCAGATGCACGTCTCGCGCCTGCTGGCCCGCACGCTGGAACGCCTGCGCGCGGGCATGCTCCACCCGGCCGGCTGACCCCGGGGCGGGCGCGGACCTCAGGGGCGCCCCCGCCAGTCGAGGCAGACGATCATGGCGTCGTCGTCGGCGTCGATCGGGCCGCGGTAGCCGGCGAGTTCCTGGAGCATCGCGCGCGGGACCTGCGAGGGCGGCAGGAGACGGGTGCTGGTCATCGCCCGGGTGAGCGCACGCTCGCTGTAGCGCTCGCCCGTCGGCGACGCCACGTCGTAGACGCCGTCGCTGACGAACAGGAGCCGGTCGCCGGGACTGACGTGGAAGCGCTCCGCCGTGTACGGCGTGTCCTCGGACATGCCGAGCGGAAGCTGCGCGTCCAGCTCGACGGGCTCGGCCCTGCCCTCGCGCAGCCGCCACATCTTCGGCGAGCCCGCGTCGATGACCTCCGTCTCCCCGGTGGTGAGGTCGAAGCGCAGGAGCAGCGTGGAGAGGTGCAGCGCGCCCTGGTGGTGGCCGTAGACGGCCTGGTCGGCCAGGCAGGCCTGATCGGCGAGGGAGAGCCCGGCGCGGCGGGCGTTGCGCAGCGCGGTGACGGCCAGATTGGTCAGCAGGGCGGCCTGGATGCCCTCGGCCATGCCGTTGGTGACGGTGAGGGTCAGATGGTCGGCCGACGAGGACCAGTCGAAGTTGTCGCCGTGGATGGCGTAGGCCGGTTCGAGCTGTGCCCCGATGTCGTACTCGGGCCGGGAGCAGGACCGCCCGGGCAGCAGCTGCCACTGCATCTCGGCGGCGAGGGTGAGCCGGTCGGCCCGCCGGGCCTGGAGGTAGAGGTCCGTGTCGCGTTCCGCCACGACGATCTCGTGCCCGAGCACCTCCGCCACGTCGGCGAGCTCGCGCACGGTGGCGTCGTCGCAGTCCCGGGAGGCCAGGCGTACGGTCAGCACGCCGAGGCGGTCGCCGCGCACGCTCACCGGGAGATGGACGGCGACCAGACGCCGGCCGTCGGTACCCTCGGCGCTTTCGGTGCTGTCGGCGCTCCCCGGGGGGTCCTCGTTCTCGACGCGCGGTTCCTGGTGCCCGAAGGCGTGGCCGGGCGCGCCCGAGTGGACCGGCACGGAGCGTGCGGTGTGCGGAAGGGTGTTGACCGGTTGGAGTATGGTCGTCGCGTAATCGGCCATGAGCAGGTCGACCGAGCGGGCTGTGTAGTGGACGGCGAGTGCGTCCTGCACTGTTTCGAGAAGAGCGTGCGGTGCGGAGCTGCGCAGAGCACGCTCCACAGCCGTGAATCTGTCCACCTGTCGAGTACCACCTGTTCCGGTCCGGGACGAATGTTTCGGGACGAATGTTTCGGGACGAGAGTGCGAGAAGGAGCCGTCGGCCTGCCATGCCTCAGCGACTGACAGGGCCCTTGCGAAGTGTCACAGTTGAGGGCATGGAGTCCGAAGCATCCGTCGGGGGCGACCGGGATGCGGCCGCGCTCGCTGCCAGGGAAGTCATCGAACTGCTCGAGGTGCTCTGGGGCAGAGGCAGAGACCTCGCGTCACCGGCGCCGGTGTCGTCGTCGCAGCTGAGGGTGTTGTTCGCCCTGGACGGCGCCGAGGGGATCAACCTCCGCACGCTCGGTGAGCACTTGGGGGCGGCGCCGTCTTCGGTGAGTCGTATGTGTGACCGCCTTCATGCCCTGGGCTTCATCGAGCGGTCCCTCAGTTCAGCCAGCCGCCGTGAGCTCGAACTGCGCTTGTCGAGCCGGGGAGAAAATTACCTCAAGGATCTGCGCGCCCGCCGGGAAAGGGCCCTGCTCGAAGCCATCTCGGCCATGCGGCCCGTCGAACGCGCCGCCCTCCTGAAGGGCTTGAGCGGTTTCCACCGTGCGGTGGAGGGTGCCGAGCTCCGGCGGGGCCCTGCGGACGACCGCGCGGCGGAGCCTGCCTGACCCGCGGCCCTGATCCGGGGTGCGGCCCGCCCGAGCGGTCGGCCCGGTGAAGTTCGCCGGATGACAAGGGTTTACGTTCGGCCCACCCAGGTACATGCAGACGGTCGTGAAGGTCCGGTCCGGCAGCTGTGACGTTTGGGTGAACTGCCTGGCACGGCCGGTGCGACAGACGGGTGAGACTTGCAAGGGTGCTGGTGGGCCGGGCACTTGATGTGCCGTGACCTCCGGCCTCGGAAGATCGTGCGCCTCGGCTAACATTTGCCGCACGGCAACAATTGCTAAGGTGGGTGGAATGAACACCAGTGAGTCCGAGGCCCGGTTGCGCGTCAGCTCCGCCCTGCGTGAGCAAGGGGAGAAGGTGGCTGACCGGTGGGTGCAGCTCCAGTCGGAGCGGGCGGTCCTTGAGACCGGCATCACCGAGGCCGAACTGAACGAGGAAGCCGACTCCTTGGTCGAGACACTGCTCGCCGGCCTGGAGACCGACCATCCGGTGCAGGACGTCGTGGCATCGCACCCCGGCCTCCGGCAGGCCGTCACGGACCTGTCGCTGCGGCGCGCCAGAGGAGGGGCCACGCCCACGGCCACCTCGCTGGCCGTGCTGGCGCTGAAGGAAGCGCTGCTGGAAGCCGTGCAGCAGGAGACGCGTGACGTCACCGCGCTCTACCATGCGGCACTGTTCATCAACCGCCTCCTCGACACCGCGGGCGCCCTCTCCTTCGAGGTCTACGTCGAGGGCCGCGAGGAGATCATCCGGCGCCAGAGCCGCCAGCTGCTCGAAGTGTCCACACCGGTGGTGCGGATCTGGGACCGGGTGCTGGCCGTCCCGCTGATCGGCACGCTGGACACCACCCGTACCCAGGTGGTGATGGAGAACCTCCTGGAAGCCATCGAGCGGGACGAGGCCCAGGTCGCCATCATCGACATCACGGGTGTGCCCACGGTGGACACCGCGGTGGCGCACCACCTCATGCAGACGGTCAACGCCGTACGGCTGATGGGCGCCGACTGTGTGATCAGCGGCATCCGGCCGCCGATCGCCCAGATCATCGCCCAGCTCGGCATCGACCTGTCCGCCATCCTCACGCGCACCACGCTGGCCGACGCCCTCGCCGCCGCCATCCCGCTGCTCACGGACCAGACGGTCCACCGGGCCTCACTCGCGGACACGCGGTGAACGGCCACTTGAGCGGCGTACCGATCCTGCGACTCGGTGACGTGCTGGTCACCGGCCTGCTCAACGAGCTCGACGACAAGTCGGCGATCGCCTTCACCGAGGAACTGACGGAGCGCATCGTCGGCGACCGGGCCCGCGCCATCCTCATCGACATCTCCCGCCTGGAGATCATCGACTCGTTCGTCGCGCGCACCCTGATGGAACTGACGACCACGGCTCGGCTGTTGGGGGCGCGGGTCATAGTGGCCGGTATGCGACCGGCCGTCGCGATCACTCTGGTGGAACTGGGGCTGCAGCTGTCCGGTGTGGAGACCACGCTCAACGCGGAGCAGGGAATGATCGCGCTGGGTTGGCAGCCGGCCCCCCGACCCCCAAAGGGGGGGCCCGTTGTCCCTCTACGGTGATCTCGAAGAAACGACCGCCCGCCCCGTACCCGCTCCCGGCCTCCCGGAGAGCGACGGCGTCCGGGTCGAACACGCCATCCGCGCGGAGGAGGACCTGCTCGAGGTGCGGCACGCGGTACGGGAGGCGACCCTGCGGGTCGGCTTCGGCCTCGTGGACCAGACCCGCATCGTCACGGCCGCCAGCGAGCTCGCCCGCAACGCCTATGTGCACGGCGGCGGGGGCGCCATCACCCTGGAGACCGTCCAGCGGGGCGGCCGCCGGGGGCTGCGGCTCTCGGTGAGCGACCAGGGCCCTGGCATCGCCGACATCGACCAGGCACTCAAGGACGGGTACACCACCGGTGCCGGGCTGGGGCACGGCCTGGGCGGCGCACGCCGCCTCATGGACGAGTTCCAGGTGCGGTCCGCCCCGGGCCGGGGCACGACCGTCACCGCCCTGCGCTGGAACGGACCACGGTGAACACCGCCACCGCGGCCCGCACTCTGCACATCGCCATAGACCACCCCAGCGCCGTGCAGAGCGCGGCCGACCACGCCCGCTCGCTCGCCCGCGAGATGCCCGGCGCGCTGCCCCACCAGGCCGCCGTGCTCGCCAGCGAGTTGGCCAGCAACATCGTCAAGCACGCCAGGAACGGGGCCCTGTTCGTCCAGCACTCGCCGCTCGACGGCGGCCTGGACGTCATCGCCGTCGACAGCGGCCCCGGTATGCCCGACATCGACCTGAGCCTCAAGGACGGGTACAGCACCACCCGGACGATGGGCGCGGGGCTGGGTGCCGCGCGCCGGATCGCCACGGAGTTCGTCATCCGCTCCGAGGCGGGACTCGGCACACTCGTGCACGCCCGCCTCGCGGGACCCGACGGGCCCCGCGCCCCCGCCGTTCTCGGAGCGCTGTGTCTGCCCGCCCACGGCGAGGACGCCAGCGGCGACGGGTACGCGCTCGCGGAACACGACGGCGTCCGTACCGTGCTCGTGATCGACGGCCTGGGCCACGGACCCGAGGCGGCCACGGCCGCCCAGCGCGCCGAACGCACCTTCCTGACCCACCCAGGCGCCCCCCTGGCGGAGATCCTCACCTCGCTGCACAAGGCCCTGCGGCACACGCGCGGCGCCGCCGCGGCCGCCCTGCGCATCAACGCGGGACGCGCCGAGTTCTGCGGGATCGGCAACGTCCGCGCCGCGATCCTGTCCCCCCGGGGCATCCAGCACCAGTTCACCGGCCAGCCCGGCATCGTCGGGTACACCCTCCCCACGCCACGGAGCCGGTTCGTGGACCTCTCCGACCACCCCACCGCGGTCCTGTACACCGACGGGATCGACCACCGGTGGACGCACGCCCCCACCACCGCGCGCCTCACGCTGCCTCCGGTACTGCTGGCGGCCTCCCTCGCCCACAGCCACCGTCGCCGGCGCGACGACGCCACCGTTCTGGCCCTCGGCCCCCACCTGGGAATCAGATGACCCGCGAAACCTTCCGTACGCTCACGGCCCTGCGGCACACCGTACGGAGCATCGCCCTGGGACACCGGCTGCCGGCCGACGACCGGGCCCGACTCGTCCTGTCGTTGAGCGAGGTGGCCGCTTCGGCCCTCGGCGGCGGCCGTCCCGTCACCCTGCTCAGCCGGCGCGAGACGGACGAGGACGGCGCCCACCAGCTGACCCTCGCCCTGCGCCTGCCGCGCCAGAGCACCGGCCCCGGGGTGGCGACCGACCGGCTGCCGCTGCGCGCGCGGACCCAGGACGACGGCACGGTGGTGTGGAACCTTCCCCTGCCGGCCACCGGCCCGCACGCGCACGCCTGCGCTTCCGCGGGAGGACAGGCGGCGAGCCGGCCGGCGGCGACCCCCGCGGCGGCGGTGCAGGGCGGCGAGGCCGACATCGCCCTCCTGGAGGAGGAGCTGCGGGCGGCACTGGCCCGCGCCGACACGCTGGCCGACGAACACCGCAGGCTCAAGCACGAACTGGCCGAGACGAACAGCGGGGTCCTCGCGCTCTACGTACAGCTGGAGGAGCGCGACGAGCAGCTGCGCACCGCGCACGGCCGCACCCTGCGCGCCCTGGAGGACGCGCTGCGCCCCAGGCCGCTGCACGTCGACGGCCTGGAACTCGCCGTGCACTACGCGCCGGCCAGCGACGAGGCGCCCACCGGCGGAGACCTGTACGACTGGTTCACGCTGCCGGACGGCACCGTCCACATCACGGTCGTCGACGCTCTCGGGCACGGGATAACGAGTACGCGCACCGCGCTGACCGTCACCCACGCGGTACGGACCCTCGCGCTCGAAGGCCACCCGCTGGAGAGCATCGTGGCCCGGACCGACGGGATCCTCGCGCCGTTCGACCAGAGCGTCATGGCCACCCTGCTGCTCGCCCGCCTCGACCCCGCCGACGGGAAGCTCACTCTGGCCAACGGGAGCCACCCGCCGGCCTTGGTCGCCCGTCCCGACGGGAGCGCGAGCTACCTGGAGGCGCGGGGGCGCGGCATCGGGTTCCCGCTGCCCGGCAGCGAACGCGTCGTGACGGCGCAGCTGGCGGACGACGACGTGCTGCTCCTCTACACGGACGGCCTCACCGAGAGCCGACGGGACCCCTGCGAGGGCGAGTTCAGGCTCAAGGACGCCATGTGCCGCCACCAGGCACGGCCGACCGAGCAGATCCCCGGCCTGGTGGCCGCGGACCTGCTCACCGACGTGCTCCACCAGGACGACACCCTGGCGATCGCGGTGCGGCGCACCGGCCAGTCGGGGCCGGTCGAGGCTGGGCGGGGCTAGTCGCGCACGTCGATCCGGCCGTTGACGGCTGCCGGAGCCGTGTCCGCCGCCGGGGCGGTGGCCGACGGTTTGCCCCCGGTGATGCCCTTCAGGAGCTCGGCGAGGTCGACTCCCGTGGTGGAATTGAGGAGTTCCATGCCCTGGGCGACGTTGTCGGCGACCGTGCGGGACAGCTGGCTCGCGCCGTCCGTCGAGATCACGGTCATCTTGTCCACCGCGCTGAGCGGCTCGGACGCCTTGGCGACCACGCTCGGCAGCACCTCGACGAGCATCTGCAGGACGGCGGCGTCGCCGTACTGCGCGAACGCGTCGGCCTTCTTGCGCATCGCCTCCGCCTCCGCGGCACCCCGCGCACCGATCGAGGCGGCCTCGGCCTCACCCTCCAGGCGTACGGCGTCGGCGAGCGCGGCACGCTGCGCCTTCTCGCCCTCACCGGTCAGACGCGCCCGCTCCGCGTCGGCCTCGGCCTGCTTGACCAGGCCGATCCTGCGGGCCTCCGCCTCCTGCTCCGCCCGGTAGCGCGCGGCGTCGGCCGGCTTGCGGACCTGGGTGTCCAACTCGCTGTCGGTGAGCGCGGCCTGACGCTTGGCGACCTTCTCCTGCTCGGTGAGCACGTCCTGCTGCCGTGCGGCCTCGGCGAGGGGGCCCGCCGCGCTCGCGCGCGCCGCGGCCTCGTCCGTCTCGGCCTTGATCTCGGCCTGCTTGAGGTTGAAGGTCCGCTGGGCGACCGCGATCTCCTCCTCGGCCTTCAGCCGCGCCTGCTCGGCGGCGCGCCGCGCCACCGCCTCGGCGATGTCCGCCTCCTGCTTGGCGCGGGCGGCCTCCGGGCGTCCCAGGTCCTCCAGGTAGGAGCCCTCGGTGGTGATGTCCTGGATCTGGAAGGCGTCGAGGACCAGGCCCTGGCCGGAGAGGCTGGCCTCGGCCTCCTCGGCGACCTGCCCGGCGAACGCGGCACGGTCGCGGATGATGTCCTCGACGGACATGCGCCCCACGATGGAGCGCAGCGCGCCGGAAAGCACCTCCTGGGTGAAGCCGACGATGCCGTCCTGCTGGACCAGGAACCGCTGGGCCGCGGCCCGTATCGAGTCCTCGGTGCCGCCGACCTTCACGATGGCGACGCCTTCGAGGTTCGCCTTCACCCCGCGCAGCGTGACCGCGCCGCGCACGGCGATCGGGATGTGCCGCGAGGACAGGTCGAGGGTGAACTTCTGCTGGACGAACGGGACGACGAAGACGCCCCCGCCGACCACGACCTTCTGGCCGCTGTTGTCGGTCATGACCCGGCCGGTGTCCGGGTCGGTGGACTTCTTGCCGCGCCGCCCGGTCACGATGAAGGCCTCGCTGGGCCCCGCGACCTTGTAGCGCGTGATGACGACGAGCGCCAACAGGACGAGGAGTACGACGACTCCGACGACGGCGGTCAGGACTGGACTCATGGTGCATTCCCCCCTGCCACCCGGGGACGGCAGATCGGTTACATGACGTGGGGTGGTCGACGTGCGGACGGCGTCCCGCGCGCGCTCAGCGCTCGACGGGGCGCACCGCCACCGAGGTCGGCGACAAGGCCGCGTCGACCCAGACCTCGGTCCCCCGCGCGACGGCGACGGAGCTGCGGGCCGCGTACTTCACGGGCTGGCCCGCGAGGCGCAGCAGCACCTCGCCGTAGCCGTCGGCCGGGATCGCCGTGACCACGGCGCCCGCGGTGCCCACCAGGTCGTCGCCGCGCGGTGTGCGGGCGGTCTGATCGCGCATCAGGGCGCGGGTGAGCTTCCACGTGGCCCAGCCCGCCGCGGTGCCCGCGCAGGCTCCCGCGGCCGTGGCGGGGCCGGCGCCGAGCCCGGTCGTGCCGAGCACGAGCGCCCCGCCGAAGCCCAGCATGGACACGAACCCGGCGACGACCGGCAGGGAGAGGAGCCCGTCGAAGAGCCCGTCCAGCGCGCCCGCCCCGCCGAAGAGTCCTTCGAGGACTCCGTCGAGGACGAGTGAGAGCGCCAGCAGCACGATCCCCGCGATGCCGAGACCCAGAAAGACCGTCATCGGATCACTTCCCCCGTCCTGCCGTCCACCCCGTTACGGGCTGATGGTGACACGGTGCGCGTACGCCGGTCATTGCCGTATCCCGGCAATCTTTACGCGTCCTTGACGCAGGTGGGCGGGGCCGGACGGGAGGCCGGTCGGCGATGCGCGCCAACTAGGCTGCCCCGCACTATGACCAGCTACGCGATGCCCTCCGACTGGCCCACCGACGAACCGACGGCGCGCGCCGTCCAGGACGAGCTGCGCACCCGCGTGGTCCTCGGCGAAGCGGGCCCGCCGCCCGGCACCGGACACGTGAGCGGAGTGGACGTCGCCTACGACGACGAGCGGGACATCGTCGCCGCTGCCGTCGTCGTCCTGGACGCCGCGACGCTGGAGGTGGTGGAGGAGGCGACGGCCGTCGGCACGGTGACCTTCCCCTATGTGCCGGGCCTGCTGGCCTTCCGCGAGATCCCGACGGTCCTCGCCGCGCTCGCCGGGCTGCGCTCCGACCCCGGCCTCGTCGTCTGCGACGGGTACGGCATCGCGCACCCGCGCCGCTTCGGCCTGGCCAGCCACCTCGGCGTCCTGACCGGCCTGGCGACGGCGGGCGTCGCCAAGAACCCGTTCACCTTCGCGCACCAGGCCCCGGCCGAGCCGCGGGGGAGTGCGTCGCCGCTCCTGGACGGCGCGGAGGAGGTGGGCCGTGCCCTGCGCACCCGCGAGGGCGTGAAGCCGGTCTTCGTCTCGGCGGGCCACCGGGTGAGCCTGGACAACGCGTGCGCGCACGTCCTGCGGCTGATACCCCGCTACCGCCTGCCGGAGTCGACGCGGCGCGCGGACGCCCTGTGCCGCTCGGCCCTGCAGGAGGCGAGCCGGATCTGACCGGGCCGGCGGGAGCGGGGCGCGGCGGGGGCGGGCCCGGTGGGAGCCTGCGGTTCCAAGGTCAGCCGGGCGTACGGCACCGGGTTGAAAGATCAAATGAGGGGCGGGTTAGCATATGAGCGCCGCCTAGCTCGAAAGATACTCCTGTGACTGTCAATGACGACTCGTTCACCAACTGGAAGAACCGCGAGGAGATCGCGGAGTCGATGATCCCCGTCATCGGGAAGCTGCACCGCGAGCGGGACGTCACGGTCCTGCTGCACAGCCGCTCCTTGGTGAACAAGTCGGTGGTCAGCATCCTGAAGACGCACCGGTTCGCCCGGCAGATCGCGGGCGATGAGCTCTCGGTCACCGACACGCTGCCGTTCCTGCAGGCCCTCACCACGCTCGACCTCGGCCCGTCGCAGATCGACCTCGGCATGCTCGCCGCGCTGTACAAGAGCGACGACCGGGGCCTGACGGTCGAGGCGTTCACCGCCGAGGCCGTCGCGGGCGCCACGGGTGACAACAAGATCGAGTGCCGCGAGGGGCGCGACGTCGTCCTCTACGGCTTCGGCCGCATCGGCCGCCTCGTCGCCCGCCTGCTCATCGAGAAGGCCGGTTCCGGCAACGGACTGCGCCTGCGCGCCGTCGTCGTGCGCCGGGGCGGCGAGCAGGACATCGTGAAGCGCGCCTCGCTGCTGCGCCGCGATTCCATCCACGGGCAGTTCCAGGGCACGATCACCGTCGACGAGGCGAACAGCACGATCGTCGCCAACGGCAACGAGATCAAGGTGATCTACGCCAACGACCCCTCGGAGGTCGACTACACGGCGTACGGCATCAAGGACGCCATCCTCATCGACAACACCGGCAAGTGGCGCGACCGCGAGGGGCTCTCCCAGCACCTGCGCCCCGGTATCGACAAGGTCGTCCTGACGGCGCCGGGCAAGGGTGACGTCCCGAACATCGTGCACGGCGTCAACCACGACACGATCAAGCCGGACGAGCAGATCCTGTCCTGCGCCTCCTGCACCACCAACGCGATCGTGCCGCCGCTCAAGGCGATGGCGGACGAGTACGGCGTCGTGCGCGGCCACGTGGAGACCGTCCACTCGTTCACCAACGACCAGAACCTCCTGGACAACTACCACAAGGCCGACCGCCGCGGCCGTTCCGCGCCGCTCAACATGGTCATCACCGAGACCGGTGCCGCCTCCGCCGTCGCCAAGGCGCTGCCCGACCTCAAGGCGCCCATCACCGGCAGCTCGATCCGCGTGCCGGTGCCGGACGTCTCGATCGCGATCCTGAGCCTGCGGCTCGGGCGCGAGACCGACCGCGAGGAAGTCCTCGACTACCTGCGCAACGTGTCGCTGACCTCGCCGCTCAAGCGGCAGATCGACTTCACCAGCGCGCCCGACGCGGTCTCGAACGACTTCATCGGCTCGCGGCACGCCTCCATCGTCGACGCCGGCGCCACCAAGGTCGACGGCGACAACGCGATCCTCTACCTCTGGTACGACAACGAGTTCGGCTACTCGTGCCAGGTCATCCGGGTCGTCCAGTACGTCTCCGGAGTGGAGTACCCGACCTACCCGGTGCCGGTGGTCTGAATCTTCGCTTCCCGGTGAGTGCCCCGCACGAGGTGTGCGGGGCACTTCGCCGTCCCGACCCCTAGCGCACCGAGGCGACGCGGAACGAGATGCCCGTGGCGCGCAGCCGTTCGAGCAGCGCGTCGCCCATCGCCGCTGCCGTGGTGACCTGTCCGGCCGTCGGCGGCAGGTCGTCCAGCGCGAGGCACAGCGCCGACTCGCCGAGCATCCGCGCCGTCTCGTCGTACCCGGGGTCCCCGCCGGAGACCTCGGTGAACACCCGCTTCCCGCCGCCCTCGCCGACGAACCGCACCGAGAACCACGACGAGGCCCGGCGCGCCCGGCTCGGCCCGTCGCCGGGCTTGAGCCGCCCGGACAACCAGCGTCGCGCGGGCGGCAGTTGCGCGGCCGCCACCAGCGTGCCGACGGCGAGCGAGCCGCCGAGCGCGACCGGCAGCGTCTTCACGGCCGCGTAGTGCCGGTACCGGAAGTCCGGCCCGTACCGCTCAAGGGCGCGTGCCGAGCGCTGCACCACCTGCGGGTCGATCGTGGGCAGCGGCAGCGCCCACGCGCCGACCTCGCCCGCGTACCGGGGCGTGCCCGGCGGGGCGTACGCCTTGCGGTCCACCAGGCGCGGCTCGTACCGCCGCCGGTCCCGCGCGGCGGCCAGCATCTGCGGGCCCCGGCCGAACTGGTTCAGCGCCGAGGCGAAGGTCCCGCCGGAGAACCGCGCCCCCACCGTGACGAACCCGTCGACGCGCAGCGGCACCCCTTCGGGCAACTGCCGCACGGTGAAGTAGGCGCCCAGGTCGTGCGGGACGGAGTCGAAGCCGCAGGAGTGCACGAGGCGCGCCCCGGTCTCCCGCGCGCGGGCGTCGTGCCGCACGTACATGAGGTCGACGAACTCCGGCTCCCCCGTCAGGTCCACGTAGTCCGTGCCCGCCTCGGCGCAGGCGGCGACCAGTTCCTGTCCGTACGTCAGGTAGGGGCCGACGGTGGAGGCGACCACGCGTGCGTGGTTGGCCATGTCCCGCAGGGAGGCGGGGTCCGCCACATCGGCGCGGACCAGCGGGAGCTCCGCGCACGCCGGGTTGAGGGCGGCGAGCCGTTCGCGCAGCGCGGCAAGCTTCGCGGTGTCGCGCCCCGCGAGGGCCCATCGCACCTCTTCGGGGGCGTGCGCCGCGAGGTGTTCCGCGGTCAGTTCCCCGACGAAGCCCGTCGCTCCGAAGAGCACGATGTCGTACGCGCGATCACTGTTCTTGCTGGTGCGGCTCTTGCTGTCACGACCGGTCATGGCACCTCTCCGTCGTACGCCCGGGGCGGTTGTGGGTGGCCGAGGCTAGCGTGCGCGCAGGGGGCCGCGATCAGGAGGTACCCGTGGCCGTCCCGTTTGCGTCCCGAAAGGCCGGTTCACACGCCCGGTGCCGTGCGGACCGTGATGCCGTGCCGTTCGAGGAGCGCCGCCGTGACCCCGTCGCCCGCCACCAGCGCACCGCCGAACGACCCGTCGTACACCGCCCCGCGCCCGCACGAGGGGCTGCGCGGCATCAGCAGTGCCTCGGTGCACCCGCCGTGCCGGGCCGCGGCCAGCGCCCGCCGCGCCCCGTCGACGAACTGGGCGGTCACGTCCCTGCCGGTGTCCTCGACCACCCGCGCGGTGCCGTCCAGGACGGCGTTCCCGTCGCCCCCGACGAGTTCGGCGGGGCGGCGCGGCGTCGGCAGGCCACCGGCGGCCTCGGGGCAGAACGACACGACCGCGCGGCCCGCCACCGCCTCGTCCAGCTCCGGCGATGCCTTGTCGCGGCCGTCGTAGCGGCACGGAACTCCCCGGAGACACGCGCTGACCAGTACGGAATCCATGCCGTCAGGCTAGGCGCCGCACGGCCGGTGACCGGCGGCGGCCCAGAATTGCCTAAGCGCTTGCTCGCCAGGGGCTTGTGCGCAGTGGAACACGTTCTTAGCATCACTGGTGTTACATCAGTTGTGTCATAGTGCTGGGGGCTCAATGGCAGTGCCAGGCAAGGGCGTTCAAGGACCACTCGCCGGAGTGCGCGTGGTGGAGCTGGCGGGCATCGGTCCCGGCCCGTTCGCGGCCATGCTGCTGGCCGATCTCGGCGCCGACGTCGTACGCGTCGACCGCCCCGGCGGCAGCGGTCTCGCGATCAATCCCGAGTACGACGTGACCAACCGCAACAAGCGTTCCGTCGTCGTCGACCTGAAGGCGGACGACGGCCCGGCCCGCGTCCTGGACCTCGTCGAGCGCGCGGACGTCCTCATCGAGGGCTACCGGCCGGGCGTGGCCGAGCGCCTGGGCGTCGGCCCCGAAGCCGCCCACGCCCGCAACCCGAAGCTCGTCTACGGCCGGATGACCGGCTGGGGCCAGGAGGGGCCGCTCGCCCAGCGGGCCGGCCACGACATCGCGTACATCGCCATCACCGGCACCCTCGGCATGATCGGCAACCCCGACGAGCCGCCCGCGATTCCCGCGAACCTCGTGGGCGACTACGCGGGCGGCTCGCTCTATCTCGTCGTCGGTATCCTTGCGGCGCTGCACCACGCGCGCGTGCACGGTGCCGGGCAGGTCGTGGACGCCGCGATCGTCGACGGCGCGGCCCACCTCTCCACGATGATCCACGGCATGCTCGCGGCCGGCGGCTGGCAGGACCGCCGCGGCGCCAACCTCCTCGACGGCGGCTGCCCCTTCTACGGCACCTACGAGACCGCCGACGGCGGCTACATGGCCGTCGGCTCCCTGGAGCAGCAGTTCTACGACGAGTTCATCGAGCTGCTCGGCCTTGCCGAGACCGCCCCCGCCCGCAAGGACCTGGCCCGCTGGGGCGAGCTGCGCACGGCCGTCGCCGCCCGCTTCAAGGAACGCACCCGCGACGAGTGGACGGCCGTCTTCGAGGACTCCGACGCGTGCGTGGCGCCCGTGCTGTCCCTGCGCGAGGCCCCCGGCCACCCGCACCTCGCCGCCCGCGGCACCTTCGTCGACCACGGCGGCATCACCCAGCCCGCCCCCGCCCCCCGCTTCTCCGCCACCCCGACGCACGTCGCCTCAGGACCCGCGCAGCCCGGCGCCGACACCGCCGACGTGGCCCGCGACTGGGACGTACCGGCCCTCGCCGCGCCGTCGCGGGGCCCCCACGAGCCCCCGGAGCAAGCAGGGCGCCCGGAGGCAGCCGGATCCCCGAAGGAAGAGGAAGACCACTGATGGAGATCTCGGCACCGCTCGCCTACGCGGCAGACCCGCGGGAGGCGGCCGACAGCGTGGCGGCCTTGGAGTCCGCGGGCCTGGACGCCGTGTGGGTCGCCGAGGCCTACGGCTTCGACTCGCCCACGATCATGGGCTATCTGGCGGCCCGCACCGAGCGCATGAAGATCGGCGCCGCCATCCTCAACGTCTACTCCCGCACCCCCGCCCTGATCGCCCAGACCGCGGCGGGCCTCGACGCGATCTCCGGCGGGCGCGCGGTCATCGGACTCGGCGCCTCGGGCCCGCAGGTCGTCGAGGGCTGGCACGGCAAGGCGTACGACAAGCCGCTCGGCCGCACCCGCGAGGTCATCGAGCTGACCCGCCGCATCCTGCGCAGGGAGGTCATCGACCACCACGGCATCACCGACATGCCGCTGCCCGCGGAGAAGGGCGGCAGGCTCGGCAAGCCCCTGAAGATCCTCACCAGGCCGGTGCGCCCCGAAGTCCCGCTGTACGTCGCCTCGCTGGGCCCCGCCAACGTCCGTATGACCGCAGAGATCGCCGACGGCTGGCTGCCCACCCTCTTCCTCCCGGAGAAGGCCCACCAGGTGTGGGGCGCAGCGCTCGCCGAAGGCAAGGAGAAGCGCGATCCGGCACTCGGCCCGTTGCGGACCGTCGCCGGGGGACTGCTGGCCATCGGCGACGACGCGGCCGCCGTACGGGACCTCGCCCGCCCCCAGATCGCCCTCTACGTAGGCGGCATGGGCGCCAAGGGGAAGAACTTCTACAACGACCTCGCGGTCGCGTACGGCTACGAGAAGGAGGCCGCGCGCATCCAGGAGCTCTATCTGGCCGGGAAGAAGAAGGAGGCCGAGGCCGCCGTCCCGGACGAGTTCTGCGAGCTCATGTCGCTGTGCGGGCCCAAGGGCTACGTGCGCGAGCGCGTCGAGGCCTTCAGGGCCGCGGGCGTCACCATGCTCAACGTCATACCCGTCGGCCCCGAGCCGGCCACATTGATCGAAACCGTCAAGGGCTGGCTCTAAAAGGGCTGCAGGAGGCCACGTACAGATGAAACGGCAGATCTTCTCCGCCGAGCACGACGCGTTCCGCGAGACCGTCCGCACCTTCCTCACCAAAGAGGTGCTCCCGCACTACGAGCAGTGGGAGAAGGACGGCATCGTCTCCCGCGAGGCATGGCTCGCGGCCGGCAAGCAGGGGCTGCTCGGCCTCGCCGTCCCCGAGGAGTACGGAGGCGGCGGGAACGCCGACTTCCGCTACTCCGCGGTCCTCGCCGAGGAGTTCACGCGCACGGGCGCGGCCGGACTCGCCGTCGGCCTGCACAACGACATCATCGGCCCCTACCTGACGTCGCTGGCCACCGAGGAGCAGAAGCGGCGCTGGCTGCCCGGGTTCTGCTCCGGCGAGCTCATCACCGCCATCGCGATGACCGAGCCCGGCGCGGGCTCCGACCTCCAGGGCATCCGCACCAGCGCCGAGGACCGCGGCGACCACTGGGTGCTCAACGGGTCCAAGACGTTCATCTCGAACGGCATCCTCGCCGACCTCGTCATCGTCGTCGCCAAGACGTCGGCCGAGGGCGGTGCCCACGGCCTGTCCCTCCTGGTCGTCGAGCGCGGCATGGAGGGCTTCGAGCGCGGCCGCAATCTCGACAAGATCGGCCAGAAGGCCCAGGACACCGCGGAGCTCTTCTTCAACGACGTCCGCGTCCCCAAGGAGAACCTGCTCGGTGAGCTCGACGGCGCCTTCATCCACCTGATGACGAACCTCGCGCAGGAGCGCATGGGCATCGCCGTCGCCGGGATCGCCGCCGCCGAGCACCTCCTGGACATCACCACGGCCTACGTCAAGGAGCGCGAGGCCTTCGGGCGGCCGCTGGCCAAGCTGCAGCACATCCGCTTCGAGATCGCGGAGATGGCGACCGAGTGCGCGGTGACCCGCACCTTCCTCGACCGGTGCATCGTCGACCACGCGAACGGGGAACTCGACGCCGTGCACGCGTCGATGGCGAAGTGGTGGGCCACCGAGCTGCAAAAGCGCGTCGCCGACCGCTGCCTGCAACTGCACGGGGGCTACGGATACATGACGGAGTACCGCGTCGCCAAGGCCTTCACCGACGGACGCATCCAGACCATCTACGGCGGCACGACCGAGATCATGAAGGAGATCATCGGCCGTTCCCTCCTCGGCTGACCCTCACCCTCCCGCACCCCCGAAAGGCTCAAGCGTGACCACCGAAGCGTACGTATACGACGCGATCCGCACCCCGCGCGGACGCGGCAAGGCCAACGGCGCCCTGCACGGCACCAAGCCGATCGACCTCGTCGTCGGCCTGATCCACGAGATCCGGACCCGCTTCCCGAACCTCGACCCGGCCGCCATCGACGACATCGTCCTCGGCGTGGTGGGCCCCGTCGGCGACCAGGGCTCCGACATCGCGCGGATCGCGGCCATCGCCGCGGGCCTGCCCGACACGGTCGCCGGTGTCCAGGAGAACCGCTTCTGCGCCTCGGGCCTCGAGGCGGTCAACCTCGCCGCCATGAAGGTCCGCTCGGGCTGGGAGGACCTGGTCCTCGCGGGTGGCGTCGAGTCGATGTCGCGGGTGCCGATGGCCTCCGACGGCGGAGCCTGGTTCAACGACCCGATGACCAACTTCGAGACCGGCTTCGCGCCGCAGGGCATCGGCGCCGACCTGATCGCCACCGTCGAGGGCTTCTCCCGGCGCGACGTCGACGAGTACGCGGCCCTCTCGCAGGAGCGCGCCGCCGCGGCCTGGAAGGACGGCCGCTTCGGGAAGTCCGTCGTGCCCGTCAAGGACCGCAACGGCCTGGTCGTCCTCGACCACGACGAGCACCTGCGCCCCGGCACCACCGCCGACTCCCTCGCGCGGCTCAAGCCGTCCTTCAAGGACATCGGCGACATGGGCGGCTTCGACGCGGTCGCGCTGCAGAAGTACCACTGGATCGAGGAGATCGACCACGTCCACCACGCGGGCAACTCCTCGGGGATCGTCGACGGCGCCTCGCTGGTCGCCGTCGGCACCAAGGAGGTCGGCGAGCGCTACGGGCTGGCCCCGCGCGCGCGGATCGTCTCCGCGGCCGTGTCGGGCTCCGAGCCGCTGATCATGCTGACCGGTCCCGCGCCCGCGACCCGCAAGGCGCTCGCCAGGGCCGGTCTCACCATCGACGACATCGACCTCGTCGAGATCAACGAGGCCTTCGCGGCCGTCGTGCTGCGCTTCGTCAAGGACATGGGCCTGTCCCTGGACAAGGTCAACGTCAACGGCGGCGCGATCGCGCTGGGCCACCCCTTGGGCGCCACCGGGGCGATGATCCTCGGCACGCTCGTGGACGAGCTGGAGCGGCGTGACCTCCGGTACGGGCTCGCGACGCTGTGTGTGGGCGGCGGTATGGGCATCGCCACGATCGTCGAGCGGCTGTAGGGCCTCGCGCCGTGGGGCCAGGGGGACCGCTGCCGACCGCGGGCCGGTGGTCCGTCCTCGCGCTCTCCGTGCGCCCCCATGAGGCGCGGCGCAGCCGCATGCCTCGGGGCGCGGGGAACTGCGCGACCAGCCCCCACCGGCGGTCGGACGGCTACGACGCCCCGCCGCCCTCCCCAGATTCCGCCTCCCCGCCTGCCACAGACTTCACGGAGACAAAGACATGACCGAGAGCACCACCATCCGCTGGGAACAGGACGACACCGGCGTCGTCACCCTCGTCCTCGACGACCCCAACCAGTCCGCGAACACCATGAACCAGGCGTTCAAGGACTCCATCGCGGCGATCGCGGAGCGCGCCGAGGCCGAGAAGGACTCGATCCGCGGCATCATCTACACCTCCGCCAAGAAGACCTTCTTCGCCGGTGGCGACCTCAAGGACATGATCAAGGTCGGCCCGGAGAACGCCCAGCAGGCGTTCGAGACCGGCACCGCGATCAAGAGCTCGCTGCGCCGCATCGAGACCCTCGGCAAGCCGGTCGTCGCCGCCGTCAACGGCGCGGCACTCGGCGGCGGCTACGAGATCGCCCTCGCCTCCCACCACCGCGTCGCCCTCGACGCGCCCGGCTCCAAGATCGGCCTGCCCGAGGTCACCCTCGGCCTGCTCCCCGCGGGCGGCGGCGTCACCCGCACCGTACGCCTCATGGGCATCACGGACGCGCTCCTGAAGGTGCTCCTCCAGGGCACCCAGTACAACCCGAAGCGCGCCCTGGAGAACGGCCTCGTCCACGAACTGGCCGCCACCCCCGAGGAGATGATCGAGAAGGCCCGCGCCTTCATCGACGCCAACCCCGAGTCGCAGCAGCCCTGGGACAAGCCCGGCTACCGCATCCCGGGCGGCACCCCGGCCCACCCGAAGTTCGCGGCGAACCTGCCCGCGTTCCCCGCCAACCTCAAGAAGCAGACCGCGGGCGCCAGCTACCCGGCCCCGCGCAACATCCTCGCGGCGGCCGTCGAGGGCTCCCAGGTCGACTTCGAGACCGCGCTGACCATCGAGGCCCGGTACTTCACCGAGCTGGTCACCGGCCAGGTCGCCAAGAACATGATCCAGGCGTTCTTCTTCGACCTGCAGGCCGTCAACTCCGGCGCCAACCGCCCCAAGGACATCGAGCCGAAGACCGTGCGCAAGGTCGCCGTGCTCGGCGCGGGCATGATGGGCGCGGGCATCGCCTACTCGTGCGCCCGCGCGGGCATCGAGGTCGTCCTCAAGGACGTCTCCGCCGAGGCCGCCGCGAAGGGCAAGGGCTACTCCGAGAAGCTCTGCGCCAAGGCCGTCCAGCGGGGCCGCACGACCCAGGAGAAGGCCGACGCCCTGCTCGCCCGCATCACGCCGACCGCCGACCCGCAGGCACTCGCGGGCTGCGACGCGGTGATCGAGGCGGTCTTCGAGGACACCTCGCTCAAGCACAAGGTGTTCCAGGAGATCCAGGACGTCATCGAGCCGGACGCGCTGCTCTGCTCCAACACCTCGACGCTGCCCATCACCACGCTCGCCGAGGGCGTCTCGCGCCCCGTCGACTTCATCGGCCTGCACTTCTTCTCGCCCGTCGACAAGATGCCGCTGGTGGAGATCATCAAGGGCGAGCGGACCGGCGACGAGGCGCTGGCGCGCGCCTTCGACCTCGTACGGCAGATCAACAAGACGCCGATCGTCGTCAACGACTCGCGCGGCTTCTTCACCTCGCGCGTCATCGGCCACTTCATCAACGAGGGGGTCGCGATGGTCGGCGAGGGCATCGAGCCGGCCTCCGTCGAGCAGGCGGCGGCCCAGGCGGGCTACCCCGCCAAGGTCCTCTCGCTGATGGACGAGCTGACCCTCACCCTGCCCCGCAAGATCCGCAACGAGACGAAGCGCGCCGTGCAGGAGGCCGGCGGCACCTGGGCGGGCCACCCCTCGGACATCGTCATCGACCGCATGGTCGACGAGTTCGAGCGTCCCGGCAGGAGCGGGGGAGCGGGCTTCTACGACTACGTGGACGGCAAGCGGGCCAAGCTCTGGCCGGGCCTGCGCGAGCACTTCACCAAGCCGGGCCACGAGATCCCGTTCCAGGACATGCAGGAGCGGATGCTCTTCTCCGAGGCGCTCGACACCGTGCGCCTGGTGGAGGAGGGCGTCCTGACGTCCGTCGCCGACGCCAACATCGGCTCCATCTTCGGCATCGGCTTCCCGGGCTGGACGGGTGGCGTGCTGCAGTACATCAACGGCTACGAGGGCGGCCTGCCCGGATTCGTGGCACGCGCGCGTGAGCTCGCCGAGCGGTACGGAGAGCGGTTCACTCCGCCCGCGCTGCTGGTCGAGAAGGCGGAGAAGGGCGAGAGGTTCAGCGACGCCTGATCGCTGTCCGACGTCTGCCCCACCTCTTCGGCGCCTCCGGTGCCGCCCGGCCACGGGCGGGACCGGAGGCGCTTTCGTCCGTGGGCCAGGTTCACCCGTGGGGTCAGGCCTCCTTGAGCCACTCCCGCAGCTCCTCCTTGAGGGAACGCTGGAACGCGGTCACCAGCGCCTGCACCACCATCGGCTGCATGTGCGCCGAGAGCGACCGCATCGCCGCGACGTGCTCGGGGTCCGACTCCCGCTCGCGGTAGGGCCCCCAGACCTCGTCGCGGAAGAGCCGGGACAGTTCGTGCGCGGCCGAGCGCGTGTGCTCCATCAGGACCGTGCGCGCCGCCAGGATCGTCTCGTGCGCGATGGGCACGTCCAGGAGTTGCACGCCGAGGCGCAGCAGCCCCGGGTCCACGCGGTAGGTCCCCGCGGTCTCGGTCCGGGCGATCACCCCCATGGCGGCGAGACGGTCCAGGTCCGCCTCGCCGAGCGCGCGGCCCGCCCTGCGTTCCAGCTCGGCGTGCGGGGCGTACTCCGCCGCGTCCGGCGCCCACGAGGCCACCAGGGCACGGTGGATGGCCAGATCGTGCGCGCTCAGGTCGGCCGGCAACTGCTCCAGGTACCGCTCGATCGCGGCCAGTGTCATGCCCTGGTGCTGCAACTCCTCGATCAGCGCGAGCCGGGACAGGTGCTCCTGGCCGTAGTGGCCGACGCGGCGCGGGCCGATGACCGGCGGCGGCAGCAGCCCCTTGGTGCTGTAGAAGCGGATCGTGCGGACCGTCACGCCCGCGCGCGCGGCCAGTTCGTCGACCGTGAGCGTCGGCTCCTCGGTGTCGGTGTCCGTCGTCATGACGGCGCTCTCCCTCCCCGGCTCTCCGGACGTCTCCCCGTCGGTGCAGTGGTCCGGTGCGTGGCCGGGCGTGCATCAATCCAGTGCAACAGTATTGCTGGCACACCAGTGTTGTGAAAGCCTCCGGGCCAGTCACTTGCTCGTCCACCGCTCGGCCACACGCTCCGAACGCACGCGTCCGCTCACGCACAGCCGATGGCGCCAGGAGGCGGTCATGACCACGATCCTGCGACTTCCCGGGGACCCCGCCGACATCACGCTCCCCGCTCTGCTGCTCCGCAACGCGCAGGACCACGGAGATCTGCCCGCGCTGTCCTGGCGGCAGGGCGAGGAGTGGTCGACGCTCACCTGGCGCGAGGCGCGGCGCAAGGTCGCCGTGCTCGCCGCCGGCTACAGCGCGCTCGGGGTGCGCCGCGGCGAACACGTCCTGCTGATGATGGGCAACCGTCCCGAACACTGGCTGAGCGACCTCGCCCTGGTGCACTTGGGCGCCGTCCCCGTCACCGTGTACGCCACCGCGGCCCCCGAGCAGATCGCTCACATCGTCCGGCACAGCGGGGCCCGCTTCGCGATCGTCGAGGGCGCCCGCGAACTGCCGCGCTGGGAGCCCCTCCTGGCGGACGACACGGCTCCGCTGGAGCGCCTGGTCGTCGTCGAGGCCGCCGAGGCGGGCGAGCACCGCACGTACGGGTCCCTGCACGCCACGGGCGGCCGCCTCTTCCACTCCGACACCTTCGAGAAGTCCTGGCGCGAGAACCGGCCCACCGACGCGCTCACCGTCGTCTACACCTCGGGCACCACGGGCGACCCCAAGGGCGTCCGCCTCACCCACCGCAACGTCCTCCTCAACGGCATCGCCCTGGACGGCGTCGTCGACTTCCCCGAGCACGTCGGACACATCTGCTACCTGCCCTTCGCGCACATCGCGGAGCGTCTGCTGGGCCTCTACCTGCCGGTCCTTCGCGCCGCCCACGTCTACCTGTGCGCGGACCCCGCCCAGGTCGCCGCCACCGCCCGCGAGCTGCACCCCTTCCAGTTCTTCGGGGTCCCGCGCGTGTGGGAGAAGCTCGCCGCCTCCGTAGGGGCGGCGCTCGCGGGGCTGCCCGAGGAGCGGCGCCGTGCCGTCGAGGCGGCGAACGAGACGGCACGCGCGCATGTCGCCTGCCGGGAGCGCGGCGAGGAGCCTCCTGCCGAGCTGCGGGCCGCGTACCAGGAGGCCAAGGAGAAGGTCCTCGACCCGCTGCTCGCGCTCGCCGGGTTCGACCGCCTGGTGTGGACGGCGAGCGCCTCGGCGCCGATGCCGCTGGAGGTGTCCCGGTTCTGGGCCGGCTTCGGCCTGGTGATCATGGACGCGTGGGGCCTCACGGAGACGACCGGCGTGGTCACGACGAACGGCCCCGACGGCTTCCGGCTCGGCTCGGTCGGCCGCCCCATCGACGGCCTGGAGATACGGGTCGCCGACGACGGCGAGATCCTGGTGCGGGGCGCGACGGTCTTCGACGGCTACCTGCGGCCCGACGGCGGCGTCGACGGCGCGTGCGACGCGGACGGCTGGTTCGCCACCGGCGACATCGGGCGCCTGGACGAGGACGGCTACCTCTGGCTCACCGACCGCAAGAAGGAAATGATCGTGACCTCGACGGGCAAGAACGTCTCGCCCGCCCTCGTCGAGAACACGCTCAAGGAGCACCCCCTGATCGGCCAGGCCCTCGTGCACGGGGACGGCCGCTCGTACCTGGTGGCGCTGCTCGTCCTTGATCCGGAGATGGCACCGGCCTGGGCCGCCGCGCGCGGGATCGAGGGGGACCTGGTCGCCGACGAGGCCGTGCGGGCGGAGGTGGCGCGCGCCGTGCGGGCCGCCAACGCGCGCCTGAACCGCACCGAGCAGGTCAAGCGCTACCGCCTGCTGGCCGAGGAGTGGGGTCCGGAGACGGGCGAGCTGACCCCGTCCCTGAAGCTGCGCCGCCGGGTGATCCGGGACAAGTACGAGCAGGTCATCGACGCCTTGTACACCCCCTGACCACCATGTGAGAAGAGCCGCTATGTGACGTGTGCCACCGCGTGCGCGCCGATCTCTGGGGGAAGGTGTCCCGTCGGTCCGCGCGCGTCAGGGGTGTCGCGGGTCGAAGCACATCCGGACACCGGAGCTCTTCCGGGCACCAGAGAGTAGATCGACCACGTGAGCAAGGAAGCCGTAGACACGGCCGCCGTGGACGCGTCCCGCAACGACGCCTCCCAGGCCCCCGCGGACGCGGGCGACGCCGGTTACAGCAAGGACCTCAAGGCCCGCCACGTCAACATGATCGCGATCGGTGGCGCGATCGGTACCGGCCTCTTCCTCGGCGCGGGCGGACGCCTCAACTCGGCGGGCCCCGCGCTCGCCGTCGCGTACCTCGTGTGCGGCATCTTCGCGTTCTTCGTCGTCAGAGCCCTCGGCGAGATGGTCCTGTACCGGCCCTCGTCGGGGTCGTTCGTCTCGTACGCGCGTGAGTTCCTCGGCGAGAAGGGCGCGTTCTTCGCCGGTTGGATGTACTTCCTCAACTGGTCGACCACGTGCATCGCCGACATCACGGCGATCGCCCTGTACACGCACTACTGGAGCTTCTTCACCGACATACCCCAGTGGGTGCTCGCCCTCGTGGCCCTCGCGGTGGTGCTCGCCGTGAACCTCGTCTCGGTGAAGTACTTCGGCGAGATGGAGTTCTGGTTCTCGATCATCAAGGTCGCCGCGCTGTCGGCGTTCATGATCATCGGAATCTTCCTGCTGGCCAGCCAGCACAAGGTCGGCGGCGAGACGCCGGGCCTGAACATGATCACCGATCACGGCGGCTTCCTGCCGAACGGCATGATGCCCGTCGTGATCGTGATGCAGGGTGTCGTCTTCGCGTACGCCTCCCTGGAGCTGGTCGGCGTCGCCGCGGGCGAGACGAAGGACCCGCACAAGGTCGTCCCGCGCGCGGTGAACTCGATCATGTGGCGCGTCGGCATCTTCTACGTCGGCTCCGTGGTGCTCCTCGCGCTGCTGCTGCCCGGCACGCTGTACTCCGCCGACCAGAGCCCGTTCGTGACGGTGCTCTCCAAGATCGGCGTACCGGCCGCCGGCGACGTCATGAACTTCGTGGTCCTCACCGCGGCCATGTCCTCGCTGAACTCCGGCCTGTACTCCACCGGCCGCATCCTGCGCTCGATGGCGATGGCGGGATCCGCCCCGAAGTTCACGGCCAAGATGAACCGCAACCAGGTGCCCTACGGCGGCATCCTGCTGACCGCCTCCCTCGGTGTCGTCGGCGTCGGCCTGAACCGCGTCGTCCCGGACCAGGCGTTCGAGATCGTCCTGAACGTGGCCTCGCTCGGCATCATCGGCACCTGGATCACGATCATGGTGTGTCACCTGGCCTTCGTGCGCCGGGCGAAGGAAGGCGCGATCACCCGGCCGAAGTTCCGCCTCCCGGGCAGCGGCATCACCGAGTACGTGACGATCGCGTTCCTGCTCGTCGTCCTCTGCCTGATGTGGAAGGACGCCGAGGTGGGCCGCAAGACCCTCTTCCTGATCCCGATCGTGGGCGCGGCCCTGGTCGTCGGCTGGTTCGGCGTCCGGCGCCGGGTGGAGCGCGAGCGGCAGGGCCTGTCCGAGCCGCAGGACAAGCTGGAGAAGTAACGGGAGCCGGGAAGCAGCGACGGGCGGGCCGCACGGCGGCCCGCCCCGGTCGAGGGCCCGCTGTCAGTGGTGGCCCGTACGGTGGCGTCATGTCGGAGATCACGTATGTCCGGGGTGACGCCACCGCGCCGTTCGGCAAGGGCGTCAAGCTGATCGCCCACGTCTGCAACGACCTCGGGGGCTGGGGCAAGGGCTTCGTGCTCGCGCTCTCGCGCCGCTGGCCGGAGCCGGAGAAGGCGTACCGCGCCTGGCACCGGGCGCGCGCGAAGAACGACTTCGGTCTCGGCGCCGTCCAGTTCGTCGACGTCGGCCGCCGCCTGTGGGTCGCCAACATGGTGGGGCAGCGCGGGATGCGCACGGGCAGCAAGGGCGTCCCCGTGCGGTACGAGGCGCTGGACACCGCCCTGGCCGCCCTCGCCGACAAGGCCGAGGAGCTCGGCGCCTCCGTGCACATGCCGCGCATCGGCTGCGGCCTCGCGGGCGGCACGTGGTCGCGGATCGAGCCGTTGATAACCGAGCGCCTGGTGGCGCGGGGGATCGCGGTGACGGTGTACGACTTCGGGGACTGAGGCGGAGGGGCCTGCGCGGGGGCGACACAAGGCGGTGCAGGGCGACGGTGCAGGGCGACGGCGTGGGGCCTGTGCGGCTCACGTCATGGGATGCGACGCGTGGGACGACCACGGATCCCCGTGCGCCAACTGCCCCGCAGGTGGGCGTTGTTGTGCACGGATGAGCGGGTAGAGCTCCGGCATGCACCTCATCCCCCCGGACTTCGGGCCGATCAACCCCAAGGCCGAGGAAGTGGCGGTCGTCGCGGTCCTGCTCGGCGCCTGCTGTCTCCTCGTCGGACACTTCCTGCCGCGGACCGGGCGCGTACGCGAGGGGCGGGAGACGATCCTCGCGGACGTCCTGGGCAGGTCGGCGGCCGGCCCGCGGCGCGCGGCGGCGCTCTTGGGGGAAGGCGCGGGGAGGCTGCTCTCGCAGGCCGACCGTGACAAGGGGCGTGACACTGATCGTGGGCGGGGCCGTGCGGTCGGCGCTGGGTCCGAGCGTGCGGCGGCGCACGTCCCTCGTCGGGCCGCCGGGGACGGTGCCGCCCTGATCGTCGCCGCTCCGGCCGAGGGACCGCTGGACGGCGACGGGGACCTCGCCACCGGACAGGCCAGGGGAGAGGCGGAACGCGCCGCCGCCGAGGCCGAACTGCGCGGGCAGGTCTCCGAGTGGGCGTCCGAGCTGGCGAGCCGCATCGCGGCCGACCCGCTCACGGGGCCGCCCCCGGCCCCGGGCTCCGGAGCGAGGCCACAGCCCGGATCGGGACCCGCCGGGGTGCCGGCCGACGGCCCGCGCCCGGCGCCGCGCCCGCAGCCCGGCGCGCCCTGACCATGGCACCGGAGGCCTGTTGACCACGGCGTCGGGCACCGCGCCCGGCGCCGATCCGACGGGTTCAGGCCGCCGGGCGTACGGATTCACGCCCTCGTCCGGCAGCGCCACTGGCGGCCGGGACCGCACGCGCGGAGACTGCCGGGCATGGACGTCATGGTCTCGGTCAAGGACGGCGAAGTGTGGGCGCACGACTCGGGTGAACCGGGCGGCGCGGACGGCGAAGAGCTCCCCCTGGTCCTGCTGCACCCGGGAGTCGCCGACTCCCGGGTCTGGGACCGCGTCCTGCCGCGCCTCACGGAGCGGCACCGGGTGATCCACTACGACGCGCGGGGATACGGCAGGTCACCGGACCCGACCGCCGCGTACTCGCTGGTCGAGGACCTGATCGCCGTCCTCGACCACTTCGGGGTGGCCCGCGCGGTCCTCGTCGGATCGAGCATGGGCGGCGCGACGGCCCTCAGTCTCGCGCTCCGCGACCCCGCGCGCGTGGCGAGCCTCGCCCTGGTGGTCCCGGGCGTCACCGGCGCCGACGACCTGGTCCCGGCCACGTTCACGGCCGAGGTCGGCCGGCTCGCCGAGGCGGGCGACGTGGACGGCATCGTGGCGCTGCTGAAGCGGACCTCGGGCGCCGCGGGCACCGGGGACGACGCGGAGGTCGACGCGTACCTGAGGGCGGTCATCCCGGCGTGGTTCGCCAACGTCCCCCACAACGTGCCCGACCCGCCCGCCTACGACCGCCTCGGCGAGCTCGACGTGCCCTGCGTCCTGGTCCTCGGGGAGCAGGACCAGCCGGAGGTGGTCCGGGTGAACGAGACGATGGCGCAGCGCATCCCGGGCTGCCGCCTGGTGCGCCTCGCCCGCAGCGACCACTTCCCGACGGTGCGGGAACCGGACGCGGTCGTGGACGCCGTCCTGGACGCGTACGCCGAGGCGCGCTAGAGCCCAGGCCCTGACCGTTGGGGCCCAGGTCCTGACAGGTGGGCGGGCTCAGAAGCGCGCGTGCAGCCTGCGCGCGAGCTCCACCGCCCGCGCGGACTTGTCGGGGGCGGTGGCGAACGACGTCAGATCGGCATAGGGCGCGAACCGCTTCACCGTCACCGAACGAGGTGCCGCGAACGCCCGCAGCCCCTCCGCGCCGTGGATCCGCCCGTACCCCGACTCGCCCGTGCCGCCGAACGGCAGCGAGGGAACGGCCGCGAAGCCGAGCACCGACCCGACCGCCACCGCCCCGGCGTCGAGCCGCTGCGCCACGGCGCGCCCGGTGGCACGCGACCCGGTGAAGACGCTCGCGCCGAGCGCGTAGGGGGAGGCGTTGGCCCGTTCCACCGCCTCGTCCAGGTCCCGCACCCGGTTGACCGCGACCACCGGGCCGAAGGTCTCCTCCGTCATCGCGGGCGAGCCCTCCGGCACGTCCACCAGGACCACGGGGCTCACGAACGGCGCGGCGACGGACTCGGGCCCGCCGAGCGCCGCCCGCGCGCCGGACGACAGCGCCTCCTTCATGTGGCGCTCCACGACGCCGAGCTGGGTGGGCAGCGTCATCGGGCCGTAGTGCAGGCCCGCGGCAAGCTCCCGCGTCCTGGCGACGATCAGTTCGCACAGCCGTTCGTGCACGGAGGCCACCGCGTAGACCCGTTCGACGCCGGCGCAGGTCTGTCCCGCGTTCGCCATCGCGCCCCACGCGATCGCCTCGGCCGCCTCCGCCAGGTCGGCGTCCGGGCCCACGAGGACCGCGTCCTTGCCGCCGCACTCGGCGAGCAGCGGTGTCAGGGAGCGGGCGCAGACCTCGGCGACCTTGCGGGCGGTCCCCGGCGTCCCGGTGAACGACACCTTGTCGACCCCGGACGCGGCGAGCGCCCGCCCCGTCGACCCGGGCCCGGTCACGGTCCGCAGCAGCCCCGCGCAGTCCGGCACGGCGTCGTCGAAGGCCGACGCGAGGAGCGCGCCGGTCCCGGCCGTCAGTTCGGACGGCTTGAAGACGACGGCGTTCCCCGCGGCCAGCGCGTAGCCGATCGAGCCCATGGGGGTGAAGACCGGGTAGTTCCACGGGCCGATGACGCCGATCACGCCCAGGGGGCGGTAGCCGAGCAGTGCGCTCTGGTGGGCCGAGAGCAGTCCGGACGCCACCCGGCGCACCCGCAGCACGCGCCGCGCGTTGCGGGCGGCCCAGTCCAGGTGGACCAGGGCGAGCAGCACCTCGGCCCGCGCGTCGTGCACCGGCTTGCCGGTCTCGGCGGTGACGGCGTCCGCGAGTTCGTCCATGCGCCGGGCCAGCGAACGCTTCCAGTCGAGCAGCCGGTCCCGCCGGCCGGACCAGCCCAGCTCCGCCCAGCCCGCGGCCACGCCCCGGGCGCCCGCGACCGCCCGCGCGACCTCGTCGGGGCCGTCGACCGGGTGCTCACCGATGACGTCTCCGGTGGCAGGGGAACGTACCGCGAAAGTGGCCATCAGTCAGCGCTCCAGAGGTAGTTCGTCGGGCCGTACCGGACCGGCCGGCGCCGCGCCGGCAGCATCCACCCGACGGGGCCGCACAGGGAACCCCCGGGCCCCCGGAAGCGGAAGCACGGTCGCATACTGGACAGGTACAAACCGGCCACGGCCGAGGAGCACGTCGCATGAACCCTGCCGAGCACCGCGCGGACCGAGACGTCCAAGGGACCGCCGAAGCGCCCGCACCCCCCGCACCCTCCGCACCCCCCGCACCCCCCGAAACCCGCGATCCCGTCCCACCGCCGCCCGGCGGCATCCTCTGGAGCATCGCGGGCGACATCCGCATGCTGCTGATGCTGCCGCCCGCGCTCACCCTGCAGGTGGCGCACCCGGCGGTCGGTGCCGGCGTCGACGACCACTCCGTGTTCCGTACGGACCCGTGGGGACGCGGCGAGCGCTCGGTGCGCTCGGTCCTGCTGTGGGTGTACGGGGGAGAGGCGGCCGCGGTGGAGGGCCGCAGGCTGCGCGCGCTGCACCGCACCATCGCGGGCACGGACGCGCACGGCCGCCGCTACCACGCGCTGATGCCCGCCAACTACGCCTGGGTCCACGCCACCGGCTTCCCCGTCTACCGGCACGCGCAGAAGTACCTGGGCCGCCCCTTCACCGAGACGCAGGAGCGGCAGCTGTACGCGGAGTGGCTCCAGGTCGGGCGCATCCTCGGCATCCACGACCGGGACATGCCGCAGACGCTCCAGGAGTTCTGGCCCTACTACCGCACGGTCCTCGCCGAGGAACTGGAGCTCACGGCGGTGGCCGAGGAGCTGACCGCGACCGGTCGGCCCGTGCCGCCGCCGGACCGCGGACCGAGGCTCACGCGCCTGGTGCTCCGTGCCCTGTGGCCCCTGCTTCTGCCGCCGCTTGCCCGCTTCCGCCGCTTCGTCACGATCGGACTGATGCCGCCGGACGCCCGCGAGGCGATCGGCCTGCCGTGGACGGCCACGCAGGAGCGCAGGCTACGGCGTTTCGGCCGGGTGGTCCGCACGGTGGTGCCGCTCCTGCCCGAGCGGCTGCGCTACCTGCCGGCCGCGCGGGCGGGGCGGGCGAGGGAACGCGCGGCTCGTACGTAACGCACGGCACGCGGGTCACGCACGGCGCGGGCGGAGAAGCGGCGGCCACCCGCCCGCCCGGCTGCCGCGCGCTGCGGGCAGCCGGACGGGCGGGGCGCGGCACGCGGTCTGCCGCGCGATGCCGCGTGGTGCGTCGGCTCAGTGACCGTGACCGTGCTCGTGCACGCCGTTGGTCGCCGCGATCTGCTTCCACGACTTCGGCTTGGCCACAGCGGCCTTGGACCGGGCGATCCCGGCGTCCCGCGCTGCCGGGGACTCAGGGCGCGACGGCTGGTAGAGCCACGTGTCGAAGAGCTCCGCGAGCGGCTTGCCCGAGACCTTCTCCGCGTACTTCACGAAGTCGCTCACCTTGGCGTTGCCGTACGCGTGCTTCTTCGGCCACCCCTTCAGGATCGCGAAGAACGCGTCGTCGCCGATCTCGTTGCGCAGCGCCTGCAGAGCGACCGCGCCCCGGTCGTAGACCGCGCCGTGGAACTGGTTGTCCGGGCCCGGGTCGCCCGGCTTGACCTGCCAGAACGGGTCGTCGGCGGGGTGCTGCGCGTAGACGTAGTCCGCGAGCTCCTGGGCCGTGCCCTCGCCCTCCTTCTCCGACCACAGCCACTGGCTGTAGCGGGCGAAGCCCTCGTTGACCCAGATGTCCTTCCAGCCGTCGACCGAGACGCTGTCGCCGTACCACTGGTGGGCGATCTCGTGGACGACGATCGACGGGTTGGAGCCATTGGCGAAGGCGGCCGGGCTGTAGAACGGCCGGGTCTGCGTCTCCAGGGCGTAGCTGCTCTTCACGTTCGGGACGTACCCGCCGAGCGCGTTGAAGGGGTACTTCCCAAAGACCGTCTCGAGCCACTCGGTGATCTCGGTGGTCCGCTCGATGCTGGCGCGTGCGGCGCCCGCGTTGTCGCCGAGGTCCTTGCTGTAGGCGTTCAGGACGGGCAGGCCGCTCTCCGTCTTGTCGGTCGTGATGTCGAACTTGCCGACCGCGAGCGTGGCGAGGTAGCTGGCCTGCGGCTTGTTCGACCGCCAGTTGTAGCGGGTCCAGCCCAGCTTGGAACTCTGCGACTGCAGGGCGCCGTTGGAGATCGCCTGAGTGCCGTCCGGCACGGAGACGGAGACGTCGTACGTCGCCTTGTCCAGCGGGTGGTCGTTGGAGGGGAACCACCACACGGCGGCCTCCGGCTCCTGGGCCGCGACGCCGCCGTCGGGCGTCCGGTGCCAGGCCGTGTAGCCGTTGATCTTCAGCTCGGACGGCTTGCCCGCGTACCGCACGACGACCGTGATCGGCGTGCCCTTCGGCAGGCCCGCCGGCGGTGTGATCTCCAGCTCCTGGTCGCCGGTCTTCGCGAACTTGGCCTTCTTGCCGTTGACCCGCACCTCGGACACCTTGAGGCCGAAGTCGAGGTTGAAGCGCGAGAGGTCCTGCGTGGTACGGGCGTTGAGCGTCGCCGTGCCCTCCAGGAGGTCCGTCGCGGGCTGGTACTTCAGGCGCAGGTCGTAGTGCGAGACGTCGTATCCGCCGTTGCCGCTCGCCGGGTAATAGGGGTCGCCGATGCCCGGGGCCCCGGGGGAGAAGTCGGCGGCCGATGCCGGGATCGCCAGCAGGAGAGAGGCCGCGAGCGCGCCCGGGGCGATGAGTCTGCGGTGCACGAGAGCTCCAAGTCGTAGGGGCACAACAACTGTTCGTCGTGATCGTCGAGCCTATTCAGCCCTGCCCGCACGCGTCATGTCCATGGCCCCGGACGTCACACGATCGCCATTCGGCCGACATGTGCCTTGATGTCCCACGCACCTGTCGATGCTGCGTGCGGCCCTCTGTCGCACGGGAGTCCACCGGTGTACCTTCCGCGCCATGCCGATACGTGCGCGACGCGCCCACCTCCTGTGGAGAGCACTGTTGACCGCGGCCCTCGCCGCCCTGCTGGCCACCCTCACGTCCCCGGGCGCCGCGCAGGGCGCCGACCGGGCCCCGCGCGCCCCGGGCGAGAGCAGACCCGTGTACTCGTACGAGGACGCGATACGCGAATCCGTATGGGTCGACACCAGGATCGACGGCGACGCGGACGGCAGGACCGACCGCGTCGCCGTCGACATAGTCAGACCCCGCGAACTCGACCGCACGGGCCGCCGGATACCCGTGATCATGGACGCCAGCCCGTACTACTCCTGCTGCGGCCGGGGCAACGAGAGTCAGAAGAAGACGTACGACGCGGACGGGAACCCCGTGCAGTTCCCGCTCTACTACGACAACTACTTCGTGCCGCGCGGCTACGGCTACGTCGCGGTCGACCTCGCGGGCACGAACCGCTCCGACGGCTGCGTCGACGTCGGCGGCCGCTCCGACGTCCAGTCCGCCAAGGCCGTCGTCGACTGGCTGAACGGCCGCGCCCGCGCCTACACCAGCCGCACCGGGAACGCGCGCACCCAGGCCTCGTGGACCAACGGCGCCACCGGGATGATCGGCAAGAGCTACGACGGGACCATCGCCAACGGCGTCGCCGCCACCGGCGTCAAGGGCCTCAAGACGATCGTGCCGATCGGCGCCATCTCCTCCTGGTACGACTACTACTTCGCCAAGGGCGCCCCGCTCTTCGGCAGCGGCCCCGACGGCCTCGCCGACGGCGTGCAGAGCCCCGAGGCCCGCGCCCGCTGCGGCGCCGTGCAGCAGCGCCTGATCGACGGAGCGCCCCGCACCGGCGACTGGACCCGCCTGTGGAGCGAGCGCGACCACGTCCCGGACGCCGACCAGGTGCGCGCCAGCGTCTTCGCCGTGCACGGCATGCAGGACCTGAACGTCCGCACCAAGCACTTCGGCCAGTGGTGGGACGCCCTCGCCGACAACGGCGTCGACCGCAAGCTGTGGCTCAGCCAGGCCGGCCACGTCGACCCCTTCGACCTCCGCCGCGCCGACTGGGTGCGCACCCTGCACCGCTGGTTCGACCACGAGCTGCTCGGCTACGACAACGGCATCGACCGCGAGCCGATGGCCGACATCGAGCGCGCCCCCGACCACTGGACCACCGACCGCGTCTGGCCCCCGCGCGGCACGGACACCGTCAAGCTCCGCCCCGCCAAGGGTGCCGCGCCCGGCGTCGGCGTGCTCGGCCCGCGGCCCGGCAAGGGCACCGAGACCTTCACGGACGACCCGCGGATCGGCGAGACCCAGTGGGCCGAGAAGATCGACACATCGACATCCGGCAAGGCGGGCTTCATCAGCAAGCCCCTCGGGCGCGACCTGCGCCTCTCCGGCTCCTCCACGGTGACCGTCACCGCGACCCCGACCACCCGCACCGCCCACCTCTCCGCGGTCCTCGTCGACCTCGGCCCCGCCACCATCCGCGACTACGCCGCGTCCGGCGAGGGCATCAGCACCCTTCCCGAGCGCACCTGCTGGGGCGCGAGCACCACGGGTGACAGCTCCTGCTTCAAGGAGACGCGGGCCAGGACCGCCGCCGTCGACTACACGATCTTCAGCCGCGGCTGGGCCGACCTCGGCAACTGGGCCGACGCGGGACACGGCCGCCCGCTCACCCCGGGCAAGCCGCACACCATCACCCTCGACCTCGCCGCGAGCGACCACGTCGTACCCGAGGGCCACCGTCTCGCGCTGATCATCGCGGGCACCGACAGAAACCTCATCCAGCCCCCTGCCGACACCCCGACGCTCGCCCTCGACCTGTCCCGCACCTCGGCGAAGCTGCCGCTGGTCGGCGGCGCCGACGCGTTCACCACCAGCGCCCCCTCACACGTCGCCCCCCGCCCGTCCCGTCTCGACGGCGTCGCCCCGCCGCGTCCGCTCAACCCCGTCCCCGGAGGCAGCACTTCATGACACCCCGCATCCGCACCCTGGCGCTCGCCTGCGCCACCGCCGCGCTCGCGGCGCCCCTCCTGACGGCGCCCGCCGTGGCGACGCCGACCCCGCCGCGCACCGGCTTCGAGGAGACGAACGGGGCGCGCTGGACCAGCCAGCCCGAGGAGCGGGAACTCCTCGCCACCGTGGACCGGGCGACCAGCAGGGTCTCGGTCACCCGCATCGGCACCACCAAGAAGGACCGCCCCGTCCAGCTGGTGCGCATAGCGGAACGTCCCACGAAGAACACCGTGTTGCTGATCTGCAGCCAGCACGGCGACGAGCCGTCGGGCCGCGAGGCGTGTCTGTCCACCATCCGCGACCTGGCGTACGCGAAGGACAAGAAGACCAAACGCTTCCTGAGCCGCACCACGCTCCTCGTCGTGCCCACCGCCAACCCGGACGGCCGCGCCGCCGACACCCGCGGCAACTCCGACGGCGTCGACATCAACCGCGACCACCTCGCCCTGCAGACGGCGGAGGCCCGTGCCATGGCCGCGGTGATCCGCGACCGCAGGCCCGACGTCATCTACGACCTGCACGAGTACGGCGCCACCCCCAAGTACTACGACAAGGACCTGTTCGACCTCTGGCCGCGCAACCTCAACACCGACGAGGCCGTGCACGGGGAGGCGCAGACCCTGTCGAAGGCGTACGTGCGGCCGGCCGCGGAGCGCGGCGGGTACACCACGGGCACGTACGGCATCTGGACCGATCCCGTGACCGGCGAGCCGGTCAAGCAGACCGCGGGCGACGGCCAGGAACGCATCCTGCGCAACATGTCGGGCATCAAGCACGCCGCGGGCCTGCTGATTGAGAGCCGCGTCGATCCCCTCACGGAGGCCGAGAAGAACGACGAGGCGCTGAACAACCGGCGCCGCGTGGCCTCCCAGCGCGCGGCGCTCGGCGGCCTGGCCGCGTTCACCGACGAGCGCCGCGGCCGTCTGGAGGCGGCCACCGACGCGGCCCGCGTCGAGGGCTACCGCGACCGCGGCCCGGTCTACCTCGGCGGAGCCGACAACGACCCGGCCGAACCGGCCGAGATCATCCAGGACCCGCCCTGCGGCTACCGCCTGGACACCGCCCAGTACCGCGACATCAAGGACGAACTGGCCCTGCACGGCGTCACCGTGAAGCGCCAGAAGTCCGGGGCGTACGTCCCGCTGCGGCAGTCCGCACGGGCCCTCGTACCCCTGCTGCTCGACGAGCGCGCGCCTTATCACATGGTCACAGGTCGGCCCGACATGACATGTTGAGCCGGTGAGAGGTGAGTCACATGTGGTAGGGGGTAGCGGAGAACAAAGTCTCGTCGTATTCCGACCCTTGAAAGGTGTCACCTGTGACGCAGGAACCTCAGAAAGCGGACGACGGGGGAGGGGCGCCAGGGGAGAGCCTGGCGCCCGCCCACGGCGGCCGGTCCCCACAGACGGACCGGGTGGTGTTCGGCGTCACCGCCCTGTTCACCCTCGCGTTCGTGGTGTGGGGCGCGGTGGCGACGGACTCGCTGCAGGATGTCTCCACGGACATGCTCAACGGTCTGATGCACAACGGCGGTTGGTTCTTCATGCTGACCGCCACCGGCTTCGTCGTCTTCGCGCTCTGGCTGGCCGTCAGCCGGTACGGGAAGATCACCCTCGGCGACGAGGGTGAGGAACCGGAGTTCCGCACCGTCTCCTGGGTCGCCATGATGTTCAGCGCCGGCATGGGCATCGGCCTGATGTTCTACGGCGTGAGCGAGCCCCTGGCCCACTTCACCTCACCGCCGCCGGGCACCGACCCGGCGGACGCGCCCGCGGCGATGGAGACCGCGATGGCCACGACCCTCTTCCACTGGACGCTCCACCCCTGGGCGATCTACGCGGTCGTGGGCCTCGCCATCGCCTACAGCACCTTCCGGCGCCGCCGCCGGCAGACCATCAGCGCCGTCTTCGAGCCGCTCATCGGCACGAAGCACGCCCACGGCGCCTGGGGCCGGGTCATCGACATCCTGGCCATCTTCGCGACGCTCTTCGGCTCGGCCGCCTCGCTGGGCCTCGGCGCCCTGCAGATCGGCAGCGGCATCGAGGTGCTCGACTGGATGGACGAGGCGAGCACCGGCCTGCTCGTCGTGATCATCGCCGTGCTGACCCTGGCCTTCGTGGCGTCCGCCATCTCCGGTGTGGAGAAGGGCGTGCAGTGGCTCTCGAACATCAACATGGTGCTCGCGGCGCTGCTGGTCATCTTCGTCTTCATCGCGGGCCCGACGGTCATCATCCTCGACATGGTCCCGACGTCGATCGGCGCCTACCTCGACGACCTGCCGCAGCTCATCGGCCGCACCGAGGCCTCCAGCGGCAAGGGCGTGGCCGACTGGCTCAGCAGCTGGACGGTCTTCTACTGGGCCTGGTGGATCTCCTGGACGCCCTTCGTCGGCATGTTCATCGCGCGCATCAGCCGCGGCCGTACGATCCGTCAGTTCGTCGGCGGCGTCATCCTGGTGCCCAGCACCGTCAGCCTCATCTGGTTCGCGGTCTTCGGCGGCACCGCCATGACCGTCGCCGAGCGGGGCGGCCTCAAGGGCGAGACGACGCAGGAGGCGCAGCTCTTCGGACTGCTCCACGAGTACCCGATCGCCACGGTGACCAGCCTGCTGGTGATGATCCTCGTGGGCATCTTCTTCGTCTCGGGTGCCGACGCCGCGTCCATCGTGATGGGCACGCTCTCCCAGAAGGGCGCCCTCGAACCCGGCCGGTTCGTGGTGATCTTCTGGGGCATCGTGACCGGCGCCGTCGGCGCGATCATGCTGCTGATCGGCGACGGCTCGGACGACGCGCTCACCGGCTTGCGCAACCTCACGATCCTGGTCGCCGCGCCCTTCACGCTCGTGATGATCGGCATGTGTGTGGCTCTGATGCGGGACCTGCGCCACGACCCGCTGATCGTGCGCGGGGAGCACGGCACGGAAGCCGTCGAGAAGGCCGTGATCGCCGGTCACGAGC
Source organism: Streptomyces sp. NPDC040622 (assembly GCF_055593965.1). Lineage (NCBI taxonomy): Bacteria > Bacillati > Actinomycetota > Actinomycetes > Kitasatosporales > Streptomycetaceae > Streptomyces > Streptomyces sp. NPDC040622. The sequence continues at coordinate 354,476 of NZ_JBVIXD010000004.1, read as the reverse complement.
AGTACGACGGTGAGTTCGAGCTCCGGATCGGCCCTGCCCAGGACGACGAAGGCAACGGCCAGGAGTCGGGCAGCACGGCGGCCGACAGCCGCTGACCGACCGCTTCAGGAGGCGGCGCCCACCAACAGTGCCGCCTCCTGGGCACACCCCCAGGCGACCGTGACACCGGCGCCGCCGTGCCCGTAGTTGTGCACCACGACCCCGCCCCCAGAGGTCCGCTCCCGCTCGAGACGCACCCGGTGCCGGGCGGGCCGCAACCCCACCCGGTGCGCCAGGACCCGCGCCCCCGCGATCTCCGGCCGCACGGCCGCGCACCGCACGACGATGGCCTCGGCCACCGCCGGATCCGGCTCCATGGACCAGTTGTCGTCCTGTGCGGTGCCGCCGAGCAGCAGCCTGCCGGGCTGCGGGAAGAAGTACGTGGTCGCCGACGAGGCCGGATCGGCAGCCGTGAACCACGTCTCGACACCCGGGTTCTCCACGACCACGACCTGCCCGCGCACCGGGTACACGGCATCGTCCGGCACGAGCTCGCGGGCGCCCAGCCCCGAGCAGTTCACGACGGCGGGCGCCTGGGCCAAGGGCTCCGCGAGCCGCCGGACCCTGCGGTGCTCCACGACCGCGCCCGCCGCTCGCAGCCGCTCCCGCAGCCAGGCCAGATGCACGGGCATGTCGATCAGCGGCAGCCGCGCGCACAGCGCCTGCCCCGGATACTCGCCGGGCTCCGCCACCCGCAGTCCCGCCACCCGCGAGGCCCACGGCCCCAACGCGTCCAGCCGCGTCCCGGCATGCACGCCCTCGACCATGCGTACGCCCCCGAGGCCACCGCGCGCCGCCAGCTCCTCGTACACGGCGAGCGACCGGAGCGCCCAGTCGCCGACCGCCTCCACGGGCTCGATGCGGTAGGGCCACCACAGGGCGCCGGCAACGGCCGAGGTGGTCCGCTCCACGGGGTCCCGGCTCCACACCCGCACGCGCCGCCCCGACTCCGCGAGCACGATGGCGGTCGTGAGTCCGACGACCCCACCGCCCACCACGATCACATCGTCATCCCTCATCCCAGGAACGTAGCGGAATGTGCGATGCCGTGCTCACATCAGACACCGGGTGGGGATACTCCAAGCATGTCTGCCGAGTACGCGACCTTCGGTCTGGCACCGGCCATGCGCGCCGGTGGAGTTCTCGCCAACGGTGACTACCAAGTGCACCGCGATTTCGTCGACTTCATTGTGAACGGGCGCCCCCTGCTCTTCCAGCTCTCCGACCTCGACGCGGTGTCGCCGCTGGCCGCCGACATCCCGCCGGCGATCTTCACCGCGCACGTCCGCAGGCTGCTCCTCGAAGCACGGGCGCCGCTGCGCGACGGGCGGTACGTCATCTACGGGTGCCCCGAGTGCGAGGGCCTGGAGTGCGGCGCGGTCACGGCGGTGATCGAGAAGAGCGCCGACGGCGGCGACGACTTCGTCTGGCGCGACTTCGCCTGGCAGACGGCCGAACCCGCCGACCTGGAGCTCAACGGCTACCACGGCATAGGGCCCTTCCGCTTCAGAGGCACCGAATACCGCACGGCTCTGGGCCAGTTGCTCGACGGGGGCGAACCGCAGGCCCGCCGACGGGTCCTGCTGATCGGTGCCCGGGTCGCGATCCTCGCCAAGCTGGCGGCGGCGCTGCGCACGATCGGCATCGGGGCGGAGATCGCGGCGGACGCGGCGGGCGTGCCGGGCGACGAACTCCGTACGTACGGGGCGGTCGCCTTCGGCCGCGCGGTGTCCGACGCGGCCCGGCAGTCCGTCCGTGCGGCCTTCGACGCGGCAGGGGTCCGGGTCGCCTACGTCGACGGCCTCGCCCCGATCATTCCGCTCCTGGTCGCCCAGATCGAGTACGCGCTCGACCGCAGCCCCGAGGACCAGCGGCGCCTGACCCGCCTGGCGGCCGGTCCCCGCGCGGCGGAGGTGTCGGTCACGTCGACGTGCCGGGTCCGGCTGACGGCGTACCGGGTGGACCGGCTGTCGCGTACGCACGTCCACGAGGTCTTCGACGAGGTCCTTGAGCCGGGGGAACACCAGGTTCCCCTGGCTCCCAGGGCCACGAAGGGTCGCTCCTACGTAGTGGCGCGCACCTCCACGAGCGTCCTGATCACTCCCACGTCCGACTAGCCCGCCGGGGGCCTCGGCGGTTAGCGGGTGCGTCGTGGCTGAGCGCGCAGGTCCCCGCGCCCCTGACGCACTCGCCCCTGCGGGGCTCGCCCGAGAAGGCCCCAGCCGGGCCGCTCCCCGTCAGACCGCTCACTTACAATCACCCCCTGATGACCGCAACCCTCGTCGCTAAAGATCTCGCCGCCGGCCACGGCGACCGCACCCTCTTCTCCGGACTGGACCTGGTCGTCGCCCCAGGCGACGTCATCGGCCTCGTCGGGGCCAACGGAGCGGGCAAGTCCACCCTGCTCAGGCTGCTCGCGGGCCTGGACACGCCCGAGGGCGGAGAGCTGAGGCTCTCGCCGCCCACCGCCTCCGTGGGACATCTCCCGCAGGAACCGGACCGCCGCCCGGGCGAGACCATCCGCGGCTTCCTGGCCCGCCGCACCGGCGTGGCCGAGGCCCAGCGCGTCATGGACGACGCCACGCAGGCCCTCGTGGACGGCGCCCCGGGTGCGGACGACGCCTACGCCACCAGCCTGGAGCGCTGGCTGGCCCTCGGCGGCGCGGACCTGGACGAGCGCGCCGACGACGTGGCCGACTCCCTCGGCCTCGCCGTGAGCCTGGACCAGGAGATGACGTCGCTCTCGGGCGGCCAGGCCGCACGCGCGGGCCTCGCCTCCCTCCTGCTCTCCCGCTACGACGTGTTCCTCCTGGACGAGCCGACCAACGACCTCGACCTCGCGGGCCTCGAGCGCCTGGAGGACTTCGTACGGGGACTGCGCGCCGGCACGGTCGTGGTCAGCCACGACCGCGAGTTCCTCACCCGTACCGTCACCAAGGTCCTCGAACTCGACCTGGCCCAGCAGGAGATCAACCTGTTCGGCGGTGGCTACGACGCGTACCTGGAGGAGCGGGAGACGGCGCGACGGCACGCCCGCGACGAGTACGAGGAGTACGCGGACAAGAAGGCCGCGCTCCAGGGCCGCGCCCAGATGCAGCGCTCCTGGATGGACAAGGGCGTGAAGAACGCCCGCCGCAAGGCGAGCGACAACGACAAGCTCGGCCGGAAGTTCCGCAGTGAGGCCAGCGAGAAGCAGGCGGCCAAGGCCCGCCAGACGCAGCGCATGCTGGAGCGCCTCGACGTCGTCGACGAACCCCGCAAGGAGTGGGAGCTGCGCATGGAGATCGCGGCGGCCCCGCGCTCCGGCACGGTCGTCGCGAACCTGCGCGAGGCCGAGGTGCACCGGGGCGCGTTCACGCTGGGTCCGGTCACGCTGGAGATCGGCTGGGCGGACCGCGTGGCCATCACGGGCGCGAACGGCTCGGGCAAGTCGACGCTGCTGGCCGCCCTCCTGGAGCGCATCCCGCTGGACGCGGGGAACGCGGCGCTCGGCTCGGGCGTCTTGGTCGGCGAGGTCGACCAGGCCCGCGCGCTGTTCCACGGCGAGGAGTCCTTGCTGGACGCGTTCTGCGCGGCCGTACCGGACACCGAGCCGGCCGAAGTCCGCACGCTGCTGGCGAAGTTCGGCCTGAAGGCGGACCACGTGCTGCGCTCGGCGGCCACGCTCTCGCCCGGCGAGCGCACTCGCGCGGGCCTGGCCCTGCTCCAGGGGCGCGGGGTGAACCTGCTGGTCCTGGACGAGCCGACGAACCACCTCGACCTGCCCGCGATCGAGCAGCTGGAGTCGGCCCTGGATGCCTACGAGGGCACGCTGCTGCTGGTCACCCACGACCGGCGGATGCTCGACGCCGTCCGGGTGACGCGCCGCCTGGAGGTGGCGGAGGGCAAGGTGACGGAACCGCCGCTCTGACGGCGGCCCCGCACCTTCACGGCCTCAGCTCCCACGGACGCCCGCGACTCCCCGCGGACATCCGCAGCACCCGCGGACTCAGCGCCGCTTGGGGTCCACGAGCCCGGCCCGCCGCAACGCCTCGGCCATCGCGTCGTTGGCGGGCGGCGGCCCCTGGCGCTGCGGCCGCTGGCCGCCGCCCCGCTGGCCCTGGCCCTGACCGCCACGGCCCCCGCGCTGCCCCTGACCACCGCGCTGACCCTGCTGTCCCTGCGCCGGGCCGCCCTGGCCCTGCTGCCGCTGCTGAGGCGGCCGCCCGCCCCGCTTGGGCTGGTTCTCGCCGGGCGCCGCCGCCTCGTCGTCCAGACGCAGCGTCAGCGAGATCCGCTTGCGCGGGATGTCGACGTCCATGACCTTCACCTTGACGATGTCGCCGGGCTTGACGACGTCCCGGGGGTCCTTGACGAAGGTCTTCGACATGGCGGACACGTGCACCAGACCGTCCTGGTGAACGCCCACGTCCACGAAGGCCCCGAACGCGGCCACGTTCGTGACGACGCCCTCGAGCACCATCCCGCCGGCCAGGTCGGAGATCTTCTCCACGCCGTCCTTGAAGGTCGCCGTCTTGAAGGCGGGGCGCGGGTCGCGGCCGGGCTTCTCCAGCTCCTTCAGGATGTCGGTGACCGTGGGCAGGCCGAAGACCTCGTCCACGAAGTCGTCCGGCCTGAGCGAGCGTAGCGTCGCCGTGTCACCCATCAGCGAACCGACCTCGGCACCCGAGGACTTCACCATCTTGCGCACCACGGGGTACGCCTCGGGGTGCACGCTGGAGGAGTCCAGCGGATCGTCGCCGCCGCGGATGCGGAGGAAGCCCGCGCATTGCTCGTACGCCTTCGGGCCGAGCCGCGCCACGTCCTTGAGGCCCTTGCGGCTCTTGAACGGGCCGTTCGCGTCGCGGTGCGCCACGATGTTCTCCGCGAGGCCCGCGCCGATGCCGGAGACGCGGGCGAGGAGCGGCGCGGACGCCGTGTTCACGTCCACGCCGACGCCGTTCACACAGTCCTCGACGACGGCGTCGAGGGAGCGGGACAGCTTCATCTCGGAGAGGTCGTGCTGGTACTGGCCGACGCCGATCGACTTCGGGTCGATCTTCACGAGCTCGGCGAGCGGGTCCTGCAGCCGTCGCGCGATGGAGACCGCGCCGCGGATCGACACGTCGAGGTCGGGCAGCTCCTGGGAGGCGAAGGCCGAGGCCGAGTACACGGACGCGCCCGCCTCGGAGACCATCACCTTGGTCAGCTTCAACTCGGGGTGCCGGGTGATGAGGTCGGTGGCGAGCTTGTCGGTCTCGCGCGACGCCGTGCCGTTCCCGATGGCGATCAGGTCGACGGCGTGCTCCTGGGCGAGCTTCGCCAGCGTCGCGAGGGACTGGTCCCACTTGTTGGCGGGGACGTGCGGGTGGATCGTGTCGGTCGCGACGACCTTGCCGGTCGCGTCGACGACGGCGACCTTCACGCCCGTACGGAATCCGGGGTCCAGGCCCAGCGTCGCGCGGGTGCCCGCGGGGGCCGCGAGCAGCAGGTCGCGCAGGTTCGACGCGAAGACGCGCACCGCCTCGTCCTCGGCGGCGGTCCGCAGGCGCAGCCGCAGGTCGATGCCGAGGTGCACGAGGATGCGGGTCCGCCAGGACCAGCGCACGGTGTCCTGCAGCCACTTGTCGGCAGGCCGGCCGCGGTCGGCGACGTCGAAGCGGTGGGCGACGATCCCTTCGTAGGAGGAAGGGCCCTCCGTGGCCTCCTCCGGCTCGAGGACGAGATCGAGGACGTCCTCCTTCTCGCCGCGCAGCATGGCGAGGACGCGGTGCGACGGCAGGTCGGTGAAGGGCTCGGCGAAGTCGAAGTAGTCGGCGAACTTCGCGCCCGCCTCCTCCTTGCCTTCCCGCACCTTCGCGGCGAGGCGACCGCGCACCCACATGCGCTCGCGGAGCTCGCCGATCAGGTCGGCGTCCTCCGAGAACCGCTCGGCGAGGATTGCCCGGGCACCGTCCAGGGCTGCCTGCGGGTCCGCGACGCCCTTGTCGGCGTCCACGAACGCGGCCGCGGCGGAGTGCGGCTCCACGGTCGGGTCGCCGAGCAGCCCGTCGGCCAGCGGCTCAAGGCCCGCCTCGCGGGCGATCTGCGCCTTCGTGCGCCGCTTGGGCTTGAAGGGCAGGTAGATGTCCTCCAGCCGGGCCTTGGTGTCCGCCTCGCGGATCCGCGCCTCCAGCTCCTCGGTGAGCTTGCCCTGTTCACGGACCGAGTCGAGGATCGCGGCGCGCCGGTCCTCCAGCTCGCGCAGGTAGCGCAGCCGCTCCTCGAGCGTGCGCAGCTGCGCGTCGTCGAGCATCTCGGTCGCTTCCTTGCGGTAGCGCGCGATGAAGGGCACCGTGGACCCGCCGTCGAGCAGGTCGACGGCGGCCTTCACCTGCCGCTCCCGTACGCCGAGCTCCTCGGCGATCCTGCCTTCGATGGATGCTGGGGTGGACGTCTTCAAAGCTGCCACGTTCCGGTACCGCCTTCTCGCTGAGGTTGCCGGGCAATTGTGGCAGGTGGCGCCGACAGGACGGGATCAGACCCGGCGGGTCCGGCCCGAGCGTCCCCCTCGCCCGCCGGAACGGGAGGCTCCGCCGAACAGCCTGGCCACGGCCCTGAACGGCAGGGTGACGACGGTGGCGATGGCTCCCGCGATCTGGCGCAGCACATCGGCTATGGCACGGAACATGGTTCCTCCCCTTTTCGTCTCCCGGCGCGGCCGGAGTGGCGGCCAGGAGACGACCGGGTACCTCAACTCGCCGAAGCCATGCAGGATCGGGTTGCCGGAACGGGCTCAGCGCTTGCCGAGCAGGTCCGCGGGGAACGCCCCGGCTTCCAGCGCCGCTGTGACGATCAGGGTGCCGAGCTCCGTCAGGCGTTCGACGCCCGCCGCGCCCAGGTGCTCGTAGGGCGCCCGGTCGAGACGGTCCGTCTCCGCCTCGATGTCCCGGCGCAGCGCCACACCGGCCTCCGTCAACTCGCGCTCGCCGTCGAGGAGTCCGCGTCCGCGCAGCCGCTCGACGGCGGCGTCCCACTCCTCCTGGTTCCAGCCCCGGGTCCTGAAGTTCCACTTCGGCGTCATGCCCTTGCCGGTCGCGGTGTGGCTCACCAGGGCTTCGATGCCGTCGAGTTCGGCGCCGAGCAGCACGCTCAGATGGCCGTCGCCGCGGTGCTCGCGCAGCAGCGTCGCCGCGTGCCAGTAGGCGAGGTGCGGCTCCTCGGGGACGGGCAGGTCGGCGTGTGCCGCGTACAGGGGGCGGGCACCGCGGGTGCAGGCCTCGGCGGCGCGCAGGGCGAGTGCGGCGGCCTCGGACATCTCCGGCGAGGCGATGAGGTCCTCGCCGAGGAGCCGGCGCAGCGTCGTATCGACCGCTCGCATGCGCGCTCCGCGCACCTGCGTGGGGACGGCGCGCTGCCACACGTCCGGCACGTGGGCGGCGACGAGCTCGTACTTGTAGTTGTAGAAGGCGGCGGTCACGGTGCCGGGGCCGACGGCGCCCATCGCCGACGCGCGCAGGGCGAAATTGACCGCGGTGGGGTGGGTGATCCCGAAAGGGGCCAGCTCGTGCGCGGAGTCCGGCGAGAAGTAGTGCGTCGAGTGCAGGGAGTTGAGCACGTTGTGACAGCGGCGTCCGGCGCGCGGGGGCAGCGCGGTGGTCGTGGGGGAGGTCGTCGAAGAGGTCATGGGAGCACGGTACCTACTGGTTGGTATGTCGTTGGCGGGGAGGCCGTGCCCCATGGCAGGAAAGGTGGGGTACTCGTCATTGCGGACGTCGCGCGCCGGGCCAAGAATCGGGACATGGAGCAGCGAACCGTCCTGGTCGTCCTCTTCGACGACGTCCAGAGCCTCGACGTCACGGGCCCCGTGGAGGTCTTCACGGGCGCAGGACACTGCCTCGGCGACCCCGGGGGCGGCTACGTCGTCCGCACCGCATCCCTGGACGGCGGACCCGTCCGCACGTCCAGCGGCCTCACCCTGGTGCCGGACTTCGCGCTGGCGGACGCTCCGGCGCCGCACACGTTGCTGGTCCCGGGCGGCCACGGCACCCGCGCGCGGGACGTGGAGCTGACCGACTGGCTGCGCGAGCACGCCCCGCGCGCCGAGCGCCTGGTGTCGGTCTGCACCGGTGCGATCCGCCTCGCGGAGGCGGGCCTGCTGGAGGGGCGCCGGGTGACGACGCACTGGGCGTACTGCGACCGGCTCGCCAGGGACCACCCGGGCGTCGAGGTCGATCCGGACCCCATCTACGTGCGGGACGGCCACGTCGCCACGTCCGCCGGGGTCACCGCGGGCATCGACCTCGCCCTCGCGCTCGTGGAGGAGGACCTGGGCCGCGAGGTGGCGCTCACGGTCGCCCGCCACCTCGTGGTCTTCCTGCGGCGCCCGGGCAACCAGGCGCAGTTCAGCGTCCAGCTCGCCGCGCAGACCGCTCGGCGCGAGCCACTGCGCGAGGTCCAGCGGTGGATCACCGAGCACCCGGCCGACGATCTCTCGGTCGAGGCGCTCGCCGCCCGCGCCAGCCTCTCGCCCCGCCACTTCGCCCGTGCCTTCCAGGCGGACACGGGGCTGACACCGGGCAAGTACGTCGAGCGCGTCCGGGTCGAACACGCCCGCCGCCTTCTCGAGGACACCGGCGACGGGGTCGAGGAAGTGTCACGCGCCTGCGGCTACGGCACGCCGGAGGCCATGCGCCGCGCCTTCGTCAAGGCACTGGGCGCGGCACCGGCCGAGTACCGCCGCCGCTTCCGTCCGGCCGCACCCGTCGGCCCACCCACCACGCACCCACACCCACACCCGAACTCACACCGATAGGGACACCATGCAGATCGCCATCGCCCTGTACGAACGCTTCACCGTCCTGGACGCCATCGGCCCGTACCAGACGCTGAGCGGCCTCCCCGGCGCCGAGACCGTCTTCGTGGCCGAGCAGGCGGGCCCCGTGCGCGACGACAACGGCAGCCTCGCGCTCGTCGCGGACAAGTCCTTCGCCGAGGTGCCGAGCCCCGACATCGTGGTGGTGCCCGGCGGCCCCGGGCAGAGCGACCAGATGGAGAACGAGGCGCTCCTCGGCTGGCTCCGCACGGTCGACGCCACGACCACCTGGACGACGTCGGTGTGCACGGGCTCGCTCGCCCTGGCCGCCGCCGGTCTCCTCACGGGCCGCCGCGCCACCTCGCACTGGCTGGCCCTGGCGGAGCTGGACCGGCTCGGCGTGCGGTCGACGGGGGAGCGGGTGGTGTTTGACGGCAAGTACGTCACGGGGGCCGGAGTCTCCGCGGGCATCGACATGGGCCTCACCCTGGCGGGGAAGATCGCGGGCGACGAGCACGCGCAGACCGTCCAGCTGCTGACCGAGTACGACCCGCAGCCGCCCTACGACGCCGGGTCCCCGGAGAAGGCGCCCGCGCACATCGTCGCGAAGTTCCGCGGCAAGAGCCGCTTCGAGCAGTAGACGGCGGGCTCCGCGGGCGGAGCCGGCGCGCCCCGCCCGCTCAGTCGGCCGACGCGGCCCAGGTGAAGCGGGGCTGCCTGCGCTCCAGGAAGGCGGCGACACCCTCCGCGGTGTCGCCGCTGCCGCGCGCCTGCTCCGTCCAGTACGCGTCCCGGTCCGTGCGCCCGGCAGCGAACTCCTTCGCCGCCGCCTGCGTCAGCTGCGAGCGCGAGGCGAGGACCCGGGTGAACTCCGCGACCCGCTTGTCCAGGTCGTCGCCGGGCAGCACCTCGTCCACCAGGCCGGTGCGCAGCGCTCGCGCCGCGTCGATCAGCTCCCCGGAGAAGAGCAGGTACTTGGCGGTGGCGGGCCCCACCAGGGAGACCAGGCGCCGGGTGGAGGAGGCCGGGTAGACGATCCCCAGCTTGGCCGGTGTGACGCCGAACGAGGCGCCCTCCTGCGCGAACCGCAGGTCGCACGCCCCGGCCAGCTGGGCCCCGCCGCCCACACAGAATCCGCGCACCATCGCGAGCGTCGGCTTGGAGAAGGCGGCCAGGGCCTCCTCGGCCCGCACCGCGAGGTCCTGCGCCGCGCCCGGAGACCCGCGCAGGGTGGAGATGTCGGCGCCCGCGCAGAAGGTGTCGCCCGCGCCGGTGAGCACGACGGCGCGCACGGCGGGGTCGTCGGCGAGCGCCGCGCACAGCGGCGGCACCTGGCGCCACATGTCCGACGTCATGGCGTTGCGCTTGGCGGGGTGGTCGATGAGGACGGTGGCCACGCCGTCCGTGACGGTGTGCCGCAGCTGGGGCTCCATGCGCCGGATGCTATCCGCACTACTCGAACGTACGATCAAGAAGGGGCGGAACGAAAGGCGCACAAGGAGCATAGGGCGCAGAAGGTCTGCCGAGCGAGACGGAGAAGCTCATGGCCGGACGCAAGGACGCTGGAACCGCCAAGCCCACCGAGCCCGGCAGCGCCGGTGCCCAGGGCGCCCGACTGAGCCGCAGCTTCGGCTGGCTCGCGCTGCTCGGCGTGATCCTCGCCGTGGCCGGCCTCGTCGGGCTCGTCTACACCGGCGTCGCCACCCTGACCTCGATGCTCCTGTTCGGCTGGCTCCTGCTGGTCGGCGGCGTCGTCGGGCTGCTGCACGCCGTCCAGTCGAGGGGCACCAGCTTCTTCTGGCTGGGCGTGGTGGTCGCCGCGCTGAACCTCGCGGCGGGCGTCGTGATCATCCGCCGGCCCGACGTGGCGGCGGAGGCGCTGACCATGTTCGCGGCCCTGCTCTTCCTCACGGGCGGAGTGTTCCGCCTGGTCGGCAGTCTGGTGGTGCGCGGCCCGCAGTTCGCCCTGACGCTTTTGCAGGGCATCTTCGGCCTGCTGATCGGCATCCTGGTGCTCGCCGGGTGGCCGAGCAGCAGCCAGTACGTCATCGGGTGCTTCTTCTCCCTGGCCCTGCTCTTCGACGGCCTCGGCCTGATCGCCACGGGCATCGGCGGACGCCGCATCGTGAGCCTCGTGCAACCTGAAGAGCGCGTGAAGACAGAACAACGGGAGCAGGATCAGTCGTCCAACTGACGGGGTCATGCGTCGGCGGTCAAATCCCGTCGATAGTCGCTGACTTCTGGTCAGTGGCGCGGTACGGACCAGCGCGTTCCCAACACTCGATGTGTGGCGACAATCGAGCGCGAGGGCGGCGACCGGACGATGGAGAACGGCGGGAGAGGGCCCGGCCCACTTCCCGGCGGTGACAGACCCGTGCCGTACGAGGGCGTGTGGCGCTTCACCGCACCCGCCGTCGACGCCTCGGTGCCCCAGGCGCGGCACGCGGTGCGGGACCTGCTGGCCCGGCAGGGCGTACCGGCGTCGGACGACCTCGTGCAGGGCCTGCTGCTGATCGTCTCCGAGCTGGTCACCAACGCGGTGCGGCACGCGGCCCTGCTCTCGCCGATGCTCGCGGTGGAGGTCGCGGTCGGCGCCGAGTGGGTGCGGGTGTCCGTCGAGGACAACCACCCCTACCGTCCGACGGCCCTGGAGGCGGACCACGGGCAGACGGGCGGCAGGGGACTCCTCCTGGTCCGCGAGATCACCCAGGAGGCGGGCGGTGCCTGCGACGTCGAGCACACCGCGAGCGGGGGCAAGGTCATCTGGGCGGCCCTGCCTCTGAAGGCCAACGGCGTCTGAAGCCCGTCGGCGCGCGGCTCCCGCGGGCGGCTACCAGCCCGCGGAGGGCCCCGTCAGCTCCCTGACGGCGGGTCGCGCCGCATCGAGCACGGTCATGAACCAGGCGGAGAACGGGTCCTTCTCGTGCCGCTCGGCCAGCTCCGCGGCGCTCACGTACGCGGTCCCGCCGATCTCCGCGGGGTCCGGGGCCAGCGGGGACTGCACCATTCCCACGAACAGGTGGTTGAACTCCTGCTCCACGAGCCCCGATTCCGGGTCCGGGTGGTTGTAGCGCACCGTGCCCGCCTCGGCGAGCAGCGACGGCGAGACCCCCAGCTCCTCGAAGGTGCGCCGGGCGGCCGCCGCGAACGGCGCCTCGCCCGGGTAGGGGTGGCCGCAGCAGGTGTTGGACCAGACGCCGGGGGAGTGGTACTTGCCGAGGGCGCGCTGCTGGAGCAGCAGCCGCCCCTGCTCGTCGAAGAGGAAGACGGAGAACGCCCGGTGCAACTGCCCGGGCGCCTGGTGCGCGGCGAGCTTCTCCGCCGTGCCGATCGTCCTGCCGTCCTCGTCGACGAGTTCGAGCAGGATCTCTTCTCCGGTGCCGTTCGACGAGCTGTTCGCCGCGGTGGCAGGTGTGATCGGCATACCCATCCTTCGCTTCGGTCTTCGAGCCCCAAGTCTGCCGTACGTTCCCGACAGCCAAGGCACTCCGAGGACCCGCATGTCCCGCCGCGTCGAGGCACGGCGGGACACGCGGCTCGCGCTTTTGAACGAGCGCCCGGTGGAGCGTCAGACGCCGAAGGCGGCCGGATAGTGGATCGTGCCCTGCGGCAATCCTTCGGAACCGTCCGGGCCGTTCAGGACGAGCGCCATCATCGCCTCGTCGGGAACCTCGAATCCTGGCCGGATTCCGTACCCGGAAGCGGGCTTGAAACCGAACCGCGGATAGTACGAGGGATGCCCGAGGACGAGGACGAGTCGCTCCCCACGCGCGCGTGCCGCGTCCAGCAGTGCGCGCACGACGGCCGAACCGGCGCCCGTGCGCTGGTGCTCGGGCCGTACGGCGACGGGGGCGAGCGCCAGCGCGGGCGCCCCGTCCACCCGGCAGCGGGTGAGCAGCGCGTGCGCCGCCACCGAGCCGTCGGGCGCCTCGGCGACGTACGAGAGCCCCGGCAGCCAGGCGCCGGCGTCCGAGCGCAGCGCGTCGACCAGGTCGGCCTCCGCCCCGGTCTCGAAGGCCGCGGCGTTGACGGCGCGCACGGCGGCGACGTCCGACGCGGTCTCCGGGCGGGTGGGCCAGGACCGGGCAGGGCGCAGGACGTAGCCCGTGTAGCCGTACTCCGTGCCGTGCTCGCGCCGCGTCGCGATCTCCTCGCGGGTGGCGGCGAGCGCCTCACGCATGCCGGGAGCACCCGGGTCCGCCGCGTCCGCACGCGCGGCCAGCGGACCGTAGTACTCGTCCCAGTCGGACTCCGGCTGCGGATGCACGCCGAGCACGGAGTACCCGGCGGCGGTCCCGGCCCGGAGGTTCTCCTCGCCGGTGCGCAGCGCGTAGTGCCGCTCCCAGAAGGCGCGGGCCGCCGCGGACGGCTCGGCGGTGGTCCACTCGCACTCGGTGAGGACGAGCGTCCCGCCGGGGGCGAGCAGCCGGCGCCAGGCACGCAGCGCGGTGTCGAAGCCGATGCTGTAGGCCGAGCTCTCGGCCCAGACGAGGTCGAAGGAACCGTCGGGGAAGGAGAGTTCGGCCATGTCGGCCTTGAGGGTGGTGATGGAGTCGGCGAGTCCGCGTGCCTCTGAGGCGGCGCGGAGCTCGTCGAGGAAGGGCTCGTGCAGATCGACGGCGGTCACCTCGGCGCCGTGCTCGGCGGCGAGCAGCAGTGCCGCACGGCCGGGGCCGCAGCCCAGATCGAGCACGCGCGGCCGGTCGGGCAGCGCGCCCGCGAGGGAGAACAGCTGCCGGGTGGTGTCGTCGGAGCCGGGACCCTGCCGGGGAAGCCCGTGGTGCAGGGCGAAGAAGGCACGGGTGATGTCGGTGTGGTCGTTCAACGTGGGAAACCCTTGAGTGAGGGACCCGCGGACGTACGCGTGAGGAACGTCAGACGCGAGCCCGGGAAGTGGGGATGCACGTGTCGCCGCGCAGAGCAGCGTCGGCCGCGACAGTCATCAACCCACCTCCTAGGTACTCAAGAACTCTGGCCACGATAGCACCGATGGTGACCCGAGTGCCGGTCGCCGCAAGCGTCAGTGGCAGAGCCTGGGCTCGTGCTCGGCGTGGCCGCTCGGCTCCAGCTGGAAGGTGCAGTGCTCGACGTCGAAGTGGTCGCCCAGGCAGCCCTGCAGTTCGTGCAGCACCTTCTCGTGCCCGATCGAGTCGAGGGTGCCCGTACTCACCACGACGTGGGCGGAGAGCACGGGCAGGCCCGAGGTGATCGTCCAGGCGTGCAGGTCGTGGACGTCCTCGACGCCCGGCAGGTCGAGCATGTGGGCCCGCACCTCCGCCATGTCGACGCCCTTGGGGGCCGACTCCAGGAGGACGTTCAAGGTCTCCTTGAGGAGCTTGACCGTACGCGGGACGATCATGAAGCCGATGACCAGCGAGGCGATCGGGTCGGCGGCCTGCCAGCCGGTGAGCATGATCACGGTCGCCGAGACGATGACCGTCACCGAGCCCAGGGTGTCCGCGACGACCTCCAGGAAGGCGCCGCGCACGTTGAGGCTGTCCTGCTGGCCGCGGATCAGCAGGGAGAGCGAGATCATGTTCGCGACGAGGCCGAAGACGCCGAAGTAGACGGTCAGGCCGCCCTCGGTCTGCGCCGGCGTGATGAACCGCTCGACCGCCTCGTACAGCACGTAGCCGCCCACACCGAGCAGCAGCAGACAGTTGGCGAGCGCGGCGAGTATCTCCGCGCGGGCGTAGCCGAACGTGCGGTTCTCGGTGGGCGGCCGGTTCGCGAAGTGGATCGCGAGCAGGGCCATGCCGAGGCCCACGGCGTCGGTGGCCATGTGTGCCGCGTCCGCGACGAGCGCGAGCGAGTCCGCCATGACGCCGCCCACGATCTGGGCCAGCATGACCGTGATCGTGATGGCCAGGGCGATGCGGAGCCGCCCCTTGTAGGCGTTGGCCGCCGTTCCCGTCGTCGGTACCGCGTGGGTGTGTCCGTGATCGTGCCCAGCCCCCATGGAGCCGCCTCCCGCATCGCTCATAGGTGGTGCCGTTCGCCGGTCGCGGGACCACAGTGAACTACGGGTGGGGGGTATCGTGCAACGCTGCACTGAACATCGTTATCACTGCCCTGACCTGCGAAAATGGCAACGATTGCCGACAACGTGAGGGGTGCAGGTCAGGGCGTCGGAGCGATCAGCCGCGGCGCGCGTCCGGGTGGTGCAGACACCATCCCGCCCACGCCGACTCGACCATCTCGCGCACCCCGAGGCGGGCCGTCCAGCCCAGCTCGCGCGCCGCGCGCCGCGCGTCCGCCACCGCCCGCGGCGAGTCGCCGGCCCGGGCCGGTTCCACGAGCGCGGGACGGGTGTCCCCGCTCACCTCGCCGATGACGGTGATCAGTTCGCGTACGGAGACACCGCGGCCCCGCCCGATGTTCACCGTCAGATCGCCCTCGGCGCCGCCCGCGAGCCGGCGGGCCGCGGCCAGGTGGGCCTCGGCCAGGTCGGACACGTGGACGTAGTCACGCACGCAGGTGCCGTCCGGCGTCGGGTGGGTGTCGCCGAAGATCCGCGGCGGCTCGTCGCGCCGCAGCCGGTCGAAGACCATGGGGATCACGTTGAAGACGCCGGTGTCGGCGAGCTCGGGAGCCGCGGCGCCCGCCACGTTGAAGTAGCGCAGGCAGACGGTCGCGATGCCGTGCGCCCGCCCGGCCGCCCGCACCAGCCACTCCCCGGCGAGCTTCGTCTCGCCGTAAGGGCTGACCGGCACGCAGGGCGTGTCCTCGCCGACGAACTCCGCGTCCGGCGGATCGCCGTACACCGCGGCCGACGAGGAGAACACGAACCGCTCGATACCGGCCTCGGCGACCGCTTCCAGCAGGGTCGTCAGGCCGCCCAGGTTCTCCCGGTAGTAGCGCAGCGGCTGCTCCACCGACTCCCCGACCTGCTTGCGGGCCGCGAGATGCACCACGCCGGTGACGCCGTGCTCGGCGAAGACCCGGCGCAGCAGGTCCCCGTCCAGCGAGGACCCCTTCACCAGGGGCATGTCGGTGGGCAGCCGGTGCGGCACCCCCGACGAAATGTCGTCGAGAACGACGACGTCCTCCCCGGCGCCGGCCATGACCCGCGCCACGTGTGCCCCGATGTATCCCGCTCCGCCTGTGATCAGCCATGTCATGGGCGCCCACCCTAAGCGAACCCCCTGAGGGCGTATGTGGCCCCTATGCGGGCAAGCCGGGCGCGGAACGGTCGCGGTTTGTGGGCGCGGCCTCCCATCCACCATGATGATCGCGAAGGCCGAGGCCCTCGCAGGCCGCCCTTATCGGGGCGTGAACGGGTGATGAACGCCCGCTTCCCATCATCCGATAGCCTCTGCCGACGTGCCGCCCGGCCGCCATGGCCAGGGGCGCTCCCCTTACGCATGTGCCCGGCGCGAGCCGCGCCGGTACTCAAGGAGTGAGTTCGTCTGTCGACCGCCATCCTCACCGGTCAGCCGGTCCCCGGGTCGCCACTCGAAGGCGATCTGCGGTCCCTGGGCTTCGACGTGCGGGTCGCCTCCGACGTGGCGGACGCCGAGACGCTGCTCGCCGCCGTGCCGGGCGACCAGCGGGTCGCGGTCGTCGACGCGCGCTTCGTCGGACACGTCCACGCGCTGCGCCTGGGCCTGACCGACCCCCGCTTCGCCGCCTGCGCGGTGCCCGGCGCCGTCACCGCCAAGCCGGAGGCCCGCCAGGACCTCACGCGCGCCTTGCGCACGACCGCCGGAACCCCCGGCGCGGTGGTGACGCTCGACGCACTTCCGGACGACATCGCCGCGGCCATGGAGTCCGGCGCCACCGACGTGCACCGCCCCGACCTCGGCACCCTCGTCGCCACCGTGCCCAGCGACCCGCAGGCACGCAACGAGGCGCGCCAGGCCGTCGCCGCCGTCGACGACGAGGCGGTGCGCCTGCGCACCGCGGTCAAGTCGCGGGACGGCTTCTTCACCACGTACTGCATCTCCCCGTACTCGCGCTACATCGCCCGCTGGTGCGCCCGCCGGGGCCTGACCCCGAACCAGGTCACCACCGCCTCGCTGCTCACCGCCCTGATCGCGGCGGGCTGCGCGGCGACCGGCACGCGCGGCGGCTTCGTCGCCGCGGGCCTGCTGCTGATCCTCTCCTTCGTCCTCGACTGCACGGACGGGCAGCTCGCCCGCTACTCCCTGCAGTACTCGACGATGGGCGCCTGGCTCGACGCGACGTTCGACCGGGCCAAGGAGTACGCCTACTACGCGGGCCTCGCGCTCGGCGCCGCCCGTGGCGGCGACGACGTGTGGGCGCTCGCGCTCGGCGCGATGGTCCTGCAGACCTGCCGGCACGTCGTGGACTTCTCCTTCAACGAGGCGAACTCCGACAGTACGGCCGCGACCGCCAACACCAGCCCCACCGCGGCACTTTCGGAAAAGCTCGACAGCGTCGGGTGGACGGTCTGGGTGCGCCGGATGATAGTGCTGCCGATCGGTGAGCGCTGGGCGATGATCGCGGTGCTCACCGCGCTCACCACCCCCCGCATCACCCTCATCGTCCTGATCATCGGCTGCGCGCTCGCCGCCTGCTACACCACGGCGGGACGCGTCCTGCGCTCGCTGACCCGCAAGGCGACCCGTACCGACCGTGCCGCCGTCGCCCTCGACGAGCTCGCCGACAACGGCCCGCTGGCCTCGGCCTTCGCCGCCCTGCGGCGCGGCCTGCCGCTGCCCGCACCGGTGCTCGCCCTCCTCGGCGCCGCCGCCCTCGTCGCGGTGGCCGCCTTCACGTCCTACGGCAGCCCGTGGGTCGTCGTCGCGGCCGTGGCCTACGTCGTACTGTCCGGCCTGGCGCTCTCGCGGCCCCTCAAGGCCCCCCTGGACTGGCTGGTTCCGCCGTTCTTCCGCGCCGCCGAGTACGGCACGGTCCTGGTACTGGCGGCCAAAGCCGATGTGAACGGAGCGCTGCCCGCGGCTTTCGGACTCGTGGCCGCGGTCGCCTACCATCACTACGACACGGTGTACCGCATCAAGGGCGGCACCGGCGCACCCCCGCGCTGGCTGGTACGGGCGATCGGCGGCCAAGAAGGCAGGACCCTCGTGGTCGCGCTGGCCGCAGCCCTGCTGCCCACCACCGATTTCACCGTCGCGCTCACGGCACTCGCCGTGGCCGTGGCACTCGTGGTGCTCCTCGAGAGCATCCGCTTCTGGGTCGCTGCCAGCCAACATGGCGCACCCGCCGTACACGATGAAGGAGAACCCGCATGATCGGCCTCGTGCTGGCGGCCGGCGCCGGACGGCGTCTTCGCCCCTACACCGACACCCTGCCCAAGGCTCTGGTGCCGGTCGGCCCCGAGGGCAACGAGGACAGCCTCACCGTCCTCGACCTCACCCTCGGCAACTTCGCCGAGATCGGCCTGACCGAGGTCGCGATCATCGTCGGGTACCGCAAGGAGGCGGTCTACGAGCGCAAGGCGGCGCTCGAGGCCAAGTACAACCTCAAGCTGACCCTGATCGACAACGACAAGGCCGAGGAGTGGAACAACGCCTACTCCCTGTGGTGCGGCCGCGACTCGATCAAGCACTCGGTGATCCTCGCCAACGGCGACACCGTGCACCCGGTCTCCGTCGAGAAGACGCTGCTCGCCGCCCGCGGCGACGGCAAGAAGATCATCCTCGCCCTCGACACGGTGAAGAACCTCGCCGACGAGGAGATGAAGGTCATCGTGGACCCCGCCAAGGGCGTCCAGAAGATCACCAAGCTCATGGACCCGGCCACGGCCACCGGTGAGTACATCGGCGTCACCCTCATCGAGGGCGAGGCGGCCGACGAGCTCGCCGACGCGCTGAAGACCACCTTCGAGCGCGACCCCGACCTCTACTACGAGGACGGCTACCAGGAGCTCGTCAACCGCGGCTTCAAGATCGACGTGGCGCCGATCGGCGACGTCAAGTGGGTCGAGATCGACAACCACGACGACCTCGCCAAGGGCCGGGAGATCGCGTGCCAGTACTGACGAGGCTCATCCCCTCGCCGGTCGTCGTCGACATCCGGCCGGGGGCGATCGACGACCTGGCCGGTGTCCTCGCCGACCAGCGGATCTGCTCGTCGACCGGCAAGCTCGCCATCGCCATCAGCGGTGGCTCGGGTGCGGTGCTCCGCGAGCGGCTGATGCCCTCGCTGGGCGGCGCGGAGTGGTTCGAGGTCGGTGGCGGCACGCTCGACGACGCCATCAAGCTCGCCGACGCCATCAAGAAGTCGGGCCGCTACGACGCGATCGTCGGCCTCGGCGGCGGCAAGATCATCGACTGCGCCAAGTTCGCCGCGGCGCGCGTCGGCCTGCCGCTGGTCGCCGTCGCGACGAACCTGTCGCACGACGGCCTCTGCTCGCCGGTCGCGACCCTCGACAACGACGCCGGCCGCGGCTCGTACGGTGTGCCGAACCCCATCGCGGTCGTCATCGACCTCGATGTGATCCGCGAGGCCCCCGTACGGTTCGTGCGCTCCGGCATCGGCGACGCCCTGTCCAACATCTCCGCGATCGCGGACTGGGAGCTCGCCGCCCGCGAGCGCGGCGAGGACATCGACGGCCTCGCGGCCGCGATGGCGCGCCAGGCCGGCGAGGCCGTGCTCCGCCACCCCGGCGGTGTCGGCGACGACGCCTTCCTGCAGGTCCTGGCCGAGGGACTGGTCCTGACCGGCATCGCGATGTCCGTGTCGGGCGACTCCCGCCCGGCGTCCGGCGCCTGCCACGAGATCAACCACGCCTTCGACCTCCTCTTCCCCAAGCGCGCCGCCAGCCACGGCGAGCAGTGCGGCCTGGGCGCGGCCTTCGCGATGCACCTGCGCGGTGCCCGCGAGGAGTCGGCGTACATGGCCCAGGTCCTGCGCCGCCACGGCCTGCCCGTGCTGCCGGAGGAGATCGGCTTCACCGTGGACGAGTTCGTGCAGGTCGTGGAGTTCGCTCCGCAGACCCGCCCGGGCCGCTACACGATCCTCGAACACCTCGACCTGTCCGCCGACCAGATCAGGGACGCATACGCCGACTATGCAAAAACCATCGGTAGCTGAGCTCCGCCCGGTCGTTCACCCCCCGGGTGTGAAGGACCGGAAGAGCGGCGAACACTGGGCCGGCCGGCTCTACATGCGCGAGGTCTCCCTGCGCATCGACCGGCACCTGGTGAACACACGGGTCACGCCCAACCAGCTGACCTACGTGATGACCGTCGCCGGCGCCCTGGCCGCCCCGGCCCTGCTGGTGCCGGGGATCACGGGCGCCGTGCTCGGCGTGCTCGCGGTCCAGCTCTACCTGCTCCTGGACTGCGTCGACGGCGAGATCGCCCGCTGGAAGAAGCAGTACTCGATGGCCGGTGTCTACCTGGACCGGGTCGCCGCCTACCTGTGCGACGCCGCGGTCCTGGTCGGCTTCGGTCTGCGGGCCGCCGACCTGTGGGGCTCGGGGCGCATCGACTGGCTGTGGGCGTTCCTCGGCACCCTGGCCGCGCTCGGCGCGATCCTGATCAAGGCCGAGACGGACCTCGTCGGCGTCGCCCGGCACCAGACGGGCAAGGAACCGGTCAAGGAAGCGGCGTCCGAGCCGCGCTCCTCCGGCATGGCGCTGGCCCGCAAGGCCGCCGCCGCGCTGAAGTTCCACCGGCTGATCCTGGGCGTCGAGGCGTCCCTGCTGATCCTGGGTCTTGCGATCGTCGACTCCATCCGGGGAGACCTGTTCTTCTCGCGTCTGGGTGTCGCCGTGCTCGCGGGCATCGCGCTGCTGCAGACCCTGCTCCACCTCGTGTCCATCCTCGTATCGAGCAGGTTGAAGTGAGCACCCCGGCACAGAAGCTGAAGGTCGGCGCCGTCATCATCACGATGGGCAACCGGCCGCAGGAGCTGCGCGCCCTCCTCGACTCGGTCGCCAAGCAGGACGGCGACCCGGTCGAGGTGGTCGTGGTCGGCAACGGCGCCCCCGTGCCCGAGGTCGCCGAGTCCTCGTCGACCGTGCGCACCGTCGAGCTGCCCGAGAACCTCGGCATCCCCGGCGGCCGCAACGTCGGCATCGAGGCCTTCGGCCCCGGCGGCACCGACGTCGACATCCTGCTCTTCCTCGACGACGACGGCCTCCTCGCCACCATGGACACGGCGCAGCTGTGCCGGGAGGCCTTCGCCGCCGACCCCGAGCTCGGCATCATCAGCTTCCGCATCGCGGACCCGGACACGGGGGAGACGCAGCGCCGCCACGTGCCGCGCCTGCGAGCCTCCGACCCGATGCGCTCCTCACGCGTGACGACGTTCCTCGGCGGCGCCAACGCCGTCCGTACGAAGGTCCTCGCCGAGGTCGGCGGCCTGCCCGGCGAGTTCTTCTACGCGCACGAGGAGACCGACCTCGCCTGGCGCGCGCTGAACGCGGGCTGGATGATCGACTACCGATCCGACATGGTCCTGCTCCACCCGACGACGGCCCCCTCCCGGCACGCGGTCTACCACCGGATGGTGGCCCGCAACCGCGTCTGGCTGGCCCGTCGCAACCTCCCCGCGCCGCTGGTCCCCATCTACCTCGGCGTCTGGATGCTCCTCACCCTCGCCCGGCGCCCTTCGGGACCGGCCCTGAAGGCCTGGTTCGGCGGCTTCAAGGAGGGCTGGACCACGCCCTGCGGCCCTCGCAGGCCCATGAAGTGGCGTACGGTGTGGCGGCTGACCCGACTGGGCCGACCTCCTGTCATCTGACAAGCTCGGGTCTGAGAGCATTCGGGCCATACCCCGGTCCCTGGCCCACGCCTACGCCCGACCGGCTGCGCATCTGAAGACGAAAGTTTCCACTCGTGAGTGAGACAACGCATGACGGCGGGGTCGCCGTGACAGCATCCCTGTCGACTCCGTCGCCCGATGACGGGCTCTCCCGGGCCGATCTCGCCGCCAAGTACGGTCTGACCGTCAGCGGCGCACGGCCCGGACTTTTCGAGTACGTCCACCAGCTCTGGGGACGGCGCCACTTCATCCTCGCCTTCTCCCAGGCGAAGCTGACCGCCCAGTACAGCCAGGCCAAGCTCGGCCAGCTGTGGCAGGTGGCGACGCCGCTCCTGAACGCCGCGGTCTACTTCTTCATCTTCGGCCTGCTGCTGGGCGCAAGGAAGGGCATTCCGCACGACATCTACGTGCCGTTCCTGGTGACCGGTGTCTTCGTGTTCACCTTCACGCAGAGCTCGGTCATGGCGGGCGTGCGGGCGATCTCCGGCAACCTCGGCCTGGTCAGGGCCCTGCACTTCCCGCGGGCCTCGCTGCCGATCTCGTTCGCGCTCCAGCAGCTCCAGCAGCTGCTCTTCTCCATGATCGTGCTCGTCCTGATCATGGTGGGCTTCGGCATCTACCCGGCCCTGTCCTGGCTCCTGGTGCTGCCCGCGCTGCTCCTGCAGTTCGTCTTCAACACCGGCCTCGCGCTGATCTTCGCCCGGCTGGGCAGCAAGACGCCCGACCTGGCGCAGCTGATGCCGTTCGTGATGCGGACCTGGATGTACGCGTCGGGCGTCATGTTCAGCATCCCCGCGATGCTGGCCGACAAGGAGAACGTGCCCGGCTGGATCGGCGACGTGCTCCAGTGGAATCCGGCCTCCATCTACATGGACCTGATCCGCTTCGCCATGATCGACGACTACGGCCACTCGTACCTGCCGCCGCACGTGTGGGCCTTCGCCGCGGGCTGGGCCGTCCTGATCGGCGTGGTCGGCTTCGTGTACTTCTGGAAGGCTGAGGAGCGGTACGGCCGTGGCTGAGGAACAGATCGACCTGAACGCCGGCAAGGGGCACATCCCCACCGTCATCGCCGACGAGCTGCACATCGTCTACCGCGTCAACGGCGCCAGGACGGGCAAGGGCAGCGCGACCTCCGCGCTGAGTCGCATCCTGCGGCGCGGCGAGGAGCGGGGCGTGCGCAAGGTGCACGCCGTGCGCGGCGTCAGTTTCACCGCCTACCGCGGCGAGGCCATCGGTCTCATCGGCTCGAACGGCTCGGGCAAGTCCACCCTGCTGCGCGCCATCGCGGGACTGCTCCCCGCGGAGGAGGGCAAGGTCTACACCGACGGCCAGCCCTCGCTCCTCGGCGTCAACGCGGCCCTGATGAACGACCTGACGGGTGAGCGCAACGTCATACTCGGTGGGCTCGCGATGGGCATGACCCGCGAGCAGATCAGGGAGCGCTACCAGGAGATCGTCGACTTCTCCGGCATCAACGAGAAGGGCGACTTCATCACCCTGCCGATGCGCACCTACTCCTCCGGCATGGCCGCCCGGCTGCGCTTCTCCATCGCGGCCGCCAAGGACCACGACGTCCTCATGATCGACGAGGCCCTGGCCACCGGCGACCGCAAGTTCCAAAAGCGCTCCGAGGCCCGCATCCGGGAGCTCCGCAAGGAGGCCGGCACGGTCTTCCTGGTCAGCCACAACAACAAGTCGATCCGCGACACCTGCGACCGCGTGCTGTGGCTGGAGCGCGGCGAGCTGCGGATGGACGGGCCGACCGACGAGGTCATCAAGGAGTACGAGAAGTTCACGGGCAAGTAGCCCGTTTGCGCCACCGGACGTGCACTCGTTCGGCAGCAGTGCCCCGCCGGGAGTGATCCGGCGGGGCACTGTCGTGTCATGGTGTCCCCGGGGTCCCGCGAATCCCTCAACTCACCGGCGTCCAAGGAAGATTGACGCCAATCGGTGTGTTGTTGTGATGCGCCGAACACCCCGACGATGCGGGATGGGTTGTACAACGTAAGCTGTACCGGTGCTGATTCGCGGCAAGTGGGGCGATATCGCGCGGCGCCCCGGCTCGGAGCACGGTCCACCTCGGAGAGAGCTGGGCGGCGTGTCCGAAATAGGATGTATTGGGTCGGCAGTGTAGAACGGGAGATGTGACGGCAATGGCTACGGACGATCTCCAGCTCCGCGATGCATCCGCCGTCCTCGACAAGGCCGCGGACGAGAACTTCCTGGTGGCACCCTTCTTCCTGCCCCGGGCCTGGCGCGACGACCTGATGGCCGTCTACGGCGTCGTGCGCCTCATCGACGACATCGGTGACAGCGACCTCGACCCGGCGGCCTCCCACGCCCGCCGCCTCGGCCTCGACGACGGCGACGGCCGTGACCCGCTGAAGCTCCTGGACGCGGTCGAGGCCGACCTGGGCAAGGTCTTCGGCGGCACGGAGGCGGGCCACCCCCTCGTGCGGGCGCTGCGGCCCGCCGCCGAGCGCGGCACCCTGACGGCCGCCCCCTTCCTCGACCTGATCGAGGCCAACCGTCAGGACCAGCACGTCACGCGCTACGAGACCTACGACGACCTCGTGGCGTACTGCGCGCTCTCCGCCAACCCGATCGGCCGTCTCGTCCTGGCCATCACGGGGACGGAGACCCCCGAGCGCATCCGCCTCTCGAACGCCGTCTGCACCGGGCTGCAGATCGTCGAGCACATCCAGGACGTCTCCGAAGACCTGCGGCGCGGCCGCATCTACCTGCCCGTCGAGGACATGAAGCGGTTCCACGTGAGCAAGTCAGACCTGTCCCGGCCGACAGCGGGCGCCTCGGTGCGCGCACTGGTCGCCTACGAAGCGGAACGCGCCCGCTGCCTCCTGAATGAAGGCACCCCCCTGGTGGGTAGCGTCCACGGCAGGCTGAAGCTGCTGCTTGCCGGGTTCGTGGCAGGGGGGAGGGCGGCGGTCCGGGCGATCGTCGACGCACGGTACGACGTACTGCCGGGGCCACCCAGACCCACCAAGCCCCGCTTGCTGCGCGAGACGGGTGCAGTCCTGCGAGGAGAGGGGTGAGCCGGACCGTGGAGCCGGATCCGCACGTGTCCGCGCAGGTGCTCGCCGCGTACAGCTACTGCGAGGCCGTGACCGGGCAGCAGGCACGCAACTTCGCGTACGGCATCAGGCTGCTGCCGACGCCGAAGCGCCGGGCCATGTCCGCGCTCTACGCGCTCTCGCGGCGCGTCGACGACATCGGCGACGGCGTGCTCGCGCCGGACGTCAAGACGGACCGGCTCGACGACACCCGGGTGCTGCTCGACCGGATCCGCGCGGGCGACGTGGCGGAGGACGACACGGACCCGGTGGCCGTCGCCCTCGCGCACGCCGCGACGCACTTCTCCATCCCGATGGACGGCCTGGACGAGCTGATCGACGGCGTCCTCATGGACGTACGCGGCCAGACGTACGAGACGTGGGAAGACCTCAAGGTCTACTGCCGCTGTGTGGCCGGGGCGATCGGGCGGCTCTCGCTCGGTGTGTTCGGTACGGAGCGGGGGGCGCTCCATGCCGAGCGCGCGCCGGAGTATGCCGACACGCTCGGCCTCGCACTCCAATTGACCAACATCCTGCGGGACGTGCGTGAGGACGCGCACGAGGGGCGGACCTACCTGCCCGCCGACGACCTCGCCAAGTTCGGCTGTTCCGCCGGGTTCTCGGGATCCGAGCCGCCCGCCGGGTCCGACTTCGCGGGGCTCGTCCACTTCGAGGTGCGCCGCGCGCGTGCCCTGTTCGCCGAGGGCTACCGCCTGCTGCCCATGCTCGACCGGCGCAGCGGCGCGTGTGTCGCGGCCATGGCGGGCATCTACCGCAGGCTGCTCGACCGCATCGAGCGGGAGCCCGAGGCGGTCCTGCGGGGCCGCGTCTCGCTGCCCGGTCGCGAGAAGGCGTACGTCGCCGTGCGCGGACTGTCCGGACTCGACGCGCGGAACGTGTCGCGGCAGACCGTCAGGAGGCGTGCGTGATGCGCGTGCGGAGCGATCGTGGGGCGGCTGGGACACCGGCCGTGAAGCGGCGGGCAACCCTCCGCTCCAAGGCGGCGTCCCAGACTGCAACGGCCGAAGGGGTGGGTGCGTGAACAGCGAGGACATGCAGCCCGAGGGGCTGGTCGACGACGCCGAAGGCCGCCCCGCGGGGGCGGCCGCCGTGGTGGTCGGCGGCGGCCTCGCCGGCATCACCGCGGCGCTCGCGCTCGCCGACGCGGGGCTGCGCGTGACGCTGCTCGAAGGCCGGCCGAGGCTCGGCGGGCTCGCGTTCTCCTTCCGGCGCGGCGCACTGACCGTCGACAACGGCCAGCACGTCTACCTGCGCTGCTGCACGGCCTACCGCTGGTTCCTCGACCGCGTCGAGGGCGCGCACCTCGCACCCCTGCAGGAACGTCTCGACGTGCCCGTCCTTGACGCCGACCGCAACCGGCTCGGCCGCCTGCGCCGCGCCGCGCTGCCCGTACCGCTGCACCTGGCGGCGAGCCTCGCCACGTACCCCCATCTGTCGGTCGCCGAGCGCGCCAAGGTGGGGCGCGCGGCGCTCGCCCTCAAGGGTCTCGACCCGACCGATCCCGCGCTCGACGGCCAGGACTTCGGCAGCTGGCTGGCCCGGCACGGTCAGTCGCCGCGCGCCATCGAGGCCCTCTGGGACCTGGTGGGCGTCGCGACGCTCAACGCCGTCGCGGGCGATGCCTCGCTGGGGCTCGCCGCGATGGTGTTCAAGACCGGGCTGCTGTCGGAACCGGGCGCCGCCGACATCGGCTGGTCCCGGGTGCCCCTCGGTGATCTGCACGACAAGCTGGCCCGCAAGGCGCTCGACGCCGCGGGAGTCCGTACCGCACTGAGGACACGAGTCACCTCCATCTCCCGTACGGACAACGGAGGTTGGCGCGTCGAGGTTCCCGGCGAGACCATCGAGGCCGAAACCGTCGTGCTCGCCGTGCCGCAGCACGAGACGCACGACCTCCTCCCGGACGGCGCCCTCGACCGCCCTGACCGGCTGCTCGACATCGACACCGCGCCGATCCTCAACATCCACGTCGTGTACGACCGGAAGGTCCTGAAGCGGCCGTTCTTCGCCGCCCTCGGCAGCCCCGTCCAGTGGGTCTTCGACCGGACCGAGGCGTCCGGACTGACCGAGGGGCAGTACCTCGCCCTCTCGCAGTCGGTGGCACAGGACGAGATCGACGCGCCCGTCGCCGCGCTGCGAGAGCGCTATCTTCCCGAGCTCGAACGGCTGCTGCCCGCGGCACACAGCGCCGAGGTGCGGGACTTCTTCGTCACCCGCGAGCGCACGGCCACGTTCGCGCCCACCCCCGGTGTC
Organism: Streptomyces sp. NPDC040622; assembly: GCF_055593965.1. Lineage (NCBI taxonomy): Bacteria > Bacillati > Actinomycetota > Actinomycetes > Kitasatosporales > Streptomycetaceae > Streptomyces > Streptomyces sp. NPDC040622. Next base: position 327,617 of record NZ_JBVIXD010000004.1, on the reverse strand, counting down.
GGCAGGCTCCGCCCCGGTGCCCGCACCAAGGCCCGCGGCCTGTACCTCGCGGGCGCGTGGACCGCCACCGGGTGGCCCGCGACCATGGAGAGCGCCGTACGCAGCGGCATCAGCGCGGCCGAGGCCGCCCTCTCCACCCTCGACCGCCCTCGTGATCACCTCTTCGCGTTCGAGGAGGCGGCGGCATGAAGCTCGACCATCTGGGGTCAGGTCCCCAGAGAACCAGCACCGGAACAAGAGGAGAAACTGTGCCGACTGTGCCCTCGGCCGAGAAAACGGCTGCCGACACGGTGGACGTGACCTCACTGCTCGAACAAGGAAGGACCCTGGCCACCCCGGTGCTGCGGGCCGCGGTGGACCGCCTCGCGCCGCCCATGGACACCGTGGCCGCCTACCACTTCGGCTGGATCGACGCCGAGGGCAACCCCTCCGACGGCGACGGCGGCAAGGCCGTGCGTCCCGCGCTCGCCCTGCTCTCCGCCGAGGCCGCCGGCGCCCGCCCCGAGGTCGGTGTCCCCGGCGCGGTAGCCGTCGAGCTCGTGCACAACTTCTCACTGCTGCACGACGACCTGATGGACGGCGACGAGCAGCGCCGCCACCGCGACACCGTGTGGAAGGTGCACGGCCCCGCCCAGGCCATCCTCGTCGGCGACGCCCTCTTCGCGCTCGCCAACGAGATCCTTCTGGAGCTCGGCACCGTCGAGGCGGGCCGCGCGACGCGCCGCCTGACCACCGCCACCCGCGCGCTGATCGACGGCCAGGCACAGGACATCAGCTACGAGCACCGCGACCGGGTCACCGTCGAGGAGTGCCTGGAGATGGAGGGCAAGAAGACCGGCGCCCTGCTCGCCTGCGCGGTCTCCATCGGCGCGGTGCTCGGCGGCGCGGACGACCGCACCGCCGACACGCTGGAGAAGTACGGCTACCACCTCGGCCTCGCCTTCCAGGCCGTGGACGACCTGCTCGGCATCTGGGGCGACCCGGAGGCCACCGGAAAGCAGACGTGGAGCGATCTGCGTCAGCGCAAGAAGTCGCTGCCCGTGGTGGCCGCGCTCGCCGCGGGCGGCTCCGCCTCCGAGCGGCTCGGCGAACTCCTCACCGCCGACGCCAAGAGCACCGACTTCGAGAACTTCTCCGAGGAGGAGTTCGCCATGCGTGCCGCCCTCATCGAAGAGGCGGGCGGCCGGGAGTGGACCGCCAAGGAGGCCAGGCGGCAGCACGCCATCGCCGTCGAGGCGCTGGACACCGTCAGGATGCCGGACCGGGTGCGGGCGCAGCTCGTCGCGCTCGCCGACTTCGTCGTCGTACGAGAGAGATGATCACTATCGCGCGGATATCCGGGTTTTCTGGGGGGTGACCCCCAGATTCCCAGGCAGTCGCCGGCCGGCGCCCCGCACCGGCCGACGGCGGACCCAGCAGAGTAGCCACCGCACTGCACGAAGGGGAAGCCATGACAGCGACGACCGACGGAAGCACCGGAGCGGCCACGCCCCGCGCAGCCTCGGCCAGCCGGTCCACCGAGCCCACCGACGCCACCGACACGACCGCCGAGAGAGCGGGCATCCGTGACGTCGCCGCACGGGCCATACAACGCTCCACGGATTTCCTGCTCTCCCGCCAGGACGCCCAGGGCTGGTGGAAGGGGGACCTCGAGACCAACGTGACCATGGACGCCGAGGACCTCCTCCTGCGGCAGTTCCTCGGAATCCGGGACGAGCGGACCACGCAGGCCGCCGCGCTCTTCATCCGCGGCGAGCAGCGGGAGGACGGCACCTGGGCCACCTTCTTCGGCGGGCCCGGTGAACTCTCCACCACCATCGAGGCGTACGTGGCGCTGCGCCTGGCCGGCGACCTGCCCGACGCGCCGCACATGGCGAAGGCCTCCGCATGGGTCCGCGAGCAGGGCGGCATCGCCGCGAGCCGTGTCTTCACCCGGATCTGGCTCGCCCTGTTCGGCTGGTGGAAGTGGGACGACCTCCCCGAACTCCCGCCGGAGCTCATCTACTTCCCCAAGTGGGTCCCGCTCAACATCTACGACTTCGGCTGCTGGGCCCGCCAGACCATCGTGCCGCTCACGATCGTCTCCGCCAAGCGTCCGGTGCGCCCGGCGCCCTTCGCCCTGGACGAGCTGCACACCGACGCGCGCCGTCCGAACCCCACCAAGCCGTTGGCCCCCGTGGCGAGTTGGGACGGCGTCTTCCAGCGGCTCGACAAGGCGCTGCACGTCTACCACAAGGTCGCGCCGCGCCGGCTGCGCAGGGCCGCGATGAACAGCGCCGCGCGCTGGATCATCGAGCGCCAGGAGAACGACGGCTGCTGGGGCGGGATCCAGCCGCCCGCCGTCTACTCCGTGATCGCCCTGCACCTGCTCGGTTACGACCTGGACCACCCGGTCCTGAAGGCCGGGCTCGACTCCCTGGACCGGTTCGCGGTGTGGCGCGAGGACGGCGCGCGGATGATCGAAGCCTGTCAGTCGCCGGTGTGGGACACCTGTCTGGCGACCATCGCGCTGGCCGACGCCGGACTGCCCGCGGACCACCCGCAGTTGGTCAAGGCCGCGGACTGGATGCTCGGCGAGCAGATCGTGCGGCCGGGGGACTGGTCGGTGCGCAGGCCCGGACTCACGCCGGGCGGCTGGGCGTTCGAGTTCCACAACGACAACTACCCCGACATCGACGACACCGCGGAGGTGGCGCTCGCGCTGCGCCGGGTGGCCCACCCGGACAAGGCGCGCCTGGAGAACGCCATCGAGCGCGGGGTGCGCTGGAACCTCGGCATGCAGTCGAAGAACGGCGGCTGGGGCGCCTTCGACGTCGACAACACCAGCGCCTTCCCCAACCGGCTGCCGTTCTGCGACTTCGGGGAGGTCATCGACCCGCCGTCCGCCGACGTCACCGGACACGTGGTGGAGATGCTCGCCGTCGAGGGCAAGTCCCACGACCCGCGCACCCGGCGCGGCATCGAGTGGCTGCTCGCCGAACAGGAGCCGGAGGGCGCCTGGTTCGGACGCTGGGGCGTCAACTACGTCTACGGCACCGGCTCCGTGGTGCCCGCCCTGGTCACGGCCGGACTGCCCGCCTCGCACCCCGCGATCCGCCGTGCCGTGGACTGGCTGGAGTCGGTGCAGAACGACGACGGCGGCTGGGGCGAGGACCTGCGCTCCTACCGCGAGCGCGGCTGGGCCGGACACGGCACGTCGACCGCCTCGCAGACCGCGTGGGCGCTGCTCGGGCTGCTCTCGGCGGGCGAGAGCGAGGCCAAGTCCGTGGAGCGGGGCATCGCCTGGCTCGCCGAGACGCAGACCGCGGACGGCTCCTGGGACGAGCCGTACTTCACCGGCACCGGCTTCCCCTGGGACTTCTCCATCAACTACCACCTGTACCGGCAGGTGTTCCCGCTGACCGCGCTCGGGCGGTACGTCAACGGGGACCCCTTCGCCGGTGGCGCCGACCCGGGCAAGGGCAGGTGATGGACCGGACCCCGGCCCCGCGGCCGGGCCCCGCCCCGCTGCTGATCGCCTGCGCGCTCGGCATCGAGCACTTCGCCCTGCGCACGGGCGACCGCAGCGGTGCCCCCGGCGCCATGACCGTGCTGCGCACCGGCATGGGCCCCAAGAACGCCGAGCGCGCCGTCAGCGGGGCGCTCGGAAAGGAAGACCTGCGCGACGCGGCCGTCCTGGCCACCGGCTTCTGTGCCGGACTCGCCCCCGGTATGCACCCCGGCGACCTCGTCGTCGCCGAGGAGACCAGGGACGCGCGCGGCAGCACGCTCTGTACGGGAACCGGGCTGCTGGTCGAGGAGCTGGTGCGGGCCCTGCCGGGCCGCACCGTGCACACCGGACCGCTCACCGGCTCCGACCACGTCGTCCGCGGCCACGAGCGCGGCGACCTCCTGGCCACGGGCGCGATCGCCGTGGACATGGAGTCCGCCGCGACGCTGCGCAGCGCCGTACGCGCCGGGCAGCGGCCCGTTGCGGCCGTCCGGGTGGTCGTGGATGCCCCACAGCACGAACTCGTCCGCATCGGCACGGTGCGCGGTGGAATATCAGCTTTCCGCGTTCTTCGTGCCGTGCTCCCCGCTTTTTTCGAATGGCACCGTTCTTCTTTGCTCCCTCGGAGGTGAGCCAGATGGCCATGCCGCTGCGCCAGACCATCAAGGTCGCGACGTATCTCTTTGAACAGAAGCTGCGCAAGCGGGACAAGTTCCCGCTGATTGTCGAGTTGGAGCCGCTCTTCGCATGCAACCTCGCGTGCGAGGGATGCGGGAAGATCCAGCACCCGGCCGGGGTGCTCAAGCAGCGCATGCCGGTGGCCCAGGCCGTGGGCGCCGTGCTCGAGTCCGGTGCGCCGATGGTGTCCATCGCCGGTGGCGAACCGCTGATGCACCCTCATATGGACGAGATCGTGCGGCAGTTGGTGGCCAAGAAGAAGTACGTCTTCCTCTGCACCAACGCCATGCTGCTGCGCAAGAAGATCGAGAAGTTCACGCCCTCGCCGTACTTCGCGTTCGCCGTGCACATCGACGGAATGCGGGAGCGGCACGACGAGTCCGTCGCGAAGGAGGGCGTGTTCGACGAGGCGGTGGCGGCCATCAAGGAAGCCAAGAAGCGCGGCTTCCGCGTCACCACCAACTCGACCTTCTTCAGCAACGACACTCCGCAGAACATCATCGAGGTGCTCAACTACCTCAATGACGAGCTGGAGGTCGACGAGATGATGCTGTCGCCCGCCTACGCCTACGAGAAGGCACCCGACCAGGAGCACTTCCTCGGCGTCGAGCAGACCCGCGAGCTCTTCAAGAAGGCCTTCGCGGGCGGCAACCGGCGGCGCTGGCGCCTGAACCACTCGCCGCTCTTCCTGGACTTCCTGGAGGGCAAGGCGGACTTCCCGTGCACGGCGTGGGCGATCCCGAACTACTCGCTCTTCGGCTGGCAGCGCCCCTGCTATCTGATGAGCGACGGGTACGTCCCCACGTACAAGGAACTCATCGAGGAGACCGACTGGAGCAAGTACGGCCGCGGCAAGGACCCGCGCTGCGCCAACTGCATGGCGCACTGCGGCTACGAGCCGACCGCCGTCCTCGCCACCATGGGCTCCCTCAAGGAGTCCATCCGCGCGGCCCGCGAGACGGTCTCCGGAAACCGCGGGTGACGTCATGACCCCTGGAGAGCCCGTCTCTTTGGGCCTCCCGGAGCTGCCGGTCCGGCCGATCTCCGAGCGCCGCGTCTCGCGGCGCATCGAGGTCGGGCCGGTGGCCGTGGGGGGCGGTGCGCCGGTCTCGGTGCAGTCGATGACGACGACGCGTACGTCCGACATCGGGGCGACGCTGCAGCAGATCGCCGAGCTGACCGCGTCGGGCTGTCAGATCGTGCGGGTGGCGTGCCCCACGCAGGACGACGCGGACGCGCTCGCCACGATCGCGCGCAAGTCGCAGATCCCGGTGATCGCCGACATCCACTTCCAGCCGAAGTACGTCTTCGCCGCGATCGACGCGGGCTGCGCGGCGGTCCGGGTCAACCCCGGCAACATCAAGCAGTTCGACGACAAGGTGCGCGAGATCGCGCGGGCCGCCGCGCAGGCGGGCACGCCCATCCGGATCGGTGTCAACGCGGGCTCGCTCGACAAGCGGCTGCTCGCCAAGTACGGCAAGGCAACTCCGGAAGCGCTCGTGGAGTCGGCCCTGTGGGAGGCCTCGCTCTTCGAGGAGCACGGCTTCCGTGACATCAAGATCTCGGTCAAGCACAACGACCCGGTCGTCATGGTCAACGCCTACCGCCGGCTCGCCGCCCAGAGCGACTACCCGCTGCACCTCGGCGTGACCGAGGCGGGCCCTGCCTTCCAGGGCACCATCAAGTCGGCGGTCGCCTTCGGCGCGCTGCTCTCCGAGGGCATCGGCGACACGATCCGCGTCTCCCTCTCGGCGCCGCCCGCCGAAGAGGTCAAGGTCGGCATCCAGATCCTGGAGTCCCTCAACCTCCGCCAGCGCCGCCTGGAGATCGTCTCCTGCCCCTCCTGCGGGCGCGCGCAGGTCGACGTCTACAAGCTGGCCGACGAGGTGACGGCGGGTCTGGACGGTATGGAGGTGCCGCTGCGCGTCGCCGTCATGGGCTGCGTCGTGAACGGCCCGGGTGAGGCGCGCGAGGCGGATCTGGGGGTTGCCTCCGGCAACGGCAAGGGCCAGATCTTCGTGAAGGGCGAGGTCATCAAGACCGTCCCCGAGTCGAAGATCGTGGAGACGCTCATCGAGGAGGCGATGAAGATCGCCGCGCAGATGGAGGACGACGGCATCCCGTCAGGGGTGCCCGACGTCACCGTGAGCTGAGAACAACCAGAGAGGGGGCCCGAGCATGACCATTCTCGACACCATCCGGGGGCCGCGGGACCTGAAGGGGCTTTCCGGGGCAGAGCTCGACGAACTGGCAGGGGAGATCCGGGAGTTCCTGGTGCACGCGGTCGCCAGGACGGGTGGCCATCTCGGGCCCAACCTGGGGGTGGTGGAACTCTCCGTCGCCCTCCACCGGGTCTTCGAGTCGCCGGTCGACCGGCTCGTGTGGGACACCGGCCACCAGAGTTACGTGCACAAGCTGCTCACCGGGCGGCAGGACTTCTCCAAGCTGCGCGGCAAGGGCGGCCTCTCGGGCTATCCCTCGCGCGAGGAGTCCGAGCACGACATCGTGGAGAACAGCCACGCCTCGACGGCGCTCGGCTGGGCCGACGGCCTCGCCAAGGCGCGGCAGGTCCTCGGCGAGCGGGGACACGTCGTCGCCGTCATCGGGGACGGCGCGCTCACCGGCGGGATGGCCTGGGAGGCGCTCAACAACATCGCCGCAGCCAAGGACCGGCCGCTGATCATCGTCGTGAACGACAACGAGCGCTCGTACGCCCCGACCATCGGCGGCCTCGCCAACCACCTCGCCACCCTGCGCACGACGGACGGCTACGAGCGGGTGCTGGCCTGGGGCAAGGACATACTCCAGCGCACCCCCGTCGTCGGACAGCCGCTGTACGAGTCGTTGCACGGCGCGAAGAAGGGGTTCAAGGACGCCTTCGCGCCGCAGGGCATGTTCGAGGACCTCGGTCTCAAGTACGTCGGGCCGATCGACGGGCACGACATCGGTGCCGTCGAGTCGGCCCTGCGACGTGCGAAACGGTTCCACGGCCCGGTGCTCGTCCACTGCCTCACCGAGAAGGGCCGGGGCTATGAGCCCGCGCTCGCCGACGAGGCCGACCGCTTCCACACCGTGGGCGTCATGGACCCGCTGACCTGCGAGCCGCTCGCGCCGGCCAACGGCCCTTCCTGGACCTCGGTGTTCGGGGACGAGATCGTCCGCATCGGTGCCGAGCGCGACGACGTCGTGGCGATCACCGCGGCCATGCTCGGGCCGGTCGGCCTCACCAAGTTCGCCGAGGCCTACCCCGACCGGGTGTGGGACGTCGGCATCGCCGAGCAGCACGCCGCGGTGTCGGCCGCCGGACTCGCCACGGGCGGCCTCCACCCGGTCGTCGCCGTGTACGCCACCTTCCTCAACCGCGCCTTCGACCAGCTCCTGATGGACGTCGCGCTGCACAAGTGCGGGGTCACCTTCGTGCTCGACCGGGCCGGGGTGACGGGTGTCGACGGCGCCTCCCACAACGGCATGTGGGACATGTCGATCCTGCAGGTCGTGCCGGGGCTGCGGATCGCCGCGCCGCGCGACGCCGACCAGCTGAGGTCGCAGCTGCGGGAGGCGGTCGCCGTGGACGACGCGCCGACCCTCGTCCGTTTCCCCAAGGAGTCGGTCGGGCCCGCGATCCCGGCCGTGGACCGGGTCGGCGGCATGGACGTCCTCCTGCGGGATCCCGCGCCCGACCCGGACGTGCTGCTGGTCGCCGTCGGGGTGATGGCGCCGGTCTGTCTGCAGGCCGCCGAGCTGCTCCAGGAACGCGGGCTGCGGTGCACGGTGGTCGACCCGCGCTGGGTCAAGCCCGTCGACCCGGCGCTGCCCGGCCTCGCGGCGCGGCACCGCCTCGTGGCGGTCGTGGAGGACAACAGCCGGTCGGCGGGGGTCGGCGCGGCGGTCGCCCTCGCGCTCGGCGATGCCGAAGTGGACGTACCCGTACGGCGGTTCGGCATCCCCGAGCAGTTCCTCGCGCACGCCAAGCGCGGCGAGGTGCTCGCGGACCTCGGGCTCACGCCCGTCGAGATCGCGGGACGGATCGGCGCCACGACGGCGGCCAGGAAGAGCACGGGGGAGCAGGGTTCAGGCAAGGAGCACAGCGCATGACCAAGGAGTTCGACGCCGATCAGCTCGGCGCCCAAGAGCTCGCCGCCAAGGAGTTCGACCTCGGCAGACTCCTCGCCGAACGCGGCGGCGAGCGGTACGAGCTGCACGCGAGGCACCTCAACCACCAACTGCCGCGCATGCTGCACACCATCGGTTTCGACAAGGTCTACGAGCGGGCCGAGGGCGCGTACTTCTGGGACGCGGACGGCGACGACTACCTCGACATGCTCGCGGGCTTCGGCGTGATGGGCCTCGGCCGTCACCACCCCGTCGTACGCAAGGCGCTGCACGACGTCCTCGACGCCTCGCTCGCCGACCTCACCCGCTTCGACTGCCAGCCGCTGCCCGGCCTGCTAGCCGAGCGGCTGCTCGCGCACAGCCCCCACCTGGACCGGGTCTTCTTCGGCAACAGCGGTACGGAAGCCGTCGAGACGGCGCTGAAGTTCGCGCGCTACGCGACGGGCAAGCCACGGGTGCTCTACTGCGCGCACGCCTTCCACGGGCTCACCACCGGGTCGCTCTCGGTCAACGGCGAGGACGGGTTCCGGGACGGCTTCGCGCCGCTGCTTCCCGACACCGCGGTGCCGCTCGGTGACCTGGACGCGCTGCGTAAGGAGTTGAAGCGCGGCGATGTCGCCGGGCTGATCGTCGAGCCGATCCAGGGCAAGGGCGTGCACGCGGCGCCGCCCGGCTATCTGCGTGCCGCCCAGGAGCTGCTGCACCAGCACAAGGCGCTGCTGATCGCCGACGAGGTGCAGACGGGCCTCGGCAGGACCGGCGCCTTCTACGCCTACCAGCACGAGGACGGCGTCGAGCCCGATCTGGTCTGTGTCGCCAAGGCGCTGTCGGGCGGCTACGTGCCGGTCGGCGCGACGCTCGGCAAGGACTGGATCTTCAAGAAGGTCTACTCGTCGATGGACCGGGTGCTCGTGCACTCGGCGAGCTTCGGCTCGAACGCGCAGGCCATGGCGGCCGGGCTCGCGGTCCTCTCCGTCATGGACGACGAGAAGGTCGTCGAGAACGCCCGGGTCACCGGCGAGCTGCTGAGGTCCCGCCTCGCGGCGCTCGTGGACCGCTACGAGCTGCTGAGCGAGGTGCGCGGGCGCGGCCTGATGGTCGGCATCGAGTTCGGCCGGCCCAAGTCGCTGAAGCTGCGCGGGCGCTGGACGATGCTGCAGGCCGCCCGCAAGGGGCTGTTCGCGCAGATGGTCGTCGTACCGCTGCTGCAGAAGCACCGCATCCTCACCCAGGTCTCCGGGGACCACCTGGAGGTCATCAAGCTGATTCCGCCGCTGACGGTGGGGGAGCGCGAGGTGGACCGTTTCGTGGCCGCGTTCACGGCGGTGATGGACGACGCGCACAGTGGCGGCGGCCTGATGTGGGACTTCGGCAAGACACTGGTGAAGCAGGCGGTCGCGAACCGCTGACGGAGAGAAGTACAGCCGTACGGAGATATTTTGCCTCTCGGGCAAGAAAGTTGCCCGGGAGGCAAGGCTCTGGCTCAATCAGGGTATGAGCCCTGCCGAGCCCGTGGAGCCCGCCGAGCCCGTGGCGCCGCCCGAGGCGGCCGACACGCTGCCCGCCGTGGCCCCCCAGCTGCGCGAACTGCGCCGCCGCGCGTCCCTGACGCTGGAGGCCGCCGCCCGCACCGCCGGGCTCTCGCCCGCCCATCTGTCCCGCCTGGAGACCGGACAGCGTCAGCCTTCGCTGCCGATGCTGCTCTCGCTCGCCCGCGTCTACGGTACGACGGTCTCCGAACTGCTCGGCGAGACGGTCGCCGACCGGGACGCGGTCGTCCGCGCCGCGGACATGGAGGCGACCCGGGCCGGCGGCTGGACCTACTGGCAGGCGGGTGCCGCGAGCCGCTCCATGCAGGCGCTGCGCGTGCACGTGCCGCACGGGGCGCAGGGCGACATCGTGCGCGTCCACCCCGGTGAGGAGTGGCTGTACGTCCTGAAGGGACAGCTCCGGCTGCACCTCGGGGACACCGCGCACACCCTCGCGCCGGGGGACAGCGCGCACTTCGACTCGCTGACCCCGCACCGGATCGCCGCCGCGGACCGCGGCGGCGCCGATCTCCTCTTCGTCCACACGTTGCTGCAGAGCCCCGCCACCGCGCTGTGCCTCGGCGGCCCCACCCAGGGAGACCCGACATGACGGAACCGGAACAGCAGGGACCTGACCGGCCCAGGCGGCCCGACCCCAGCACCATGGAGGAGAAGTTCCCCCGGGCGCTCTGGGTCCGCCTGATCATCTATGTCGCGGTGGGTCACATCTTCGCGGCCTTCATCTATCTGCTGTTCGAGCTGGGCGCGAAGAACCAGTAGCGGACCGGGGCGCCCGCTCAGTCCAGGAGGCGCTCGCGCAGGCGCTCGCGGGTCTCGGGGCTCACCTCGAGGCCCACGGCGAGGTAGGTGTCCACGTCGCCCCAGGTCTGCTCGATGGTGTCGTAGGCCGCCGCGAGGTACTCGGCGCGGGCGTCGAAGAGCGGGTTGAGGAGCTCCATGACCTCGGCGGACATCGCGCTCGGGGAGTTGTCGCCGCGCTGCACCTTGTAGCGGCGGTGCGCCGCGTTCGACTCGAGGTAGTCGGCCTCGATGGCGTCACGCTCCACGCCGACGGCGAGGAGCGTGACGGCTATGGACAGGCCGGCGCGGTCCTTGCCCGCGGCGCAGTGCATCAGGGCGGGCACGCTGTCCTCGGCGATCGCGTGCAGCACCTTGCTGTGCTCGGCGGTGCGCTCCTTGATGATCGTGCGGTAGGCGGTGGCCATCCGGTCCGCGGCCTTGCCGTCGGAGAGGATCGAGCGCAGCTGGTCGAGGTCGCCGTCGCGCACCATCGTCCAGAACTCGGCGCCGTCGGCGGGGTCGGTCAGCGGCAGGTTCACGTTCCGCACGCCGGGCAGCGTGACGTCGGGGCCCTCCAGGCGCTGGTCGGCGGCGTTGCGGAAGTCGAAGACCGTGTGCAGGCCCAGCGAGCCGAGGAAAGCGGCGTCGGACGTGGTGGCGTGGGCCAGGTGACCGCTGCGGAACAGGCGGCCCTGGCGGACGCGGCGGCCGTCCACCGTCGGCAGCCCGCCCACGTCACGGAAGTTGCGCACTCCGGCCAGCTCGGGCTCTGTCGACGGGACCTGCTGCGTCACGGGCTCTCCTCGGGCTCTGCGCCGGCGCGGCTCGCCGGTAGGTGCGCCTTCGACGATACGACATGGGTTCCTGGGGCAATCACCCCTTGACGGGCGCCGTTCCGCGGGCCCGTGACGCCCTCCCCGCGACGTCAGCCCGCGCGGGATTCCGCCAGGGCCTCGCCGGTCTCCAGGAGGGTCTTGAGGCTGGAGAGGATGGCGGGCCAGCCCTGGCTGCACATCGACCGCAGGGTGCCGTCCTGGTCGAACTCGTGCGTGACGGTCAGCCTGACCTGTTCGCCCTGGGGCTCCAGGTCGAAGGTGACCTGGGAGCGGCGCTCGGCGGCGAGCCGCGCGCGCAACTCGTCGTCGACGCCGTTCGCCTCGGCCCACTGCGGGCTGAAGGTGTGCCACGTGTAGGCGAGGCGGCGGTGCGGTTCGTGGACGAGGACGACCTGCTCGGGGTCCTCGGTCGTGGCCCCGGTCTCGGTCCAGGTCATGGGGGAGCCGGGCGCCCAGTCGGTGCGGAAGCTCACGCCCCAGTACCGGGAGGTGAACGCCGGGTCGGTGAGGGCCTGCCAGAGCCGCTCGGGAGTGGTGCGGATGTACGTCGTGTACACGAACGTGCTGCTGTCCATGGTGGGCTGCTCCAATGCTCTCTTCAGGTCCGCGAGGGCGCTCGCCCTGCCGCGGTCGAACTGGTTGATCCATCGTTCGGCGATGGCGTTGATCGGAGCGGCGTTGAGGTGGTGCAGCTTCTCCCGCCCCTGCCGTACCGCGGTCACCAGCTCGGCGGCCTCCAGTACGGCCAGGTGCTTGCTCACCGACTGGCGGGCCATGTCGAGTCCCGCGCACAGCTCCCGCAGGGTCTGTCCGTTGCGGTCCCGCAACCGGTCGAGGAGCTGCCGCCTGCTCGGGTCGGCCAGCGCCTTGAACGCCGCGTCCATGTCCGTCACCGTCACCCCCAGTCATGCAGCCATTCGGCTGCCTCTCCATGATTGGCAGCCGATCGGCTGCATGTCAAGCCGCCTGCCGGGCGGTGTGACCGGGAAGGGTCCGGCCGCGGGGGATCGGATCGCGGGAGCGGGCGAGCGCGTGCCTGCGGGAGCGGACGAGTGCGTGCCTGTCGGAATGCCCGTGCTGACCGGGCGGGGGCCCTGGTGATCGAGGCCGGTACTGACCGACCGACGGACGTACGTACGTGGCTGCTCCCGGGCCCGACGAGCAGCTATGCGCTGCGGCTCACGGGCCGCGACGCACTGCCGCGCCTCCACTGGGGGTCGCGGATCGCCCTCGCCGACGCGGAGGCGCACGCGGCCGAGCCGCTGCCGCCCCACCGGCCCTTCGAGTCGCGGCGGGACGGGCACGAGGAGTACCCGGTGGAGGGCGGGCCGCGCTTCGTGCGGCCCGCTCCTCTCGGTCCGCGGGGCACCACCACCTGCCCTGGGTCGCGCTCGATGCGGACGGCGCCACCGAGGAGAGCGGCGAGGTCTGCGGCGGTGCGCTCGCCCGGTCCGGATCGTGGCGCATCTCCGTGCGGCAACTGCCGGACGGAGATGCGCAGATCACCACACGGGGGAGACGTACCGGGGTGCCGTGCCGTTGCGCGGGCTGCTGCGGCGGGTCTGAGGCGGCCGACCGGAGGCCGGGCGTGGCCGGCGGGAGGGGATCCGCACGTCGAAAGGTGGGGTCTGCACTTATTCCGAGTTGGGTGAATCTTGACCGGTGGCTTATCTCACGCCCCGTCAACCCCTCCCTACGGTGGCGTAGGTCACTTAGGGAGGTGAAAGATATTACTTCGTGAGCGCAGAGTCGACATCCTTCATCCATCACCCCATCAACAACGGCGTATTCAACTCCTACGCAGCGGTCGGCGACAGCTTCACCGAAGGCGTGGGCGACCCGAGCCCCGACGGCACCTTCGTCGGCTGGGCCGACCGCCTCGCGGTCCTGCTGGACGACCGGGTCCCTGAGCACACCTTCCGGTACGCCAACCTGGCCGTGCGCGGCAAGCTCCTCGACCAGATCGTCGAGTACCAACTGCCGCGCGCCAAGGAGCTCGCCCCCGACCTGGTGACGTTCTGCGCCGGGGGCAACGACATCATCCGCCCCGGCACCGACCCCGACGAGGTCGCCGAGCGGTTCGAGCGGGCCGTCGCCGACCTGTCGTCGGCGGTCGGCACGGTCATGGTGACCACCGGCTTCGACACCCGTGGCGTGGCGCTGCTCAAGCACCTGCGCGGCAAGATCGCCACGTACAACATGCACGTCCGTGCCATCGCCGACCGGTACGGCTGCCCGGTTCTCGACCTGTGGTCCCTCAAGACCGTCCAGGACCGGCGGGCGTGGGACGGCGATCGGCTGCACCTCTCCGCGGAGGGCCACACGCGCGTGGCGCTGCGCGCCGGTCAGGTCCTCGGGCTCGACGTGCCTGCGGATCCCGACCAGGCGTGGCCGCCGCTGCCGCCGCGCGGCACCCTGGAGGTGCGGCGTGACGACATCCACTGGGCACGCGAGTACCTGGTGCCGTGGATCGGCCGGCGCATCCGGGGCGAGAGCTCCGGCGACCACGTGGAGGCGAAGGGCTTCCGCAACCTCCACACCCTCAAGATGCAGATCGAGGCCGCCTCCTGAACCGTCGAGCGGCTCTGCGGATGCCGAAGGCGCCCTTCCCGGGGCGCCTTCCGCGTATCCGTCCCGGGCGGTCTGGACAGCGGTCGGTGGATGACCGACCCTGCGGACAGGCGCGCTCGCTCCGGGCGCGTCGCACGGAGCACGACGGGGCGGGGGCCGAGTGGGGGAGAACGGCACGGGCGAGGAGGTCTTCGCGCGGCTGCGCGCCGAGGACTTCGGGTACCTCGACGAGACGGGCCAGATCTATCTGGACCACACCGGCGCCGCGCCCGTGCCCCGCGGGCTCGTGCGGGCGCAGGCCGCGCGGCTGAGCGGCAAGGCGTTCGGGAACCCGCACACCGAGAGCCCTGCGTCCGCCGCCTCGACCGAGCTCATCGAGGAGGCCAGACTCCGGGTGCTGCGGTTCCTGGACGCGGATCCCGCCCAGTACACCGTGGTGTTCACGGCGAACGCCTCGCAGGCCGTGAAGCTGGTCGCGGAGTCCTACCCGTTCCACCGGCGAGGGGGAGCGCTGCTGCTCACGCAGGACAACCACAACTCCGTCAACGGGGTACGGGAGTTCGCGCGGGCCGCGCGCGCCGCGGTGGGTCTCGTCCCGTTCACGGGCGACGAGCTGCGGGTCTCCGGCGCGGCGGTGCGCAAGGGACTCGGCGGGCGGCGCAGGGGGCTGTTCTGCTATCCGGCGCAGAGCAACTTCAGCGGCGTACGGCATCCGCTGGAGTGGGTGGCGCAGGCGCGGGCGGCCGGCTGGCACACGCTCCTCGACGCGGCCGCCTATCTGCCGACCGGGACGCTGTCGTTGCGTCAGGTGCCCGCGGACTTCGTCGTCGCGAGCTGGTACAAGGTCTTCGGCTACCCGTCCGGCGTCGGCAGTCTGGTGGCCCGGCGCGATGCGCTCGCCGGGCTGCGCAGGCCCTGGTTCGCGGGCGGCACGATCCAGGTGGTCAGCGCGCAGGCGCGCTGGCACCGCATGGCGCAGGCCCCCGCGGCCTTCGAGGACGGCACCCCCGACTTCCACGCCGTCCCCCAGATCACCACCGGACTCGACTGGTACGAGAAGGCCGGCGCCGCCAATGTGGCCGAGCACGTCACCCGGCTGACCGGACGCCTGCTGACGTGCCTCGCCGGGCTCCGGCACCCGGACGGCACACCGCTCGTGCGCGTCTACGGCCCGCGCGGCACCGACGGGCGCGGCGGGACGGTCGCGCTGAACGTCCTGGACCCCCGGGGGCGGATCGTCGACGAGCGCATCGTGGCCCGCGAGTGTGCCGCGGCCGGCATCTCGGTCCGCACGGGCTGCTTCTGCAATCCCGGCGCCGGCGAGGAGGCCTTCACCATCGCGCCGCGCCTGCTGCGGCGGACCGGCACAGGGCGGTGGGGCGCCGCGACCATCGACGGCTACATCCGGCGGCTCGGGCTGCCGTCCGGCGGTGCGGTGCGCGTCTCGCCCGGCATCGCGAACCTCGCCGCGGACATCGACCGGTTCGGTGCGTTCCTGCACGAGACCTTCGCCGCCCGCGCGCCGGTCACCGGTGAGCTGGCCCCGCGCCTGACGTGCTGAGCCGGTGCGCGGTCGTGGGGCAGCGCCGCCGCAGCACCAGCCAGGCGGCGCCGAGCAGCAGCACGGCGCACCCGGCGAGGACCACCCAGCCCACCCACGCCGGACGGCCGAAGCTGTCCCCGTACGAGTCGAGCAGCGTCCGGCCCTCGGGCCCGCCGCCCCGCCACAGTGTCTCCAGGTCCGCGCCGGAGCCGAGGGACTCGAACGCCCACCGGTTGGTCATCGCGACGCTGATCCAGCGCCCGCCCGCGGCCATCTGCGGAACCGGCACGAACGCCCCCGAGAACAGCACCTGGGGGAAGCACAGCAGGGGGAGCACCAGGGCGGCCTGGCTGGGTTCGGAGACGAGCGCCGAGCAGCACAGGCCGAGCGAGAGCGCGGCGAACGAGGCCAGGGCCGTCGTGGCGAACAGGGAGGCATGTACGGAGAGTGCGGCGTGCGGCAGCCGGTCAAGGGCGCGCAGCACCACGAGCAGCAGCGCGTCCGCGAGAAGCAGGACGGGTCCAAGGACGGTGAGCTTGGCCAGCAGGTAGGGCCACAGGCGCAGTACGGTCCTGCGTTCGCGGCGCAGCACCGGCAACTCGCCGCAGATCTGCGGGAGTCCGTAGGCGAGCCCGAAGAAGAACGCGCCGAACGCGATCCAGAACAGCACCATCGCGGAGGCGGCCGGCGACGGGTCGCCGGGATCGAAGACGCCCGGGCGGAACAGCAGCGCGAACATCGCGATGATGACGAGCGGTGAGCCGACGGTGATGGCCGCGGTCAGTCGGTCGTGCCGAAGGAGCCGCAGGTCGCGGCCGGTCAGGACGGCCCACTGACGCAGTCGGCCGGTCGCCGGGGTGAACCGGGGGCGGGTGGTGGGCGGTTCGGCCGCTTCCGGTGAGCCCGCCCGCGGGGGCGCTGCGCCGTCCGTATGCGTCTCCACGGAGTACAGCGCCTCGAAGGTGCCGTCGGGGGACATGCGTGCCAGGTCGGCGGGGGTGCCCGAAGGACCCGGGCGGCCGTTCGGCGCGATGAACATCACCTGGTCGCAGTGGTGCAGATCGGCGGGCGTGTGCGTGGTGAACACCACGGTGACGCCCTTCCCCGCGAGCCGGACCAGGTACTGCGTCAACTGCGCCCCCGCCAGCGGGTCGAGACCCGAGGTCGGCTCGTCCAGGAACAGCAGCTGCGGGCGGGAGAGCAGTTCGATCGCGATGCTCGCCCGCTTGCGCTGACCGCCGCTGAGCGTCCGCACCGGCTGCTCGGACACCTGGCCGAGCCCCAACTCCGCCAGCACGTGCGGCACGTCACCCGGGTCGGTGCCGCGCAGCCGGGCCGCGTACTCCAGGGCGATCCGCAGCGGCAGCGCGCGGTGCACGATGTCGTCCTGCGGCACGAACCCGTACCGCAGCGCCTGTTCGCGTGTCGCCCCCTGTGCCGCGCCGCCGGACGCCGCCCGCACCGAGACCCGCCCGCCGCGGGGCACCCGCAGTCCGGCAAGCACTTCGAGGAGCAGCGTCTTGCCCGCCCCGCTGCCGCCCGCGATGCCCAGCACGCGCCCCGGACCGACCGTCGGCACGTCGATCCCGGACAGGGCCAGACCGCCGCCGGGCAGGACCAGTTCGACACCCCGCGCCGAGAGCTCCACCCCCGCCGGTTCCCCGGTCGTCACCATCCGCCGCCCTCGCGGGGGCCCAGCGACCCGGTGATCTCGGCGAGCACCTCGGGGTCCTCGATCGTCGCGGGGACGGTGTAGTCGCGGCCGTCGGCGATCGCCCGGACCGTGCCGCGCAGGATCTTCCCCGAGCGGGTCTTGGGCAGCCGCGCCACCGTCACCACGCGGCGCGGCGTCGCTACGGCACCGATGCGGGTCCGTACCAGCGTGCGCAGCTCGGCCTCGACCTCGGCGGCCGGCCGGTCCACGCCCTGGCGCAGCACGACCAGGCCGAGCGGCAGTTCGCCCTTCAGGTCGTCGGCGACCCCTACCACCGCGCACTCCGCCACGTCGGGATGGTCGGCGAGGACCTCCTCCATGGCGCCCGTGGACAGGCGGTGCCCGGCGACGTTGATGACGTCGTCCAGGCGCCCCATCACGAAGACGTGGCCGTCCTCGTCGACATGGCCGCCGTCGCCCGTCAGGTAATGGCCGGGGAAGCGGCTCAGGTAGGTGGCGGCGAACCGTTCGTCGTCGCGGAACAGCGTGGTCAGGGCGCCCGGCGGGAGCGGCAGGCGCAGGGCCAGGGTGCCGTCGGTGCCCGGTGGGCAGGGCTCGCCCGCCGCGTCGAGGGCGCGCAGGTCCCAGCCGGGCATCGGTCGGCCCGGTGAGCCCGGCTTCGCGGGCAGGGTCTCGATCCCGAGCGGGTTGGCGACGATCGGCCAGCCCGTCTCGGTCTGCCACCAGTGGTCGACGACGGGTATGTCCAGGAGGTCGCGCGCCCAGTGGTAGGTGTCGGGGTCCAGGCGTTCGCCCGCGAGGAACAGGGCGCGCAGCGACGACAGGTCGTGCCGTGCGGCGTGCTCGCCCTTGGGGTCCTCCCGCTTGATGGCGCGGATCGCCGTCGGCGCGGTGAACAGGGTGCGCACGCGGTGCTGTTGGACGACGCGCCAGAACGCCCCGGCGTCCGGCGTGCCGACCGGCTTGCCCTCGTACAGGAGCGTGGTGCAGCCGGCGAGCAGCGGCGCGTACACGATGTACGAGTGGCCCACGACCCAGCCCACGTCGGACGCCGTCCAGAACACCTCGCCGGGGCGGGCGTCGTAGATGTGTTCCATGCTCCATCGCAGCGCCACGGCGTGCCCGCCGTTGTCGCGCACCACGCCCTTGGGGGCGCCCGTGGTGCCGGAGGTGTAGAGGATGTAGAGGGGGTCGGTGGCGGCCACCGGGACGCAGTCGGCGACGGGCGAGGTGCGGACCGCGGTCGCCCAGTCGATGTCGCGTCCTTCGCGCAACTCGGCTTGTGCCTGCGGGCGTTGGAGGATGACACAGGCGTCCGGTCGGTGCGTGCACCGGTCCAGGGCGGTGTCCAGGAGCGGCTTGTACGCGATGACGCGCTCCCCCTCGATCCCGCAGGACGCGGAGAGCACCACCTTGGGCCGCGCGTGGTCGATGCGGGCCGCGAGTTCGGGTGCCGCGAACCCGCCGAACACCACGGAGTGCACCGCGCCGATGCGGGCGCACGCCAGCATCGCGACGGCCGCCTCGGGGACCATCGGCAGGTACAGGACGACGGTGTCGCCCTTGCCGACGCCGAGTTCGGTGAGCATGCCGGCGGTGCGGGCGACCTCGTCGAGCAGTTCGCGGTAGGTGAGGGTACGGACGGAGTCCGTGACGGGGCTGTCGTGGATCAGCGCCGTGCGGTCGCCGTGCCCCGCCAGGACGTGCCGGTCCAGGGCGTTGTGACAGGTGTTCAGCTCACCGCCCGCGAACCAGCGGGGGGCGGCGGGCGCGTTCGCGTCCAGGACCGTGGGCGGCGGGACGTACCAGTCGACGGCCCGCGCGGCCCGGTCCCAGAAGGCCGTCGGGTCCTGGAGGCTCTCGCGGTGGGTGCTCGCGTAACTCGTCGGCCTGGGCAACCGGTCACTCCGATCGTCGGGTGCGGCCCCGCGCCGCGGTGTCCGGACGGCGTCGTGGGGCGAACGCCCGCCATCGTAAAGGGATTCGGGGCGCCGGGGCCGGGTGCGGCGGGCCGGATCCGGCACTGGACCGGTGAGGTGACAGGGCGGGAGTGGCGCGGTCGCGCGCGGGCGCCGCGGTGCTGGGATGTCGGCGAGCCGTCCCCGCAGGGACGGAGAGCCGGAAGGACCCCTCGTATGCGCTCAGTACGTTCCGTACGCCGCTTCGGTGCCGTCGCCGTGGCACTCGCCGCCCTCGGCCTGCCCGCCGCCCCCGCCGTCGCGGCGCCCGCCGCGCCGGTCCCGGCGTCGGCCCCCGACCGGGCGCCGACGACGGTCACCGTGACCGGCTCGGGCAGCGCCACCGCCGCACCCGACATGGCGGTGCTCTCCGCGGGGGTCGACGTCACCCGGCCGACGGCGGGCGAGGCGCTCACGGCGCAGGGCGCGGCCGCCGAGGCGCTGCTGACCGCCGCGCGCGGGGCGGGCGTCGCCGAGCGGGACATCAGGACGGAGAACCTCGCGCTGACCGCCGTGTACGGGGACGACGGCACCGGTGAGGGCGGCAGCGGCGGCGGACAGAAGGTGATCGGACACCAGGCCTCGCAGACGTTCTCCCTGGTCGTCCGGGACATCGACACGACCGGCGCGGTGCTGCAGGCGGTCGTGGACGCCACCGGCGACGCGGGGCGCGTCCACTCCGTGGCCTTCGACGTCTCGAACCCCTCGGCGCTGCGGTCCAGGGCCCGGACGGCGGCGTACAAGGACGCCAGGGCCAAGGCCGGGCAGTACGCGAAGCTGACGGGCCGGCGCCTGGGCCGCCTGGTCACCCTGGACGAGAGTGACGGTGGGCGCCCGCGCCCCGTGCCGATGCCGGTAGGCGCGTTCGCCAAGGACGGCGTGCCGGTCGCGCCGGGGCAGATCCAGGACGAGGTCACGGTGACGGCGGTGTACGAGCTGAGGTGAGAACCGGCGGCGGGGCCCGGGGCGGCGCCGGGGCGGGCCGCGTGGCGAGGGTCTCGCCGCCCGCGCAGGACTCCGCGGGAGCCGGTGGACATAATGGGAGGGCCTATCCACCCCCTTCAGGAGGTCCCGTGTCCCGGTCCCTGATCCCCGGGCTCCGCTCGCTGCGTTCCGCCCCCTTCGGAGCGGACCCCGCAGGTGCCCGGCTGGCCCGGATCCGCAGGTCCCCGAACTTCTCCGTGGCCGAGGGGTCCTTCCAGAACCCCGAGGGGGCGCGGACCCGGCCGACCGGCTCGTCGCTGGAGTTCGCCAAGATCTACTTCCGCAAGGAGGAGCGTGTGCGCCGCGGCCCGGCGGGCACGGTCCCGGTGCACGCCACCACCCTCGCCGACCTCGCCAAGCCGCCCGCCGGTGGCCTGCGGGTCACCTGGATGGGGCATTCCAGCGTTCTGGTGGAGATCGACGGGCTGCGGGTGCTCATCGACCCGGTGTGGGGCGAGCGGTGCTCGCCGTTCTCCTTCGCCGGGCCCAAGCGGCTGCACCCGGTGCCGGTGCCCCTGGAGGCGCTCGGCCCGGTCGACGCCGTGGTGATCTCGCACGATCACTACGACCACCTGGACATGCCCACGATCAAGGCCCTGGTCGGCACGGACACCGTGTTCGCGGTGCCGCTCGGGGTCGGCGCGCACCTGGAGCGGTGGGGCGTGCCGGCGGACCGGCTCCGCGAGCTGGACTGGCACGAGTCGGCGCAGGTGGGCGGAGTGACCCTGACGGCCACCCCCGCGCGGCACTTCTGCGGTCGGGGCCTGCGCAACCAGCAGCACACGCTGTGGGCCTCCTGGGTGGTCCAGGGGTCCGAGCACCGCGTCTACCACAGCGGGGACACCGGATACTTCGCCGGTTTCGGTGAGATCGGCGCCGCGCACGGCCCGTTCGACGCCACGATGATCCAGATCGGCGCGTACGCGAAGTGGTGGCCGGACATCCACATGACGCCCGAGGAGGGCATGCGGGCCCACCTCGACCTCCAGGGCGGGCAGCCCCTCGGCGTCATGCTGCCCATCCACTGGGGGACCTTCAACCTCGCCCCGCACGCCTGGTCGGAGCCCGGTGAGGAGACCATCGCCGCGGCGCGCCGCGTGGGCGCCGACATCGCGCTGCCCATTCCCGGTGAGCCCTTCGAGCCCGGGTCGGCGTCCGTCCCCGACGCGCCGTGGTGGCGCGCCGTGGCGGTCACGCCGGACGGCGGCTGGCCGGAGCACGCCGTGGCGGACAGCGGGAAGCCGGAGCCTGAACCGGAGACGGCGCCCGTCGCCTAGGGCCGAGCTCGCGCCCGCCCGGTCGGTTCACGCGGCCCGCGCGCGGTGCCTGCGGACCGCGTCGCGGTTGGCGCAGCGCTGCGAGCAGTAGCGCTGGCGTCCGGTGCGTGAGGTGTCCGCGAAGACCGTGGTGCACTCGGTCACGGCGCACCGCCGCAGCCGGTGCATGCCCCGGCCCGCCAGGTGCAGCGCGGTGCCGACGGCGATGAGCGAGAACAGCAGGGCGCCCAGCGGCTGGCGGGCTTCCCGGTAGTGCAGGTGCCAGCCGCTGTCCGCGTGGTCGGTCAGCCGGGGGTGGGCGGCGGCGTCCGCCACCATCGCGTTGACCAGGCGGGCGCGCTCGTGCTCCTCGGTGGCGTCGACGACCGCCTCCCAGGCGTCCAGGGTGTCCAGAGTGCGGGGCAAGTCGTCGTCCGTGACCGGGCGTTCCAGCGTCAGGCCGGCGGCGCGACAGCGGTCCGCGAGCTCCTCGGCGCTGGTCGGACGACGGTTCGTGAGATCGGCGGCCAGCTGCACGGCGTCCTCGCCGTAAGGGTTGAGGTGCATAAGGCCATTACAGCAGGGTGGCCGCCATGCATCACGCCATCGTCCGGACCCGCTCGTGACCCCCGGACAGACCGTCCCCGGCGCCGCAGGCCGCTACCGCTGGGTCGTTCTCGGCGCAGCCACCTTCACCCAGACCGCCTCCTGCTTCTACGTGCAGGGCATCGGGGCGATGGGCATCCACTTCCGGCGCGACCTGGACCTGAGCGCGGCCCAGGTGGGCCTGCTCCTGTCGGCGGCCCAGCTGGTCCCGCTGGTCGGGCTGCCCGTCGCCGGGGAACTCCTGGACCGCCACGACGAACGCCGGGTCGTCGGCGCGGGCGCCTGCGTGGTCGCGGCGGGCCTGGCGCTGGGCGCCGTCGCACCGGGATACGTGTCCCTGCTCCTGGCCCTCCTGATCGTCGGCGCGGGCTACAGCACCGCCCAGCCGGGCGGGAGCAAGTCGGTCGCGTCCTGGTTCGGCCCGTCCCGGCGCGGGTTCGCGATGGGGATCCGGCAGGCGGGGCTGCCCCTCGGCGGGGCGCTCGCCGCGGCGACGCTGCCGCCGCTCGCCGCGTCCTTCGGCCTGCGGGCGACCCTCGTGTCCGGTTGCCTGGTCGCGCTCCTCGGCGCCGTCGTCTTCGTCTCCCTCTGCCGGCCGCCCGCACCGGCCGTCTCCCCGGAGGCGACGCCGCGTCCAGGGCCCGGGGAGGAGTTCGGCGGGCGGCTGAGGATGCTCCGCGAACCGGCCATGGTGAAGATCATGCTGGCGGGGACGAGCCTGGTCGCGGTGCAGAGCGGCGTCCTCGTCCTGACCGTGCTGCACCTGCACGACGCCGCCGCACTGGGTGCGGGGCGGGCGGCCCTCGTCCTGATGGCGGCCCAGGGTGCGGGCGTCGCGGGCCGTGTCTGCCTGGCGGCCTGGAGCGACCGTGCCCGGTCCGGACGCTACGCCGCGGTCGTGGTCTGCATGGCCGCGGTGATTGCCGCTTCGCTGGCGCTCGCGACCCCGTTGGGGCGGTCGCCGGTCGTGGCCTGCCTGCTCTTCGTGTGGCTCGGGTTCTTCGGATTCGGCTGGTACGGGCCCTGGGTCGCCCACGTCGTCGAGTCGGCGCCGACGGGCCGGACGGGATTCGCCCTCGGCATGGCGATGTCCGTCAACCAGACCGCCGTCGTGGCGGCGCCGCCCGCCCTCGGCCTCCTCACCGACGTCACGCACAGCTTCGCGCCCGCCTGGGGCGCCCTCGCCGCACTCACCGCCCTCGCCCTCGCCCTGGCGGTGACGGGCGTCGGCCGCCTGGGGCACGACACGAACGGGGCGTGAGTCGGCCCTGCGTACGAAGCGAATAGGACCCCTGTGCGAGGCGTCATACCAGAGCGGGACGCTGCACCGCTGACTTTGTCAACTGCCCACCGCGCGTGATGCGTTGCCGACTACCGTGAGTGGCCGTCGGGCGACGCAGGGATCACGACGCAGGGCTGACGTCGCGACCTGCCGGCCGGCACGGCGATGCCGCAACCACGCCGCAAAGAGGAGTCGGGCCGACCGCTGGACCCTCGTCGCAACGTACCGAGGACGCAGATGTCTCACCTACGCGCACCGGCCGCCCGCGCAGACCGCCGTGAAGGCGGACGGCACGGCAGGCCCGGCAGCCGGACCGCCGCACACCCCGAAACGCACATACGCCCGCAGCTCCTGCGCATCGCGGTGCTGCCGGCCGTCGCCGTGGGCCTGAGCGCCTGCGCCGCCGTGCTGTTCACCCTGCGCTCGACCGGCGCCCGCCCGGGGCCGGCCCTGCTCGCCGTGCTCGGCGCCGCCGCCCTGGTCGCCCTGGCGGGCATCGGCATAGCCGCCGTCGCCGCGGAGCGCGCCGCGAAGTCCGTGCGCGACCGCGTCGGCGGCCTGCGCCGCGCCACCGCGCGCGGCCAGGCGGAACTGCGCCAGGTCGTCGAGCAGTTGCGCCGCGGGGACCAGCCCGCGCCGCCGGGGGCGCCGCCCCGCAGCCGCGTGGGCGGCGACGAGTTCGACCAGCTCGCCGAGGAGCTGAACCGCGCCCAGGACGGTGCCGTCGAAGCCGTCGTGCAGGCCTCCCGGCTCTCCAGCCACGCGGGCAGCGAACAGAAGGTCGAGGTCTTCGTCAACCTCGCCCGCCGCCTGCAGTCCCTCGTGCACCGCGAGATCTCCCTGCTCGACGAGTTGGAGAACGAGGTCGAGGACCCCGAACTCCTCAAGGGCCTCTTCCACGTCGACCACCTCGCGACCCGCATCCGCCGACACGCCGAGAACCTCGCCGTCCTCGGCGGCGCCGTCTCTCGCCGCCAGTGGAGCAGCCCCGTCTCCATGACGGAGGTGATGCGCTCGGCCATCGCCGAGGTCGAGCAGTACTCCCGGGTGAAGCTGGTGCCCCCGATCGACGGCACCCTGCGCGGCCACGCCGTCGCCGACGTCATCCACCTGCTCGCCGAACTCGTGGAGAACGCCACGGTGTTCTCCGCCCCGCACACCCAGGTCCTGCTGCGCGCCAACCTCGTGACCGCCGGCCTCGCCATCGAGGTCGAGGACCGGGGCCTCGGCATGCCCGCCGCCGAGCAGGACAAGATGAACGGGCTGCTCACGGACCCCGACCAGGTCAACGTCGCGAGCCTCCTGCAGGACGGCCGCATCGGGCTCTTCGTCGTCTCCGCGCTGGCCCGCAGGCACGGCGTCGCGGTGCGCCTGCAGACCAACATCTACGGCGGAGTCCAGGCCGTACTGATCCTGCCGCAGGAGCTGCTGGGTGCCGAGCAGCAGGAGGAGCCGGCCGTCCGGCGCCGTCCGGCGGCCGAGGCGGCCTCGCGCGGCGCCTCGGGCGACGCGGGCCGGGCCGGGCACGACGACCCGCCGGCCTGGCCGAGTACGGCCCCGCAGGGCGGCCCCCGTCCCGAGCCCGTCCCCGCGGCCCCCGCGGTGCCCCACGCGGCCCCCGCCCCGGTACCCGTGCCGCACCGGCCCCGCACGGCGAACGGCGCCCCGCCGGCGCCCCTCCCCGTGCGCGGCTCCCGCCAGGACAGGCCCACGCCCGCCGACGCGTCCCCGGGCATCCGGCCCGAGGACCGCCAGGCCGCCGCCGAGCACTCCGCGGCCCCGCCGACCCCACGCAACGGAGCCGTCCGGGGACGCGTCGGCAGACCTCAACTGCCCAAACGGCGCGCACAGGAACACCTCGCACCCCAGCTGCGGGAGTCCCCGGCACCCCGGCCCGACGACGACCACGTCGTCGGCCACGACCCCGGCCTGATGGCCGCGTTCCAACGCGGCATCGGCCTCGCCCAGGCACAGGAAGCACGCGATCCCGTCGTGCGGGAGCACGACGGCGCAACCCACCACGACGGGAGCGGACCGGGCGGCTGACCACCGACCAGGACCCGACCACCTCCCCCCACCTCTGCCCAGGCAGACCTACGTACGTTCGTACCTCAAGGAGTCGATCCACCATGGCGAGCGATGCGCCGACCGGCCATGTATCCGATCTCGACTGGCTGATGAGCGGCCTCGTGCAGCGCGTGCCGCACACCCGCAGCGCCGTCCTGCTCTCCTCCGACGGACTCGTGAAGTCGCTGCACGGCCTCGACCCGGACAGCGCCGACCACATGGCGGCCCTCGCCTCCGGGCTCTACTCCCTCGGGCGCAGCGCGGGCATCCGCTTCGGCGACGGCGGCGACGTCCGCCAGGTCGTCGTGGAACTGGACTCCACCCTCCTGTTCGTCTCCACCGCGGGCTCGGGCACCTGTCTTGCCGTACTCGCCGGGCGCGACGCGGACGCGGCCGTCCTCGGCTACGAGATGGCGATGCTGGTCAAGAGCGTGCGCCCGTACCTGGTCACCGCGCCCCGGCAGCCCGCCGGCGAACCCGCGCCGATGAGGCACTGAGGATGGCGGCCCCGCACGACGGGCCCTGGCTCGACGACGCCGCGGGGCGGCTCGTCCGCCCCTACACCGTCAGCAACGGACGGACCAGACCGAGCAGCCAGCTCGACCTGCTCTCCCTGGTGATGGCGACCGGTTCCACCCCACTGGGCTACCTCGGGCCCGAGCACTCCACGGCCCTCGGCCTGTGCGAGGCTCCCACCTCCGTCGCCGAGATCGCGGCCCAGCTGAAGCTGCCCGCGGTCGTGGCGAAAGTGATCCTCTCGGATCTCCTCGACTGCGGGTCCCTCACCCAGAAGGCCCCGGACTTCTACCACAACCCCACCGACCGGTCCCTGTTGGAGGCAGTGCTCGATGGATTACGACGACAGCTCTGACCCCTTCCCCACCGCATTGAAGATCCTCGTCGCGGGTGGCTTCGGGGTCGGCAAGACGACCTTCACGGGCGCGGTCAGCGAGATCGCGCCGCTGAGCACCGAGGAACTGCTCACCACGGTCAGCGAGGCCACCGACGACCTGTCGGGCGTGGAGAACAAGACCACGACGACCGTCGCCATGGACTTCGGCCGGATCACGCTCGACCCGGAACATGTCCTGTACCTCTTCGGCACACCGGGACAGGAGCGGTTCTGGTTCATGTGGGACGAGCTCTCCGAAGGCGCACTCGGCGCGGTCGTGCTCGCCGACACCCGGCGCCTGGAGGACTGCTTCGCCGCCGTGGACTTCTTCGAGCAGCGCGGCATGGGCTTCATCGTGGCGATCAACGAGTTCGACGGTGCCCACCGCTACGAACCCGAGGAGGTGCGCTCCGCGATCGACCTCGATCCGCACGTGCCCGTGGTCCGCTGCGACGCGCGGATCTCCAGCTCCGGCATCCAGACCCTCCTCGTCCTCGTCAAGCACCTCCTCAACCACGCCCCGGCGCCCAGCTACGGAGCCCACACGTGAGGTACGAGCCGGGCGGGCACCTGCTGCTGACCCCCGTGGACAAGGAGGCGCCCGCGCGGGTGCGCAGGCTGCGCGGGCTCGGCATGGGGCAGTACCCCGACCCGGTCCTCGACGTCTTCGCCCACCGGCTCGCCGTCCTGACCGACGCGCCGTACGCGATGGTCAACTTCATCGACGAGGAGCGGCAGTTCTTCGCGGGTCTGCACGCCCCGCGGGGCCTGCCCACCACCGCGGAGGCGGCTGCCGGTTCCGTCACCGGTTCTGTCACCGGTCCCGTCACCGCCGGATCGTCCGGCGCGACCGACCGCTACATGGCCCGCGACCACGGCTACTGCCCGCACGTCGTGGTGCGCCGCAAGGCCCTCGTCCTGGAGGACGTCCGCGACTATCCGCGGTTCGCGGGCAATCCCGTGGTCGAGGAGAACGGCATCCGCTCCTACCTGGGCGCGCCCCTGATCGACCGTACGGGCATCGCGCTCGGCACGGTCTGTGTCGTGGACGTCGAGCCCCGCCGCTGGGGCAGGGCGGGGCTCGACACCATCAAGCGCAGGGCGGCCGAGCTCGTGGAGCAGATACACCGGCGGGAGGCGGGCGGGATCTGAGCGGGATCAGAGGGCGAGTTCGGTCCCGTCGGGGAACCGGACGTGGACGACGTCACCGTCCACGGTGCACGTGACGGCCTCCCGCAGTGCCTGCGGGCGGACGGTGTCCCGCGACAGGGCGACCAGGGTGACGTGGACGCCCGCGCCTCCCGGGTGGGCCGCGGACGTCAGGAACGGCGTCGCCGAGTGCGGGCCGTACGCGTTGGCCGCCACCTCGCGGGCGATGCCGGCCTCCTCGGCCCAGCCGTGCAGGGCGACGACCGCGCTGGTCAGGCCCGTGGCCGTGCGCGTCAGCGCCCAGCCGGACCCCAGTTCGGCGTGCGGCCGCGTCTCGTCCGCCACCGCGTGCCCGCCTTCGCGGACGGTCGTGCCCGCCGGGGCCCGCACCCGGTGCACCCGGATCTCCCACGGGCCGTGCAGGGCACTCGTCGTCACCACGGGAAACTCGTCCCGCTCGCCGGGGAACTGTGCCTCGTGGCGAGAGGAGGCCACCCGGCCCTCGCAGCTCAGCGGGTGGATGCGGCGGCGGCGCGAGGGCGTGCCGTCCGGGGCGAGGAGCGCCAGGTGGCCGTCGACGGCGCGTTCCCACGCGCGCGGGGCGGTCTCCGGGGCGGTCGCCGTCGAGTAGCCGAACTTGGCGTAGTGCGGGTCGTCCTGGGCGGGGCCTTCGAGCGGGTTGTGGTCGCTGCCGTGGTTGACCAGGCGCACGATGCCGTCGTGGCGGGTGCCGTGCAGCAGCCAGCCGGGTTGGGGGAGCGCCGTGTACTGGTCGGACTCCTCGACGGGGAGCGGGACTTCGCGCTCCGTCCACACGGGGTGGCCGGCGGGGAGCAGCAGGCCGAGGAAGCCCTTGCTCGCCCAGTACGGCGACGCGGGGCCCGAGTACGCCTGCGTCGCGGGCAGGAACGTCCCGTACCAGCCGAGCGGGAGGAGACCCCGCTCGTCGGGCACGCCGCGTTCCACGAAGTGCCGTGCCGTGCCGGACGCGAGGCGCCGGGTCAGCCCCGGCGCGAGCGGGCTGCAGTCGGCGAGGGCACCCATCCACACGGGCGCGGCGGCCGCGAAGCGGTACGTCAGGGAGCGGCCCTGGTGGACGGGGGCGCCGTCGCCGCCGAAGAAGTGCGGGTAGGTGGTGAGGAACCGGGTCAGGCGCTCGCGGTACACCGCGGCGCGCCCGCCGTCCTCTTCGGCGGCCATCCGGGCCCACAGCAGCGGATACAGGTGCATGGCCCAGCCGATGTAGTAGTCAAAGTTCCGTCCGTCGCCGTCGCTGTACCAGCCGTCGCCGCGGTACCAGTCCTCGATGCGGTCCAGTCCGCCGTCGATGTCCGCCTGGCGGTGCGGGGCGCCGACCGAGGCGAGGAACTGCTCGGACACGACCTGGAAGAGCCGCCAGTTGTTGTCCCAGGTCCGGCCGCCGACGAACCCGGAGAACCAGTCGACCACCCGCTCCTGGACCCGGGTGTCGAGCTTGTCCCAGATCCAGGGGCGGGTCTCGTGGAGGCCGATGGCGACGGAGGCCGCCTCCACCATCTGCTGCGAGCAGTCGGTGAGCGCGGGCCAGGCCTCGCCGCTGTCGGGGTCGGTGCCCGTCGTCAGCCCCTGTGCGTAGCGTTCGATCAGGCGGGGGTCCGCCTCGCCGCCCGCCCCCGCGATCCGGAAGGCGGCGAGCAGGAAGGACCGCGCGTACCCCTCAAGCCCGTCCGACACCACCCCCGACCAGCTGTTGCGTCCCGGCAGCCGGTACTGCGCGAAGCCCGGCGTCGCGTACGGGACGAGCGCCTCCAGCTGCCGGTCGGCGAGCGCCTCCCAGTGGGCCCGGGTCCAGCCGGTGAGCGGGGACAGGACACGGTCGGTGGGCGGCAGGGTCAGGTGCGGTGCGGGCATGGGGTCCGTAACTCCTCGGTGGGTGATGCGGGTCGGGCGACCCTATTCGCGGTACGTGCTCGCGTCGACGGTGGGTGCGGGCAGGCCGAGCGCGGCGATGCGGGACGCGCCGGCCGCGGTGAGGGGGAAGCGCCACTTGGTGGTGAAGAAGTCGCCGAGGTCGCGGCCCGTGGCCCGGCAGGCGTACACCGCGAGGTGGTCGTAGCGGTCCGCGTCGGTGGCGGCGGCCGGGGCGTCGGCGCGGATCAGCCGGTGCAGGGCGGGCCAGACGCCGGACCCGAACGCGAGGTGCAGCTGCCACAGCGGGACCAGCTTGTGCCACACGTCGAGGGAGGCGTAGTCGCCGCCGCCGTCGCGGGCCGCGAAGGCGCGGTCGTACACGTCCTTGCCGCCGGAGTCCGCGGCCAGCAGGCGCGAGGTCTGGCCGAGCGTGCGCTGTGCGGCGAGCGAGTAGAGGTTGCAGGTGACCTCCGTGAGCGCGCCCGGCTTGTACGCGGACTGCTGGTGCTGGTGGCCGAGTTCGTGGTACATGCCCCAGCCGCCGGTGCGCAGCCCGTCCACGCCCGCGATGTACGGCATCGCCCCGCTCGGGTAGCCCGTGTACCCGTGCGTGGCGTACGCCCCGACGCCGGACGCCACCTTCGTGACGTTCACGAAGTGGTACGGCAGCGGATTGCGGGCGTGCGTCCCGCTCGTGCCGCTCAGGCCGCTGAACGAGGCGTGCGAGGCGAGGAGTTGCTCGTAGGTGTCCAGGAGCGCGGCGTGACTCTCGGTGCGGTACCGCAGTGCGGTGGCGCGGGACAGGGTGACGATGGCGTGTGCCGAGCGCAGCTGTACGTACCCGGCGGCGGTCTGCGCGTCCAGCTGGGCCTGGAAGGCGGACTCCGTGGTCGAGCCGTGGGTGAAGGTGGGCATCGGCACGGAACCGGGGCCGAGGGTGACCGTGGCGCGCTCGCCGCTGCCGGTCATCGTGAGGTGGATCGGCCCGCCGTGCGGATCGGTGACGGTGTTCGTGCCGGCCTTCAGGGCGTACGCACGCGGGGCGTCGGGGGTGGCGTAGTAGTCGGGGATGCCGACGTGCAGGGTCGGCAGGACGCCGTCGGGGGCGGACACCGAGAGGGTGACGGCGGTGCCCGCGGGCGCGTAGGCGGCCGTGGTGAAGAAGTCGCTGGCGCGCTGGGCCGCCCCGAGCCGGCTCCGCTGCGACTCGGCGGAGACCCGGGCGGTGAGCCGGACGGTGGCGGTGGCCCGCGCCGTCGGGTGGGCCGCGTGGGCGGTGCCGGGGAGCAGCGCGGCGCCGGTGACGGCGGCGAGCCCGCCGATGACGGTGCGACGGTGGAACGGAGTGGATCTCATGGGGTGCACTCCTTGTGGGTGAGGGCGCGCCCGGGATGGGCGCGGGGACTGCGCGGCCGGCCACGACGTGCCCGCACATGACGGCACGTCATCGGCCGTGCGTTCAGCGGAACTCGGCGGTATGGGTGTGGCCGCGGGAACCGCCGACCCGCACGGTGATCACGGGACGACGCCCTGTCCTGACGGTCACCGAGTCGTCGGCACGGACCACCTGCCGTACGGGATAGGGCAGTTCGACGGAGAGTGAGGTCTGCGTACGGCCGGGGTCCGCGACGGCGAGGGAGAGCCCGCGATGCCCGTGCCGGAGGATTACCGTGCCCGGCCCGGACGAGGTGAGCCCACCGGCCCGCCCCGCCGCCCAGAAGTGGGCGGCCAGCACACCGTCACGGCGCGCCTCGACGGCCTGCACAGAGGGCGAGTTGGCCACGATCCGCACCGGCCGGGTCCGCGCCCAGAGGACGGTGGCGACCGCGCTCGCGCCGGGCAGCAGGGCGTACGCGTACGAGGCATCGGAGGGCGAGACGCCGTGGTCGAGCCAGAGGGTCAGATAGCGGCGCGTCACCGGCGAGGTGCTGCCCGCGGTGTCCGCGCCGGTGTTGACGTCCCGCCACGCGCCGGTGCGCTCCTCGCGCAGGGCGTGCAGGGCGAGGTGGTCGGCCCGCCCGGGGAAGTCCGGGAAGACGTAGCCGCCGGTGCCGTCGAGGTGGGCCCACCCGGCCCGGTCGAACCGCCCCGACCAGCCGTCCCGACCCGGCTGCCCGCGCCCGTCCACGGTCAGCCGCCGGGTGGGCCCGGACGCGTGCAGGTTGCGGTTCTCGACGACCGTCTCGATCGTGCGCCCGTCGCTCGCGCCGATGCCCGAGCCGAGCGCCACGACGACGTTGTCCAGGCAGAACCACGCCTTGCGGGCCCGCAGACTGCTGCCGTCAGCCCGCAGCTCCATGGCCGCCGCCCCATGGCGGGAGTCCAGGGCCGCGCCGCCCGCCACGGCGTTCTTCGGGCGGTAGGTGCCGGTGCCGCCGCCCGAGCCGATGTCGACGCGTGCGCGCGTGTCCACGGTCGTGCCCGGCAGCCGGTGGGGATCGACGGTCGCCCAGAACCCGTCGCCGAACTGCCCGAGGTCGTCGCCGTCGTACAGGTAGGTCATGCCGTCGCCGGTGTACCAGCCGTGCAGGTTCTCGCCGTTGCCCGCCTCGTACGCGGCGATGCGCTGCGAGGAGAGCGACAGGGCGAGGGCCCAGCCCGGCCGCCGGTGCACCACCCGGTCCATGTCGGCGAGGACGAAGTGGCCGGTGAGCCGGTCGGCGGCCGGGACCGAGGGGTCGTCGAGCACGGCCTTGGCACGGGCGAGCGCGGGGATGGCCGCCAGACTCGCGTAGGGGGTGGTCCGGTTGCGGCGGATCCAGCCCTTGGCCAGCGCCCGCCAGCGCCGCGCGTACGGATCCGGGGCGCCGGACGCCAGTTGCAGGATGTGCGAGAGCGTCACCGCTCCGTCGTGGTGGTCCCTCGCCTTCTCCCGGGAGATCGCCCTGCCGCGCACCGCGTCTATCATCAGCCCGTCGAAGAGCACTGGTGCGAACGTCCGCTCCACCGCCTCGTACAGCACCGACGTCCTCGGGTCGGAGACCGCCCACGGGGAGTCCGCGAGCAGCGCGATCAGCTGGCCCGCGCTGCCGAGCAGGACACTGCCGTACGTTCCCGTGTACGCGACGGAACCGTGTTGCACGAACGATCCGTCCTCGTAGAAGCCGTCGCCCGATGTGACGTACGTGAACAGGCTGTTCTTCCCGCCGTCCCGCACGTCGAAGAGGCCGTCGCGGGCCAGATCCACGGTGGCCGCGTCACGGGCGAGCAGTCCGCGCAGGGCCACGATGACGGCCTTGTCCGCGCGGTTGGCGCCGGTCTCGGCGAGCGAGGGGGAGTTGGTGCGGCGGTCGGGGTCCGGACAGAACTTCGCGACCGTCGCCGTGTACGCAGCCAGATCGTCGGCGGGCACGTGTGCCCGCAGCAGGACGCAGGTGTCCATGAGCGCGCGGGGCGCGCCGATCTCCCAGAACCACCAGTTGCCGGACTCGGGGCGGTCGGGGCGGTACCCGGTGGAGTGCAGGAAGCGCAGGGCGTCGAGCAGGGTGTCGAGGATCCCCTCGCTGTCGCCGAGGGAGGTGCCGGGGGTCGCCCAGGCCGTCGCGAGGGTACGCAGGCGGGTGTAGCTCTGGCCGAAGTTGCCGGGGGCCGAGGCGGGGGAGAGGTCGGGCCACAGCGCGGTCCTGCCCGCCGAGCGGTCCAGCCGCCGCGCCCAGTCGGCCGCCTGGGTGTCCAGGGCCTTGAGCGCGGCGGCGAAGTCGGGGTCCGAGGCGTCGAAGTCGCCGCCGGTGAGCTGGGCGGCGGCGCGGGCGAGCAGCGTGTCGAAGTCGCCCGACGAGGCGCCCGGAGCGTCGTTCGACGCCGCGTCCGAGGAGCCGTCCGGCCGGGCCTCCGGAACGGTCCGGTCCGCGGCGGCCCACGCCGTACTGCCCGCCACCGGGGGCACGAGGGCGGACGCGGCGCCCGCGATCAGGAGCGCGCGGCGGCGGGGCGCGCAGGAGCCGGGGTCGGGTGTGGACATGCGAACTCCCAGGGGCGTCGGGGGCACATGGGGCGTCGGCGGCCCACGGGGTGAGCCGATTCCGCGACAGCATGTAAGCGGTTGCTATGGCGCGCAAGAGGGTCCGGAATCTTTCTACGTTCTTTCTTCCCCGGCGTGCGGTTCTGTGTACGCGCGTGCACGGCCCCCGCGGGTTAACCGCTTTCACCACGTGGCGCGGGCCGCCACCGAGTCCCGTACGACGATGTGCGTGCCGAGCCGCACCGCGCCCTCCGCCGGCGGCTGCCACGCCTCGGACTCCGCGTCCGGCACCGCGACCCGCACCGCCTGGCGGCCCATCTCCTCCAGCGGCACCCGCACGGTGGTCAGGCGCGGGCGCAGCGTCGCCGCGGCGGGCACGTCGTCGTAACCGACGAGCGAGACGTCGTCCGGGACACGGAGCCCCGCCTCCTCCAGGGCCTGCAGCGCCCCGATCGCCACCATGTCGTTGGCCGCGAAGACGGCGCTGAACTCCAGGCCCGATGCGAGCAGTTCGGTCAGCCTGCGGTGGCCGAAGGCCGGGCTGAACGCCCCGGTGTGCACCAGCTCGGGCGCCGCCGTCACGCCCCGCAGCGCCAGCGCCCTGCGGTGCCCGGCGAGCCGGTCGTGGGTGGTGGACAGGTTCGGGGGGCCGCCCAGGTAGAGGATGCGCTCGTGGCCCCGGGCGATCAGGTGGTCGGTGAGGGCGAACGCGCCGCCCTCGTTGTCGTACTCGACCGACAGCGTCGGCACGTCCCGCCCCACCGACGGTCTCCCGCACAGCACGAGCCGGGCCCCTCCCGCCTGCAGACTCCGCGCCCTGCGGGCCACTTCGCGGGCGTACGCGGGGTCCTGGTGTGCGCCGCCCACCAGCACGACCGCGTCCGCCCGCTGCTCGTGGAGCAGGTCCACGAAGGCCAGTTCGCGCCGCGGGTCGCCATGGGTGCAGCACACCATGCAGAGCCGTCCGGTGGCCGACGCGGCCCGCTCGACGCCGCGCGCGATGTGGGCGAAGAACGGGTCGACGACGTCGTGCACGACGATGCCGACCGTGCGGTTGGAGGTGCCGGCGAGTGCGCGGGCGTGCGCGTTGACCACGTAGCCGAGCTCCGCGACGGCCGCGTGGACGCGGTCCCTGGTGGCCCCGGCCACCGGGTAGTTGCCGTTGAGGACCCGGGAGACGGTGGCCGACGAGACGCCCGCCCGCCGCGCCACGTCGACGATCGTCGCCCGGCGGGGCGTGGGGCTGCGCCCGGCCGTTGACGTGTCTGTCATCTGTACGTCCCTGTCCTGTGCGGGGTCTCGTCGGTCCTCTTCGGATCCTCTGCGGCTCTCCTGCGGCTCTTCTTCGAGGCGCGGTGAGGTCGTGGCCCGGCACGCGGTTCGCCGCGCCCTTCGGGGGGCCCGATCGCTCCCGGCCGGCGCAGTAAGCGTGTACTGAGTCGCGTCTCGGCGCCAGAGGGCTGATGAAGGAAAGTCCAAGAGAGCGAAGAGCCGGGGCTCTTGACGGCGACAGTAAGCGATTACTACGTTGCCGCCCCATGGCTGAGAAAAGGACCCGAACCGTGCGTGCCGCCATCGCGACGGCGGCCGCGGCCGCCACCCTCGCGCTCGCCGCTCCCGCCCACGCTGCCCCCTTCACCCCCACCCCCGGCGCGGACGGCGTGGGCGACCCGCTGTTCCCGACGCTCGGCAACGGGGGCTACGACGTGCGCCACTACGACCTCTCCTTCGACTTCACGCCCGTGACGTACGACTTCGCCGCCACCATGAGGATCCGGGCGAGAGCCACCCAGGACCTGTCGTCCTTCAACCTCGACGTCGACTCGCTGGCCGTCGACCGCGTCACGGTGAACGGCACGCCCGCCACCTGGGCGGTCGCCCCCGGCCAGAGCGGCCAGGAACTCACCGTCACCCCGGCCCGCCCCCTGCGCGAGCGCCACTCCTTCGACGTCCGGGTGACCTACCACGGGAACGGAAAGACCAAGCCGGTCGGCCAGCCCGGCTGGCGCCACATGTCCGACGGCGGCTTCGCCTCGGCGGCACAGGCGTCCCGCGCCGACACCTTCGCACCCGTCAACGACCACCCCTCCGACAAGGCGACGTGGACCTTCCACCTCACCGCGCCGAAGGGCTGGACGCCCGCGGCCAACGGCAACCTCACCGGCCGGCGCGACGCCCCCGGCGCCAAGCGGACCTGGGACTTCTCCCTCGACTCCGCCATGGCGCCCGAACTGCTCGGAATCTCGGTCAACAAGCAGACCTACCTCCACGGCCGAGGCCCGCACGGCGTGAAGCTGCGCCACCTCGTCCCCGAGGACCAGGTGGCGAAGTACCGTCCGATCGTCGAGGAGACCGGCGGGCAGCTCGCCTGGCTGGAGAAGACCCTCGGGACGCGCTACCCCTTCGACACCTACGGCGTGCAGATCGTGCGCGACGGCTACGCGGATGCTCTGGAGAACCAGACGCTCTCCCTGTTCGGACCGGGCTGGTTCGAGCGCCCCACCTACTCCACGACCATGGTCCACGAACTGACCCACCAGTGGTTCGGCGACTCGGTCACCCCCGCGACCTGGCAGGACGCCTGGATGAACGAAGGGCCCGCCGTCTTCTACGCGGCCGTGTGGGCGGATCAGAAGGGCTTCCAGCCCATCGAGGAGAAGATGCGGACCGCGTACGAGAAGCTCGACGCGGTCCGCAAGAGCGACGGCCCGCCGGGAAAGCCGACCGGCCTCGGCGGCTTCAACATCTACGACGGTGCCGCCGTCTCCCTCTACGCCCTCAGGCAGCAGATCGGGCAGGACGAGTTCGACGCCGTCATGAAGGCGTGGCTGACCAAGCACCGGCACGGGAACGCCTCCACGCAGGACTTCATCGACAACGCGGTCGAGGTGACCGGCGACGCGTCCGTCGGCACCTTCCTGCACCGCTGGCTGTTCGACCTCGACAACCCGCCCATGCCCGGGCACCCGGACTGGGGTGGCGCGCAGTGAGGCGCGGGCCCGCCGCCCTCGGGGCGGCCCTCGCCGCCGCTCTGGCGTTCGGCGCCATGGGTGTCCCGCAGGCCGCCGCGCAGCCGGGGCCCCGTGTCCTGCACGCCGCCCCGCACGGTGGCGGAGACACCTGTGGCACTGCCCGCCCCTGCTCGCTGACCGGCGCCCGGGACGCCGCGCGTGCCGTCACCGGCCGTGACGTGCGGGTCGAACTCGCCGACGGGACCTACACGTTGACCGATCCCCTGAAGCTGAACGCCGCCGACTCCGGGCGCGACGGGCACACGGTCACCTGGACCGCCGCGCCGGGCGCCCGCCCCGTGCTCTCCGGCGGGCGTGCGATCGAGGGCTGGGCGAAGAACGCGGACGGCACGTGGACGGCCGCCGCCCCCGCGGGAGTCACCCCGCGCCAGCTCTTCGTCGACGGCCGCCGAGCCGTCCGCGCGCGGGGCGACGCCTGCGCCGCGACCACGTGCGACGCCACGAAGGCGGGCATGACGGGCGCCGAGGCCACCGGGATCACCACCTGGCGCCGGCCCACCGACGCCGAGGCGGTCATCAAGGTCCGCTGGCGCACCTACCGGTGCCGGATCACCGGCGTCCAGGGCGACCGCATCACGTTCGCGCAGCCCTGCTGGACCAACTCCGCGAGCGGCACGGACCGTACCGGGCCCGCCTGGGACTCCACCACCGTCGACTCGGCCCGCTACCGAGGCGTCTCCTTCTTCGAGAACGCCCGCGAACTCCTCGACAAACCCGGCGAGTTCGTGTGGGACGCGGAGCGACGCACCGTGACCTACCTGCCGCGTCCGGGCGAGGATCCGCGCCACGCGCGCGTGGTCACCCCCGCCACCGAGCGGCTCGTGGTCCTCGACGGCGCCCACGACGTCCGGATCGACGGCATCGGATTCGCGTACGCCGCCTACCACCAGCCCGCCACCGACGAGGGCTACGCCGGTACCCAGGCGGGGCTCACCCTCACCGGAGCGAGCGGGCCCGTCGACCACGCGGGCCGGTACTACACCAAGCCGGCCGCGGCGCTCACGGTCCGCGGCGGCCGCCAGGTGGCGGTGAGCCGTGCCGCGTTCGCCCACCTGGGCGGCGCGGGAGCCGTCCTGGAGGAGGGCACCAAAGACTCGTCGGTCACCCGCTCCCGCTTCACCGACCTCTCCTCGGGCGCCGCCTACATCGGCGACACGGAGCCCCGGCCGCGGACCGGGCTCGCCGGGGAGCGGAACACCGTCGCGTACAACACCGTGCGCCGCACCGGAGTCGAGTACACCGACTCCGTCGGGATCTGGGCCGGGTACGAGGCGGAACTGAACGTCGACCACAACACCCTCGAAGACCTGCCCTACTCGGCGATCTCCGTCGGCTGGGGCTGGAACCAGCCCGAGGCCAGGGAGTCCGTCCTGCGCGACAACCGCGTCACCGCCAACCGCATCACCGACGTGATGCGGGTCGAGCACGACCAGCACGACGGCGGCGCGATCTACACGCAGGGCGCCCAGCCCGGCACGGTCGTCTCCGGGAACTACATCAACCGCTCGGCCTACGGGAACACCGAGCGCGACGGCAACGGCATCTACCTGGACGAGCAGTCCTCGTACATCCACGTCGAGGGCAACGTCCTCACCCGCCTCGGCTACAAATGGGTCTCCAACTGGGCCGACTACGGCATCCGGAACACCGCCACCGGCAACTGGACCGACACCGACGCGCCCGCCCTGGGCGGCACCGGTTCCACGATGAAGGACAACCACACCGCGCTCGACCGGCTGCCCGCCGGGGCGCTCGCCGTGGCAGAGCGGGCCGGCGCCCACCGGGAGCGGGCCGAACAGCTGCGCCCCGACCTCGCCCGCGCCGGCACGGCGACCCAGTCCTCGACGGACGGCGGGGCCCCGGCCGCGCTCGCCCTCGACGGCGACACCTCCACCGACACCCGCACGCTCGCCGAGCCGGGCGCCTGGTGGCAGGCCGACCTCGGCGCCGAGCGGCGCGTCCGGCAGGTCGAGGTGTGGAACGACACGTCGATGACCACGGCGGACTTCGACGTCCAGCTGTCGAGGACGGCGGACTTCGCCGAGGCCACCACCCGGCACGTCGGGGGGAAGGCGCTGCGTCCCACGCTCCTGGAGTTCGGCGGGGGCGAGTCCGCCCGGTACGTGCGCATCAGGCTCACGGGCACCGGCCGCGTCGGGCTCGCCCACGTGCTCGTACACCCGTAGTCGGATGGTCGGACAGCTCGTCCCGGCGCCGGAGGAGGAGGTCCGGCCCTCTTGTGCGGGAGGGCCGGATCTCTTGGTGTGTGCACACACCTCGACACGGACGGCCGCCGCCGGATAGATAAGGATCAAGCTCCACCACTTCACCCGCACCCCTTTTTGGCCGGCACCCGCAACACCCGCTCAAGCGAAGGAAGTTCCATGACCGACCTCCGTCTCGGCGTTCTCGGCTTCGGACTGCGCGGCTCGCTCGCCCGCACAGCCCACCGGCCGGACGCGGGCTCACGCGTCACCGCGCTGGCCGACCACGACGCCGCCGCCCGGGCCGAGGCGGCCGTGGCCTTCCCCGGCGCGCAGATATCGAGCGATCACCGCAAGGTCGTCGAGGACCCGGACGTCGACGCCGTCGTCGTCCTCACCCCCGACCACACCCACGCGGCCCTCGCCTGCGAGGCGCTGCGCGAGGGCAAGCCCATCTTCGTGGAGAAGCCCCTGGAAACCAGCATCGAGGCGTGCGACGAGATCCTGCGCACCGCCCACGAGACCGGCACGCGGCTCTACGTCGGACACAACATGCGCCACATGCCCGTGGTCCGGCTGATGCGCGACATCATCGAGCGCGGCGAGATCGGCGCGGTCAAGACGGTGTGGGTACGCCACTTCGTCGGGTACGGCGGCGACTGGTACTTCAAGGACTGGCACGCCGAACGGCAGTACACCAACGGTCTGTTGCTGCAGAAGGCCGCCCACGACATCGACGTGCTGCACTGGCTCGCGAACGGCTACACGCGCCGCGTGCAGGCCCTCGGCGACCTCATGGTCTACGGCGACAATCCGCACCGCCGCGAGCCCGGCGAGCCGAAGACCGAGGACTGGTACTCCAAGGACGGCCACTGGCCGCCGCACACCCAGCGCGACCTGAACCCCGTCATCGACGTCGAGGACGTGTCCCTCGTCAACATGCGCCTGGACAACGGCGTGCTCGCCGCCTACCAGCAGTGCCACTTCACCCCCGACTACTGGCGCAACTACACCGTCATCGGCGACGCGGGCCGGCTGGAGAACTTCGGCGACGGCCCCGGGGGCTCGGTCAAGGTGTGGAACGCGCGCCGGTCCGGCTACCGGGTCGAGGCCGACGCCGAGTATCCGGTGCCGGACGCTCAGGACGCCGGCGGCCACGGCGGCGCCGACCCCCTGCTCGTCGACGAGTTCGTCCGCTTCGTGCGCGAGGGCGGGCGCACCGACACGTCGCCGGTCGCGGCGCGCATGGCGGTGGCGGCGGGCGTACGGGCCACGCAGTCGCTGCGGGACGGCGGGACACCGCGCGAGGTACCCGGGCTCGACCCCGAGCTGATCGCCTATTTCGAGCGCGGTCAGACCCGCTGAACCCCACGGTCTGAAGGAAAGCTGCGGCGGCGCTTAAGAAATCCTCGATGGACCGGGGCGCCGCCGTAGGGAAGATTCCTGTCCCGTCGGAGGAAGAAGCGACGTACGACGGGAGCCGTAGCGTTGAAGGCACTGGTCAAGGAGAAGGCGGAGCCAGGTCTCCGTCTGAAGGACGTGCCGGAGCCGGTCATCGGCCACGGCGACGTCCTCATCAAGGTCCTCCGCACGGGGATCTGCGGAACCGACCTGCACATCCGGGCCTGGGACGGCTGGGCGCAGCAGGCGATCACCGCGCCCCTGGTGGTCGGACACGAGTTCGTCGGCGAGGTCGTGGAGACCGGCCGTGACGTCGAGGACATCAAGATCGGCGACCGGGTCAGCGGCGAGGGCCATCTGGTCTGCGGAAAGTGCCGCAACTGTCTGGCCGGGCGGCGCCACCTGTGCCGTGCCACGGTCGGCCTCGGCGTCGGACGCGACGGCGCCTTCGCGGAGTACGTCGCCCTGCCGGCGGGCAACGTGTGGGTGCACCGCGTCCCGGTGGATCTCGACGTGGCCGCGATCTTCGACCCGTTCGGCAACGCCGTGCACACGGCCCTGTCCTTCCCGCTGGTCGGCGAGGACGTGCTGATCACGGGGGCCGGTCCGATCGGCCTGATGGCGGCGGCCGTCGCCCGGCACGCGGGCGCCCGCAACGTCGTGATCACCGACGTCAGCGAGGAGCGTCTGGAGCTCGCCCGCAAGGTCGGCGTCAGCCTCGCCCTGAACGTGGCGGACTCCTCCATCGCCGACGGCCAGCGCGAGCTCGGCCTGCGCGAGGGCTTCGACGTCGGCCTGGAGATGTCCGGCAACCCGCGTGCGATGCGCGACATGGTCGCCAACATGACCCACGGCGGCAAGATCGCCATGCTCGGCCTGCCCGCCGAGGAGTTCGCCGTCGACTGGTCGCGGATCGTCACCTCGATGATCACCATCAAGGGCATCTACGGCCGCGAGATGTTCGAGACCTGGTACGCCATGTCGGTGCTGCTCGAAGGCGGCCTCGACCTGGCGCCCGTCATCACGGGACGCTACGGCCACCGCGACTTCGAGGCCGCCTTCGACGACGCGGCCAGCGGCCGGGGCGGCAAGGTCATCCTCGACTGGACCGCTTGACCCTTCGGCTCCGGTACGCCGCGGGATCACCCGCACCGCGCCCCGACCGCCCCACCGACCACAAGGAAGCCGCATGTTCGACTCCGTACGCGAAGACCTCCAGGCCACCCTCGACGAGATCCGCGCCGCCGGACTGCACAAGCCCGAGCGCGTCATCGGGACCCCGCAGTCCGCGACGGTCGGCGTCACCTCGGGCGGCCGCCCCGGCGAGGTCCTGAACTTCTGCGCGAACAACTACCTCGGCCTCGCCGACCACCCCGAGGTCGTCGCCGCCGCACACGAGGCACTGGACCGCTGGGGCTACGGCATGGCCTCCGTCCGCTTCATCTGCGGCACCCAGGAGGTGCACAAGGAGCTGGAGGCGCGCCTGTCCGCCTTCCTCGGCCAGGAGGACACGATCCTCTACTCCTCCTGCTTCGACGCCAACGGAGGCGTCTTCGAGACGCTGCTCGGCGCCGAGGACGCGGTCATCTCCGACGCCCTCAACCACGCCTCGATCATCGACGGCATCCGCCTGTCCAAGGCGCGCCGCTTCCGCTACGCCAACCGCGACCTCGCGGACCTGGAGCAGCAGCTGAAGGAGGCGACCGAGGGCGGCGCCCGCCGCAAGCTGGTCGTCACCGACGGTGTCTTCTCCATGGACGGCTACGTCGCCCCGCTCCGGGAGATCTGTGACCTCGCCGACCGGTACGACGCCATGGTCATGGTCGACGACTCGCACGCCGTCGGCTTCGTGGGCCCCGGCGGCCGGGGAACCCCCGAACTGCACGGCGTCATGGACCGCGTCGACATCATCACCGGCACGCTGGGCAAGGCGCTCGGCGGCGCCTCCGGCGGCTACGTGGCGGCCCGAGCCGAGATCGTCGCCCTGCTGCGCCAGCGCTCGCGCCCGTACCTCTTCTCCAACACCCTCGCCCCGGTCATCACGGCGGCCTCGCTGAAGGTCATCGACCTGCTGGAGTCCGCGGGCGACCTGCGCGAACAGCTCGCCGCGAACACCGCGCTCTTCCGCTCGCGGATGACCGAGGAGGGCTTCGACGTCCTGCCCGGCGACCACGCCATCGCGCCGGTCATGATCGGCGACGCGGCCGTGGCGGGCCGGATGGCCGAGCTGCTCCTCGAGCGGGGTGTGTACGTGATCGGCTTCTCCTACCCGGTGGTGCCGCAGGGCAAGGCCCGCATCCGCGTCCAGCTGTCGGCGGCGCACTCCACGGCGGACGTGCACCGCGCGGTGGACGCGTTCGTGGCGGCGCGCGCGGAGCTGGCGGAGGCCGGCCAGGGCTGACGCCCCGGGCGGCGGTGCCGGTGCCCCTGCGGACGCGGGGTGTCGCCGGGTGGTCCCGGGCCTCCCGCCCGGGACCGGTGGTGCGCGCGTGGCGGACGGTTTGGGAGAATCGACCCCATGATCGAAGCGCGGCGGCTGCACATCCTCCGTGCGGTGGCCGACCACCGCACCGTGACGGCGGCTGCCGCCGCGCTCTACCTCACCCCGTCCGCGGTGTCCCAGCAGCTCACCGCCCTGGAGCAGGAGACAGGACACCGCCTGGTCGAGCGCTCCGCGCGGGGCGTGCGCCTGACGGCGGCGGGCGAGATCCTGCTCACGCACACCAACGCGGTGCTGGCCCAGCTGGAGCGCGCAGAGGCCGAGCTGGCCGCCTACAGCTCCGGTGAGGCCGGGACCGTGACCGTCGCGGCCTTCGCCACCGGCATCGGCCTGGTCGTCGCCCCGGCCCTGACCCGACTCGCCGCATCGGCACCCGGGATCCGCGTCCGTGTCCAGGACGCGGAGGGCGACGCGAGCCTGCCGATGGTCCTCGACCGGCAGGTCGACGTGGCCGTCGCCGTCGAGTACCGGGGGGCGCCGGGCGCGGACGACCCGCGGCTCACCCGCGTCCCTCTGTACGCCGAGCCCTTCGACGCGGTCCTTCCCCGCGGCCACCGGCTCGCGGACGCCGAACGGGTGCCCCTCGCCGAGCTCGCCAAGGACGCGTGGATCGGCCCCTTCGCGGGCAATCCCTGTCACGACGTGGTCGTCCTCGCCTGCGAACAGGCCGGGTTCCAGCCTGCGTTGGAGCATTGGTCGGACGACTTCAGGGCGGTGGTGGCGCTCGCCTCGGCCGGCGCGGGAGTCGCCCTCGTGCCGCGCTCGGCGCTCAAGGGCATGGACCTCTCGGGCGTCGTGGTGCGTCCCGTGGAGGGCGCGGCCCCCACGCGCAGGGTGTTCGCCGCGGTGCGGTGCGGCGCGGAGGGGCACCCGCTGATCCGTCCGGTCCTTGCCGCGCTGGGCGACGCGGCGGGCTGAGCGCCGCGCGAAGGCACCGGCCGCCGACGGCGCACGGCGGTCACACGGTCTTGACGGAGTTCCCGTCGACGAGGTGGTCCGCCCCCGTGATGCCGGCGGCCAGCGGCGAGCCCAAGTAGGCGACGAGCGCGGCGACTTCGCCCGGCTCGGCCAGTCTGCCGGTCACCATTCCCGCGGTCCGGGGGAGCCCGGCGAGGAACTGCTCGTGCGGCACGCCCACGGACTCGGCGAGCTGCGCCCCGTACCCGTCGGGACTCTCCCACATCGCCGTGCGGACGGGGCCGGGCGAGACGGTGTTGACGCGTACGCCCCGCGGGCCGCACTCCTCTGCGAGGGCCTTCCCGAACGCGGTCAGGGCGGCCTTGGCGGAGCTGTACGGGAGCGGCCCCGCGTGCGGGGTCCTCGCGCTGGTGGAGGAGATGGTGACGACCGCGCCGCGGCTCCTCGTGAGATGGGGGAGCGCGGCACGGGTGGTGCGGACGGCGGCGAAGAAGTTCAGTTCGAAGGCGTCGTGCCACTGCTGGTCGCTGAGGGCGAGCAGGCCACCGGTCCAGCCCGCGTCGGCGTCGCCGCCGCCGACGTTGTTGACGAGCAGATCGAGCCGCCCGCCGAGTTGTTCCTCGGCCCGCGCCACGAGGCGGGCGGGACCGTCG
The DNA here is from genome assembly GCF_055593965.1 of Streptomyces sp. NPDC040622. Taxonomy (NCBI): domain Bacteria; kingdom Bacillati; phylum Actinomycetota; class Actinomycetes; order Kitasatosporales; family Streptomycetaceae; genus Streptomyces; species Streptomyces sp. NPDC040622. Next base: position 283,628 of record NZ_JBVIXD010000004.1, on the reverse strand, counting down.
GCGGTGGACAGGTCCACACGGACGCCGAACGCGCCGGTGGCCGCCAGCTCGGGGGTGAGGGTGCGGGCCGCCGCGACGACACGCATGCCCTCCTCGCACAGGGTGGCGGCGGTGGCGAGCCCGATGCCTCGGCCGGCACCGGTGACGAGAGCGGTCTTGCCGGTCAGTCGCAGGTCCATGGGGCGTTTCCCTTCTCTCGGGTGGGCGAGTTCGGGCCGGGACGGTGACTGTACGGCGGCGCCTTGGTGGTTCGTCAGGTCAGTACGCCTGTGACAGAACGAAGACGTCTTGGAGGATCGCCTGTAACTCGGTGCGAGATACAAATACTTCTGACCGCACACGCCGAGCTCCTCCTGGGGGAACACCGTGAAGTACACCCGCACCGCCGCTCTCGCCGCCCTCGGTCTGGCCGCCAGCCTCTCACTCACCGCCTGCGGCGGCGACGACTCCGGGAAGACGTCGTCCTCCAAGGGCTCCTCGTCCTCCTCGTCCTCCTCGTCTTCGTCGTCCTCGGGCGGCGGCTCAACGGCGGAGGGCGACGACGCGAAGTCGGGTTCCGGCGAGGACACCAAGGCGCAGGCCGGCAGCGGGAACGGCGCCACGGTGGCCGGCGGCAAGGTCACCTTCTGCAAGACGGAGGACCTGGCCATCGACGCCACGGACGCCGCGCCCGACGCCCAGTCCGGCAGGATCGACATCACCATGATCAACCGTGGTTCGGCGACCTGCTCGGCGACGGGCTTCGCGGGCGTCGACATCAAGGACGAGGACAACACCTCGAACCCCATCGAGCGAGGCCAGGCTCAGCCCCGCGTCACCACCCTGAAGCCCGGCGACGCCGCCGTCTTCAACCTCGCCTACGACATCGACGCCTCCGGCGACAGCCTCTCTTCCCCGACCAACATCATCGTCACGCCCCCCAACGAGACCCACAGCGTGACCCTGGACTGGCCCGCGGCCGCCGGTGACATCAAGGGCGCCTACACCGACGTCCAGGTCTACCCCACGCACACCACCAAGTAGGACCGGCGCCCGCGGTCGGCCCCCGAGCCAACCGCCCTGTCCGGCCAGAGGCGTGACCATCCGGCGAGTCGCAGGCGCGAGAGCCGCCGCCGGGTGCTGAACAGCGGATGGCGCTGGGAGGCGACGCGTCCGCGCGGCACGCCGAGTGCGCCGCGCGCACGAGGACCGTCGCCCCCGCCTCCGCTCAGCCGCACCGCCCCGTGCTCCCCCGCACCACCACCTCGCCCCGCACCCGCTCCACCCGCGAGCGTCGTCCCTGTGGTTCCCGCAGGGCCAGTTCCAGGACCGCGCGGCCCATCCGGGGGAGGGGGAGCGCCACCGTCGTGAGCGGGGGTGTCAGTTCGCGGACCAGGGGGATGTCGTCGAAGCCCGCGAGAGAGATGTCCTCGGGCACCCGCACACCCCGTTCCCGCAGCGCAGCGAGCGCGCCGACCGCCATCACGTCCGTCACCGCGAAGACGCAGGTCGCCGGGGTGCCCCGGCGCAGGAGTTCCCGCGCGGCCGCGTAGCCGCCGTCCCGGGTGAACGCTCCCTCCACCACCCGGTCCCCGGGCAGTCCCACCCCGGCCTCGGCCAGTGCGGCGCGGAAGCCTGCCAGGCGGTCCGCGACCGTCGTGAGGCGCCCGGGGCCGGTGAGGACCGCGAAGTCCCGGTGACCGAGGGCGAGGAGTGCGCGGGCCAGGTCGGCGGCGCCCGCCCGGTTCTCGGGCAGCACCGTGTCCACCCGCAGGCTGCGGTGCCTGCTCACGACGGCGACGCGGCCCCCGCCGCGCGTGTAGGGAACCAGCTCCGCCGCCAGCTCCCTTTCCCAGGAAGGGTCCTGGAACCCCGAGCCGATCAGGAGTACGGCGCGGGCCCGCTGGGCGCGCAGCATCGAGACGTACGCGATCTCGCGCCGAGACGTACGCGATCTCGCGCCCCGGCTCGCGGAAGGTGCCGGCCGGCATGACGAGCAGCCCGCGTTCGGCCGCCGCGGCCATCACGCCGCTCGCGATGGCGGCGAAGTATGGGTCGCCCACGTCGTGGCAGATGACGCCGACCGTGTTGTTCGAGGAGCTGGCGAGTGCCTGGGCGTGGGCGTTGGGGATGTAGCCCAGGTGGTCCGCGGCGGCGAGGACCCGGCCGCGCAGGTCGTCGCGGACCCTGGCCGTGCCGTTCAGCGCGCGGGACGCGGTGGCGGGGGAGACCCCCGCGGTCCTGGCGACCGCGTCCAGTGTCACGTGCAGTCCGCGCTCGGCTTCCCTCACCGCACCCCCCAAGGCCGTGGCGCGCCGCGAAACTCGGGTCCGACCTCTTGACCCTGCGGTCAGCCAGTCATTAGCGTGGCGGCAGTCTGCCAGAAAGCGCTTTCTGAAAACGTTTTCTGACATGGTCGCACCACAGAGCTCCGCACCGGTCCACGCAACTGCCTCCCATGTTCACCGCACCAGGGAATGTCAGGGGAAGTTCACCGTGAGTCAGAGCGCACTGTCCGCAACCCCCGTGCAGACGGCGGGAGTCGCCGATCGGCGACGGCCGTCCCTCCGGCAGCGCACGGCCGAGGCGGCCGAGAAGAGCTGGCGTCCCCTCGCCCTGCTGCTCGTCTGCTTCGGCGCCTGGTGGCTGGTCGCCGCCACCGACATGGTCGAGGCCTACCTCGCGCCCTCGCCCGGCGCCACCCTCGACGTGATCCTCGACAAGCCCGACTACCTGTGGCGGCACAGCTGGGTCACCACGTACGAGACCCTGACCGGCTTCGTCATCGCGGTCGCGGTCGGCATCGTCTGCGCCGTCCTGATGGTCGCGTCGACCACCGTCGAGAAGACCCTCTACCCCGTCCTGCTCTTCGCCCAGGTCGTCCCGAAGATCGCGATCGCCCCGCTGTTCGTCGTCTGGCTCGGATTCGGCATCGCGCCGAAGATCCTCATCGCCGTCCTGATCGCCTTCTTCCCGGTCGTCATCTCGATGGTCACCGGACTGAAGGCCGTGGACCCCGAGATGCTGCAGCTCTCCGCCACCATGGGCGCGCGACCGTGGCAGACCTTCCTGAAGATCCGTTTCCCGGCCTCGCTGCCGCACCTCTTCTCCGGTCTGAAGGTGGCCGTCACGCTCGCCGTCACCGGCGCCGTCGTCGGTGAGTTCGTCGGCGCGAACGAGGGCCTCGGCTATGTGATCCTCCAGGCCAACGGCAACCTCGACACCCCGATGCTCTTCGCGGGGCTGCTCGTCATGTCACTGATCGGCGTGGTCCTGTTCGTGCTCGTCGAGATCGCGGAGAAACTGCTCCTCCCGTGGCACGCGAGCCGCCGGGACCAGGCGGCGACCACCTCGTACTGACCGCGTCCCGCACCACGCCCCGCCCCCGCCCCCAAGTACTCCGTACGCGAGAAGGGCCGTCCCATGCACGCGCGCAGACTCCTCACCGGCCTCGTCCCCCTGGCGCTCGTCGCGGCGACCGCGACGGCCTGCGGTGACGACGACAAGACGAGCACCAGCGCCTCCGGCGAGAAGCTGGACAAGGTGACCCTGACCCTCAACTGGTACCCGTACGGCGAGCACGCGCCGTTCTACTACGGCAAGAAGCAGAAGATCTTCGAGAAGCACGGCATCGACCTGGAGATCAGGGCGGGGCAGGGCTCCCAGAAAACCGTGCAGGCCACCGGCGCCGGCCAGACCGACTTCGGCTGGGCCGACACCCCGGCGGTGCTCGCCGGGGTCGACCAGGGCGTCAAGGTGAAGAGCCTCGGGGTGTTCCTGCAGACCACACCCGCCTCCGTGCAGTCCTTCGAGACCGAGGGCGTCGCCTCGCCCGGCGACCTCAAGGGCAAGACCGTCGCGGGCACGGCGGGCGACGCGCTCACCAAGACCTTTCCGATCTTCCTTGAGAAGAACGGCATGAAACTGTCCGACGTCAACGTCCAGAACACCGATCCCTCGGGCAAGATCGCCGCGGTGATCTCCGGCAGGACGGACGCGCTGCTCGGGTACGCGAGCGACCAGGGCCCCACCATGCGCAGCAAGGCCGAGAAGGACGTTTCGTACCTGCGCTTCTCCGAGCACGGCCTGAACTTCTACTCCAACGGCCTCATCGCGGGCGGCAAGACCCTGCAGGGCAGAGGTGACCTGGCCGAGCGCATGACCGCGGCGGCCAGCGAGGCGTGGGCGGCCGCAGAGAAGAAGCCGGGTCCCGCGGTCGCCGCGATGGAGGGCGCCTCCGGGCAACTCCCGCCCAAGGACGTCCTGTCGGAGCAGTTCAGGACGACGCTGACCCTGCTGCACACCGACGCCACCGAGGGCAGGGTGCCGGGCGCCAACACGGAGGCGGACTGGCGGCGGACCATCGAGGTCTTCTCGGAGGCGGGCCTGGTCAAGAACCCCAAGTCCGTCTCGGAGTACTGGGATTCGGCCAAGGGGGTCAAGGGGTGAGCACGCCCAACGACGCCACGCTCAGGGACAACATCACGCTCAGGAAAGACGCCGCGTCCGCGCGCGTCCAGGATGCCCCGCCGGGCGCGCCCGCCGTGCGGCTCGACGACGTGGCCGTCCGCTTCCGTACGAAGAAGAAGGACGTCACCGCGTTGCGCGGCGTCTCGCTCGACATCGGCAGGGGCGAGTTCGTGGCCATCGTGGGCCCCTCGGGCTGCGGCAAGTCCACGCTGCTCAAGCTGGTCGCGGGGTTGCTCACGCCGTCGTCGGGAGACGTGCTCCTCGGCGGCGAACCGGTGCGGGGGCCGCGGCGCGACATCGGGTACGTCTTTCAGCGCGCGGCCCTGCTCGACTGGCGCTCGGCCCGGCGCAACATCCTCCTCCAGGCGGAGATGCGGGGCCTCCCTGCGGGGCGGGCACGCGCGCGTGCCGACGAACTGATCCGCATGACCGGACTCGACGGCTTCGAGGACGCCTATCCGCACGAGCTGTCCGGCGGCATGCAGCAGCGGGTGGCGCTGTGCCGCGCGCTGCTGCACGAGCCGCCCGTGCTGCTCATGGACGAGCCGTTCGGCGCCCTCGACGCGCTCACGCGCGAGCAGTTGAACGTCGAGCTGAACCGCATCTGGCGCGAGACCGGCACCACGGTGATCCTGGTGACGCACTCGATCGCCGAGGCCGCGTACCTGGCGGACCGGGTGGTGGTGATGAGCCCGCGGCCCGGCACGGTGACGGAAGTCATCGACGTCGGCCTGGAGCCGGACAGGGGCTACGCGCGGACGCTCGCCTCGGCCGAGTTCGGGACGGCGACGGGGCGGATCAGGGAGCTCCTCGGGGCGGTGTCGACGCACGGCTGACGCCGCTGTCCGAGAGGCAGCTCACACTTGTTGTCGTCCCATATCCGGGTTAGCGTGCCAGATATGGAACACGATGGAGTCGACGCGCGCCTCGCCGCCCGGCTGGCCGAGCTGCGTGCCGAACGAGGCTGGTCCCTGGGCGAGTTGGCCGAGCTGAGCGGCATCAGCCGCTCCACCCTGTCACGTGCCGAGCGCGCGGAGATCAGCCCCACGGCGGCCCTCCTGAACCGGCTCTGCGCCGTCTACGAGCGGACCATGTCGCAGCTCCTGAGCGAGGTCGAGGCGGAGCCCGCCCAGCTCGTGCGCGCCGTGGACCAGGCGGTCTGGGCCGACGACGAGGCGGGCTTCATGCGCTGGTCGGTCTCGCCGCCCCGCACCGGGATGCGCGGCGAACTGGTCGAGGGACGGCTGCAGCCGGGTGCCGACATCGCGTACGACAGACCGCCCGTGCCCGGTCTCGAGCAGCACATCTGGGTGCTCGAAGGGTCGATGGAAGTGACCGTGCAGGGGGAGGCGCACGCCCTGCGCACCGGTGACTGCCTGCGCTACCGGCTGTGGGGCGCCTCCCGCTTCCGCTGCCCGGGCGAGGAGGCCGCGCGGTACGTGCTCGTCGTGGTCAAGCCGTGACCGGCCGCCGGGCGGCGGGGGACGCGGCGGTGGCCGTGCCCGCCCCCACGGACGGAACGCACGCGGTACGGCTGGACGCCGCCGGGCTCCTCGACGCCGCCGACGCCCTGGCCGACCTGCTTCTGGACACGGTGCACGGCGGTGCCTCCCTCGGCTTCCTCGCGGCACTGGACCGGCCCGCTGCCGCCGCCTGGTGGCGTGGCCTCGCCCCGGCCGTCGAACGCGGCGGCCTCGCCGTCTGGGCGGTCCGTGACGACGGGGAGGGGAGCGGCGGGCGCGTCACCGGCACCGTCAGCGTCGCCTTCGTCGACAGGCCCAACGGCCGCCACCGCGCCGAGGTCGCCAAGCTGATGGTGCACTCCCACGCGCGCGGGAAGGGCCTCGCCCGCGTTCTCCTGGCCGCCGCGGAGCGGGCGGCCGCGGAGGCGGGCGTGACCCTCCTGGTCCTGGACACCGAGACCGGCAGCCCCGCCGAGACCCTCTACCGCAGGGCCGGCTGGACCGAGGTCGGGAGCATCCCCGACTACGCGACCGATCCCGCGGGATCCCTTCACGCGACGACCCTCTTCTACAAACGGCTCGGCGCCGGACGTGCCGACGCCGAGCCGCGGGGTCTTGCGCGTCAGTAGCGCAGCGCCGCCAGGTAGGCGTAGCTGTTCCGCGCGGTCGCGAACGCATCGGCGGGGGAGTCGTGCTCGACGAGCCACTGCCGGACGCCGCCCACGCGCGCGGGGGCGAACATCGCGGCGAAGTCGAGCGTCCCCGAACCGACGTCGGCGAACCCGCCGTCGGGCGCCATGTCCTTCACGTGCAGGGCGGGGAAGCGGTGCCGATGGCGCCGGAAGTACGCCGCCGGATCGGCGCCGCCCTTCACCGCCCAGTACACGTCCAGCTCGAACGCGACCAGTTCGGGGTCGGTCTCGGTGAGGAGGATGTCGTACAGGTCCGTCCCGTCGACCACCACGTGGTCCGTGCCGTGGTTGTGGAAGAGGACGGGCCCCAGACCCGCCTCGCGCGAGGCGCACCCGATCCTGTTGAACTCCCGTGCCGCCGCACGGAATCCGTCCGGCGTGTGCATCTCGGCGGGCAGGCTCGGCACCACGGGCCACCGTGCGCCCAGGGTGTGCAGGTCGTCGAGGGCCCGGGACAGCCCGCCGCCGGTCAGCGTCGGATAGGCGACGTGCTCCAGGACCGCCCGCAGGCCGACGCCGTCCAGCATGCGCCGGATGGCTTCGGCGTCGTACCCGTGCCGCCCGCTGACGCCCACGGTCGCGTACCCGATGCCGGCGAGTCGCTCCAGCGTGCCCGCGAAGTCCCGGGCCAGGGCGTCGCGCATCGTGTACAGGTGCATGCCGATGCCGCCGCGCGGGATGCGACGCAGGCGCGGCCGGTCCGCCGCCCGCGCGGGCAGCGCTCCGCCGACGGCCGCCGCGACCCCCAGTGACGTACTGACGGACGTACGGAGAAAGGCACGTCGGGAGCCGGGACGGTCGCAGGCGCTCGGAGTTCCGGGCAGGGTCGCGGTCATGGTCGTCCTCACTTCGCCGTGAGCCGGACGGCGCCGGTCGTGGTGTCGCCCTTGTCGTCGGTCACCGTCAGACGCGCGGTGTACGTCCCCGCGCGCGTGTACGCGTGCTCGGCGGTCGGCCCCTCCGTGCCGCCGGACGGCTTGGAGTTGTCGCCGAAGTCCCAGCGGTAGGAGGCGGCGGTGCGGCCCGCGGGGAGCTTCACCTGGCTCGTGAACTTCACCGCGAGGGGTGGCGCCCCGCTGCTGGGGTCGGCGGCAGGCGACACCTTCGCGCCGGCGTTCTTCTCCACTCCGGGTCCGTTGAAGTGCAGCCAGTCGACGGTCAGCAGGTCGGGCTTGTCGGCGGACCACTGCGGGTTGGTGAAGACCGCGTAGAGCTTCGTCGTGCCGTCGTGGCGCGCGAGGCCGGTGGTCGGTGAGACGGCCTTGTCCCAGCCGCCGGTGTTCGGCACGGTCACCTTGCCGAGGAGCTTGCCCGTGGGCGAGCCGGCCCGGAACTCGACGGCGCCGCCGAGGCCGCCCGACGCGGCGCCCACGGTCACGGAGTCGACGCCCTTGAGGTGCACCGGGTCGAAGGAGATCCAGTCCTTGTCCTCGATCTCCGTGAGCCGTCTGCCGCCCGAGGCATCCGCGCGGTCGGCGGTGACGACCCCGTCGTGCGCGCCGCCGGTGGCGGTGCGGTGCTCGGCCTCGCGGAAGGAGGTCCGCAGCGTCAGGGAGGCGGAGCCGGTCAGCGCGGGCACGTCACCGGCGCCCTTGTCCTCGTACTGCGCGGTGATGCCGTAGTACAGGTTCTGGCCGGGGCCGTGGCTGTCCCCGGCGTCCGTCACGATCTCGCCCGCGCAACCGGTGTAGTTGTCCAGCGGGTGCAGATGCGTGTCGTGCCCCAGCTGCGACTGGACGACGACCCGCCCGCAGTCGATCGGCCCGTCCTCCCGGTCCGTCACCTCGACCTGGAACGGGATGGTGTCGCCGAAGCTGAACGTCCCGCCGTTCGGCGGCTGTTGGATGCTCACCTGGGGCCGCGTGTTGCCGACGGTGATGTCCCGCACGGCGAGCCCGCTCAGCTCCTTGGGCCCCGTCACCTTCAGACGGGCGGTGAACTGTCCCTTCGCGGTGTACGTGTGCGTCGGGTTCGCCTCGGTCGAGTCGGTCTTCCCGTCGCCGTCGAAGTCCCAGGCGTAGGTGACGGGGGTGCCGCCGGGCAGCCCGGACCCCTCGCTGGAGAACTTCACGGTCAGCGGAGTGGTGCCGTTGTCCGGGGTCGCCGTGATCCGGGCGTCCGGGAGCCGGCCGTCCGCGACGTAGTCGATGCGGTAGATGCCCGCCCCTTCGTTGCTGCCGCCGCGGCCCGTGCCGCTGCCGAGCCCGAAGTCGATGACGTACAGCGCTCCGTCCGGACCGAAGTCGGCATCGAAGGGCTGGTTCCACTTCATGTCGGAGAACGCGGAGTTGATGGACTGCAGATCGCCCGCCTTCGCCGGCGGGAAGCGCGGGTCGGTGAATTCCTGGTCCTTCTCCTGCATCGAGAAGGTCTTGAACCACTGCCGGGTCAGTTCATACGTGAGCCACTTCCCCTCGAAGTACTCGGGGAACTTCGTCCGGTACGGGTTCGCGGCGTCGTAGTCGTAGACCGGACCGCTCATCGGGCCGCCGCCGCCCGTGCCGAGTTCGGGGAACTCCTTCGACGCGGAATACGCGTACCAGACGGTCGCGGCCCGGGCCGGCGGCAGGTCCCGCAGGCCGGTGTTGTTCGGCGAGTCATTGACGATCTTCGCGCAGTCGAACTTCGCCTTCGACGTCTTCGTCGCGAAGTCGTAGTCGTTGAACGGGGTGTTGTCGCCGATGCAGTAGGGCCAGCCGAAATTGCCGGCCTTGGTGATCCGGTCGAACTCGACGGTGCCCTCGGGGCCCCGGTCCGCCACCGCGTTCCGCGCGTCGGGACCGTAGTCGGCGACCAGCAGCGCGCCGCTGATCGGGTCCGTGGTGATCCGGAAGGGGTTGCGCAGACCCATCGCGTAGACCTCGGCGCGCGTCTTGTCCGTACCGGCAGGGAAGAGGTTCCCCTCGGGCACGGAGTACGTACCGTCGTCCTTCGGCGTGATCCGCAGCACCTTTCCGCGCAGGTCGTTCGTATTGCCCGCGGTGCCCTGGGCGTCCCAGGCGCGGCGGCCCTCGCGCTCGTCGACCGGCGCGAAACCGTCCGACGCGAAAGGATCGGTGTTGTCGCCCGTCGCGACGTACAGATCACCCTTCTTGTCGAAGGCGATCGAACCCGCCATGTGCGAATTGGCCCGGCCCTCGCCGCGCCACGTCGGAATCGTCAGGAGCCGCTTCTCCGAGGACGCCTGGACCTTTCCGCCCGCCTCGGTGAAACGGGACAGGTTGATGCGTTTCTCCGTCTTGTCGGAGTGCAGCAGATAGAGCCAGTGGTTCGCCGCGAACTTCGGGTCGAGCGCGAGGCCGAGCAGTCCGTCGGACTGGCTCGTCATGTCCGGCGTGTACGCGAGGTCGAGCGCCGTGGAGACCTTCAACGTCTCCTGGTCGATGATCTTCAGCTTGCCGGTGCGCTGGACGAAGAAGACCCGGCGGTCCGGCGCCACGGCCAGCTCGAAGGGGTCGGCGAGGTCGTCGGTCGCCAGCGGCGTGCGCTGGAAGCTGCCGGTCCTGGTGGCCGTGCAGTCGCCCGGCTTGTCACCCGCGGCCCACTGGATGCCGCCGAGGATGTGCTGGAGGAAGCCCTCCTCCTGGAAGGACGCCTTGGCGTGCCCGCCCGCCGTGTACCAGGAGCGGCCGCCGTCGTAGTTCTGGCACCAGGACCACGGGTGGTCGACGCCCTCGTCGAGCCCCGAGACACCGTCGCGCACCTTGATCTGGGCGAGGGTGTGCACCTTTCCCGTGGGATTGGTGCGCCAGTTGTACCACTCCTCCTCGCGCTCCCAGAGCTCAGGAAGCCCCTTCGTGGAGGGGTGTGCGTGGTCGAGCACCTTGACGCGGCCCTTCTGGACCTCCGGGTGCTTGTCGAAGATCGCGCCGACCAGGCCCTCGTACCAGTCCCAGTCACGCTCGCTCGCCGACGCGGCGTGCAGCCCGACCCAGCCGCCGCCCGCCCGGACGTACCTCTGGAAGGCCGCGCGCTGTGCGGCGTCGAGCAGATCGCCCTTCTCGGGCGTGGAGTTGGTGTTGTTGAAGACGACGGCCTGGAAGCGGCCGAGCCTGGCGTCGGTGAACGCCGTGGCGTCGTCGGTGGCCTCGACCTCGAAGCCGTGCTCGTCGCCGAGCTTCTCGATCGCTTCGACGCCGGCCTGGATCGAGTCGTGGGCGTAGTTGGTGACCTTGGAGAAGACCAGGACACGGAAGGCGGGCGCCGCCGCGGCGCGGGGCGGTGCGGCGAGACCGAGACCCACGACGAGGGCGAGCAGGGCGACGAGGACGAGCAGGGCTCTCGGTGCGCCTCTCGGCGCTCTCTTCGGAGCCGCGGAACTCATGGAACTCATGGCGCTCCCTGGGCTGGCTTGGCTGGTGGCCGGCTGCCGGTCGCCGGGTGTGCGGTGAGTTGCGTGTGCGCTGAGTCGTGTGCGCTGACTTGCCTGTGCGGGCAAGCGCCACTTAGAAAGCGCTTTCACGGCGCGGGACTCAGGGTAGGTTCCGGTTCCGCGAAGGGTCAATGGGTCGGAAGGGGCGGGCGCGGAAGCGGAGTTGAGGGGTGCCCTCGCGTGAGGGGCCGTCCGGCCCGGGGCGGTGCCGGTCCGTGCACGTCGGAGCGGATGCGCCCGCGCGGGTGTCTACTCACCCCTGTCGCCGTCGCTCAGCCCCAAGGTTTCGCAGGCGCCGCGCCGGCCTTCGGATCCCCTCCGCCCGCGCCGGGTTCGGTCCGCCCGTGCCGGAGCCGCCCCGCCGGTGTCGCAGTCGCCCCGCCGCTTCGGATTCACCCGTCCGTGCCGGAGTCGCTGCGCCTGCGTCGGATGCGCCCACTCGTGCCCGAGCAGCTCCGCGAGGTCGGTGCCGATGGGCCGTACGGGTGCCGGGGGTCCGTGCGGGACGAGATCGGTCCGCATGAGGTTCCTCATGCGGGGGAGGCTGCCCCGAAGACCATCAGCCCCACTCACCAGGGAGCCCGCCGCGATGCCCGACCGAGCCGATGACACCACCGCCGCCGCCCCCGCGTACACCGCGGGGCTGCTCAACGCGGCGGACGGCGTGCCCGTCGCCACGTACACCTGGCTGCCGGCCGACGGCAGGCCGCGCGCGTACGTGCAGATCGCCCACGGAGCCGCCGAACACGGTCTGCGCTACGACCGCTTCGCCCGCCACCTGACCGCCAACGGCTACGGCGTCGTCGCCTCCGACCACCGCGGCCACGGCGCCACCGCGCAGGCCACGGGCGGCTACGGCATCACCTCGGAGACGGCGGGCCCGGACGACGCCGACACCTGGCGGGCGATCGTCGACGACCTCAAGGCCATCGGCGACCAGGTGCGCACGCTGCACCCCGGCACGCCGTTCTTCCTCCTGGGGCACAGCCTCGGCTCGCTGCTCGCGCGGGACTACGCGCAGGAGTACGCCGACTCGCTCGCCGGCGTGATCCTCTCGGGCACGTTCCGCTCGCTGCCCGGCGCCGACATCGAGGGATCGATCGCCCGCCTGGAGCGTGAGGTCACCGAACACGGCCGCGCCGCACCCTCCTCGTTCATCCCCGACCTCTTCGCCTCCTTCAACGACCCGTTCGACCACCGCACGGGCTTCGAGTGGCTCTCGCGGGACGAGGCCGAGGTCGACGCGTACGTCGCCGACGAACGCTGCGGTTTCCCCTTCGCCGCCGGGCTCTGCCTGGACTGGGTGCGCGCCGTGCGGAAGATCAACGACCCGCGCAACATCGCGCGGATCCCCGCCGACCTGCCGGTCCATGTCGCCGTCGGCGAGCAGGACCCCTGCAACCAGCGGATGACCCTGGTCCACGAACTCCTGGAGGACTTCCGCTACGCGGGCCTTGAGGACCTGACGTGGCGGGGCTACCCGGGCGCCCGCCACGAGATCCTCAACGAGACCCACCGCGACGAGGTCCAGGCGGACCTGACGGCGTGGCTGGACGAGCGGGTGCTGTGAGGCGTGTGCCGTGAGTCCGCCGAGAGCGGACCACGCGGGCGGCCGGGCCGTCGGCGGGTGACTGTCAGTGGTGTTGGCTACGGTTCATGGCATGCCGAAGTCCAGATCCCGTGCCCGCGTCACCTCAGACGACGTGCGCCGCATCGCCCTCGCCCTGCCGGAGACGGTGGAGAAGATCGCGTGGAGCATGCCCACGTTCCGTGTGGCCGGAAAGATGTTCGTGACGGTTCCCGACGACGAGACGTCCTTCGCCGTGCGCTGTCCGAAGGTCGAGCGCGACGAACTGGTGCTCGCCGAGCCGGACAAGTTCTGGGTCGCCGCCCACGAGGCGGGCTCCGCCTGGGTGCGGGTGCGCCTCGCGGCCCTGGACGCCGAAGAGCTGACGGACATCCTGGCCGACTCCTGGCGGCAGGCCGCGCCACCCCGACTCCTTGAGGAACACCCCGAGTTGGGCCTCACCGGCTCCGAGTGACGGCGTATTCGTCCACGGACCGAATGGACAGAGAGCGCTGTCTGCGCCCCGTGGCATGATCCCACCACTGCTGCAGGGGAGGGGTGGGGTCGGCGTGCCGTCAGGGTCGGGGACAAAGACACGGCGAGAGGGCGGGCGGGGTGGTGGCCGGGGCGGCCCGACCATCTGGTCGCGGGACTTCGGGCTGTTCTTCGCGGCCCGTGCCGTGGCCAAACTGGGCGACACGATGCTGCCGGTCGCGCTGGCCGCAGGGCTGCTGCGGCACGGGTACGGAGCCGGGGCCGTCGGCCTCGCGATGGCTGCCACGACCGTCTGTTTCGCCGGGCTGGTGATCTTCGGCGGAGTCTTCGCGGACCGGTTCAGCACCCGGCTGCTGATGATCGGCGCCGACCTCGTCCGGCTCGGCACGCAGTCGCTCGCGGCCGCGTTCTTCTTCACCGGCCATGTCGTCCTCTGGCAGATCTGCGCGATAGGCGCGGTCAACGGCGCGGCGGCCGCCCTCTTCCAGCCCGGCGTGGCCAGCACGGTCCCGCGCCTCGCCGCCGACGTGCAGAAGGCCAACGGCGCGATCCGCGTCGCCGAGTCGACCGCGTCGCTGGCGGGTCCCGCCGCCGCCGGTGTCCTGGTCGGCCTTTTCTCGCCCGGAGCGGTCTTCGCCGCGCACGCGGGCACGTACGGACTCAGCGCCCTGTGTCTCCTCCTGCTCCGGCTGCCGCCCGCACGCCCCGGCTCGCAGCCGGACAGCAACGGCTTCCGGGCCGACCTGGTCCAGGGCTGGCGCGAGTTCAGGTCCCGCACGTGGCTGTGGGGCGTCATAGCCGTCTTCAGCGTGCTGATGATCATGACTACGGGCCCCGCGGTGCCGCTGGTGGCGACGCTCGTGGTCCAGGAACACGGCTCGGGCTCGTACGGCCTGGTGAACTCGGCCCTCGGCGCGGGGACCGTCCTCGGCGGCCTGCTCGCGCTGCGGCTGCGCCCCCGCCGCATGCTGCGGGCCGGCACGATCGCCCTGGTCGCCTACAGTGCCTTCCCCACGGCCGTCGGCGCCCAGCTGAGCGTCCCGCTGATGGCGGCGGGCGCGGCCGTCGCGGGCGCGGGACTCTCCTTCTGGGGTGTGATGTGGGCGACAAGCGTCCAGACGCAGGTCCCGCCCGACGTCCTCAATCGCATCCACGCCTACGACGTCGCGGGGTCGCTCGCCATGCTGCCGGTCGGCCAGGCCCTCGCGGGCCCCGCCGCCGGCGCCTTCGGCGCCGAGACCGTGCTGATCACGGGGGGCGTGATGACGCTCGTGGTCTGCGTCGCCCTCTTCTCCGTACCCGCGATCCGTGGCCTGGTCAGGGCGGACGGGCCCGCGCCGGTAGGCCCCGGCGGACCGGCGCTCCCCCGCCAGGCCGAGGCCCAGGCCACTCTCACGCCGGACGGCGGTCCCTCGTGATCGATCCCCGCGGTCGCCGTACGGGGTGATCCGGGTCACACGACTGCCGGACCGGCGGGGCCTTGGACGGCACCGCCACGGGGTGGCCCCGCTCGTCCGCGGCCGTGCGCGATGCCGGGGCCGCCCCGGCCCCGGAAAGGGGTGAGCGATCACCGGCCCGAGTGCGGTATTGTTTCGGTGCACGTTCGGCCGGGGGAAACCCCAGGTCACACGGGCAACGGGACGTGGCGCAGCTTGGTAGCGCACTTGACTGGGGGTCAAGGGGTCGCAGGTTCAAATCCTGTCGTCCCGACTAGTTCGAACTATCGAACGTCGCAGGTGAAGGGCCGTTTTCGAACGGCCCTTTTTCTGTTGCTCCCACGCTCCCAGGTGGGAGCAGGGAGTGGGAGCACGCTCCCACGCGACCCCATACCTGTTTGCTCCCACTCGGGCGGCTGCGCACATATTCGGTTTCTTGCGCGCACGTTCACATCGGTGTCCGGTTTGTTACCTGCGGCTTCCCGTCGATCGGGTGGCTTCTGAGGTATGTACTTGCGCTCTAGCCGCTGGTCACCCGTGCTCCCAGTGGGAGTGGGGTCGGGAGCGGCGGCCCCATATCCGGAGGCCGGGATATGGGGCCATGCGAATTCTTGACCTGTGCCGTTCGGAAACTCAGCACTGCTGCTTGGAGTGGGTCTGGCGAGCCCCGACAGCTTGCTGGAAACCTGTCCGGGTGATCGTCTCATTGGTGTATCAGGTGGCCCGGAAGCTGCTCGCGGTCCCGGCGGCGCTGCTGCGCCGGGACGCCGTCAGGGACGCGGAGCTGCTTGTGCTGCGCCACGAGAACGCGGTGCTTCGCAGGCAGGTCTCGGGTCCGGTGCGGTACGAGCCGGCAGATCGCCTGTGGTTCGCGGCGCTGTCCTCCCTGACTCCCCGGTGCCGGTGGGCGCAGGTGTTCCCGGTGACGCCCGCGACGCTCCTGGCGTGGCACCGCAGACTGATCGCGCGCAAGTGGGACTACACCAGGCGCCGAAGGCGGCCCGGGAGGCCGTCGACTGCGAGTGCGGTGAAGACTCTGGTGCTGCGGCTCGCCCGCGAGAACCCGGGGTGGGGCTGTCGTCGGATCCAAGGCGAACTTGTCCGGCTCGGACACCCGGTCGGCTCGACGACGGTCTGGGAGATCCTTACCGCAGCGGGCTTCGATCCAGCCCCATGGCGGGTCGGGCCGACGTGGCGCGAGTTCCTGAGCGCGCAAGCCGAAGGCATCATCGCCCGCGACTTCGTCCACATCGACCTGGTCCACCTACGCCGCGTGTACGCGCTGGTATTCCTCGAACACGGCGCGCGTCGGCTCCGCATCGCAGGAGTGACTGCCCATCCCACCGGGCCGTGGACGGTAGAGCAGGCGAGAAACCTCGCCGTCGAATTGGGCGTGCGGGTCGACTCGCTGCGGTTCCTGCTCCGCGACCGGGACGCAAAGTACACCGGATCCTTCGACGCGGTCTTCGCGGCCGACGGGATCGGCGTCGTGAGGACCGCGCCGCGGGTCCCTCGGATGAACGCTCACTGCGAGCGGGTCATTGGAACCCTGCGGCGCGAGGTCCTCGACCACTCGTTGATCTGGAACGAGTCCCATACCAGGCAGGTCCTCGAGGCCTATGCCCGGCACTACAACCGTCATCGCCCGCACAGGCTCGGGGACAACTCCCGCCCCTCGCCCAAGAGCACCCGGCGTCTGGGACCAACCTGACCACTCACCGCCTCCTCCGCCGCCGGCGACTTTCGCCCCTGACCCTCGCCTACGTCCACTCCGTGCTCAAGTCCGCCCTGGAGCACGCGGTGCGCGAGGAGGAGATCCCGCGCAACGTCGCCCGCAACGTCCGCATGGGCACTCCACGCCCACGCCGCTTCGAACCCCTCACCGCCGAAGAAGCCCGCGTGTTCCTCGCCGCCACCCACGAGCACCGGCTGAGCGCGCTGTTCGAACTCGCCCTGCGCACCGGACTCCGCAAGGGCGAACTCCTCGGCCTGCGCTGGGAAGACCTCGACCTGGCCGGCGGACCCGCCAGCATCCGCCGCACCCTCCAACGCACCAACAGCGGCGGCCTGACCGCCCTGCCCACGAAGACCCAGAGCTCGGAACGGCGCATAGCGCTGCCCACCGAGTGCCTGCACTCCCTCGAACAGCACCGTGACCGGCAGCGCCAGGAACGCGAAGCGGCCGGTACGGGCTGGAAGGCGAGCGGCTACGTCTTCACCCGGCCCGACGGCAACCCGATCGAGGGCGCCACCCTCACCCGGCATTTCACCACCCTGCTCCGCAAAGCCAGGCTCCGCCGCATCCGCTTCCACGATCTCCGGCACTCGACGGCCACCCTCCTCCTCGAACAGGGCGTCGAACTCGTTGTCATCAAGGAGCTGTTGGGCCACGCCCACATCGGGGTGACCGCGACGGTGTATGCCCACGTCCGGCTGCGTCTCCAGCGCGGGGCCATCGACCTCCTCGGTAACGCCCTCTGCAACCCCGCCCAGCCCGCTGCGCAGCCCGACGACGGCGACGAACCACCGCTTTGTGCAGCACCCGTCCGCTGACGCTGCCGTCAACTACTGCCGTCAGACGCCACAGTGGCCCCACCGGAAGATATCCGGTGGGGCCACTGCTATTTCCTAGAGGCGCTCGAACGTTTCTACCTTGGTGCGATATCCAGAACGCTCTCGTGAATCTGCAAAAATCTCCACAATGAAATCAGGAAGAGCATTATGAGCGAGATTTCCGTCGCTCCCCCGACTACCTGGTTCTGCCTGCCAGTCCAGCAGATGCACAACAACCGCATACTGGCCATTGTCGAGATCGATTCCAGCGGTTTCGGCTCCCGAGTAGTTCCCGACTCCTTCAAGACCGCCGAGCTCAAGCTCGCCATCAGAAATGATTAGGTAGGGCTCCGACGAAACGAGCAAATACTCCATCTCTCTCTCGCTCAGCTGCCCTGGAGACTCCACACCTCGCACTGTCGCCTGAAAAGCTCCGCTTCCACCGATGTTGAGGGGAACGAAGGCACCATCGGCGATCTGGCGTGAGAGGGCGGAGTCTTCAGCAACTTCGTCCTCCCACTGATCCAGCTCGCTGACGTGCGCGAAGACACTTGTGCGCCAGATGCCGAACATGCCGGCATCGGTCGATACAGTGCGGGAGACGTTCAGGTCTCGCAACTGCATGGCCCTACCTCACCTAACATCGTCTGACTGTGATCGTGATGCTACACACCAGATCACCTGGCTGTAGACCCTGCCTCTTCAGCTGGCCGGAAATCTGGGAGCCCAAGCTTCGGTTGACGGAACTGTCGAGTGGCCACATATTACTGACGTCGTCAGCCCCGCCAAGCTGGAGATCAATCTTGTGGTCGATATCAGTTCCTGGCGCCGTATTCTTTCCAGCTCGACGCCAAACATCCGCAGCGCTTCCGGAGCGGTTGACCTTGGTGACAACGAGTTGCGGTGCGTCATTCAAAGCCGCGACCTTGGCATCCGCCGCGGCAATCTGCTCCGGCGTCCAATCCGGCTTATAGGTCAGCTCAAGATTCGCCCCATTGCAGTTATGAACCAGCACCGGCGTCGACCCGGCCAGCACATAGTACGTGTGCTGCGCGAAGCCTTCGACCTGCTTTTTCGCAGGTCAAGTGCAGTTTGCTGGTCCGGTGACGTGCGCGGGCGTCCGTGGTTGTGCGAGGTTGTTGCCGTCGCTACTGCCGTCAGACGGTTCAGCCCAGGTACGGCTTCTCGCGCTGTTCCAGGAAGTGCTGGAGCCTGAGTCGTTGGGTGTGGTGCATCGGCAATTGCTCGATCTCTTCCGGCGGCACGAACCGGAGTTCGGTGGACTCGTCGGAGATCTCCAGTCGGCCGCTGGTGATGCGGGCGGTGAAGCAGACGTTGAACTGGCGGCGGACCTCGCCGTCGGTGTAGGCGATGATGTGTTTCGGGTCGGTGTAGGTGCCGACCAGGCCGGTGATCTCTACGTCGAGGCCGGTCTCTTCCTTGACTTCACGGACGGCCGTGCCTGGCAGGGAATCGGTGAGGTCCATTCCTCCGCCGGGCAGGGCCCACAGGTCGTTGTCGCGGCGGCGCTGAAGGAGGATGCGCCCGTGGTCGTCGGTGACGACGGCGGATGCGGCGACGACCATGCTGTTCGGCTTGGGCGCGTTCGGGTCGTCGTAGTACTCGGTGCGGGCCACGGTCAGCCTTCCTCTCGTACGGGGGTTGCCGTCGCCCACACCGCGGCGAAGCTCTCGGCGTAGGTGTCGAACATGCCGCCTGTCTCGTGTCGGCGAAGATGCCATACGGGGGCGGCGTAGGCGTTGACGCCCCAGACGTGCGCGTTGACGAGTTGCTGGTCGTCGGCGCGGTAGAGGGAGTTGTAGAGCGTGGTGGCGTGGGTGCGGACTTCGATGCCGGGTGTGGCGGCGAGCGGCTTGTGGTGCATGAGCGCGAGGCGGCAGCGGGATTCGATGCCGTGGCCGAACCGCTCCTCCTGGCCGCGGGCTTGGACGTTGTCGCTGTCGGCGTCCCCGATCGCGATGCGGACGGTGCAGCCTTCGGCGGCGCGCTCGGTGAGGAGTTCGTTCAGCCGCGGGTACACCTCGTGGAGGAAGACAGCCGCGTAGACGAGGATGTCGATCCGTTCCCGGGCCTGGGCCATCAGGTCGGTGAACGTCGAGACGGGGATGTCGGCCCGCTGTTCGTAGAGCGCGACCAGTTCGGGGCTGATGGCGCGGGCGGGGCGGGCCTGGCGGAGCGCCGGCCAGAGTGCGTGCACGTCTTCTCCCAGGGCCTTGGCCGCCTGGAGGGCGGTGGCACGACGTGGGATACGCCCGAGGTTCACCCAGCGCTCGACCGACTTGGGGTCGACCTCGACCTGCTGAGCGAGTGCGGCGTACGTCCAGCCTCCCGCCGCCATGACGGCTCGCAGTCTCTCGTTCGGCACGAGTCTCCCCCTTCGTCTCAGGACGGCACTAGGGACGTTCTGCACGGTGCGGGACGTCCCGAAGTGGGGTTTGGTGGAGGTTCCTTCGTCCCGGTGACCGGCGTGAGGATCGGTGCCGACCCTGCGGCACCAACAGGACCAGGGGCACGCATCGACGCCGCCGAGGAGCATCACCGTGCGAATGAGTGCCACCCCACGTGTTCCCGCCCTGCGACTGGACGCCCGGTCGCGTGCCGCCTCGCCGGGGTGGTCACGATGACGGCTCCCACCCCTACTGCCGACGGGCATAGCGTCTCGCCCGATGCCGGCGCCCTGGTGGTCGACCGGCGGAACGGCAGGGTGGGCGTGGTGATGGGGCATGTGGGGATGTACGTGCAGCTTCGGCCACCGTGCGGCGGCCGGGAGTGGGACGTGCCGCCCGAGGACGTACGTACGCCGACTCCGTCGGAGGAGCTGAGTGCGAAGGTGGCCGTGGCCAACCGGAGGTGGGGACGGTGACCCCTCGCTCGGTCCTGCGCTACGAGATCTGGACGCTTCAGCCCGACCGCGAGCCGGACGCGGAGCCGGTCCTGTGTGCGATGCAGTGCGCCGTGGACGGAGAGACCTCACCGGCAAGCGAGGACTTCGCCGAACCGCAGGACTGGGTGCTGCGGCACTGCGGTCAGAACCCGTCCCACCACACCTACCGGGAGATCATCACCCGCCCCTGGCGGACCTGGCGCCAGACGTGACCCGCCTCGCTCGCCCCGGCGCCGCAGCGCGCTGACCCATCTGACTCCCGTCCCTGCCGGGCGCAGCCGATCGAGCACCGGCATCAGCCCCGTTATCTCCATCGTCACGGCCCCCGAGTACCAGAAGCGCGGACTGGTCCACTTCCACGCCGTGATCCGACTCGACGGCCCCGACGGCAGCACCCAACCCCCACCCCCGTACGCCACCGTCGACGTGCTCACCGATGCCATCCGGGCCGCCGCACCTCGCGCCCGCATCTCCGTTACCTCGGATGCGGTCGGGGAGCGCGAACTCGGCTGGGGCCAGCAGCTCGACGTACGCTAGATCGCCGCTTTCGGCACCGATGCCGAACTCAACGACCAGGCCGTGGCCGCCTACGTGGCGAAGTACGCCACCAAGTCCGCCGACGCCTCCGGCACCCTCGACCGCTCCCTGTACTGCCGCCCCTGCCAGGGCCGCGGCGCCACCCTTCTACCCCACGGAACCCCGCTCCCCTGCACCGCCTGCGACGGCACCGGACAGGCCCGACCCCTGCCCCGCCTCGCCGTCGCCCGCCACCTGCGGCAGATGATCCGCACCTGCTGGGAACTGGGCCGCCTGCCGGAGTTCGCCGACCTCAAGCTCTGGAAGTGGGCGCACATGCTCGGCTTCCGAGGCCACTTCTCCACCAAGTCCCGCAGCTACTCCACCACCCTCGGCGCACTGCGCGATGCCCGCCGCACCTGGCGCACCGAACAAGCCCGCACCCACGCCGGCCTGCCCGAGCACAACCCGACGACCACTCTTGTCGTCGGCCATTGGGACTACCTCGGCTCGGGCTACAGCCCCGGTGCGGCCCTCCTCGCGGCCCATGTCTGGCACCGCAGGGATCTGGAACGGCAGTTCGTGGCCGAAGGAGGCTGCTGATGGCCTCGCCTCCGCTCGCTGTTCCCCCTGCGGAGGCGGCACCGGCACTTGACCTGCTCACGGTGCCCCAGGTGATGGCCCGCCTCCAGCTCGGCCGCTCCGCCGTCTACGACCTCGTCCGCTCTGGACAAACTCGCCTCGATCACCCTCGGCCGCGCCCGCCGCATTCCCGCCCACGCCCTCATCGACTTCATCCGCACCCGCCTCGAACAGGACGCCGCCTGATGACCACATCGCGCCCTACCTCGTCCCGCCGCAGTCGCTCCCGCGCCAACGGCGACGGAACCATCTACCAGCGCAAGGATGGCCGTTGGGAGGCCGCCGGATATGTCCTCGCGCCCGGCAACATCCGCAAGCGCGTCCGCGTCTACGGCACCACCCGCAAAGGCGCGATGACCAAGCTCACCGAGAAGATCGCCGCCAGCAACCGCGGCCTCCCCGTCGCGGCAGCCGACAGCACCGTGAGCGCCTACCTCGCGTACTGGCTGGACGGCGTCGCCGTCCACCATCTGAGGGAGAACACCCACACCCGCTACGGCGCCTCCATCCGCCTCCACCTCAACCCCGGCCTCGGCGCGAAGAAGCTTGCCCGGCTCACCACCCGCGACGTCCGCACCTTCCTCGACGGGCTCCGCACCACCTGCCAGTGCTTCACCCAGAACCGAGACGCTGTCCGGCGATCCTGCTGCGCTATCGGCCAGTGCTGCGACAAGCGCCTGTCACCGCTGACCGTGACGTACGTCCACGCGGTCCTCAAGTCCGCCCTGGAACACGGCGTCCGCGAGGACGAACTGCCGCGCAACGTCGCCCGCAACGTCAAGACCACCACGCCCCGCCCCAGACGCTTCCAGCCCCTCACCGCCGCCGAAGCCCGGCAGTTCCTCCAGTCGGCCGCCGGTGATCGTCTGCACGCGCTGTACGAACTCGCCCTGCGCACCGGACTCCGAAAGGGCGAACTCCTCGGCCTCCACTGGGAAGACCTCGACCTCGACAGCGGGACCGCAACCATCCACCGCTCCCTCCAGCGCACCCGCAGCCAGGGCCTGACCGTCCTGCACACCAAGACCCTCGCCTCCGAACGCCGCATCGCCCTCCCCACCAAGTGCATCAACTCCCTCAAGATCCACCAGGAACGACAGCAGGAAGAACACCAGGTGGCCGGAACGGGCTGGACGAACAACGGGCTCGTCTTCACCACCCCGAAGGGCAAGCCACTCGACCCCACCAACCTCACCCGCCGCTTCTGCCGCCTCCTCCCAAGGCCGAGCTCCGGACGATCCGCTTCCACGACCTCCGCCACTCGACCGCCACCCTGCTCCTGGAACAAGGCGTCGACCTCGTCGTCATCAAGGAACTCCTCGGCCACGCCCACATCGGCGTCACCGCCGGCGTCTACGCCCACGTCCGACTCCGCCTCCAACGCCAAGCCATCGACACCCTCGGCAACGCCCTTGGCCAGGGCGACGATGACCCCGACGACCCACCCACCGCAGCCGTCGTCCGCTGACGCTGCCGTCAGCGTTGCCGTCAAAAAGCCCTGAAGGCCCGCCGGAACCATTCCGGCGGGCCTTCAGTACGTCCTCAGGTAAATCAAATCCCGTCAGGGATCAGTCTGCCCATCCCTGAATGTTCGACCTCGACTCGATCGAGAAATAGCTCTCGACGTTCATCCTGGAGGCGGTCTTCCTTTCGTATTGCTCCGACGCGAGGTAGAGCAACCCCTCAGCCTCCTGAGCAAACGGAGCAACGAATCGATCGAATCCCAGACCAGAACTCCGGACTTCGTCGTACGCTCGCTCTCCTGCCAAGATGCACGCGCATCGCGCGTAAAGGAAGTGGTCGCTCGTCTGCGGGAGTTCCAAACCGTTGGCAAGCGTCACTGGCACCTCTGCTAGATCCCTCCTGTCGATCTGATAAAGCGACTCCCGAAGTCGCTCAACAAATCGAGTCAAGGAATCGGGCGTCATCGCGCTGAGCTGGCCAGAGATCCGCTCCAGGGCAGAGTTGATCTCGCTCTCATCCTGGACGGAGATTGAGCCGATGACCTTCCAGAAATCAGTCACTTCGAGCTGCTCCTACCAGAGTCCGAGTTGTTCGAATTTTTCGGCATCTTGCCTTTGCTCCAAGATTTTCTTGCCCGGCGATGCAATGTCATTCGACAGATCGACTCCCTGACCACGCAGTTCTTCCATCCGAAGATGTTCGGCAACGAACAGGTCATCATTCGTTCCGCAAACGTGCGTGCAGGTCGCATCTCCACGACTCTTCAGGCGCCCACTGTCGATGTGATCCTGCAAGCGGTTATTGAAGTTCTTCGTCTTGCCGACATACGTCTTTCCGGGGTTCAGCTGATCCTCGAACTCGTAAATCCCTTGGTTCTTGTTGCAGTTATGCACAAGAACCGGAGTCGCCCCCGCCAGCACATAGTACGTGTGGGCGTCAGCAACGGTCAGGTTGTGGACCGTTGCTTGCTGGGTGCTCCATTGCTTGACCGCACTGATCTGGACGCGGGTGCCCGCGCTGGTGCGAAGTGTCTCGTTCGCCCGCAGGTCGGTGGCGTCGATCCATTCGCCCAGATCGGGCACCCAGAAGGGGTGTCCGTCGGTTGCGGTGACAGAGGCCGTCTTCTTGGGTCCTGCCTTGCCGTCGGGATCGATGGTGATCTCGACGAGGTGTTTGGCGCCCTTCCCCTTGATCTCGGCGGTGACCGTCTTCGTGATGGTCTTGCCGGTCTTGGGATCGGTCGCCCGGACCTTGTCGCCGATCTTGACGTCCTTGATGGCCTTCGTGCTGCCGTCGGCCATCAGGATTTTCGTCTTTGGTGTGAAGCTGTTGGCGACGGAACACCCTGCCTTGTCGGCAGCATCCTCCAGTTTGTCGGCCTTCTTTTCCAACCTCATCCAGGCCTTGAAGTCCTTGACCAGGCCTCCGACCAGCCCGGCGATCTTCTTGGCGAGAGCGGCGCCCTTCTTCCAGTTCCAGGGCACGCCGTACTTCTTGGCGAGTTTGCCGAGGATGCCGCCGACCATGCTGGTGGCGATGTTGGCGATGGTCGCCCCGCACGCTCCCAGGCTGCCGGTGGTGAAGCAGTCCAATGCGTCGGTGATGCCGAGTTCGTCGGCGACGATGCCGGCGAGTTCCTGCGCTGCTCTCTTGATGCGCGTTTCCCGGGCGTTGGCCTCCGAGCGGGCTGCCGTGGCCCTCTTCTGCGCCGGGGTCGCGTGCACCTGGTAGTAGGTGTAGTAGGTCTTGGTGACCTTGATGTCCCAGCCGCCGTTGGCGCCCGCCGAGCACTGGACGCCAACCAGCAGACAGCCGTCATCCTTGAGACCGGAGGGGTCGCTGCGGGTGACCGGATTGTTGGCGGCGTAGGCGTAGCCGTTGATCTGCTGGGGATCAGTGAAGTCGATGATGGGGTCGGCGGAGATGAACCGGCCGTTGTCCGGCTCGTATTCACGTGCCCCGACGTGGGTAAGGCCCGTTGAGGAGTCGACGGTTTTGCCGAGGAAACCCTTGTCGTCGACCCACGGCCCGGTGGCCTTGCCGCGCTCGTTGCCGAAGGGGTCCATGCGACGGCGGGTGACCTCACCCGTCTTCGCGTCGACCGCGACCGACATCGTGCCGTGGTGGTCGCCGGCCAGGAACTGCACGCCATCGGAGGTACGCAGGGCCACGGTCTGTGAGGCGAAGGTGTAGTAGCGGGTGGCCTCGACCTCGCGGGATGCCGTGTTGAGGTTCAGCTCCATGCCGGGCAGGTAGAGGGTCTGCTTGTCCTTCTCCTTACGCAGCAGGCGGCTGCCCGAAGCGTCGTAGGCGTAGGACGTGTCCTGGCCTGCCGTGGTCACCTTGTGCTCGGCATTCCACGTCAGGTTCTGGCTGTCGCCGTCGAGGATGCGCTGCTTGGTGTTACCGGAGGCGTCGTAGGCGAAGGTGTCCTGGCTGGTCACGGCCGGCTTGTCGCCGGAGGCCGGGGTGGTTTGAACCACTCTGTTCAGGGTGTGCGGACCGCCGTTACCGGCCGCGTCCTTGCCGTAGTGGTAGTCGCGGGTGACGTCCGGATCGCCCGGCAGTCCGTGCAGGACCTGCGAGATGCGGTTTCCCGCCTTGTCGTAGTCGAAGGACTGCCAGTACGCGGCTGCGCCGCCGAGTGTGTCCGTGGTGGGTGCTGCAGCGCATGCCTGGTTTTGCTTGCCCGAGCCCGAGGCGCCATCGGAGGAGTTGGACGTGGCCCAGGCAGCCTTGAGGCGCTGCTGCCAGTCGTAGGTGAAGCACTGGACATCACTCGGGCTGCCGGTGGGGCTGTCGGAGATGGAGGTGACGTTTCCGGAGTCGTCGTAGGTGTAGTCGGCGTCGTAGGTAACCGCCGCCACGTCCTCGACGTCTACGCGGGAGTTGGTCAGCCGGTTGGTTCCCTGCTCATATCCGTACGTCAGCCACGCCTGCTTGCCCTCGGTGCCGATGGCTCCCAGAGCCAACTGCTGCAGTTGGGAGGTCGTTGCATAGGCCGCCTCGCCGACATAGGAGCCACCCAGCGAGGAGGTCATCTTCGTGGGACGCTGCAGGTCGTCGTAGGAGTAGGTGAGGGTCTCCGCCGGCAGTTCGCCTGCGGCGGGCATGCGGGTGCTCTGGACTGTGCCGTCCTGGTTGTACTGGGTGCCGAACTCGTAGGCGCCCTTGAGCTCAGCCGCCTCCTTTCCGGCCACTGTCAGCGTGGTGAGGGTCGGCTGGTACATCTCATCCAGCTGCGTGTTGACCGTCGAGGACTGCACGGCGCCGTCGGCGTAGCGATAGGTGCCGTGCAGCTGACCCTTGGCCTCCTTGTCGTAGGTGGTGACGGTCAGCTTGGTGCCGGTGTCGGGCTCGCCTTCCCAGGTGGAGGTGGGGCGGCCGAGCACGTCGTACTTGGTGGAGAGTTTCTTGCTGCGAGCGTCCGTGGTGCTGGTCAAGCGGTCCAGGGCGTCGTAGGCGAGGTCGGACCTGCCGGTGTCGGGGTCGGTGGCTGCGATCTTGCGGCCGCGCTGGTCGTAGTCGTAGGACCAGGTGTTGTCGGCAGCGTCCGTGACCGATTCCAGCTGGCCGGCGGGGGTGTACGTGTAGCGGGTGGACTCGTAGTCCTGTGCCGTGCCTGAGGGCAGCGGCTTTTCGCCCTTGTAGCGGCGGATCTCCGTGGTCTGGCCGCGGCCGTCGGTGATCGTAGTGGTGGGTGCGGTGCCTGCGGGAGGGTCGACGTGGACCCGGTCACCACCGTGGGTGTAGGTGCTGCGCCACTTCTCCTCGTCGGCGACCTTGAATATTTCCGCTGTCTTGCGGCCCGCGCCGTCGTACTGGGTGACGGTGTGGCCGTTCACCTGGCCGGTGGGCTGGAAGACAGTGTCTCGGGGGGCGCCGGTGGCGTAGTAGTCGGCGTAGGTCTCTACGACGTTGCCCAGCCCGTCGTAGAAGGAGTCCGCGATGACGCGGCCGCCGTTGGGGCCTTCTGTCTGCTGCTGGCGTGGCCGCAGCAGCCCGTCGTAGAGGGCGTATTCGGCGCCGTAGGAGGTGCCGTCCTTCTCGATCTTCTCGGTCTTGACGGCGGTGGCGGCGGTGCTGCGGATCAGGTAGCTGTACTTGATCGAGGGGGAGAAGTCGTCGGCCTTGGCGCGGTCAGGCAGCCACACCGAGGTGAGGCGGCCAAGCGCGTCGTAGCCGAGGTCGGTGCGCTTGCCGTTCATGTCGGTTTGGGCTGCTGCCGAGCCCCAGGAGCGCACATACTCGGTGGTGGCGGTCCACCCCAGGGGGTTGGTGTCGACCTTCTTGGTGGTCAGCCCGTCGGTCTCGGTATAGACAGAGGTGGTCGCGGTGCCGGTGGCATCGGTCACCTTCAACGGGCGGCCGTAGCTGTCGAAGTCCGCCGCAGCAGAGGACGTGACGGTCTCGTAGGTGGCCTTGGTGC
The DNA here is from genome assembly GCF_055593965.1 of Streptomyces sp. NPDC040622. Classification (NCBI taxonomy): domain Bacteria; kingdom Bacillati; phylum Actinomycetota; class Actinomycetes; order Kitasatosporales; family Streptomycetaceae; genus Streptomyces; species Streptomyces sp. NPDC040622. Next base: position 256,645 of record NZ_JBVIXD010000004.1, on the reverse strand, counting down.
CGTCGTGCGAGGCCAGGCGCTGAACCTTGGTGGTGTCGCCCTTGGTGGGCGCTTCGCCCAGTGCTTTGCCGTCGTAGAACGTCAGGTCATCGGAGATCACCTGGCTCTTGCGGTCGGGCTTGGTGGCGCAGGAAACCGCCACCTTCTCCACCCGGGAGACCAGCATGCGCATGTTCTTGTCGGCGTTGTCCGCGTACTCGGTGCGGATGCACTGGTTGTCGCTGCTCTGGCCGTCTTTTCCGTAGTCGTCCGTCTGGGTGGGGCGTCCGGTCGCGTCGTCGTAGCGGGTGGTGGACTTCACCAGTTGCCGGCCGCCGCCGGCCAGGGTGGTGTAGGTGGACGTGGTGGCCGGGCGTACGTAGTAGGCGTTGGTGGTGGCCCAGCTGTGCTTGCGGGTGGCGGTGGTGCGCTGCCAGGTGGTGCTGATGTTCTTGGAGACGATTTTGTCGGCGGTGTAGGCGCCGTTGTAGGTGCTGGTCTCCAGTTCCTGGCCCGACAGTTCGTTGGCGTCGGAGTGCTTCACGCCCTCGGAGTCGGTGACTTCGCCGCCCATTCCCCGTAGGAAGACGTGCTCGGTGCGCTGGTTGGCGTCGCTGACGGCACCGGCGGACTTGGTGACCCGGACCTTGCCGTAGCCCCGCCAGTCGCTGTGGGTGCGGTATTCGTCCTTGGCGATGCCATCGGCCCTGGCCTTCTTCCAGCCGGCGTCACCGAGGTAGTCGTACTCGCTGACCATGTCAGGAGCGCCGCCGGTCAGGTCGGTCTGCACGACCTTGCGCACGAGGTATTTGTGGAACCAGTCGGTGATGGGGTCCTCGGCACCCGGCGGGTTCCACTTGACGGGGTAACAGGCTTTGGTGGAGGCGTCCGGTGCGGGCAGGCTGCCCGCCGAGCATTCGGCGTCGCGATAGATGATGTCCAGCGTGCCGCCGGTGTCGTTGTCGACGCCGGAAAGGCGGAAGCGGTTCATCGCCTGGATGTTGTCGCCGGGCTTGTCGACGCGGTTGGGCAGCTGCTGGCCCAGCAGTTCCACCGCGGGCATGTCGGCTGTTCCGGAGCCTGCGTGTCCGGTCTGCTTGATGGTGTTGAGCCAAAGTGACTTGGAGCTGTCACCGTTGTCGGTGAACAGGTGGCCCAGCGTCCAGGAGTCGACATCCGCATAGCCGCTTCCGTAGCGGATCTGCGTGGTGACCTTCGACAGTTTCTTCCGGGTCCAGAACGTCGGGGAGTTCTGGCCCTTGCATTTGGTGTCGGCCTTGCAGTTGAGGTCCCAGGGAACGTCCGGCCACCGGGTCGCGGTCGCATCTGTCAGATCGCCCGGTTCGCAGTCGGTGGCTGCGGCCAGGCATCGCTCGTCGGTGTCGAAGACCATGCGGGCGGCGGCCGGGGTGGCGTAGACCTTGCCGTCGCGCTGGCCGTAGTCGATGTGCTTGAGGTAGCCGCCTCGGGTGTAGGGCTTGCCGTTCTCGCCGGTCTTCAGGCCCTGCGTGTAATAGTTGGTCTCCTTGCCGTAGAAGTACGACAGGGCGTTGTCGTGCGGGTCGACGACATAGTCGAGGTTCCAGCGCCAGGCCTGCGTGCAGTGGGCACTGGCCAGCGTCGCGTTGTAGCAGGGCTCGCCGGAATCGTCGCCGTAGACCGGGACGGTCCATGTGGAGCCGGTCTGTTCCTTGCCGGAGGTGTAGCCGGGCAGCTTGTCCAGGCCGAAGTAGTACTGGGTGCCGTCGGTGGTGGTCAGGCGCCAGTGCTCACCGTTGTTGTCGCCGTTGCTTGCGCCGGTGAGCTTTTCGATCTTGGAGTTGTCGTCGCTGCTCAGGCGCCATTTGTTAGTCTCGTCGTCCAGGATCAGCTGGCCGGAGGGGCCTCCGGCGACCTGGAGGGTGGCGTTGTCGTAGGCCCAGCACTGGTCGCCGTTGGTCTTGTCGTGCCCGTCGTCCGCGCAGGGCTTGTAACGGCGCTCGATGAAGCCCGGTTCGTAGCCGAAGCCTTCACCGGCCCAGGACCCCTGGTTGTTGGTGGCCGCGGTCTGACCGTCCACGGACTGGGAGTTGTAGCCCAGGGACACGGAGGGTGACAGGCCTCCCGGGGCGGGCGGCACCCGCATGGGGTAGGACCAGTTGAAGGCCCCCGAGGAGTTGGACACGCTCCACTCGGCGGCGGCCGACAGCGGGCTCGCCCCGTAGCTGCCCTGGTCGCCTGAGGACCCTGCCTCGGCGGCCAGCACTGTTACCGGGGCGGCGCCGGACTTCTCCGCGGCCAGGGGAACGTCGGCGCTCAGTGTCTGACTCGCTGAGCTGTTGGTGCCGGCCAGTGGCCGTCCCGTTGCGCAGCCCTTCTTGCCCGGGGTAGTCAGCAGGCAGGCGGGGTATTGCACCAGGTGCAGCCGGGAGCCGTATCCCGCGCCGTAGGCGTCGGCGAAGCCTGCATAGTCCAGCTGGACCCGGGCTGCTGCTGCCCTCTCGGACTCATCCGCGCGGGCAACGGTCATGAGGACACCGTCGATGCCGGCGGCTTTGGTCTGCTTGCGGTCGGCGACCTTGATCTGGACGCCGGTGGGGGCCGGTCTGGAGCGAGTCAGTTTTTTGGGCGGGCCGACTTCGAGGGGTAGGCCGGCCGCTTTCACCGGCTTGGCGCGCAGGGATATCTCGTCGCTGCCGCGCCCCGGCCAGGTGATCTTGGCCGGGGAGGTCACCCGGGCCTTCTCCGCCGGATTGGCTGCGTGTCTTTTGGCCTTGCGTGTCTTGCCCGCCACAGGGTCGCCCAGGTCCTGCTGGAGACCTGGTCGGGAGCGTCCCTTGTCGGCGGCCTGTGCCTCTGGTGCGTATTGGGGCAGCAGCCCGGCGGCGAGGGCCAGGCCCAGGGTGGAGACGATGCAGCGGCGGAGGCCGCGGTGGCGGGGCGTGGACGGCGAGCGAAACCAGCGAGGCGTGGCCATGAAAGATTCCTCAGGAATAGGTGAAGAGGGCAGCGAGCGGAACAGGGCGTGGCGGGCCGGGCGGTTCCCTCAAGGGGGACCGCCCGGTCGAGCGCCCGTTACGTCACCGACCCGCCCAGGCTTGAGCCGGACTCCAGGTTCGCCACGGTGGCTGCCAGTTGCTCGTCCAGCGCGCCTTCGAAGACACGTACCTCATCGATGGCACCGGAGAAGTACTGCGCACCGGTGGTGCCGGAGCTGGAACGGCCGACCTGCACGCCGGTCTTGGACAGATCCCAGCCGTTGGGCCATGAGATGACCTGTCCGGTCCACTGTCCGTTCACGAACAGCCGCACCTCGCCGAATAGTGCGTTGTAGGACAGTGCGAGATGGTCACCGTCTCCGTCGCTGGCCGGCCCGGTCCCGGATGCGACCGCATCGGTGACGACGGCGTCCTTGGCGTCCTTTTCGCTCAGCGAGAGCTGCCAACGGCGGCTGTCCTTGTCGTAGCGCACCAGCACGGCCGATGTCGCCGAGCCGGGCAACGACAGGACGGTCTCGTCAACGGTGGGGTTGGGCGCGGCCAGGCGGGCCCTGGCCGCCACCGTGAAGCTCGCCTTCGACTTCAGCAGACCGCTTGGGCGGCTTGCGTAGGCGCCCGTACCGGTGAGCGCCAAATGGCCGTCCCCCCACAGGGGCTGGTCCACCACGGTGCAGTCGGGATCCGTTCCGATGTCGCAGGAGTCGTCGGGCTGGTAGACCGAGGCGCCGCCGTGCAGGGCAAGGCTGTTTCCCCCCGAACGGTCCGGAACCGATCCGTTCGCGGCCTCGTCCATGTCCCAGTACGCCAGTTGCAGCGGCGGGATGCCGCCCAGGCTCTTGCTCTCTGCGGCCGCCACGACACGGTCGAAGACCTGGACGTCACCGATGGTGCCCTTGAGGTTCGCCGTGTAGCCCCCGGGGTCGAGGGCCCGCCCGATCTGCAGCGCCCCCGAGGCGTTCCAGGTCGTGGCACGCTCCTGGACGTTCCCCGCGACCTGCGTCCCGTTCACGTACATCCGCATCGTGCCCGGTGCCCGGCCGTCGTTCATGTCATAGACACCGACCAGGTGCGTCCACTCGCCCGGCACTGGTTTGGGTCCGAGGACCTGCCAGGAGACCATCGAATCGATCTCACTGTCCGGTGCCAGGAACGACCACTTCTTCGAACCGGCGTCGAAGCCGAGCGAGAATCCTGACTGTGCCGAACCGTCTTGGCTGAGCACACTCATCGAGGTGGTCGGCAGCTCGGGCAGCATCACCCATGCGGCCACCGAGAACGTCTTGTCCGTGTCGACGATGTGCTGCCCCGCATTGAGGTAGGCGCCGGCACTGCCGTCCAGCGACGCGGCCGTGCGCACCGAGCCGTGCGGGCCCTTCGTGCCGAACGTGACGCCTGAGCCGGCCGAGGCACTGGGTGCGTTGTCGGCGCCGGTGGCCTGCGTGGATCCGGCCGGATCGGACAGCGCCCACGAGGCCTTGGGGGATCGTCCCTTGGAGACCCGGAAGGTGTAGCCGGCGGTGGCCTGTTTCGCGTTGCCTGCCTGGTCGACGGCCTTGACGATGAGCGTTTTCGGGCCTTCGCGCCCCGGCATCCAGCGCACCTTGGCGGGGCGGCCCGGCTCGTCAGGAACGATAGTCTTCTCGCCCTCACCGGTGAACTCATAGAGGTACTTGGTCACGTCGGTGCCGGGGGAGTACAGCTCGAAGGTGCCGTAGTCGCCCACTCCCGCATGCCACAGGTCATCGTCGGGGTATTCGTCCGACATCACGGTGGGGGCCTCCGGCTTGGTCGAGTCCAGGATGAACTCACAGCGTGTGCCGGATCCCGCGTTGCTCCACGGGCCCCATGCCTCACCGTCGCTGCCGCGCACCCACCAGCCGATCACCGTGTTCTGTGGTGGCGTGAACGCACCGGTCCCGTCGCCGGGAATGTCGTCGCCCACGGTGTACTTGAACCGTTCCCAGCCGCTGTCCCGGTCACGGTCGCTATTGGACTGTTTGTAGTCGGTGGTGACGGTGTAACTCTTGGTACTGCCACTGGACGTCGTCCAAAAGATCTCGAACTGCGCCCGGAGCGTTTCCGTGTTGCCGCCATTGTCTCCGTGGTCGGGGTCCCAGACGGTTGCGGACAGGGTCGGCGTCTTCTTCGTGTAGTGCTTCGTGGCCTGCCCGTAGGTGCACTTACCGCCGGGGTTCATCGAGAGATCGTCCAGCTGGGGCTGGTAGGGAGGCCGGTTGTAGGTGACTTCCAGTGCCGCGTTGTTGCAGAACCTCTTCCAGGAGGCGTAGGAGTCCTCCGAGGCGGCCTGCAGACCAAAGGTGGTGGTGTCCCATCCGCTGGTCGCTGCCTTTTGCAGGGTGCTGGTCACACCGAACCGCACGTTCTGGTTGGTGGACGAGCACGAACCCGTGCGGTTGGTCGGCGATTCCGAGGTGATGTGGTCCTTGCTGGAAGGCCGGTTGGACCAGTTCGTGCCGGAGTTGATCGCGCTGCCGCCCGAGCTGTTCATCCGGTGCAGCTGCACCGAGCGGGCCTGGCTGTCGTAGGCGTGCACCAGTGTGATCGAGAACTCGGCCTTGAGGATCGTCTTGCCCTCGAAACTGCCGGTCGGCAAGGCGTAGTACTGCCGCTGCACGTCACTGGTGCCGGTGCAGCGCACGGATTCATTCGCCGGACAGCGGCCGACTCCCTTGCCCGACTCGACGCCGTCGCTGGAGTTGGAGAACTTCCAGCCCTCCAGGCCGGGGTTGGCCGAGGAAACCCACGTCCAACCGGTGCGGGAAGCGGTCTTGGTCGCCGGGTCGATGAACACCGGATAACGCGTCGCCTTGCCCCGTAGCAGGCCGGCGTCCGGCTTGAGGACCATCGCTCCCTGCTTGACCGACAGCCCTACGTCGGCCACCTTCGCCCCCTCCGGCGGTCCGGGGCCCGCCTTGGCCGCGTGCTCCGTACTGCGTAGGAGCGTGCCGTTCGAGTCCCACATCACGGGTTGCGGGGCCTCGAACACTGTGCCCCCGGACGCCTTGTCCAAGGCGACCAGGCCTCCGCCGTCGTCCTCGCTCACCACGACCCCGCCGGACCTGACCGGCAGGGTGATCGTCGAGAGCTTCGGATTGGACGCGGCTTTGGCCGACTTGACTACCAGGACGTGTGAAAAGCCGTCGTTCTCGGCCCTGACCACGAGATCGACGTCCGGGAGAACGGATGCGTAGGTCGCCGTCGCCCCGCTCACCACCGGCTTCGGCAGTGTCGTGGGCCACCCGACCGACATCGTCTTGCCGTCGCGCACCAGCGTCGCGAACGTGGTGTCCCCTCCGCCGGAGATGCTCATGGCCGCGCTGGCCGCCTTGGGCGTCAGGCGACCGCCGGGCTGCTTCACCAACGTGGTGTCGATGTCGACCCACGTGCCTTCCTTGCGCGTGCGTACCGGCTGCGCGTACTCCTTGACGGTGAAGGTCCCGTCTGGGTTGGCGAAGGTCTGGCTGCGCTCGTCGCGCAGTGTGGCGATCTCGACCCGCTTGCCCGACTCGGCGGCGGCATCGCGTGCTGCCCCCGCCGACACGGCGGGCTGCACAGACTTCTTCTTCGCCCCCGTCTCTGCCGCCGTGGCACCGGCCGTGTCCGCCGCAGTGGCAGGAGACAAGCCTCCCCCGCCCACCGCGAGCACCGAGACCAGCGCGCAGGCCGCCATTGCGGCCCGCTGTCTGGCTCTCCATCGGCTCGTTCTCAGAAACCGGCTTCTCACGTTCCCCACCCCTGTTGTGTGCCGCGCCGTCGCCGGTCTGCTAGCGGATCGCCGAGCCGAATGTCTTGCCCGCGTCGGGAATATCACCTGATCCCGGCTTCAGCGTGCTGACGGTGCCCGTCCCGCCGTCGGTCACCGACCAGGGCAGCGAGTACACCACGCCCTTTTGCGCTCCCGTTGTCTTGCTGTAGGGCACGCCCACATACAGCCGCGAGCCCGTCCCCCACAGGCCAAGTCCGGCAAAGTCGCGTGCCTCGGCCGCATCCGGCAGTCCGCCGCCTCGCGCCAGGATCGTGTCCCCCTCGCCGGGTGCGCCCAGACCTGGCAGGACGTGCACTGCCCCGGCGTTCTCCGCCGCGCCGACCTCCTGGTTGGGCACACTCACCGCCAGCTTCACCGTTCCGGCCGTTCCCACCTCACCGGCATCGGTGTTGGAGATGACCACTCGCTGCCCGAAGAAGTCACCCACCACCGGATCCCCCTCCACCTCCGGTGACAACCGGTCGATCAGATTCATCTCCTTCACCGCGCCCGAGGGCCTGACGTGCACCACAGTCACCGCACCCGCGTCGGCGACATTTCCCACGTCCTCGTTGGGCGTGCCGATCGCCACCAGAGCATCAGACTCCGACGAGGCGCCTACCGGGCGATAGGAGACAACGGCCAAGGCGGTGCCGAACCGGTCATCCTTCTCCGCCGTCCCCGACGTCATCTCCGGCTGGTCCTCGTCGATCGCGCCCAGCGAGGTCGGACGGCCGTCGGTGAAGGTGTGGTTGAAGACCGTCACGGAACCCGCGAACGACTGCGAACCGATCGCCTCCCCCGGTGCCCCCACCACGAAGTAGCGGCTGCGCGCCGCCAGCGCATAGCCAAACCGGTCATGCGCCTCGGCAACACCCGGAATCCCCGGGTCGTCCTGGTTGACCGTCGACTTCGTCGTGCCCTGCAGGTAATGGATGCAGCCCGCGTCCTTGAGCGATCCGATCGCTTCGCCCGGGGCCCCGATCGCCAGGAACGGCTTGCCGCCCGAGGTCTTGGCCGCCGCCAGGGACAGGCCGAACAGATCGCCTGCCTCGGTGGTGGTCGAGCCGTCCAGTCCCGCTTGGGTGTAGCTCTCCACGGCGGAGCCGGCACCGATGCCCGTGGGGGTGCCGTGAATGACATAGACCGAACCGGCGTCCTGCTGTGCGCCGTCGGTAGTGGTGACGTCCTCATAGGGAGCACCCGCTACCAGATCCGCACAGCCATCCGCGTCGGCGTCGTAGACCGAGATCGCGTATCCGAACTGGTCCCCCGCCTCGGGGTTGGCGGTCATCTGGCCCAAAGCCTGCGAGATCTCGAATACGCCCTTGTCGCCGCCGAGTACGACCCTGACCAGGCCGGCACTCGCCTGGCCGTCCACCGTCGCTTGCGGATCGGCGATTGCCATGTCTCGCACACCGTCGCCGTTGAAGTCCGATTCCGCCCCGGCTGTGCACGCGGCGGCAGCAGCCGGTGAAGCCCCGAGCCAGAACGTCCCGGCAGCAGCGATGAGCGCAGACGCCAGCCCCGCAGTGATCACACGCGTGCACGCAGGCACGCCCCACCTCAACCCCACAGCCCCCACCCCAGAGTCACAAGTTCTTCACAGGCGAAGTGAGTTAACGCCCCACCAGCCACCTACGTCAATGAAAAGTTGAACCAAACTCCGGATTTCTTGATGCCCTGACCAGGCGAAATGGCAATGGGTGACCGACTTGCTCCACAACTGCGACCCCCACAGGTCTGTTACTCGCCGTCATGATGCAAATGCCCCGCCCGCCGTAAACGCGCCACTCCTGCCGCCGAGAACGTCGTCCGTCGCCCACCGTCAGTCGCACGTAAACAGGTCTTCAAGGGCTGGTAGTTCGAGGTTCGTAGTCCTGCCAGAGCGGGCGGCCGTACGACAGGAACTGGCCACCCCGCGATTTCGCTTCAGCGCTTTCTGTCACTTAACGGCGGTTGGGGGGGCGCCGGCCGTCCACGGCCACCCCTGGTGGCCAACGTCCCGTGGCGGTGCCCGACGGGCGCTGATATCGCGTCACGAAGGGCGCGGTGCGGCTCGGGCGAGTGAAGGCGGCGCTCGCTGTCCGCGTACTGCCGAGGGTGGACCTGAACTTCTGTATGCCGTGCTGAACTTTGTGGTTCGTGCGTGTAGTTGCTGGTATTGCGTGCCGATGCTGCAAATATCCCGCATAGAGACGCTGTGGCGTTCTATAGCCCGCATGGGAGCGACCGCACCGCTGGGGGTCAAGGGGTCGCAGGTTCGAATCCTGTCGTCCCGACTCGTAAGAGTCGCAGGTCAGGGCCGGTTTTGGAGGAATCCAAAACCGGCCCTGACCATTTTTGGGGACCAGATGGGGACCGGCGTGCTTGACCGGGGTCAGCGGGTCATGACAATCGGGCTTGGCGGCGAGCGGCGAGCGTGGAGCGCGCTGCGCGCTCCACGCTGAGGTGGGCGGAGAGCGCGGTGCCGGCAGCCGTAATCTTGTGTACGTCTGGATGCAGGCAGCGCTGCGTGGCGGTCAGTGAACCGTGGCCGGCGATCCTGCGGAGGCCGGCTCGTCCCCGGAGTGTCGACGGTGACCCGGTACGCGCGCGCCGGTGCGCCCGCAGGGCGGAGGACACCGCCGACGAGGGGGGCGTGAGGTCCTGGCCGCCATCGTCTTCGTGGACCACGGGCTGCACCTGGAACCAACTTCCGCCGGAGTTCGGGCTGTCGTGGCGGCCAAGTCGCCGTTGCCGATGATCGCGCGGAGCTGGAGAGCCCATCCGTCGTACACCACCGCATCGCCGCGGACTCGGACCCGGCGAGGTGCTGTTGGCCGCGCTCCAGCCCTCTGCCGCCGACCACCTCACGACCCTCCTCAAGAAGAGGTGCACGCATCCGGTGGTGCGTGTGTCTCGAACATGCCCGCTCCGATGGTGACTTCATCTCGGTCCCGGATCGGGAACCTGAATCGGTCAACGCGGTCGTCCATTGCCGTGAGAAGGTCACGCGCCTGCTGGACTGCCCAGTTGCCGGTCGGGTGGGCGGACGCCCCTCGGGTGCACCCGACGGGTGGAGATTTCCGTAATCACCATGCGGTACAGGCGCCGCATCAACACGGTGTCGATGGAAGGGACCCACGGCGAGAATCCCGGAGGCCTGGCTGTGCAGCAACTGGGCCAAGGTTTCGCCGGAGCGTCGTGGCGGCGGAACAGTTCCCGCGCTCCTCCAGACTGCCCATACGTCTAGGTGTACTGACCGGGCACGTTGATCAATCGTGAGAACGGGGGCAGGCTCCCGCACGCCGTATGGGGTCTGTGGTGGTTGTAGTAGTGCAACCAGCTTTCCAACTCACTTCGGCGTTCGGCCTCGGAGGAGTAGCAGCGGGCGTAGGCCCAGCCGTCTGCCATGGTGGGGTGGAAGCGTTCGGCCTTCCCGTTGGTCTGCGGACGGTAAGGGCGGGTGTACTTCGGCGTGATCGAGAGGGCGTCGCACGTGTCGCGCCACAGATGGGAGCGATAGGCGCCTCCATTGTTCGAGAGCACCCTCGTGATGACGAGGCCGCGCTCGGCGAACCACTCCGCCGCGCGATGCAGTACGCCGACTGCGCCAGCCGCCGCCATCGGGGATGTTGCCGAGCTTTTTCACGTCCACGTGAACCAGCGATCCCGGGTGGTCGTGCTCGTAGCGTCGGATGGGTTCACCGGTCGCGCGATCAACGTAGGCGAGGCGGTTCAGACGGGCCGATCGCAGGATCCGGTGCACTGTCGACGGGGCGATGCCGAGCCTCGCGGCGAGCTGGATCGGTCCTTCTCGTAGACGTCTGCGTAGGCTGACGCACCGCTCTGTCACGGCCTTGGGAGTCCTGTTTGGAGACCTTCGCGGCCGTGAGGTTCGGTCCTGCATGGACTCGCCTGCAAGGTAACGGTCGACCCAGCGCTTTACGGTCGACCAGGAGACCTGGAACCGGGCCGCGACTTCGCTGATTGGCCAGCCGTCGTCGACGACGAGTTGAGCGCCTTTCAGACGGTGGGGCGGGGTGAGGGCGGCGTTCGGATGGGACATTTCTGCGCTCCTGGACAGGCTGAAGGGCCGGCCATCGTGTGTGGCCGGCCCTTCGACAACTTGAGGTGTGGAGAGGGGACGTACAGCTCAGTCGACCGGGGAGACCCGGATGAGGTTTCCATCGGGGTCAGTGATCACGAACGTGCGGCCGAAGACGGCGTCGTGCGGCTCCTCGACGACATGGACCCCCTTCGAGACCCAACTCGTGAAGACCTCGTCAACTGCGGACGATGGTCCCGGCATCATCAGTCCGACTTCGCTTGTGCGAGGAGTGCTCGGGACAGCGTGCTCGCTGTATCCCGTCCACAGCGCGAACAGGACGCCGGGGGCAACCTCGAAGGCCACGTAGTGGGGACTGGTGAAGGTCGGTTCAAGCTCGAACAGGTCGCTGTAGAAGGCGGTAGCGGCCTGGGCGTCGCGAACGCCGATCAGGAACAGGTTCGGTGCGGCCATGGAGCGCTCCTCAACTAGTTGATTTCTTGGTACTGCTCCAGCGGATCGTCTAATCGCGACAGAACCTGTCACCTTTTCTGCGAACATTGGCGAGCATGAAGGCTTCGCGGCTCTTGCACCTGCTGCTGCTCCTGCAGACCCGTCAGCGCATCACCACCAGCGAGCTCGCCAAGCGGCTGGAGGTGTCTCGGCGGACTGTGCTGCGGGATGTGGAGGCACTCTCAACCGCGGGTGTGCCTGTTTATGCAGAACGGGGGCGGAACGGCGGGATCATCTTGCTCCCCGGTGCGCGGCTCAACGCATCCCACCTGGACCCACCAGAGCTGGAGGCGCTCTCCGTGGCCGGCTTGGACAGCGCGCAGCTTGAGGGCATGGGCCTGTCCGGGGTGTGGGAATCGGCCGCGCGCAAGATCGCCGCTCACCAGGCTGGATCACCTGAGTCACCGAACTTGCTGCGATTGGCGGACCTGGTGCTGGTGGAAAGCACCTCGTGGTTCGCTGGCTCAGAGGCGGCGATCGACGTAGCGGATCTGGCTACGGCACTGCGGCACCGCCGTCGGCTGCGCATCCGGTACCGGCGCAGCGCCGAGAGTCGGGCCTCGACGCGAGTGGTCGACCCGTACGGGATCGTGGCGAAGTCAGGCCGCTGGTATCTCATCGCCGACGACCAGGGGGACGGTCGGCTGTTCGCTCTGGAACGACTCTCGGCCTACGAACAGCTCAACGCGCCGGCTGTTCTTCGACCTGGTGAGACCCTTCACACCAGGTGGGCCGCGTTGAAGGCACGCACCGAGGCGCAAGGCCGCGTGAGCGTGACCATCCGCCTGCCAGAAACTGGCATCGACCTGGCGCGGCGCATACTCGGCAACCGCATCCACGAAGTTTCCGACCCAGAAGATGGTTGTTGCACCGCCGTCGTGCGCTATCCCAACATCGAGTCAGTGCGCCAGCTCCTCCAATTCGGTGACCATATCGAGGTGCTCGCCCCAGAGAGGGCCCGCGAACGCATCAGTCAGCTCGCCAGAGACCTGCTTGAACGCCACTCGGCCCCCACCTCGTAACTGCTGATCGGAGCGCTGTGCTTTCAATCAACGTCTCCGGTCAGTACATCTAGGCGCCAAGTCCGGCCCGCCCAGATGAGGGTTGTGGTCGGCCAACCTGGCGGGCGAGCGGAGGAACAGGAAGGCTCAGGTACAGCAGGCGAACAGCCATGCCTCACGCGCGGACAGTGGTGGTACTGATCCTGTGGCAGCACCGCAACCTCGGGCGACCATGTGCCCTCAGGCCGGTCGAACTCGATGGTGGTGGTCTCTCGTGTGCGGGGCGACCGCGTGAGCCTGTGGGCCCCGTGGCCGCCCCGCTCACGGGAGGCGGTGTGAAAGGGGGGCAGTCCTCGCACCCGTCGACGTCGTCGTCGCATCCGTCCACATCGCCGGGGGCGATCGTGGTGAGGCGCCATGCGATGAGTCCCGTGCCATTCTGCTCGGCTTCGACGTGCGCCGTGAACGGCTTGCCCGCCGGGAGGTTGAAGTGGTCCGCCTCGCGGTCCCCGCATCCCACCCCGTAGGCCTGCTCGTCCGCACCCCGGGACAGGGTCAGAGTGAGCTCCTCGGCCCCGTCCGTGTCACAGGTGATCTCGAGTCGGTACGGTTTGTCGCCGCTCGCGCGGAAGGACTTCTTCAGGCCCGACCCCAGGTACGCGGTGCCGGAATCGACGAGCTCCGTCTCCGTACCGTCGTCAGCGGCGGCCTTGAGTGCCTGCTCGGCACGCCGCGACGCGTCGTCCGGCTCCCACGCCCTGCCCGTGCCTCCGGAAGACGCCGATGGCTTCGACGGCTGCGTCGAGGCGGCGGCACTCTCCTTGGGACCGCTCCCGCCCGGCTCATCCGCGCAGCCTGACATCAGGACGGCCAGGACCGCGGCGTACAGCGGGAGGGTGTGACGTATGCGCAGGAAACGACCTTATCTGGGCGGAATGAGCTGGTACTCGCGGCCCAGCGCGGTCGGCCTGGGTGTTGCCGTACACGGACACCTCGCCGTCGGACCAGCGCACGAAGAGGTCGAAGTCGGAGTTGGCGGTACCGTCGAAGTCTCCGCCCGCGATGACTGAGGCGTGCTGTTTCCAGGGGGCGTTGGGGGCCAGGAGCTGCTGCTCGGCGTGGAAGCCGCCGCCGACGTTGGTGTATTTGGTGACTTCCCCGTCGAGCCGGCGCACTACCAGGTCGTCGGCCCACATCTTGTTCGGCCTGGCGAGGCGCGTCTCGCAGGGCTGGCCCTGGGCACAGCGGGCGTAGAAGCCGTTGGCTTGCCCCAGGCCGTCGGCGCGGGTGTTGTTGGCGCGGAGGTGCATCTGGCGACGCCGTTGCCGCGATCTGCTGGAGCTGTTGCATCCGGCTCTCCACGACCGACGGTTCAGAAGATCTCGCAGGTCAGCGGAGGTCAGCGGAGGTCAGCGGAGGTCAGCACAAGTCAGCGCAAGTCAGCGCAAGTCGACGGAGCGGCCGTCGGGCATGGCCGGGTCGATGTGCCAGCTGATGATCCGTCGCGGATGGATGCGGATGATCTCGGGGGCGGTCACTTCCGGGCGGCCGGGCGGGTCGTCCACGGCGAGAGTCTCGGCGTGACCGCGGATCTCCACGCCCCTGCCCATGCCCGGCTTGATCGCCTCCGGGCCGTCGGGCGTCATGTCGTCGACGACGAAACTCACCCTCGGCCGGGCCTGGACGTTGCGCCAGCGCTGGGTGCGGGCCACCCAGGGCCCGCCGAGATCGATGGTGCCGTCCGCGTTGAGGCGGAAGCCCAGCGGACGCACCTGCGGTGTCCCGTCGGGGCCGAGAGTGGCCAGGCGGCCTATGAGTTGCGCGTCGAGGTAGGCGCGTTCGGCGTCGTTGAAAGGCATCGGTTCTTCTCCCTCTGGGGCTCGCTGTGCATCTGGCTGCGTCTGGTCGCGGTATCCGGCTGTGTCTGGGCGCGCTACATCCGGTCGAAGATGCCGGCCGTCTTGCCGATGATCCGGATCGCGGCCTCCAGTTCCTCGGGCGGGACGTCCGCCATCGCCTCCTGCCACCGGCCCCGCCACCGCTCGCGAGCCTCCGCGGCCGTCTCGCGGCCCTGTTCGGTGAGGACGACCTGGATGGCGCGCCGGTCGGTGAGGCTGCGTTCGCGTCGGACCACGCCCTTGGCTTCGAGGGTGTCCAGCAGGCCGGTCATGGTCGCCGGGGTGACGTCGGCGGAGTCGGCCAGCTGTCGTGCGGTGGCCTGGCCTGCGGCGGCGAGATGGTCCAGCGCGCGCAGTTGGGTTCCGGACAGGCCCCCTCCGTCGCTCTGCTCTCGCCCGCGCTTGCGCCGAAACGCCGCGAACAGGTCGGCGACCGCCTGTTCCAGCCGTTCAACCTCGTCATTCATGTACGGATCCTAACAGTATGGACCCTAACAATACCGCACCATAATATATGGAGCCGAATGATTAACCGGTCGGCCACTCGCAGCACGCCGCTCGTCAGCGCCCCGTCCACCTCGGCGCCACGTGTGGTGGTCCCCAGCGCCACGTGTGGCCCCCCCGATCGAGGGAGCACCTTCTCCCGCCTTTCCGCGATGTGCAGTCGCGACGCCGGAAGCCAGGATCGTGCCCTGAACAGCCGACCGGAGGACGTTTGATGAACACGCAAGGAATTGAGATGCCGCCGCATCACACGGCATCGGCCAACGGACCGGCCGGTGCCGCCATGGTGCTTGGCGTCATCGGCTTGAGCACGTCGGTCTTCCTCATCGGGGGCCTGTTCGGAGGCATCGGCCTGCTCCTGGGCGTCGTCGCCCTGGCCACGTCCAGGCGGACCGGTGTCGGCCGGGGCAAGGCCCTCACCGGTGTGGTGACGTCGGCCATCGCGATCGCGGTGTCCGCCCTGGCCGCCGTCTTCTTCGTCTGGTACGCGGACAAGACGCAGGAGTGCTATCGGCCCGACGGTTTCCAGCAGTACAGGCAGTGCGTCCATCAGCAGCTCATCGGCAATTGACCGGCACTTCTCCCCAGCAAGGACGAACATCACTGTGCGCATCACGCGAATCGCCGCTCTCATGGTCGTCGGGGCCGTGGCGACCTTCCCACCGGCATCCACACCTGCAACGACCTCTTCCATGGCCGAGGCGTCCGCGGCCAAGGGCCCTCTGCGGCACTACACGCACCAGGCGCCGCGGTGGCAGCGCTGCGACGCGAAGAACCCCGCCGCCTATCAGTGCGCGACACTCAAGGTGCCGCTGCGCTACAGCGATCCCGGAGGCGAGACAACGGACATCGCGATATCCCGGCTCAGGGCGAGCAGCGCGAAGGAACGTCGCGGTGTCCTCCTGCTCAACCCCGGGGGCCCCGGCGGACCGGGCCTGGATCTGCCCGTCAGCGTGGGAGCGGACTTCCCCGGGGAAGTGAAGCGACGATACGACCTCATCGGGTTCGACCCGAGGGGTGTCGGCCAGAGCTCGCCCGTCAGCTGCGGTCTGGCCGCCGACGAACAGGACTTGGAACGCCCGTACAAGAGCGGGACGTTCGCGAAGGACGTGAAGTGGGCCCGTACGGTGGCCGGCAAGTGTCGGGCCGAGGAAGGTGACAGGCTGCGTCACCTCACCACCCGCAACACCGCGCGCGACATGGACGTCGTCCGTGCCGTGCTGGGGGAGAAGAAGATCTCCTACTTCGGGTTCTCCTACGGCACCTACCTCGGCGCCGTCTACGCGCAGATGTTCCCCCGGCGCGCCGACCGGTTCGTGCTGGACAGTGCGGTCGACCCCGCGCGGTACGGGCGGGGCATGTTCCAGGCGATGGCGGAGAGGGCCGGGCCCGCCTTCACGCGATGGACCGAATGGACTGCCCGGCAGCACACGACGTACGAACTGGGTCGTACTCCGGGGGAGGTCCGCAAGTCGTTCTGGCACCTCGTCGCCCGGGCCGACCGCAAACCCATCGACCGCGATGGGACGCTCTTCACCGGTGACACCATCCGCGCTCGGCGCGCCACGTTCTCCCGCGTCCAGAAGGCCGCCGCATGGGTCGCCGGGCTGAAGAAGGCGGCCGAGGGCAAGGAGACGGCTCCGTCCGGTACGCCCGGCCAGGTCCCGACGTCCATCCGGCCGGCGCTCGCCCGTGACGTTCCCCCGGACAACGAAGCCGCGAGCGCCTGGGCCGTCCTGTGCGCCGACACCCGCACGTCGTGGCCGCGCGACCCCGAGCAGTACCGCCGCGACGCGATCCGCGACAGAGCCCGGTATCCGCTGTCCGGCGACTTCGACTCCCACATCAAGCCGTGTGCCTTCTGGAAGCCGGGCAGCGAACCCAGGACAACAGTGGCCAACAGGGTCCGCGCACTCATCCTGCAGAACGAGTGGGACCCCGCGACACCTCCGGCCGGCGGCCAGGCCATGCACCGGGCCCTGCGCAAATCCCGGATGGTCACCGTCGCCGGCGGAGAGGGGCACATCGTCAGCGGCACCAACTCCTGTGCGGACAAGAGCGCCACGGTCTACCTGGCCACGGGCAGGCTCCCGGACAAGGATCTGACCTGCCGAGCGGCGGCCGGGCATGAGGCGAATATCCGCACCCTTCCCGGACCGAATTCCCCGAGAACGTAAGACCACTTGTGACTCTCGGCCGTCCAGGGAGGTGAGGTGGGGCCTTCCAGTGACGGAAGGGCCTCAACGAAGTCGCGGACCTTGGCACACGTCTCCTCTCGCAGCGACTCCAGTTGCGGGGCGCGAACATTTTGTGAAGGGCGGGTGGGGCGCCCGCTCAGCCAGTAGGTTCGGATCCCGCTCGGCAGGCAGCGGAGTTCGGGCCTTGGGTGACATGGATGAGGGGGAGTCGGAGTGCGCCTGGGCATGTCCGTCGACGGGCGCTACCGGTTGCTGCGGGGGCCTCTGCGCGGGGGCATGGGCGAGGTATGGCTGGCCCGCGATCTGCGGTTGCCGCGCGATGTCGTCCTCAAACGGATGCACGCCGCCGACGAGCCCGGCGCCGCGGTCAGCCGCCTGGAGTCCGAGGCCCGCGCGCTCGCCCGCTTCAGCCATCCGCACGTCGTCACCCTGCACGACGTCCTCACGGTCACGGGTCCCGTCGCCGAGTCGGACGCCGCCGGGGCCGGGCGCCCGACACTGTGGGTCGTCATGGAGTACGTCTCCGGGGGCAGCCTCGACCGGCGGCCGCCCCTGGCCCCGGCGCGCGCCGCCCGCGTCGGTGTCCAGATCGCCGATGCCCTGGCTGCCCTGCACGCCCGGGGCATCGTGCACGGTGACGTGAAGCCCGCCAACATCGTCGTCACCCCCGAAGGACTCGCCAAGCTCGCGGACTTCGGCGCCGCATACCGCTACAACGGCCAGCAGACCATCACCCCGCCCGGCATGGTCGGCTACACCCCGGCCTACGCCGCCCCCGAAGTAGTCCGCGGCCACCCCGAGCCGGCCTCGGACGTCTTCTCCCTCGCCGGCCTTCTGTACGCAGCCGTCACCGGCCGCCCGCCGCGCCCGCACATCGGGCGCGGCATCGACTCGTACACAGCCGGACGCCGGGTCGCACCCTGTGAGGTCGTCCTCGGCGGCGACATCGGCCCCCTCGCCGAGATCCTGCCCGCGATGCTCGACCCGGACCCGGCGAGCCGTCCGGCCGCGGCGGAGGTGACACGTCTCCTGGAGGAGCACGCGGGGCGCCAGGAGCCGCTTCCCGCCCGGGAGCCCGGTGCGGGAGCCCTCGCGTTCGGCATGGAGGAGCGAGAGGGGAGAGAGTCCGGTGCCGGATCCGGTGCCGGGGAACTCGCTGCCACGGAGGAGTTGGCCACCTCCGTGGAGGAATTGCCCGAGACGGAGCGAGAGGTGCGAGGGGGCGGGGCGGTCGCGGGTGCTGGTGCTGGTGCGGGAACGGGGGGCGGTGGCGCGGGGAGCGGCGGACAGGGAGACACGGGCACCCATGGGGGTGTCACAGGCCGGGCGGATCCGGGCAGCCGCGGAGCCGCAGACGGCTGTGGAGACATGGGCGCCGACGAGGGAGCGGGCCGCAGCGGTGCGGGGGCCGGTGCGCGCGGGCGGCGGCTCGGCAGGGCGCCTCGGGGCCGGCTCCGGCTCGTGCGTGCGGTTGGAGGAGTCGCATTTCTCGTACTCGCCGTCGCCCTCCTCATTCCCCGGCTCGGGTGGGACGACGGGGACGGCGGGGACTCCGGCGGGAAAGCGGGCGGCCAGGGCGCCGCGTCGGGCAGGGGCGGGCGGTCCGTCATCGGCGACCACCGCACCGCCGACCCCTGCGCCCTCGCCGACGCCACCGAACTCAAGAGGTTCGGCGAGGCCGTTCTCGACTCGGACTACGGCAATTTCGACCGGTGCGACGTCCTCGTGGACACCGGCGACGACGAACCCGTCGATGTAGAGGTGCACTTCGACACCGGCGCCGGTCCTGATCTGCCCGCGCGGCGGCGTGCCGGGGGAGCCGTGCGCCTGGTGAAGGAGGCCGAGGAAAGCGACGCCTGTGTGCGAACGCTGCTGCCCGCGGGAGACCCGGACGTGCACATCTCCGTCGTCGCGAAGCAGGACGAAGGGGCCGCACCGCTCTGCCCGATGGCCGACGCCGCCGCGGCCAGGGCCGTCGACGTTCTCAACGAGGGGCGTGTTGCACGCCGTTCGCCCGCGCCCGACGCCTCCCTCGTGCACGAGGACGCGTGCGCACTGCTCGACCCCAAGGACCTCGAAGCCGTGCCCGGCGTCGACGCGAAGGACCCCGACGTCCGCTTCGGCGGCTGGGGCTGCGAGTGGGCGAGCACCACCGGGGACCTGTGGCTGGAGATCCGGTTCGACCGCGGCCAGCCGCCGGCCGGCTCCGACGGCCCCCTCACCCGCGTCGGCGGCCGTGACGCCGTCGTCGTGGCGGACGCGGAGGGCCCTCGGACCTGCCTGGTCCGCGTCGTCCATCGCACGTACACGGATCCGCTCGGCGACGACGCCGTCGAGACGGTGAACGTCACCGTCGGAGGCGACCCGTCCGACAAACGGCTGCGCCGCCTCGCCACCACCTTCGCGGGCGCGGCCGTGGCGGAACTTCGCTAGGTGCCTCTCCGTGTATTTGCTGTCGGAGCAGCGGATCCGGCAGGCGTTGCCCGAGTCTCACAGGTGCCCGAAGCGCCCGTCGGCGATGCCCTCCAGGGTGGATGGGAACGGTGAAGTCCTCTGCGACGGGGGTGGCGTGGTGGGCCTTCGGTCTCAGCGCGGGCCGGGTGGGATGCCTGCGACACGCGGGCCAGGTCCCCCGCGGCCGTCGGGCAGGATGTGCGTGCGCGCGTTCGGCCGTGACGCGCTACTCGGGGTCGGGGACGGTGACGACGAGCCGCTGCAGCTTCCCGCCCAACGACAAGCGGCCCCGCGGGATGTCTCTGCCGGAAGCGCCGGCTGCCCTGGCTTCGGCAATGAAGTCGGCGATCTCATCGAGCGTCATGAACTTGTCGGTGCCGGGAACATGGTCGATCTTCTTGGGCATGAGCTGATCCTCTCGCGTACACCTCGGCCGTGAAGGGGATTTGGCATCTTCTGTCCATCGGGCCTGGGGTGCGCGCTCGCGGATCAGGGACCGTTCCAGAGCAATCCGAAACGGTCCCCCCGGTCGTTCCGGGTGGCTGAGGGCCCGGCGCCCGGAGAGCCCCCAGCCCTCTGCCGCTAGCGGGCGGTGAACTCCCGTACCGAGGAGTTCTTGGCACCCCCTCCGTTGATCACGAACTGCGAACCGGGCTCCTTCAGGATGTTGCCGTCGCGCGAATCACTGATCGAGACGTCCGTGAGTGTGGCGCTGCCGCGTGCTCCGCTCATCGCGAGGATGCCCGAGCCGTTGTTGGACTTGGAGATCGTGACGTCGGAGATCTTCACGTCCGGCATGGCGCCGCCGCCGGTCTTGAACTGGATCCCGTCGTACGTCGAGTCGTGGATGTCGGTGTCACGGATCGTCACGCCGGGGATGTCGGGGCCCTGGGCGAACAGCGTGATGGCGCCGAACTCCTGGTCCTCGTTCCAGAACGCGCCGCCGGTCCGGTACAGGCCGTTGTTCGCGATCAGTGTCTGTCCCGAGAAGGGGATCGGGTCGTGGTCGGTCGCGAGCATGATGCCGGGGTAGTTCATGGTGTCGTACACGAGATTGTTCTCGATCTTGTTGCCGTAACCGCCGTAGACCGCGATGCCGTTGGCGCGCCAGGGCAGCTGCACGGTGTTGTTGCGGAAGGCGTTGTCGTGGCCGACGTCCACCGACGTGTCCTTGACGTACTTGCTGGCCCACACCGCCAGGGCGTCGTCGCCGGTGTTGCGGAAGGAGGAGTTGAAGACGGTGGAGTTGCGGGTGCCGTTGGTGAAGTTGATCCCGTCCGCGTAGGTGTTGCGGATGCGCATTCCGGTGAACTCCAGGCCGTCGCCGGGACCCCACAGCTCCGGGATGTTGCTGTAGTCGCGGCCGACCCACGCACCCACGTTGGCGTGCTCGATCCAGACATCGTCGATCTTCGTGTTCTTGCCGAAACGGCCGTTGAGACCCACACCGCCCTCGGCGTTGCCGTCGCCGCCGCGGATCGCGCCCGAGCCGAAGATGGCGATGCCGGAGATCTTGGTGTTGTCGTCGATGTCGAAGCCGAAGTTGCCCTCGTGCGGGTGGTTGATGCCACCCGCCTCGTGCGGCGGGGTCAGCGTGTACAGCTGGGAGTGCCACATGCCGGCACCCCGGATCGTCACGTCACGGATGCCCACCTGGTTGAACTGGCCGCGGTTCAGCGGGTCGTCGGTGAGGATCTTCTGCTCCTGGCGCCACTGTCCCGCCGGGATCCACACACAGTCGATCTCGCCCTTCTGGTCGGCGGTCACGGCCGCCTGGATCGCCTTGGTGTCGTCGATGCCGTCGTTCGGGATCGCTCCGTACGTGGCGATCGAGGTGCACTCGGCGGGCTTGCCCGCCGCGGGGGCCACCTGCTCCAGGTCGATCAGGTCGACGATGTAGAACGCGGCGTCGTCACCGGCGTCGCGCTGCAGCTTGAACTTGGTGCCCTGGGGATACGTCTGCGTGAGCAGGGCGTGCGACTCGTCGAAGAGCCGCCGCGCGTCGCCGCCGGGGGTGTTGGTGAGCCCCTCGGGCTGGTCCGTGTTCCCGTACAGCCAGCTGTGCTTGGAGGACAGGGTCAGCTTCTGCACGAACTTGCCGTCCGCGTAGAGGCTGAGGGTCTTCGACTGGCCGCCCCCGCCCGGGGCGTCGGGGATCGAGTTGCGTACGACGATGGAGTTGGCGGCGCTGGTCGAGCTGAACTCCACGTACTGCCCGGTGGAGGTGAGGCGGACGGACTTGCGCCCCGAGGACTCCGAGGCGTAGTTGGTGTGCCCGAAGGTGCGTTCGGCGTCGGTCTCGAGGAGGGTGCCCTCGTACGTGGCGTCCTCCGCCTCGTACTCGACGTAGGGCACGGCCGCGCCGCGACCGACCACGATCGAGCGCGCGAAGACGTTGTTGTTCTCGTTGGTCTCGGCGACCGTGTTCGTGGCGTCGGCGGTCGCGGTGAGCGTGGCGCCACCGCTGGCGGCGGTCCAGCTGCCACTGATGCCGACCGTGGCCGTCTCACCGGCGGCGATGGCCGGAGAGGTGCCGTTGAGGGTGGTGCTGCCCACCGTCAGACGCGTCACGGACCCCGCGCTCACGCCACTGGTGCCGCGGTTGTGGACCTTCGCGGTGAAGGTGACCTTCGCGCCCACGGCCGGGTTGGCCGGGCTTGACGTGATTCCGGTGACTTCGAGGTCGGGACCCGGACTCTGACCGACCGTCAGTTTCTCGTCGGCGGTGCGGCTGTTGTTGTCGTCGTTCTGCTCGTCGATGGTGTCGCTCGGGTCGACCACGGCGGAGACGGTGTAACTTCCTTGCGCGCGCTTGCCGATGGCGGCCTTGACGGTGGCCGACTCGCCCGCGCCGAGCGCGGGGACCGGCGCGCTGCCCGCGACCGTCCCGCCGAGACTGACGTTCACCGTGGTCGCCGCGGCGGCCGCACTGCCGGTGTTGCGCACCGTGGCGTTCACGGTGATCGCGTCGCTCTCGGAGGGCTTCGCGGGATCCCAGGTGAGGTTCGAGACGGTCAGGTCGGGGTTGGGCGCGGGGCTCCCCATGACCTGGAACTCGGCCGCTTGCCCCGCGTACCCGGAGCTGTTGGAGAAGATCTTCAGCTGGACGTCGGCGTACCGGCCGCTGACCGGAATGGTGACGGAGTTGCGGTTTCCCGAAGGGCTGAAGCTGTAATCGGCGCGGGTCTTGAGGGAGGTGAACCCGCTCGCGGACTGCTCACGCCCGAGCACCTCGATGTTCTGGGTGCGTGCCGCCCAGGCGGCGTCCGGGTTGAGCTTGACGACGACGGACGAGAGGTCGGCGTTGGCGCCGAGCTTCACGGTCAGCGTCGACGGATTGCCGCTCGCCTCCCAGTACGTGCTGGTGCTGTTGTCGTTGGCGTTCGTCGCGTAGTAGTTCTGCGTCGACGAGGACGCCTCGATCGGCTTGTTGAGGGCGAGGTTCACGGGCTCGGCGGCCGGCTTGGCCGCGGGTCTCGCGGCGGCCGTTCCGGCGCCGACGGGCACCAGCCCGAGGGCTATCAGGCCTGCGCCGAGCCCGGCGGTGATCAGCCGCCGACTGCGTTGCTTCCATCTCATGGCGTCCTCTGTTCCACGGGGGGCTGCGGTACCGCGGCGCGCCCAGTCGGCGCGTCACGGGGAGGAGCGGAGTATCTATGCGAAATTTGCTGAGTGCAGTCGACTTCTTGCACCAACCGCAGCACAGATATACCGCACACCCCAAAGATGTCAACGCTTCACACAGCGCCCTCAACTCGGCGGAAGGCCAAGGAGGTTGAGCACGCAGACCCGCCACGGGAGCAACTGGGCTGACCAGAGAGGCGATGCGTTCCGGTGGCGGGCACCTGCCTGCTCTGTCATCGCAGCAAATTTCTTGCTCGAATCGATCGAGACCTTGCGGGGCGGCGTGCGCGTGGCACGACATGTTTGTGCCCCCGGGAGCGCCGTGCGGCCGGGGGCGTGTGGTGCGTGGGTGACGCCGGGGACTACGCGGTGGTCTGTGCGAGCTCCTGGCCGAGGTGGTGGGCCAGCTGGGCGGGCGTCGGGTTCTCGACGATGGCGACCATCGCGATCTCCATGCCGGTCAGCGTCATCAGGGTCTTGGTGAGTTCCAGTGCGGTCAGGGAGTTGAGACCGTTCTCGAGGAAGTTGCTGTCGTCGGTGAGCGCCGTGTTGAGCAGTGTGCCGGCCTGCGTGCGGATGGTCTCCGTGAGGAGCCGCTCGCGCTCCTGGGGGGTGGCCGCGGCGAGCCGCTTCTCCAGGTCGGTGGCGTCCTGGCCGGGCGTGGGGTCGGTGCTGGTCATGAAGGCTCCTGTGTGAGTGGGTGGTGGCGGGTCACACCGTGGTGCGCGTGGTGTGGTCGTGCAGCCAGTAACGCGTGGCCTGGAAGGGGTACGTCGGGAGGTCGATGGTCCGAGGCGACGGCGTGCCCGGGACGAGGGGGGCCCAGTCGACCGTGCCGCCCGAGGTGTGGAGCCGCGCGAGCGTGGTGAGCAGGACGTGCGCGGTGGGCGCTGGTGTGGGCTCCGTCGGCTCCGTTCCGGGCTCCCTCTCCGTCTCCGGTCCGGAGGCGAGGGCGCCCAGGTGGAGGACCGTGTGGGTCTCGGAGGGCGGGGGCGCCGCGGCCGGTGACGTCAGGTGGTGGTGCCAGTAGGCGGGGGCGGTGACGGGTGTGTCCGCCGGGGCGGTACTGGTGAGGGTCAGGGTGGGCGGCTGGAACGTCAGTTCCCGGAGCACGGGCTCGTAGGCGTCGGGCTTCGGCTGCCGCGTGCCGTCGGCGGTGGCCGCGGTATGGGCGGCGGCCAGCCGGCACGCGTCGTCGAGGGTGAGGACGCCCGCGGCGTGCGCGGCGGCGACGTGGCCGACCCCGTGCCCGGTGAGGGTGTGCGGGTGGACCCCCGCGTCGAGGAGCAGCCGGGCGAGCGCGACGTGGACCGCGAAGCGGAGCGGTTCGGCGTGGTCCGGGCCCGGTGCGGCGAAGGGGCGCGGGGGGAGGGGGGTGGCGAGGCGCGTGGCGAGGAGGGTGCGGGCTTCCTCGAAGGCGGCCGCGAAGAGGGGGAAGGTCGCGTAGAGGTCGGCGCCGGGTGCCGGCAGGTGCGCGGTTTCGGGGGGTGAGGCGTCGGTCGGGGTCGGCCCGTCGAAGTGCCAGACGATCTTCTTGGGGGTGGCGTCCACGGGCGTGACCGTCAGGGCGGGGTGGGCGTCCCCGGCGGCCAGGGCGCGGGCGGCCGTGAGCAGGCCGGCGTGGTCCGTGCCGGTGAGGACCGCCCGGTGGTCCAGGGGGCTGCGGGTGGTGGCGAGGGAGTGGGCGACCTCGGTGGGGGAGGGCGTGGGGTCGGCGGCCGTGAGGTGGCCGACGAGGGCCTTCGCCTGCGCCTGGAGGGCTTCGGGGGTGCGGGCCGACAGGGGCCAGGCCACCGGGCGGCCGGTCGGCGCGGTGCCGGCCGCCGCTTCGGTCCGCGCGGCCGGTGCGTCGGTGGGGACATTGGCGGGGGCGTCGGGCAGCGGGGGCTCTTCGAGGATCAGGTGGGCGTTCGTGCCCGACGTGGCGAAGGCCGAGAGGCCGACCCGGCGGGGCTCGTCGCGGCGTGGCCAGTCGACCGCCTCGGTGAGCAGCCGGACCCCGCCCTTCTTCCAGGCGGCGAGCGGCGTGGGGCGGTCGATGTGCAGGGTGGGGGGAAGGGAGCCGTGCCGAAGGGCCTGGACCATCTTGATCAGTGCGGCGGTACCGGCGGCGCCCTGGGTGTGCCCCGTGTTGGACTTGACGCAGCCGAGCCACAGGGGCCGCTCCGGTGAGCGGTTGACGCCGTACGTGGCGAGCAGGGCCTGGACCTCGATGGCGTCGCCGATGGGCGTGCCCGTGCCGTGTGCCTCGACGGCGTCGACCTGGTCGGGGGAGAGTTGCGCGTCGGCCAGGGCGGCGCGGATCACGTGTTGCTGGGAGGGGCCGTTGGGGGCGGCGAGTCCGTAGCCCCCGCCGTCCTGGTTCACCGCCGAGCCGCGGATGACGGCGAGCACGGGGTGACCGTTCTTCCGCGCGTCGCCGAGCCGTTCCAGCAGAACGAGGCCGACGCCCTCCGCGAGGCCCATGCCGTCGGCCGCGCCCGCGAACGACTTGCACCGGCCGTCCGCCGCCAGGGACTTCTGGTGGGAGAAGGCGTGGAAGGTGTGCGGGGTCGACATGACGGTGCCGCCGCCCGCGAGGGCGAGCCGGCACTCCCCGCGCCGCAGCGCCTGGCAGGCCAGGTGGAGGGCGACCAGAGACGACGAGCAGGCCGTGTCCACGCTGATCGCGGGGCCTTCGAGCCCGAGGGCGTAGGCGATGCGGCCCGAGACGAGACTGCCGGACGTGCCGCCGCCGAGGTAGGGCAGCAGTTCGTCCGGCGCCGTCTCCAGGCGGGTCGCGTAGTCGTGCCCGGTGGCGCCGACGTAGACACCGGTGAGGGTGGAGCGCAGGGTGTGCGGGGCGATGCGGCCGCGCTCGACGGCCTCCCAGGCGAGGTGGAGCATCAGGCGCTGCAGGGGCTCGGTGGCCACGGCCTCGGTCTCGCCGATGTCGAAGAAGCCCGCGTCGAAGCCCGCCGCGTCCTCGAGGAAGCCGCCGAGTTCCGCGTACGGGGGTTCCTCGGGGATGTCCCAGGCGCGGTCGTCGGGGAAGCCGGTGACGGCGTCCCGGCCCTCGGAGACCAGGTCCCACAGGTCGTCCGGGGTACGGGTCTTGCCGGGCAGCCGGCAGGCCATGGAGACCACGGCGATCGGCTCGTGCTGTGCGGCCTTCAGCTCGCGCAGCTGCTGCTGGGTCTGGTGCAGCTCGGCGGTCGTCCACTTGAGGTACTCGACGAGCTTCTCTTCGTTCGCCACGGGAATGGCCAGCCTTCCTGTTCTCGCGCGTGAAGCCTCAGGTGGGACGGCGTGGGCACATACGCGTCGCACGCTGTCGTTGCCAGGGTTGCCGCGGCTGCTTAAGCGGGCCTAACTCCCGCCTAGCCGCCGGGACTCGGGCGGCACGACCCGTGCCGGGGTCCGGTGCTCAGCCCGCCGGCGGCGCGGCGGCGTCGCGGGCCAGCCGCAGGAGGTCGGCGGCGACCTCGTCGGGCGCTCCGGCGTGCAGATCGTGGTCGGAGCCGGGATACCAGCGCACGGTCGCCCGCTCCAGGGCGGCCTCGGCGGCGGCCACCCAGGCGCGTACCTCGTCGGAGAGCTGGGGGACGGCCGGGATGATGGGAAGCAGCCGGACCGGCACGGTGATCTTGCGGTACCAGTCGGTGGGGACCTCGCGCTGCAGGCTTGCGACGACCGACATGACCTGCTCGGAGGTCATGCGCGGGATGAGCAGACCGGCCGGCCCGACGCGGTAGTCCGCCAGGCGCGCCTCGATGGAGGTGGGGGACCACTCGGGGTGCGTGGCCTCGAGGTAGGCGCGCATGTCCGCCGCGGTGGTGGTGCCCTCCTGTGCGCGATGGACCACGTCGGCGGTGCGTTCCCAGATGTCCCGCATCACCGGCCCGTCGAACTCGTACCAGCCGCCGTCGATGAGGACGAGACCCGCCACCAGGCCCGGGTGTTCGGCGGCGAGCCGCTGCGCCAGGTGCGCACCCCAGGAGTGCCCGGCGATCAGGGTGCCCGCCAGGTCGAGTGCGGCGATCAACTCGACCAGGTCCGTGACGACCGCAGCGTTCTCGTACCCGTCCGGCGGCGCGTCCGAATCGCCGTGGCCGCGGTGGTCGACGGCGTACACCGGGTGCCCGGCCGCGGCGATCCGCTCGGAGACGTCGTCCCACATCCTGGCGTTCGCGAGCATGCCGTGCAGCAGCAGGTACGGGCGGCCGGTGGCTCCCGCGCCACCTGCGGGCCGATGCCGGACGTTGAGGGAGACGGTCTTCGACACGGGGATGCGGAGGATCTTCACAGGCGGGCCCCTGGGATGGGAGGGCGGAGCGGGGAGGGCGGGAGCAGCGGGCCGGCCGGGCGCCGTGGCGCGCGGCCGGGGCCGGGTGACACGGGGTCAGGGGCGCTGCGCGGTGGCGAAGATGTAGCCGAGCTCGGGCATCTTGCCGAGGGCCGCCTGGTTGTGCAGGAAGAGCTCGTATCCCTCGACGCCGATGATGTCGACGTACTCGTCCCGGTGGGCGCGGATCCACTCGACGTAGCCGTCGTAGGTCTTGGCCGTCTCGTGGGTGATGTCGGTCAGTTCGAGGACCGTCCAGCCGGCCGCGCGGAAGATGTCGGGGTAGTCCCCGATGTCGGTGAGCGCCGCGTAGATGGTGGTGTCGCTGACGGTGGCGGTCCGTGCCGCGGTGGGGTCGGGGTTGAGGTAGACCATGTCGGCGATCGGCATCCGTGCGCCGGGCTTCACCACGCGGTGGGCCTGGGTGAGGACCTGCTGCTTGTCGGGCATGTGGAGCATCGACTCCAGGGCCCAGCAGTGGTCGAAGTGCCCGTCGTCGAACGGCAGGTTCATGGCGTCGACCTGCTCGAACCTGACCCGGTCGGCGAGGCCGGCCTCCTGCGCCCTGCGGTTGCCGCGCTCGACCTGGCGTGCGCTCACCGAGATGCCGACCACCTCGACGTCGCGGGCGCGGGCCAGCTGCATGGCCGGGGTGCCGTTGCCGCAGCCGATGTCGAGGACGCGGTCGCCGGGGGCCGGGTCCAGGCGGCGGATCATCTCGTCGGTCATCTGGACCATGGCCTGGTCGAAGGTGGCCTCCTGCGCGCCGCCGTCGAACCAGTAGCCGTAGTGCAGGTTGCCGTCTCCGAGCTGGGTCATCAGGTCGAAGACCTTGTGGTCGTAGTAGTGACCGATGTCGTGGGGCTGGGGGGCGACGGTCTTGTTCACCGTCGGGGGCTTCTTGGTCGTCGCGTTCTCCGTCACCACCTCAGCGTCACGGCGCGGCACGGGGAGTCACAACCCCACCCCTGCCCCTCAACAGCCCCTAAGGGCTGGCTCCCGGCACCCCTATGGACGCGGGCTTGGGGGCGGCCTCGCGGCCCTTAACGGGTTCCATACGCGGCCGGTGGTAGCCGGACAAAAAAAGTGAGAGTACGCTCCGACTAGATATTGAGCTCTCTTTAGGAGGTCGACTCTCGTGTCAGCAGATCTGGGTGCGCGGCGGTGGTGGGCCGTCGGGGCTCTCGTGCTCGCCTCGATGGTGGTGGGCTTCGATGTGACGATCCTGAGCCTGGCGCTGCCGGCGATGGCGGACGATCTGGGTGCGAACAACGTCGAGCTGCAGTGGTTCGTGACGTCGTACACGCTCGTGTTCGCGGCCGGAATGATCCCGGCGGGCATGCTCGGTGACCGGTTCGGGCGCAAGAAGGTGCTGCTCGGCGCGCTGATCATCTTCGGAATCAGCTCGCTGGCCTGTGCCTACGCCACAACGTCCGGCACGTTCATCGGCGCGCGTGCGGTGCTCGGCCTCGGTGCCGCGCTGATCATGCCGACCACGCTGTCGCTGCTGCCGGTGATGTTCTCCGACGAGGAGCGTCCCAAGGCGATCGGCGCGGTCGCCGGTGCGGCGATGCTGGCCTATCCGCTGGGTCCGATCCTGGGCGGCTACCTGCTCAACCACTTCTGGTGGGGCTCGGTCTTCCTGATCAACGTCCCGGTCGTGATCCTCGCCTTCCTCGCGGTGTACGCCTGGCTCCCGGAGTCCAAGGCCAAGGAGGCGAAGCCGTTCGACGTGGGTGGCCTGGTGTTCTCCAGCGTGGGTCTCGCCGCGCTGACCTACGGCGTGATCCAGGGCGGCGAGAAGGGCTGGGGCGACGTCACCACGGTGATCCCCTGCGTCGGCGGTCTGCTCGCGCTCGTGCTCTTCGTCTTCTGGGAGAAGCGGGTGGCCGACCCGCTGGTCGACCTGTCCCTGTTCCGCTCGGCCCGCTTCACCTCCGGCACCATGATCGGCACCGTCATCAACTTCACGATGTTCGGCGTGCTGTTCACCATGCCGCAGTACTACCAAGCGGTCCTCGGCACCGACGCGATGGGCAGCGGCTTCCGGCTGCTGCCGATGGTCGGCGGCCTGCTCATCGGCGTCACCGTCGCCAACAAGATCGCCAAGGGGCTCGGCCCGAAGACCGCCGTCGGCATCGGTTTCGCGCTGCTGGCCGCCGGGCTGTTCTACGGCGCCACCACGGCCACTGACAGCGGCACCGGTCTGGCGGCCGCCTGGACCGCGGCGTACGGCCTCGGCCTCGGCATCGCCCTGCCCACCGCCATGGACGCGGCGCTCGGCGCGCTGTCGGAGGACTCCGCGGGCGTCGGCTCCGGCGTCAACCAGTCCATCCGTACTCTCGGCGGCAGCTTCGGCGCGGCCATCCTCGGTTCGGTCCTCAACTCCAGCTACCGCGGCAAGCTCGACCTCGACGGGGTGCCCGCACAGGCTCAGGACGCGGCCAAGGACTCGGTCTTCGGTGGTCTGGCGGTGGCCCGGGCGATCAAGTCCTCCGCGCTGGGGGACTCGGTGCGCTCCGCGTACGTCCACGCCCTGGACGTCGTCCTGGTCGTGTCCGGCGGACTCGGACTGCTCGGTGTGGTGCTCGCGGTGGTGTGGCTGCCCCGCCATGTTGGTCAGAGCTCCGCCAAGACAGCAGAATCTGAGCATGAAGCCGCAGACGCAGTCTGACCAGGCCAGCACCGTGCCTGGACTGAGAGAACGCAAGAAGGCCCGGACGAAAGCCGCGATCCAGCGGGAGGCGGTGCGCCTGTTCAGGGAACAGGGCTACTCCGCCACGACCATCGAGCAGATCGCCGAAGCTGCCGAGGTCGCTCCCAGCACCGTCTTCCGCTACTTCGCGACCAAGCAGGACCTGGTCTTCTCTCACGACTACGACCTGCCCTTCACGCTGATGTTCCAGGCCCAGTCGCCCGACCTGACGCCTATCCAGGCCGAACGGCAGACCATCCGGTCGATGCTTGAGGACATCAGCGAGGAGGAACTGGCCCTGCAGCGCGAGAGATTCGTGCTCATCGTCTCCGAGCCGGAGCTCTGGGGGGCCAGCCTGGGCAACATCGGCCAGACCATGCAGGTCATGAGTGAACAGGTGGCCAAGCGGGCCGGACGCGACCCGGGGGACCCCGCGGTCCGCGCCTACACCGGGGCCGTGTTCGGAGTGATGCTGCAGGTCTCGATGGACTGGGCGAACGATCCGGACATGGACTTCGCGACCACGCTGGACGAGGCGCTGCGCTATCTGGAAGACCTGCGGCCCTGACCGGGGGCCGGGCGGTGACACCCCGCGAGGACGTCACCGTCCGGCCGCCCGGTGAAGGGGCGGACCACCCTCCGCTCCCCCTCCGAACGTCGTACGCGGCAGCCCCTGGCCGTCGGGTACGACCCCCGCGCCCCTCAATTCCCCCGCAGGGGCGCGGGGTCCCACCGGGAAAGACGACCGCGCGCGGCCAGTCCCCCCGGCTGCCGCGTCCGGTCACCCTGGCGTGCTCCGACTTCCCTCGGCGGAGCACGCCAGTGGTCTGTCCGCACTCGTCCCCACTCCGCCGTCACCCGGTCCGCGCCCGGTCAGCAGCCCGGCCGCGCCGTCAGCGCGGACCTGACGACGGAGGCCACCTGCTCCTGGCAGGAGTCGAGGTAGAAGTGCCCGCCGGGCAGCACCCGCAGATCGAACGCCCTGCTCGTCCGCTCCCGCCAGGTGGCGGCCTGCTCGGGCGAGGTCCGCTCGTCACGGTCGCCGATCAGCGCCGTGATGGGGCAGTCGAGCCGCTCGGGGGCCGGCGTGTCGTAGGAGGCCACGGCCCGGTAGTCGGCGCGCAGCGCGGGCAGGACGAGTCCCTGCAGCTCAGGGCTGGTGAAGAACCGCTCGTCGGTACCGCCCATCGCCCGCAGATGGGCCAGGATGTCCGCGTCCCCGAGCTCGCCGGTCGTCCCGGCCGGGCGGTAGGCGCGCGCGAGTCCGCCGGAGACGAACAGGTGCACCGGCTGGCCGGGTCCTTCCGGTCCGCGCAGGCGCCGTGCCACCTCGAACGCCACGATGGCGCCCAGACTGTGCCCGAACAGCGCGAACGGCTTGCCGTCGGCGGGCAGTTCCGCCACGACGCCGTCGGCGAGGGCGGCCACCGACTCGAGGCCCGGCTCCGTATGGCGGTCCTGGCGCCCCGGGTACTGCACGGACACGACCTCGACAGCGGGCGTGAGCAGCCCCGAGAGGCCGAAGAAGTAGCTCGCCGAACCGCCCGCGAACGGGCAGCAGACCAGCCGCACCGGTGCCGACGCGGTGTCGTGGTACCGGCGCAGCCACACTCCGGTCCCGGTGTTCTGCGGTGCCTGCGCCGTGCCCCTGTCCATCGCTCTCCCTCTCGTTCCCCGGCCCGCGGGCCCAGTGCGGAGCCCGTCCCGAGGGCACACCGCCGTGGCCCCGCGTCGGTGGCGTGACGCCGCGCGGCCGGGGCGGAACGGGTGCCGCTCGCACCCGATGCTGGCCGCAGGGCATAGCGCCCGTCTAAAGCGGCGGACGGCTAGCCGGGGTTTGGTTGGCCTTTAGAGAGCCCGCTCACGATGAGCCCGGTAGTCGTAGCGATCTCCGATTTCGGACCGGGAGCGCCGTTGATGTTTTCTGGCAGCCAGTTGTTCCGCGTTCGAGTGCAGCTGACGTGATGGCCACGTCCTCCGCCGGCGCGAGCGACCTCCCCGAGCCGGTCGCGGTCGTCGGGATGGCCTGCCGCCTGCCCCAAGCATCCGGTCCCGCCGCCTTCTGGCAGCTGCTGAGCGAGGGCAGGAGCGGTGTCCGTGACGCCCCGCCCGAGCACAGGCAGGCCGATTCCGGCCTCCGCGGCCCCGGCGGCTACCTGGACCGGATCGACGGCTTCGACGCGTCCTTCTTCACCGTCAGCTCGCGCGAAGCCCTCGCGATGGACCCCCAGCAGCGACTGCTCCTCGAACTGAGCTGGGAAGCCCTGGAGGACGCCGGCATCCGGCCGCCCGACCTGGCCCGCAGCCGCACCGGCGTCTTCGTCGGCGCCCTGTGGGACGACTACGTCCACGTCCTGAACCGCCAGGCACGGAACGCCGTCACCCGGCACACCATGACCGGCGTGCACCGCAGCATTCTGGCCAACCGCATCTCGTACTCGCACCACCTGGCGGGGCCGAGCCTGACCGTCGACACCGCGCAGTCGTCCTCGCTCGTCGCCGTGCACCTGGCCTGCGAGAGCATCAGGCGCGGCGAGTGCGATGCCGCGTTCGCGGGCGGCGTCAACCTCATCTGCTCGCCGCACTCCACCGAGCAGGCCGCGGCCCGCTTCGGCGGCCTTTCGGCCACCGGCCGCTGTCACACCTTCGACGCGGCCGCCGACGGTTTCGTCCGCGGCGAGGGCGGTGGCCTGGTCGTGCTCAAGCCGCTCTCGGCGGCGCGGCGCGACGGCGACACCGTGTACTGCGTGATCCGGGGCAGCGCCGTCAACAGCGACGGGGCGACCGACGGCCTCACCCTGCCCAGCGGCGCGGCACAGCAGGACGTCGTCCGCCTCGCCTGCGGCCAGGCGCGCGTGACGCCCGACCAGGTCCAGTACGTCGAACTGCACGGCACCGGCACCCCTGTGGGGGACCCCGTCGAGGCCGCCGCGCTCGGCGCCGCGCTCGGGCAGGACGAGTCGCGCACGGTACCCCTGGCCGTCGGCTCCGCCAAGACGAACATCGGCCACCTCGAAGCCGCCGCGGGCATCGCCGGACTCCTCAAGACGGCCCTGAGCATCCATCACCGGCGCCTCGCCCCGAGCCTGAACTGCACCACCCCCAACCCCGCCATCCCGCTGACCGGCCTCGGCCTGGCGGTCCAGCGGGAAGCGGCCGACTGGCCGCGCCCCGAACAGCCCTTGATCGCCGGGGTGTCCTCCTTCGGCATGGGCGGCACGAACAGTCACCTCGTCCTGGCCGAGGCCCCGGCCCCCGCCCCGGTCCCGGCCGAAGCCGATGCGCCGACCCCGGCGCAGGCCGTGACGCCGCGGGAGTCCGGGGGCACCGTCCCGCCCACGCCGTGGCCGGTCAGCGCCCACAGCGTGCCCGCGCTGCGCGCCCAGGCGGCCCGGCTGCGGGCCCACCTCGCCGACCGGCCCGCTCCCGACGCCGGCGCCTCCTCAGAGGGCGGCACCTCCCTCAAGGCCGACGCCGCGGAGATCGGGCACGCGCTCGCCACCACCCGCACGCCCCTCACCCACCGAGCGGTCCTCCTCGGCGCCGACACCACCGAACTGCTCGGCTCCCTGAATGCCCTGTCCGAGGGCGCGGACGCGCCGTCCGTGGTGCGCGGCGAGGCGGATGCCGACGGCAAGCTGGCCTTCCTCTTCAGCGGCCAAGGCGCCCAACGGCCGGGAATGGGACGCGAGTTGTGTGCCTCCTTCCCCGTCTTCGCCGACGCGCTCGACGAGGCGTTCGCCGCCCTGGACCCGCATCTGGACCACCCGCTGCGCGACATCGTCCTCGGCGAGCGCGACGCACACCGGACGCTCCTCGACCAGACCGCGTACACCCAGCCCGCGCTCTTCGCGTTCGAGACCGCCCTGTACCGTCTTGCCGCCTCCTTCGGCCTGCGGCCCGACCACCTCCTCGGCCACTCGGTCGGCGAGATCACCGCCGCGCACGTCGCCGGCGTCCTCTCGCTCGCGGACGCGAGCACCTTGGTCGCCGCGCGAGGCCGGCTCATGCAGGCCGTGCGGGAGCCCGGGGCCATGGCCGCCTGGCAGGCGAGCGAGGACGAGGCGGCCGAACTGCTCGCCGGGCACGAGCGGCACGTCACCGTCGCGGCCGTCAACGGCCCCCGGTCGGTGGTGATCTCCGGCGACCGCGACACGGTCGACGAACTGACCGCGGCCTGGCAGGGGCGCGGACACAAGGCCCGCCATCTGAAGGTCAGCCACGCCTTCCACTCGCCGCACATGGACTCCGTTCTCGACGAACTGCGCGCCGTCGCGGCCCGGCTGACCTTCCACGAGCCGGTGATCCCCATCGTCTCCAACGTCACCGGCGAACCCGTGACCGGCGCCGAGCAGGCCCGGCCCGAGTACTGGGCGCAGCACGTCCGCAGACCCGTGCGGTTCCTGTCCGGGGTCCGGGGGCTGTGCGAGCGGGGTGTGAGCACGTTCGTCGAACTCGGCCCGGACGCACCGCTGTCGGCCATGGCCCGCGAGTGCTTCCCCGCGTCCGCGCAGGCGGGCCGTGCGCGGCCCGCCGCGGTGGCCGCGTGCCGACGCGGGCGCGACGAGCCGGCCACATTCATGACCGCCCTGGCGCAGGCGTACGTGCGCGGCGCCGACGTGGACTTCACCGCCGCGTACGGTGCCCGCGGCGCGCGCCGCCCGAGCCTGCCCACGTACGCCTTCCAGCGCGAGCGCCACTGGCCCGACGTCGCCTGGACGACGGGCGACGCCACCCCTTCCGACGAGCAGCGGACGTCCGTACGAGGGGGAGCGGGGGCCGACGAGGAGCGGCACCCGGAGTCCGGCGAGCGTGACGGGGTGGCTGAGCGCGGTGACGCGGCCGGGGGCGGTGACGCGGCCGGGGACGGGGAGCGCGAGGCCCGCGCCGCGCTCGCCGAGCGGCTCTCCGCGCTCTCGGTGGCCGACCAGGAGCGCACCCTGCTGGGTCTGGTCGCCAAGCAGGTGGCCGTCGTGCTAGGAGCCGCCACCGGGACGGTCGAGACCGCCCGTACCTTCAAGCGGTCGGGCTTCGACTCGATGGCCGCGGCGGAGCTGAGCGAACGGCTCGGCGCGGTGACCGGTCTCGCGCTGCCCGCCACCCTCACCTTCGACCACCCGACCCCCCAGGCCGTCGCAGGACACCTGCGCACCCTGCTCACGGGGGCGGCCGACCAGGCCGACCCGGCGCAGGCCCACGCGTCCGACCGCGCAACGGACGACGACCCGATCGCCATCGTGGCCATGAGCTGCCGCTACCCGGGCGGCGCCGGTTCACCGGAGGACCTGTGGCGGCTGGTCGCCGACGGCACCGACGCGATCGGCGTGTTCCCCACCGACCGGGGCTGGGACCTGGAGCGACTGTTCCACCCCGACGCCGCCAGGTCCGGCACGAGTTACACGCGACACGGCGGATTCCTCTACGAGGCGGCAGACTTCGACGCCGAGTTCTTCGACATCAGCCCGCGCGAGGCCCTCGCCGTCGACCCGCAGCAGCGACTGCTCCTCGAATGCGCCTGGGAGGCCTTCGAACGGGCGGGCCTGGACCCGCGCACGCTCAAGGGCAGCCCCACCGGCGTGTTCGTCGGCATGACGGGACAGGACTACGGGCCCCGGCTGCACGAACCCTCCCAGTCCACCGACGGCCATCTGCTGACCGGCAGCACTCCCAGCGTGGCCTCGGGCCGCCTCTCGTTCAGCTTCGGTCTGGAAGGCCCCGCCCTGACGGTCGACACCGCCTGCTCCTCCTCGCTGGTCACGCTCCATTTGGCGGCCCAGGCGCTGCGGCGCGGCGAGTGCGACCTGGCGCTGGCAGGCGGCGCCACGGTCCTGGCCACGCCGGGCATGTTCACCGAGTTCTCACGCCAGCGCGGGCTGGCCCCCGACGGCCGCTGCAAGCCGTTCGCGGAGGGCGCCGACGGCACGGGATGGGCCGAGGGTGTGGGCCTGGTCCTCCTCGAACGCCTCTCCGAAGCCCGGCGCAAGGGCCACGACGTCCTCGCCGTCATCCGCGGCTCGGCGATCAACCAGGACGGCGCGAGCAACGGCCTGACCGCCCCCAACGGCCCCGCGCAGCAGCGTGTCATCCGTGCCGCGCTCGCGGACGCCCGTCTCACGGCCGACGACGTCGACGTCGTGGAGGCGCACGGCACCGGCACCACGCTGGGCGACCCGATCGAGGCGCAGGCCCTCCTCGCCACGTACGGCCAAGGACGTTCCCCGGAACGGCCGTTGTGGCTCGGTTCCGTCAAGTCGAACATCGGACACACGCAGGCCGCCGCAGGTGTCGCGGGCGTCATCAAGATGGTGATGGCGCTGCGGCGCGGCCTGCTGCCCGCCACCCTGCACGTCGACGAGCCGACCGGCCACGTGGACTGGTCGCGGGGCACCGTCCGCCTGCTCACGGAGCCGGTCGCCTGGGCGCGCGGCGCACGCCCGCGCCGCGCCGCGGTGTCGTCCTTCGGTATCTCCGGCACGAACGCGCACCTGGTGATCGAGGAGGCGCGGCAGGACGAGGACCTGACACCCGATGGGGGAGAGGGGCCACAGGGCGAGGAGACCGCCGCCGACGCGGAGAACGGTGCGGTGGTGCCGTGGGTGCTATCCGGCCGGAGCGCGGACGCGCTGCGTGAACAGGCGCGACGACTGGGCGAGTTCGTGGCCGATGATGTGCCCGAGGCCGGTGCCGCTCGGACCGAGGCTTCGTCGATCGGTACCCCCTCCGTGCCGGCGGTGGGCCGGGCGTTGGTCACGACGCGATCGGTGTTCGAACACCGGGCCGTCGTCGTGGGCCGCGACCGTGCGGCTCTGACGGCCGGGCTCGCCGCGCTGGCCGCGGGCGAGGCGTCCGCGGACGTGGTGTCCGGTGTCGCCGGGGACACGGGCCCCGGACCGGTGTTCGTGTTCCCTGGTCAGGGCTCGCAGTGGATCGGCATGGGGGCCCAAC
Source organism: Streptomyces sp. NPDC040622 (assembly GCF_055593965.1). Lineage (NCBI taxonomy): Bacteria > Bacillati > Actinomycetota > Actinomycetes > Kitasatosporales > Streptomycetaceae > Streptomyces > Streptomyces sp. NPDC040622. The sequence continues at coordinate 219,736 of NZ_JBVIXD010000004.1, read as the reverse complement.
TGCTGGAGGAGTCCGCGGTGTTCGCGGCTCGGATGGCCGACTGCGAGCAGGCGCTGTCCCCCCACGTCGACTGGTCGCTGACCGGCGTGCTGCGTGGTGACGGGAGCGAACTGTCCCGGGTCGAGGTGGTCCAGCCCGCGCTGTGGGCGGTCATGGTCTCGCTCGCCGCCGTCTGGGCCGGGCACGGCGTCACGCCCGCCGCGGTCGTCGGGCACTCGCAGGGCGAGATCGCCGCGGCCGTCGTGGCCGGCGCGCTCACCCTGGAGGACGGTGCCAGGATCGTGGCGCTGCGCAGCCGGGCGCTGCGGAAGCTCTCGGGCGGCGGCGCCATGGCCTCCCTCGGCGTGGGCCAGGAGCAGGCGGCGGAACTCATCGCCGAGCATGCCGGAGTGGGCATCGCAGCCGTCAACGGACCGTCGTCCACTGTCATTTCGGGACCGCCCGAGCAGGTCGCCGCCGCCGTCGCCGACGCCGAGGCGCGGGAGTTGCGCGGCCGCGTCATCGACGTGGACTACGCCTCGCACAGCCCGCAGGTCGACGCCATCACCGACGAGCTGACGGACATCCTGGCGGGTGTTCGCCCCGTCGCGGCCGCTGCCCACGCTGCCCCCGCTGCGCCCGTGGCGTTCTACTCGGCCGTGACCGGAACCCGCGTCGACACATCGGTCCTCGACACCGGCTACTGGGTCACGAACCTGCGCAGGCCGGTCCGGTTCGCCGACGCCGTCGGCGCGCTGCTCGCCGACGGCCACCGCGTCTTCATCGAGGCCAGCAGCCACCCGGTCCTCACCCTGGGCCTCCAGGAGACCTTCGAAGAGGCGGCCACCGACGCGGTCACCGTTCCCACGCTGCGGCGCGACGACGGCGGTCTGTCCCGCCTTGCCCTGTCGCTCGCGCAGGCGTTCGGCGCCGGGTGCGCGGTCCGGTGGGAGAGCTGGTTCGGTGCGGCGGGTGCGGCGGGTGCGGCGGGCGTGTGGGAGGCGTCGGGTGAGGCCGGGGCTTCCCGTGCGCTCGGGCGGCCCGCCCTGGATCTGCCCACGTACGCGTTTCAGCGGCGCCGGTACTGGCTGGAGGCCGCCACCGGTACTCAGGACGCGGCCGGCCTGGGTCTCGCCGCGGCCGGGCACCCGCTCCTCGGCGCCACCGCCGAACTCGCCGAGGGCGATGTGCGCCTGCTCACCGGGCGCATCAGCCGGCACAGCCACCCCTGGCTCGCCCAGCACACACTCTTCGGCACCCCTGTCGTGCCCGCGTCCGTGCTCGCGGAGTGGGCTCTGCGCGCGGCCGACGAGGCCGGATGCGCGGGCGTCGACGACCTCACGCTGCAGACGCCGTTGATCCTGCCCGAGACCGGCGGACTGCAGGTACAGATCGTGGTGGGGCCGGCCGACGCGCAGGACGGGCACCGCGAGTTCCAGGTGTACGCCCGCCCCGACGATGACGAGCCCGGCCCCGGTGGCAGTGGCCCCGGAGACAGCGGTCCAAGGGGGAGCGGTGTGCCCTGGACCTCGCACGCGGGTGGGCAACTGGTCGCCGCCACCGCCGCCACCGCCGGGACGGCAGCCGCGGCGTCCTCCGTGGGTACCCAGGACACCGTGTGGCCGCCGGTCGACGCCGAACCGGTGAACCTGGGCGACTTCTACGACCGGGCCGCCGCGACCGGTGTCGGCTACGGGCCCGTCTTCAAGGGGCTGCGTGCCCTGTGGCGGCGGGACGCGGAGCTGTTCGCGGAGGTGACGCTCCCTCAAGAGGCCCCTGATGCGGCCGGGTTCGGCGTTCATCCCGCTCTTCTGGACGCCGCACTCCACCCCGCGCTACTGGGAGAGCGGCCGACCGGGGACGGCCAGGTGTGGCTGCCCTTCACTCTCACCGGACTGACTCTGTCGGCCACCGGAGCCACGTCCGTACGGGTGCGGCTGACCCCGTCGGGCGAGGAGCCTGACGGGCCCGCGCGGCCGGCCGAGGGTGGTGCGCCCGCACAGGCCGGTCGTACCTGGCGGGTCTGCGTGAGTGATCCGACCGGTGCCGAGGTCCTGACATGCGAAGGTCTGGTCGCCGTGGCGGCGGGTGCCAGGGAGCTGCGGGCCGCCGGCCGGCACGTGACCGACCTGTACGCGCTGCAGTGGGTACCGGTACCGGCCCCCTCGGCCGCTGCTGTGGACACGTCTGGGTGGGCCGGCCTGGGGGAGGGCGGATACCAGGACCTGGAGGAGCTGGGCGCGGTCCTCGACAGCGGAGCGCCGGTGCCGGCCGTCGTCCTTGCGAGTGCGGGTGCTGGTGCCGGTGCCGGTGCTGGGTTCGAGGGTGGCCGGGTGGCCTCTCCCGATGCCTCGCTCGATGCGTCGGACGATGTCCTGGCCGATGCCTTGGCCGCGACAGAGCGCGTCGGTGCTCTCGTCGACCGTTGGCTCGCCGACGCACGCCTCGCCGACTCCTGCCTCGTGCTGCTCACGCACGGCGCGGTCGCCACGGGCGACGGGACCCTGCCAGCCCCTACGGCTGCGGCGGTACGTGGTCTGATCTTGGCCGCGCAGGTCAGGTACCCGGGGCGGCTTCTGCTCGTGGACGGGCCGGGCCCGGACACGAAGGTCGACGCGGACACGAAGGCCGACGCGGACACCGGTGCTGGGGTCGGCGCCGGGAGCGGGGCCGACTCTGACACCGGGGGCGGTACCGGCATCGGCCTGGGCGACCGGACCCTGGCGCACGCCGTGGCCTCTGCTCTCGCCGCCGACGAGCCTCAAGTAGCCCTCCGCGACGGCCAAGTCCTGGCGCCCCGCCTCGCCGCACCCCGCAACACCACCGACCCGGACGGAGCGCGGACACTCGACCCGGACGGCACCGTGCTGCTCGCCGGGGCGGCCGGCGCGGCCGGTGCGCTGCTCGCGGACCTCGCCGACCACCTCGTACGCACCGGACAGTGCGGGCATCTCCTGATCCTTGCCGAGGGCGATGAACTCGCCGAGAAGGCGGCCGAGCTGCGGGAGCTGGGCGCCACCGTGACCCTGACCGCCGTCGACCCTGCCAATCCGGCGGCCCTCGCCGAAGCCCTCGACGACGTCGACATGCGCCACCTGCTGACCGGAGTCATCCACGTAACCGAAGCCGTGGAGCCCGCCCTAACCACCGAGGCCACTGGTACCAGTACCGATATCAGTGCCGGTACTGCCACCAGCACCTGCTCCGGCGACACCCCGGCCGACTCCTTCGCCGACGCGTGGGCCGCGCGAGCCGGAATCACGGTCGCCCTGGACAAGGCCACCGCCCACCTCTCACTGGCCCTGTTCGCCGTCGTGTCCCCGGCCGGCGAGATCCTGGGCATCCCGCAGTCGACGGCCGCCGCCAGCGCCGACGCCTTCCGCGAGGCCCTCGCCCTCCGGCGGGACACCACCGGCACCACTGGCACCACCGGCGCTGTCGGCACCACTGGCCTGGCCCTGGCCTACGGGCCGCCCGTCGCCCCGAGGCCCGGCATCAAGGGCGCGGCGCCGGGGCAGCTGCCCGCCTTTCTGGACGCGTCGTTCGGGCACGGCGGCTCGTCCCTCGTCGGCGCCCGACTGGCCGCCCGGGCCCTGGCCGCCGAGGAAACCGCCACGCTTCCCGCCACGCTGCGCGCCCTGGCCGTGCCCCAGGCCCCGGCCCGGCGTACGGCCGCCGACCGCAAGGCGCCCACGGACTGGGCGGCCCGCCTGGCCGGCCTGTCCACCGCCGAACAACTCCGCTTGCTCGTGGATGCGGTACGCAGCCACGCCGCCGCGGTCCTCGGCCGCACCGACCCCGAGGCACTGCGCGGCGACGCCACCTTCAAACAGCTGGGTCTGGACTCGCTGACCGCCGTCGAGCTGCGCAACCGGCTCGTGGAGGACACCGGCCTGCGCCTGCCCACGGCCCTCGTCTTCCGTCACCCCACCCCCGCGGCCATCGCCGAGCACCTGCGCGAACGGCTCACCGCCCAGGACGAGGCGCCCGTCGGCGGGAAGTCCGGCGGTCAGTCCGTCCCCCCGCCCGCCGGGCCTCCCGCCGCAGGTGCCGTGCTGAGCGACCTGATCCGCATGGAGAACACCCTGGCCTCGCTCACCGCCCGGCTGTCCCACGGCGAGACGGACGAGATCACCACCCGGCTGGAGACGCTTCTCGCCCGGTGGAGGACCACGCACACCACGGACACCAGGAACGCCGCGACGGACGACGGCGACAGTGCCGGGGACCGGCTCAAGACCGCGTCCGCCGACCAGATCTTCGACTTCATCGACAACGAGCTGGGTGTCGGGCCCGACACCTCGCGCGCGACCCCCACTCCGAAGGCCGGGTGACCCACATGCCGAGCGAAGAGCAACTGGTCGAGTACCTGCGCAGGGTGACCACCGAGCTCCACGACACCCGTCGGCGGCTGGCGCAGGAGGAGGACCGCAGGCAGGAGCCGGTGGCCCTGGTCGGCATGGCCTGCCGCTTCCCGGGCGGCGTGGCCTCCCCGGAGGACCTGTGGGACCTGGTGGCCGCGGGCAAGGACGCCATCGAGGACTTCCCCACCGACCGCGGCTGGGACCTGGAGGGGCTCTACCACCCGGACCCGGCCAACTACGGGACCAGCTATGTGCGCCACGGCGGCTTCGTCGACGACGCGGGCTCGTTCGACGCCGACTTCTTCGGCATCAGCCCGCGCGAGGCGCTGGCGATGGACCCGCAGCAGCGGCTCATGCTGGAGACGTCCTGGGAGCTCTTCGAGCGCTCCGGCATCGACCCCGTCTCCCTCAAGGGCAGCCGCACCGGCGTCTACGCCGGGGTGTCCAGCGAGGACTACATGTCCCAACTCCCGCGCATCCCCGAGGGGTTCGAGGGGCACGCCACCACCGGCAGCCTCACCAGTGTCATCTCGGGCCGGGTCGCCTACAACTACGGCCTCGAAGGGCCCGCCGTCACCGTCGACACGGCCTGCTCCGCCTCGCTCGTCGCGATCCACCTGGCCGCCCAGGCGCTGCGCCAGCGCGAGTGCGACCTGGCCCTCGCGGGCGGCGTGCTCGTCCTGTCGAGCCCGCTGATGTTCACCGAGTTCTGCCGCCAGCGCGGCCTGGCGCCCGACGGGCGCTGCAAGCCGTTCGCCGCCGCGGCCGACGGCACGGGCTTCTCCGAGGGCATCGGCCTGATCCTCCTGGAACGCCTTTCCGACGCCCGCCGCAACGGACACAACGTCCTCGCCGTCATCCGTGGCTCAGCGGTCAACCAGGACGGCGCGAGCAACGGCCTCACCGCCCCGAACGACGCCGCCCAGGAACAGGTGATCCGCGCGGCCCTCGCCAACGCGCGCCTCGCCCCCGCCGAGGTCGACACGGTCGAGGCCCACGGAACCGGTACCAAACTGGGCGATCCCATCGAAGCCGGAGCACTGCTCGCCACGTACGGCCAACACCGCGACCGCCCCCTGCTGCTCGGCTCCCTGAAGTCCAACATCGGCCACACCCACGCCACCGCGGGCGTCGCCGGGGTCATCAAGACCGTCATGGCGATCCGCAACGGCCTGGTGCCCGCCACCCTCCACGTCGAGGAGCTGAGTCCGCACGTCGACTGGGACACGGGTGCCGTGGAGGTCGTCACCGAATCGACCCCGTGGCCCGAGACCGGCCACCCGCGCCGAGCCGGCGTCTCCGCCTTCGGCATCTCGGGCACGAACGCGCACCTGATCCTGGAAGAGGCGCCCCAGGAGGCGCCCGAGGAGGTGTCCGAAACAGCCGCCGAGACGCCCGAAGCGCCCGTCGAGCGCGAGCGGTCCGGTCGCTCCGTCGGTGCGGCGGCGGTGGTGGTGCCGTGGCTGGTCTCGGGGCGCACCGAGGAATCGCTGCGTGAACAGGCCCGGCGGCTCGGCGAGTTCGTGGCGGGTGATCCTGAGGCACTGCCTGCGGAGGTCGGCTGGTCGTTGGCCACGACGCGGTCGGTGTTCGAGCACCGGTCCGTGGTCGTCGGCCGCGACCGGGAAGCCCTGACGGATGGTCTCGGGGCGTTGGCGGCCGGAGAGGCGTCGCCAGGCGTTGTGTCCGGGGTGGCCGGTGATGTGGGTCCGGGGCCTGTGTTGGTGTTTCCGGGTCAGGGGTCGCAGTGGGTGGGTATGGGGGCTCAACTGCTGGACGAGTCGTCGGTGTTCGCGGGGCGGATTGCCGAGTGTGAGCAGGCGTTGTCCGCTCATGTGGACTGGTCACTCACAGCGGTGTTGCGTGGGGACGGCTCCGAGCTGTCCCGGGTCGAGGTCGTGCAGCCGGTGTTGTGGGCGGTGATGGTGTCGCTGGCGGCTGTGTGGGCGGACTACGGGATTGTGCCTGCTGCTGTGGTCGGCCACTCCCAGGGCGAGATGGCTGCCGCGTGTGTGGCGGGGGCTCTCTCGCTGGAGGACGCGGCGCGGATCGTGGCGGTACGCAGTGACGCGCTGCGGCAGTTGATGGGGCACGGCGACATGGCGTCCCTCAGCACGAGTGCCGAGGAGGCCGTCGAGCTGATCGCAGACCGGCCGGGCGTGTGCGTGGCCGCCGTCAACGGGCCTGCCTCTACCGTCATATCGGGTCCGCCCGAGCATGTCGCCGCCGTCGTCGCCGACGCCGAGGCGCGCGGACTGCGGGCCCGCGTCATCGATGTGGGATACGCCTCCCACGGACCTCAGATCGACGACCTCCACGACCTGCTCACCGACCGTCTCGCCGACATCCGGCCCGTGGAGACGGACGTGGCGTTCTACTCCACTGTGACGGCGGAGCGGCTGGCCACGACCACTGCCCTGGACACGGACTACTGGGTGACGAACCTGCGTCAGCCGGTCCGTTTCGCCGACACCGTCGAGGCGTTGCTCGCCGACGGCTACCGCTTGTTCATCGAGGCCAGCCCCCATCCCGTCCTCAACCTCGGCCTCGAAGAGACCATCGAACAGGCAGGCACCTCCGCCACCGTCATCCCCACCCTGCGCCGCGACCACGGCAACGCCACCCAACTCACCCGCGCCGCCGCCCACGCCTTCACCGCGGGCGCCACCATCGACTGGCGCCGCTGGTTCCCGGCCGACCCCACCCCTCGTACCGTCGACCTCCCCACCTACGCCTTCCAACGCCGACGCTACTGGCTGGCCGACTCCGTGCAACGTGACGTCGGCCGGGATCAGGCGGCGGGAGCGGGGCACGCGCAGTTGCCCACTTCGGTCGCCCTCGCCGACGGGGGAGTCGTGCTCAACGGCATGGTCTCCGCCGGGCGCGGCGGCTGGCTCGGCGGGCACGTGGTGGCCGGGACGACGCTCGTGCCGGGTGCGGCGCTGGTCGAGTGGGTGCTGCGGGCCGCCGACGAGGCGGGGTGCGCCGGGCTGGACGAGCTGACGTTGCAGGCGCCGCTGGTGTTGCCGGATTCCGGTCGCCTTCAGGTCCAGGTGGCCGTGGGTACGGCGGACGAGCAGGGCCGACGCGACGTACACGTGTACTCGCGACCGGACCGGGCGGGCGGCGGTGAAGCGTGGGTGTGCCATGCCGTCGGCGAGCTGGGGTCGGGTCCGGTCGTGCGGCCGGACGGGCAGACCGGGCAGTGGCCCCCGGCGGGCGCCGAGCCCGTGGAGGTGGGCGACTTCTACGAAGAGGTGGCCGCCGCCGGGTACGCGTACGGACCGGCCTTCCGAGGGCTGCGCGCGCTGTGGCGGCACGGGGAGGATCTGCTGGCGGAGGTGGAGCTGCCCGAGCAGGCCGGTCCGTCGGCCGGTTTCGGGATCCACCCCGCACTGCTGGACGCCGCCCTGCATCCGCTGCTCGCGCGGCGGGAGCGGGACGGGGGCGCGGACGGGCAGGTGCTGCTGCCGTTCACGTGGAGCGGTGTGTCGTTGTGGGCCACCGAGGCGACCACTGTGCGGGTCCGGATCGGCGGGCTGCGCGGGGGCGGCGAGGAGACGGTGTCCCTGACGGTGACCGACCCCGCCGGCGGGCCCGTGGTGGACGTGGCGGAGCTGCGGCTGCGGTCGACCAGCGCCCAGCAGGTGCGGGCCGCGGCAGGGTCGGGCACGGACGGGCTCTACGAACTGCGCTGGACGCCGCTTCCCATACCGGTACCGGCCGTGGACGCCGGGGGCGATGGCGATCCGAGCGACGCTTCTGCCTCCGCCGTGCTCAACGTGCTCGCTCCGCAAGCGGACTTCGCCGTCGACTCGGAACTGACCCGATATCAGGACGTGCGTGCGCTCTCCGGCGCGACCATCCCGCCCTCCGATGTCCTGGTACCCGTGGACTCCACAGGAGTGGACGGACTGGACCTGACCGGACGGGTGTTGGGCGTGATCCAGGAATTCCTGGCCGCGCCGAGCCTGGACCGCACGCGTCTCGTGTTCGTGACCCGGGGCGCGGTCGACGCGGCCGACCCCGCCGATGCCTTCGGGGCGCTGTACGCGCCGGATCCGGCGGGAGCCGCAGTATGGGGGCTGGTGCGCAGCGCCCAGTCGGAGAACCCGGGCCGGTTCGTGCTGCTCGACACGGACACCGGCACAGGCATGGACACCGCCACAGGCACCAGCACCGCCACAGGCACCAGCACCGCCACAGGCACCGGTACTCACACCGACGCACCGTTCGACCGCGCGTCCGGTGCCGATGCCCTGGCCGCCGTGCGGTGCGCCGTAGAGGCCGACGAATTCCAAGTCGCGGTACGCGGGGGCCGGTTGCTCATACCGAGGTGGGCGCAGGCCGACGGCCCCACCGAGCTGACCGGTCCCGCCGGAACGCGGGCCTGGCGGCTCGTGGGCGGGGATTCCGGGACGCTGGACGCCGTCTCGGCGGTCGCCTGCGACGAGGTGCTGAGCCGCCCGTTGGAGCCGGGGCAGGTCCGCGTCGCCGTGCACGCGGCGGGGATCAACTTCCGCGACGTCCTGATCGGCCTGGGCATGTACCCGGACTCGGACGCGCTGCCCGGCACCGAGGCGGTTGGTGTGGTGGCCGAGGTCGGGCCCGGTGTCATCCGCCCGGCCGTGGGGGACCGGGTGATGGGCATGCTGGACGGCGCCTTCGGTCCGTGGGCCGTCGCCGATGCCCGCATGCTGGCTGCCGTCCCGGCCGGTTGGGACGACCGGCAGGCTGCGGCCGCGCCCGCCGCGTTCCTCACGGCTTGGTACGGGTTGGTGGAGCTGGCGGGTCTGAAGGCGGGCGAGCGGGTGTTGATCCATGCCGGTACGGGTGGGGTGGGGATGGCCGCGATACAGATTGCCCGGCACCTGGGCGCGGAAGTGTTTGCCACCGCGAGTCCCGCCAAGCATGCCGTCCTGGAGGGGATGGGCGTCGATGCGGCCCACCGTGCCTCGTCCCGGGACATCGCCTTCGAGGACACGATCCGTGAGGTCACGGGTGGCCGTGGTGTGGACGTCGTCCTGAACAGCCTCACCGGGGAGTTCATCGATGCCTCCCTGCGGCTGCTCGGCGAGGGCGGCCGGTTCCTGGAGATGGGCAAGAGCGATCCCCGCTCACCCGAACTCGTCGCACGCGAACACCCCGGGGTGTCGTACGACGCCTTCGACCTGGTTGCGGACACCGGGCCCGAGCGGCTCGGGCGGCTGCTCGACCGGCTCGGCGGGCTCTTCGCCGACGGAACGCTGCTGCCGCTGCCGGTGTCGGCATGGCCCTTGGGACGTGCGCGGGAGGCGTTCCGGTTCATGAGCCAGGCCAAGCACACCGGCAAGCTGGTGCTCGACGTACCGGCACCGCTCGACCCCGAGGGCACCGTCCTGATCACGGGTGGCACCGGCACCATCGGCTCCGCCGTCGCCGAACACCTGGCCCGCACCGGGCAGAGCGCCCACCTGGTCATCGTCAGCCGCAGGGGTGCCGAGGCCGACGGCGCGGATGAACTCGCCTCACGTATCGCCGAGTCGGGTGCGGAAGTGACCTTCGCCGCCGCCGACGTGAGCGAGCCCGGCGCGATCGCCGAGCTGATCGCGGGGATCGATCCGGCGCATCCGCTGACCGGCGTCGTGCATGCGGCCGGGGTGCTCGACAACGCCCTGATCGGCTCGCAGAGCCCCGAAAGTCTCGCCCGCGTGTGGGCGGCCAAGGCCGCTGCCGCGCGGCACCTCGACGAGGCCACACGGGGCATGCGGCTCGGTCTTTTCGTGTTGTTCTCCTCCTTCGCCTCCACCCTGGGCACGCCGGGCCAGGCCAACTACTCCTCGGCCAACGCCTACTGCGACGCGCTCGCCGCGCGACGCAGGGCGGCGGGCGCGGCCGGACTGTCCGTGGCCTGGGGGCTGTGGGAGACCACCAGTGGTCTGACCGGGACGCTGTCCGCGGCCGACCGGGCCCGCATCGACCGGTACGGCATCAAGCCCACCGGCGCGGCCCGCGGCTGCGCCCTGCTGGCCGCCGCGCAGGCCCACGGCCGCCCCGACCTGCTCGCCCTCGACCTGGACGCCCGCGTGCCCGCCGGCTCCGACGCCCCGGTCCCCGCCGTACTGCGCGCCCTCGCGGCGGCGGGCGCGCAGGGCGCTGCCCGGCCCACCGCCGCCGCGGCCGGCGGGGCGACGGACTGGCCGTCCCGGCTCGCCGGTCTCACCGCGGAGGAGCAACAGGACCTCCTCAGCGAGTTGGTGCGCACCCACGCGGCGGGAGTGCTCGGCCACGCCGACCCGGACGCGGTGCAGGTGGACGCGCCGTTCAAGGAGCTCGGGTTCGACTCGCTGACCGCCGTCGAACTCCGCAACCGGCTCGCCGCCGCCACCGGCCTGAAGCTGCCCGCCGCGCTGGTCTTCGACTACCCGCAGGCCCACGTGCTCGCCGCCCACCTGGCCGAACGGCTCGCCCCCGACAGCGCGCGGCCCGCACCTCGCGACGCCACCGCGCAGGTCCTGCAGGAGGTGGCCAGGGTCGAGCACGTCCTGTCCGCCGCCGTCGCACAGGGCCTGGACCAGGCGGCCGTGGCGGCCCGCCTGGAGGCGCTGCTGGCCCACTTCACGGAGACCGTCGCGGCCACGACGGACGGCGACGGGGCGGCGGACCACCTGGAGGCGGCCACCGCCGAGCAGGTACTGGACTTCATCGACAACGAACTCGGGGTGTGAGCCGCGTGCCGGCCGCACGCCTCGCGATCACGGGCGGGGAGCTGGAGCGCACATGGTGAGCGAAGAGAAACTGGTCGACTACCTCAAGCGTGTCTCCGCGGACCTGCACGCCACCCGGCAGCGGCTGCGCGAGGCGGAGGAGCGCGACCAGGAACCCGTGGCCGTGGTGGAGATGGCCTGCCGCTACCCCGGCGGCGTCCGCACCCCGGAAGAACTCTGGGACCTGGTGTCCGCGGGCGCCCACGCGCTGGGCCCCTTCCCCGACAACCGGGGCTGGGACCTGGAGAGGCTCTTCCACCCCGACCCCGACCATCCGGGGACGAGCTACGCCCGCGAGGGCGGGTTCCTCCACGACGCCGACGCGTTCGACCCCGAGTTCTTCGGCATCAGCCCGCGCGAGGCCGCCGTCCTCGACCCCCAGCAGCGGCTGCTCCTGGAGTGCGCCTGGGAGGCCCTGGAACGCGCGGGCATCGACCCGCACTCGCTGCGGGGCAGCAGCACCGGCGTCTACGCGGGCGCGGCCCTGCCCGGCTTCGGCACCCCGCACATCGACCCCGCCGCCGAGGGCCACCTCGTCACCGGCAACGCCCCGAGCGTCCTCTCGGGCCGTCTCGCCTACACCTTCGGACTGGAAGGCCCGGCGGTGACGATCGACACCGCCTGCTCGTCGTCGCTCGTCGCCGTACACCTGGCCGCCCACGCGCTGCGCCGGCGCGAGTGCGACCTCGCGCTCGCGGGCGGTGTCACGGTCATGACCACCCCGTACGTGTTCACGGAGTTCTCCCGCCAGCGCGGCCTGGCCGCCGACGGCCGGTGCAAGCCCTTCGCCGCCGCGGCCGACGGCACCGCCTTCTCCGAGGGCGCCGGACTCCTCGTACTGGAACGCCTCTCCGACGCCCGCCGCGCCGGCCACCGCGTGCTCGCCGTCATCCGCGGCTCCGCCGTCAACCAGGACGGCGCGAGCAACGGCCTCACCGCCCCCAACGGCCCCGCCCAGCAGCGGGTGATCCGCGCCGCCCTCGCCGGCGCGCGGCTCTCGCCCTCGGAGGTGGACGCGGTCGAGGCACACGGCACCGGCACCCGCCTCGGCGACCCCATCGAGGCCGACGCGCTCCTCGCCACCTACGGCCGGGAACGGCACGAGCAGCGGCCTCTGTGGCTCGGCTCCGTGAAGTCCAACATCGGCCACACCCAGGGCGCGGCAGGCGCCGCTGGCCTGATCAAGATGGTCCAGGCGCTGCGGCACCAGACACTGCCCAGCACGCTCAACGTCGACGAGCCCACCCCGCACGCCGACTGGGAGTCCGGCGCGGTGCGCCTGCTCACCGAACCGGTCGCCTGGCCGAGGGGCGGACGCACCCGTCGCGCCGGCATCTCCTCCTTCGGCATCTCCGGCACCAACGCCCACCTCATCCTCGAAGAAGCTCCCACGACCGACACCGGGGAGGCGGGCGGCGACGCGGAAGGGCCGTGGCCCGTGGTACGTGCGAGTGCCGCGGCCGACGCACAGCCCGGCGCGGGGCAACAACCTCTGGTGCCCTGGCTGCTGTCCGCCCGGACCCCCGCCGCGCTGCGCGCCCAGGCCGACGCGCTGGCCGGTCACATCGCCTCCCACGACGACGACTCCGCCGCGGACATCGGCGGCACCCTGCTGAGCCGTACCCTCTTCGAGCACCGCGCGATCGTGCTCGGCGCCGACCGGGACGAACGCGCCGCCGCGCTGGCCGCCCTCGCGGCGGGCCGCACCCACCCCGCCCTCACCGGCGCCGCGGGCCCGGCACGGCCCGGCGGCACCGCTTTCCTGTTCACCGGTCAGGGCAGCCAACGCCCCGGCATGGGCGCCCAGTTGTACGCCGGCTTCGACGTGTTCACCGAAGCCCTGGACGAGATCCGCGGCCAACTGGACCCGCTCCTCGAACAGCCGCTGCTGCCCGTCCTGTTCGCCGCAGCCGACAGCCCCCGCGCGGCCGAACTGCACGAGACCGGGATGACCCAGGCAGCCCTGTTCGCCCTCGAAGTCGCCCTGTACCGCCTCGTCACCTCCTTCGGGATCACCCCCAGCCACCTGACAGGACACTCCGTCGGCGAGATCGCCGCCGCCCACGTCGCCGGGGTGTTCTCCCTGCCGGACGCCTGCAAGCTGGTCGCGGCCCGCGGACGCCTCATGCAGGCCCTGCCCGCGGGCGGCGCCATGCTCGCCGTCCAGGCGCCCGAGGACGACGTACTCGCGCTGCTCGCGGGGGCGGAGGAACGCCTCGCGCTCGCCGCCGTCAACGGCCCGGCCTCCGTCGTCGTCTCCGGCGAGGCCGCCGCCGTCGCGGACGTCGAACAGACCCTGCGCGGGCGCGGCCACAAGACCAGGCGCCTCCACGTCAGCCACGCCTTCCACTCACCGCTCATCGAGCCGATGCTCGACGACTTCCGCGCCGTGGCCCGCACGCTGACCTTCCACCCGCCGACGCTGCCCGTCGTCCCCAACCTCACCGGCCGCCTCGCCGACGCGGACCGGCTCACCGACCCCGAGTACTGGGTGCGCCACGTCCGGGGGACCGTGCGCTTCCACGACGGACTGCGCGCCCTCGACACCCAGAACGTGGTGCGCCACCTGGAACTGGGGCCCGACCCCGTCCTCGCCACCATGGTCCAGGACTGCCTCACCGCACCGGCGGGAGACGAGACGGCCGTACCGGTCGTCCGCGCCGCCCTGCGCGCCGGACACGACGAGGCCCGCACCCTGCTGAACGCCGTCGCAGCCCTCCACACCGACGGACAGCCCGCCGACCTCACGTCCCTGCTCCCCGCCGACACCGACCACCTGCCGCTGCCCACCTACCGCTTCCAGCGCCGCCGCTACTGGCGCGCCACCCCCGACGCCGCGGCCCCCGCCCGGGCCGCCGACCTCCAGGAGACCGGCCACCCCCTGCTGCCCGCCGTCATACGGCAGGCCGACGGCGGCCTCCTGCTCGCGGGACGCCTCTCCCTGCGTACGCACCCGTGGCTCGCCGACCACAGCATCGCTGGAGGCGTCCCGTTCCCCGCCACCGCGTTCGTCGAACTCGCCCTCCTCGCGGGACGGCACGCCGACTGCGACACCATCGACGACCTCACGCTGGAATCCCCGCTCCTGCTCGACGACACCGGCACCGGCGGCGGCGCCGTCCACGTACAGCTGGCCCTCTCCGCCCCCGACGACTCCGGCCGCCGCACCCTCACCGTGCACACCCGGCCCGCGGACGACGGCGACGCCTCCGACGACCCCCACGCCTCCGCCGGCGAGCCCGCCCACGGCTGGCGCCGGCACGCCACCGGCGTCCTCACCACGAGCGCGGCGACCGCACCCCCCGCCCCCGACACCGCACCCTGGCCGCCCGCCGACGCCACCGCCCTCGACGCCGACGCCCTGTACGACCGGCTCGACGCGCAGGGCTACCGCTACGGGCCCGCCTTCCGTGCCGTCCACGCCGCATGGCGGCACGGCGACGACCTGTACGCCGACATCCGCCTCGCCGACGAACAGCACGCCGACGCCAACGCGTTCGCCCTCCACCCGGCACTGCTCGACGCCGCCCTGCACGCCGTCGACGAGCTCTACCAGGACGCCGACGGCGACACGGAAGCCCCCGTACGGCTGCCCTTCTCCTTCAGCGACATACGCCACCACGCCACCGGCGCCACCCACCTGCGGGCCCGGCTCGGCCCGCGCGGCGAGGACCGGCTGCGACTGACCCTGACCGACCCCGACGGCGGCCCGGTCGCCACCGTCGACACCCTCCAGCTGCGGCTGATCCCCGCCGACCGCTGGCGCGCCGCCCGCCCCGCCACCACCACACCCCTGCACCACCTGGACTGGCAGCCCCTGCCGCTCCCCGACACCGCACCGGCCACCGGCACCTGGGCCGTACTCGGCGCCGACGACGCGGGCCTCGGCCCCGTCACGCGCCACCCGGACCTCGCCGCGCTCACCGCCTCCGTGGCGGACGGCGGGCCCGTCCCGGACACCGTCTTCGCGCCCCTCGCTCCGCAGAGCACAGAGACGGACATTCCGGCGCAGGTACGGGGCCGTGCGCAGGCCGCCCTGACGCTGGTCCGCGACTGGCTCGCCGCCGACACCCTCACCGGCGCCCGGCTCGTCATCCTCACCAGCGGCGCCGTCACCGCCCGCACGGACGACGCCCCCGCCGACCTGACCACCGCGCCCGTCTGGGGCCTGGTCCGCGCCGCCCAGGCCGAACAGCCCGACCGCGTCCTGCTGGTCGACACCGACCAGGAGCCGGCATCCCTGCACGCGCTGCCCGCCGGCCTCGCCACCGCGAACGCCCACGGCGAGACACAACTCGCCCTGCGCGCGGGCACCGCACTCGTGCCACGCCTCGCCGTCACCCCGCCCCCGGACCACGACACGGCACCAGCCCTGGACCCCGAGGGCACGGTCCTGATCACCGGAGGCACCGGCGGCCTCGGCCAGGCCGTCACCCGCCACCTGGTCACCACCCGCGGCGCCCGCCACCTGCTCCTCGCGAGCCGACGCGGCGAGGCCGCCGAAGGACTCACCGAACTCCGCGCCGACCTCGCGGCCCACGACGCCGACATCCAGGCGGCGGCCTGCGACATCACCGACCCCGACGCGCTCGCCGCGCTCCTCTCCGGCATCCCCGCCGCACACCCCCTCACCGCCGTCATCCACACCGCGGGCGTCATCGACGACAGCCTCATCACGGCGATGACCCCCGAACGCCTCGACACCGTCCTGGCCCCCAAGGCCGACGCCGCCTGGCACCTGCACGAACTCACCCGCGAGAAGGACCTGCGGGCGTTCGTCCTCTTCTCCTCCGGGGCCTCCCTCCTCGGCAACGGCGGACAGTCCAACTACGCGGCCGCCAACACCTTCCTCAACACCCTCGCCGCACACCGCCGCGCCCAGGGCCTGCCCGCGACCTCCCTGGCCTGGGGCCTGTGGGAGTCCGCGTCCGGCGGCATGGCCGCACGCCTCGCCGACACCGACCGCGCCCGCATCCACCGCACCGGCGTGGCAGGCCTCACCGACGAACAGGCCCTCGCCCTCTTCGACGCGGCACTCGTCTCCCCGCACCCCACGCTCCTCGCCACCCGCTTCGACCGCGCGGTCCTGCGCGGCCAGGCCGCCGCCCACACCCTCCAGCCCGCCCTGCGCGGCCTGGTACGCGCGCCCCGCGCCGCCGCGAGCACCACCGAAGAGGCCGCGCCCACCACATGGAGCGCTCGCCTGGCCCGGCTGTCCGCCGCCGACCGGGACCGCGCGCTGAGCGAACTCATCCGCGAACAGATCGCGACGGTACTGGCCCACCCCTCACCCGCGACCCTCGAACTCGGCCGCGCCTTCCAGGAGTTGGGATTCGATTCCCTCACCGCCCTGGAGCTGCGCAACCGCCTCTCCACGGCCACCGGCATCCGGCTCCCCGCCACCCTCATCTTCGACCACCCCAGCCCCGGCGCCCTCGTACGCCACCTGCGCGGCCTCCTCCCCGACGCCGAACACGACACGACCCCCACCGCCCTCATACCGGCCGCCCACGCCACGGCCACCGCCGACGATCCCATCGCCATCGTCGGCATGGCCTGCCGCTACCCCGGCGGCGTGGGCTCGCCCGACCAGCTGTGGCGGCTCGTGGCCACCGGCGCGGACGCCATCGGCCCCTTCCCCGAGGACCGCGGCTGGGACACCGCAGGACTGTTCGACCCCGACCCCGACCAGGTCGGCCACAGCTACACGCGGGAGGGCGGCTTCCTCTACGACGCCGCCAAGTTCGACGCCGGCTTCTTCGGCATCAGCCCCCGCGAGGCCGCCGCCACCGACCCGCAGCAGCGCCTGCTCCTCGAAACCGCCTGGCAGGCCTTCGAACACGCGGGCATCGACCCGGCCACCCTGCGCGGCACGCCGTGCGGCGTCATCACCGGGATCATGTACGACGACTACGGATCCCGCTTCCTCGCCCGCAAGCCGGACGGCTTCGAGGGCCGCATCATGACCGGCAGCACCCCGAGCGTGGCGTCCGGCCGGGTCGCCTACACCTTCGGCCTCGAGGGCCCCGCCATCACGGTGGACACCGCCTGCTCATCCTCGCTCGTCGCCATGCACCTGGCGGCGCAGGCCCTGCGGGGCGGCGAGTGCGACCTCGCGCTCGCCGGCGGCGTGACGGTGATGGCCACCCCCAACACCTTCGTGGAGTTCTCGCGCCAGCGCGGCCTGGCCCCCGACGGCCGCTGCAAGCCCTTTGGGGCCACCGCCGACGGCACCGGCTGGGGCGAAGGCGCGGGACTCGTCGTCCTGGAGCGTCTCTCCGACGCCCGCCGCAAGGGCCACAAGGTCCTCGCCCTGCTGCGGGGTTCGGCGGTGAACCAGGACGGCGCGAGCAACGGGATGACCGCCCCCAACGGGCCCTCGCAGGAGCGGGTCATCCGCGCCGCGCTGGCCGGCGCGGGCCGCAATCCCGACGACGTCGACGTGGTGGAGGCGCACGGCACCGGCACCACGCTGGGTGACCCGATCGAGGCGCAGGCCCTCCTTGCCACGTACGGCCAAGGACGTTCCCCGGAACGGCCGTTGTGGCTCGGTTCCGTCAAGTCGAACATCGGACACACGCAGGCTGCCGCGGGCGTGGCCGGTGTCATCAAGATGGTGATGGCCCTGCGCAACGAGCAACTGCCCGCCACCCTCCACGCCGACGAGCCCACCCCCCACGTGGAGTGGGACGGCGGCGGCGTCCGCCTGCTGACCGAGCCGGTTCCGTGGGCGCGGGGCGAGCGGGCGCGGCGTGCCGGAGTCTCGTCCTTCGGGATCTCCGGCACGAACGCGCACCTGATCCTGGAGGAGGCGCCGGAAGCGGTGGAGGAGCCGCAGGAGACGGTCCGGGGGTCGCTTGACGGGGCGACGGGGGCGCCGGGGTCGGTGGTGCCGTGGGTGGTTTCCGGGCGGAGTACGGATGCACTGCGGGAGCAGGCCCGTCGTCTGGGCGATTTCGTGGCGGACGTCTCTGAGGCGCTGCCTGCGGAGGTCGGCTGGTCGTTGGCCACGACGCGGTCGGTGTTCGAGCACCGGGCCGTGGTCGTGGGCGAGGACCGCGAGGCCCTGCTCGCCGGACTGCGGTCATTGGCGGCGGGCGAGCCGTCGGCGGGTGTTGTCGAGGGGACCGTTCAGGGTGCCACCGGGGCCGGTCCGGTGTTGGTGTTTCCCGGTCAGGGGTCGCAGTGGGTGGGCATGGGTGCCCGGTTGTTGGACGAGTCGTCGGTGTTCGCGGGGCGGATCGCCGAGTGTGAGCAGGCGTTGTCCGCTCATGTGGACTGGTCGCTGAGTGAGGTGTTGCGCGGGGACGGCTCCGAGCTGTCCCGGGTCGAGGTCGTGCAGCCGGTGTTGTGGGCGGTGATGGTGTCGCTGGCCGCCGTGTGGGAGGACTACGGGATCACGCCTGCTGCTGTGGTCGGCCACTCCCAGGGTGAGATGGCCGCCGCGTGTGTGGCGGGGGCTCTCTCCCTGGAGGATGCGGCGCGGATCGTGGCGGTACGCAGTGACGCCCTGCGGCAGCTGATGGGGCACGGCGACATGGCGTCCCTCAGCACGAGTGCCGAAGAAGCCGCCGAACTCATCGCAGACCGGCCCGGCGTGTGCGTGGCTGCCGTCAACGGGCCTGCCTCCACGGTTATTTCGGGCCCGCCCGAGCATGTCGCCGCCGTCGTCGCCGACGCCGAAGCGCGCGGACTGCGGGCCCGCGTCATCGATGTCGGATACGCCTCCCACGGACCCCAGATCGACGACCTCCACGAGCTGCTGACCGACCGTCTCGCCGACATCCAGCCCGCGGAGACCGACGTCGCGTTCTACTCCACTGTGACGGCGGAGCGGCTGGCCACGACCACCGCCCTGGACACGGACTACTGGGTCACCAACCTGCGCCAGCCCGTCCGCTTCGCCGACACCGTCGAGGCGTTGCTCGCCGACGGCTACCGCCTGTTCATCGAGGCCAGCCCCCACCCCGTCCTCAACCTCGGCCTCGAAGAGACGATCAGTCAGGCCGAGGTCTCCGCCTCAGTGGTCCCCACTCTCCGCCGCGACCACGGCGACGCCACCCAACTCACCCGCGCCGCCGCCCAGGCGTTCGCGGCGGGCGCGGAGGTCGACTGGCGCCGCTGGTTCCCGGCCGACCCCACCCCTCGTACCGTCGACCTCCCCACCTACGCCTTCCAGCACCAGCACTACTGGCTGGAGGAGCCCACCGGACCGACCGGCGACGCGGCTGACCTCGGCATGGCCTCCGTCGGCCATCCGCTGCTCGGCGCGTGCGTGGAACTGGCCGACAGCGACACGTACGTGTTCACCGGCCGACTCTCCCGCAAGTCCCCTGCCTGGCTCGCCGAGCACGTGGTGGCCGGGATGGCGCTCGTGCCCGGCGCGGCACTGGTCGAGTGGGTGCTGCGGGCCGCCGACGAAGCGGGCTGCGTCACGCTGGACGAACTGATGCTGCAGGCGCCCCTGGTGCTGCCCGAGTCCGGAGGTCTTCAGGTCCAGGTGGCCGTGGGGGCTGCCGACGAGCAGGGCCGACGCGACGTACACGTCTACTCGCGACCGGACCGGGCAGGCGGCGGCGACGCGTGGGTATGTCATGCCATGGGTGCCGTGAGCAGTGAACCCGTCGCCGCTGAAGGTGAGTTGAACGGCCAGTGGCCCCCGTCCGGTGCCGAAGCGGTGGATGTGGCGGACTTCTACGCGCGGGCCGCGGAGTCGGGGTACGAGTACGGTCCGGCGTTCCAGGGGCTGCGGGCGCTGTGGCGGGACGGGCACGATCTGCTCGCGGAGGTGGAGCTGCCCGAGAGCGCCGGCGCCGATGAAGGCTTCGGGATCCACCCTGCCCTGCTCGACGCCGTCCTGCACCCGCTGATGCTCCTCGACCGGCCTGATGACGGGCAGATGTGGCTCCCCTTCGCGTGGAACGGAGTGTCGCTGAGCGCGGAGCGGGCGACGCGGGTACGCGTTCGGCTGTCGCCGCAGGGGGAGTCGGCCGAGAGCGACCTCAAGGTGGTGATCGCCGACGGAACCGGCGCGCCCGTCCTCGGCGTGGACGCGCTGACCCTGCGGGCGGTCGACCCCCGCCGGCTGGCGGCGGCGGGCCGGACCGGTGTCGACGGGCTCTACACCGTGGACTGGACGCCGCTTGCCCTCCCGGTTCCGGCCCCGGACGGCTCCGAAGGCTCCGACGCGCCCGGCCCATGGGCCGTCCTCGCAGATGGGCTTGATGGCGTCGATGTGGCCAGTGCGCTGTCGGACGGCGCTGGGGTGCCGTGGGCGGTACTCGCGCCCGTCGGGTTCGCCGCCGACCGTGACGCCGAGGCCGCCACCGACCTGTCCGCCGCCGAACGGGTGTTGTCGCTCATGCAGGAGTTCCTTGCCGCGGCCGCGCCGGAGTCCGCCGAGTCGCGACTGCTCGTGGTGACGCGGGGAGCCGTGGCGGCCGACGGTGACAGCGGTGCCGACCTGGACCCCGCAGCCGCGGCCGTATGGGGACTGGTGCGCAGCGCCCAGTCCGAGAACCCGGGCCGCTTCGTCCTGCTCGACATCGCCACCGGTATCGACATCGACTTCGATGCCGACGTCGATACCGGTGGCGACCCGGACACCCACACAGGCGCCGAGGCCGCCGCCCTGCCCCAGGCGCTGATCCGCCGAGCCGTCGAGGAGGTCGATGAACCTCAACTCGCCCTACGTGCGGGAAGATTGCTGGTCCCGCGCCTGATCCCCGCCGGTGTCCCAGAAGAGCTCGTACCGCCAGTGAACACACCCGTGTGGCGCCTCGGCACCTCCGGCACCGCCACCCTGGAGAACCTGTCGGTGATCGAAGCCCCGGAGGCGCTCGCGCCGCTGGCACCCGGGCAGGTGCGGATCTCCGTGCGGGCGGCGGGCATGAACTTCCGCGATGTGCTGATCGCGTTGGGCATGTATCCGGACAAGGGCACGTTCGCGGGCAGCGAGGGGGCCGGTCATGTGACGGAGGTCGGCCCCGGCGTCACCCACCTCGCGGTCGGGGACCGGGTGATGGGCCTGTTCGAGGGCGCGTTCGCCCCGGTGGCGATCGCGGACGCCCGGATGGTCGTCCCCGTGCCCGAGGGCTGGAGCCTGCGGGAGGCCGCGACGGTGCCCGTGGTGTTCCTGACGGCCTGGTACGGCCTGGTGGACCTGGGCCGCCTCCGCGCCGGCGAATCGCTGCTCATCCACGCGGGCACCGGCGGCGTGGGCATGGCCGCCACCCAGATCGCCCGCCACCTCGGCGCCGAGGTGTACGCCACCGCGAGCCCCGCCAAGCACGCCGTCCTCGACGGCATGGGCATCGACGCGGACCACCGTGCCTCCTCCCGCGACCTCGACTTCGAGGAGACGCTGCGGGAGGCGACGGGCGGGCGCGGCATGGATGTCGTACTCAACAGCCTGGCCGGGGAGTTCACCGACGCCTCGCTGCGGCTGCTCGCCCCGGGCGGACGCATGGCCGACATGGGCAAGACCGACAAGCGCGACCCCGAGCGGGTCGCCGCCGACCACGCGGGCGCCTGGTACCGGGCCTTCGACCTCGTGCCGCACGCCGGGCCCGACCGGATCGCCGAAATGCTGGCGGAGATGGGCGAGTTGTTCGCCGCCGGTGTGCTGGCGCCGCTGCCGGTCCAGGCGTGGCCGCTGGGCCGGGCGCGGGAGGCCTTCCGGTTCATGAGCCAGGCGAAACACACCGGCAAACTGGCCCTGGAGATCCCGCCCGCGCTCGATCCGGACGGCACGGTCCTCATCACCGGCGGCACCGGCGTCCTCGCCGCCGCGGTGGCCGAGCACCTGGTCAAGGAGTGGGGCGTACGACACCTGCTGCTGGCCGGAAGGCGCGGATCCGAAGCGCCCGGGAGTGGTGAACTCGTCCACCGCATCAGCGCGTTGGGTGCCGAGGTCACCGTCGTCGCGGCGGACGTAGGGGATCCGGAGGCGGTGGCGGAGCTCGTCGGCAAGACGGACCCCGCGCACCCGCTGACCGGCGTCATCCACGCGGCCGGTGTCCTGGACGACGCCGTCGTCACCGCACAGACACCCGACAGGCTCGCGCGGGTGTGGGCGGCGAAGGCGGCCGCCGCGCGGCACCTGCACGAGGCGACGCGCGACTTGCGGCTCGGCCTGTTCGTGGTGTTCTCCTCGGGGGCGGCGACGCTCGGCAGCCCGGGGCAGGCCAACTACGCTGCCGCCAACGCCTATTGCGACGCGCTCGTCCGGCGTCGCCGCTCCGCAGGGCTGGCCGGTCTCTCGATCGGCTGGGGCCTGTGGCAGACCGCGAGCGGCATGACCGGGCACCTCGGCGAGACGGACCTGGCCCGCATGAAGCGCACCGGGTTCACTCCGCTGACCACGGAGAAGGGACTCGCCCTGCTCGACGCGGCCCAGGCCCACGGCCGTCCGTACGTGGTCGCCGTGGACCTCGACGCGCGTGTCGTCGCCGCACAGCCCGCCGAGACCCGGCCCGCGCTCCTGCGCGCCCTGGCCGCCACGGCTCCGGGCGGGCGGAGCAGCCGCCGGACCGCCGCCACGACCACCGCGGCCTCGGCGGACGGCCTCGCCGCACGGCTCGCCGGACGGACGCCGGCCGAACGGCGCCGACTCCTGCTCGACCTGGTCCGTGGCAACGTCGCCGGCGTCCTCGGGCACACCGGCCACGAGGCCATCCGCCCCGACACCTCGTTCAAGGAGCTGGGCTTCGACTCCCTGACCGCCGTCGAGCTGCGCAACCGGCTCGCCGCGGCGACCGGCCTGAAGCTGCCCGCGGCACTCGTCTTCGACTACCCCGAGTCCGCCACGCTCGTCGACCACCTCCTGGAACGCCTGTCGCCCGACGGCGCCCCGCCACTCCTCAAGGACGCGGCCGACCCCGTGCTCAACGAACTCGGCAGGATCGAGTCCTCCCTGGAGGCCCTCGCCCTGGACGACGACGCGCGCGGCCGGGTCACCAGGCGCCTCAACACCCTGCTGGCGAAGGTGAACGGTGCCGGGGGCGGTGCCGCGACCGGCGCGGCGGGGCTGGACGCGCTCGACGACGTCTCCGACGACGAGATGTTCGAGTTCATCGACCGAGAGCTGTGACCCGCTGCCCTTCCCGTTCCCTGTGCCCCCGTGCCCTGCCTGTGCCCTTCACTGATGGAGAAGTGACGTTCGATGTCGAGTGCTGAAGTTCCGAGTACCGAAGTGTCGAGTACGGAAGCGAAGCTTCGTCAGTACCTGAAGCGGGTCACAGTGGACCTCGGCCAGGCCCGCAGGCAGCTGCGCGAGGCCGAGGAGCGGTCCCAGGAACCGATCGCCGTCGTCTCCATGGCCTGCCGCTTCCCCGGTGACACCCGCACGCCCGAGGCGCTGTGGGACCTGGTGGCCGAGGGCGGCGACGCCACCGGGGAATTCCCCGCCGACCGGGGCTGGGACCTGGACGGGCTCTACCACCCTGACCCCGAACACCCGGGCACCAGCTACGTGCGCCGCGGCGGGTTCCTGCACGACGCGCCCGCCTTCGACGCCGCGTTCTTCGGGATCAGCCCGCGCGAGGCGCTGGCCATGGACCCGCAGCAGCGTGTCCTGATGGAGACGGCCTGGCAGCTCCTGGAGCGGGCCGGCATCGACCCGGCCACGCTGAAACTGACCCCCACCGGCGTCTACATCGGCGCGGGCGTGCTCGGATTCGGTGGCGCACAGCCCGACAAGAACGTCGAGGGCCACCTCCTGACCGGCAACGCGCTGAGCGTCCTCTCCGGCCGCATCTCCTTCACCCTCGGCCTGGAGGGCCCGTCGGTGAGCGTCGACACGGCGTGCTCGTCGTCGCTGGTGGCGATGCACCTGGCGGCCCAGGCGCTGCGTCAGGGCGAGTGCGACATGGCGATGGCCGGTGGCGTGACGATCATGTCTACGCCCGGTGCGTTCACCGAGTTCTCCCGCCAGGGAGCGCTGTCCCCCGACGGACGCTCCAAGGCGTTCGCCGCCTCGGCCGACGGCACCGGCTTCTCCGAGGGCGCGGGGCTCATCCTCCTGGAGCGCCTCTCGGACGCCCGCCGCAACGGCCACGAGGTCCTCGCCGTCATCCGCGGCTCAGCGGTCAACCAGGACGGCGCGAGCAACGGCCTCACCGCCCCCAACGGCCCCTCGCAAGAGCGCGTCATCCGCGCCGCCCTCGCCAACGCGGGCCTGGGCGCCGCCGAGGTCGACGCCGTCGAGGCGCACGGCACCGGCACCCGGCTCGGCGACCCCATCGAGGCCGGTGCGCTGCTCGCCACCTACGGCCGCGAGCGCGACGAGGACCGGCCGCTGTGGCTGGGCTCGGTCAAGTCGAACATCGGCCACCCGCAGGGCGCGGCCGGTGTCGCGGGCGTCATCAAGATGGTCATGGCGCTGCGGCGCGAACTGCTGCCCGCCACCCTGTACGTCGACGAGCCGACCCCGCACGTCGACTGGTCCGACGGCTCCGTCAGGCTCCTCACCGAGCCGGTCGCGTGGGCCCGCGGTGAACGCCCGCGCCGCGCCGGGGTGTCCGCCTTCGGTATGTCGGGCACGAACGCGCACGTCATCCTGGAGGAGGCGCCCGAGGAGTCCCCCGCCGCGGAAGCCCCCGACGAGACGTCCGGACACCCCGCGCACCCGGTGGCGGGTGCGGTGGCGGCGGGCCGGGTGGTGCCGTGGGTGGTCTCGGGACGGGGCGAGGAGGCGTTGCGCGCCCAAGCCGCGCTGCTGGCCGAGCACGTGAGCGCCGACCGCCCGCCCGTGCCGCCCGCAGCGCCCGTGTCGCCCCCGGAGGTGGGGTGGTCGCTGGCCACGACGCGTACGGCCTTCGAGAACCGGGCCGTCGTCGTCGGCACGGACCGCGAGACGCTCCTCGACGGGCTGCGCTCCCTGGCCGCGGGCGAGGCCTCGCCGGACGTGGTGTCCGGAGCGGTCGGCTCCACGGGACCGGGCCCGGTGTTGGTCTTTCCGGGGCAGGGTGGTCAGTGGGTGGGGATGGGTGCCCGGTTGTTGGTCGAGTCGCCGGTGTTCGCGGCGCGGATCGCGGAGTGCGAGCAGGCTCTGGCGCCGTATGTCGATGGCTGGACGCTGACCGGTGTGCTGCGGGGGGACGGCGCCGAGCTGTCCCGGATCGATGTCATCCAGCCGGTGCTGTGGGCCGTCATGATCGGGCTGGCCGCCGTCTGGGCCGATCAGGGGATCACACCCGCCGCGGTCGTCGGACACTCCCAGGGCGAGATAGCCGCCGCGTGCGTCGTGGGCGCCATCTCCCTGCAGGACGCCGCACGCCTGGTCGCCGTCCGCAGCATCCTGCTGCGCCGGCTGTCCGGGCAGGGCGCCATGGCCTCCCTGGGCGTGGACCAGGACCGGGCCGGCGAACTCATCGACGGACACCCGGGCGTGGTCGTCGCCGCCGTCAACGGCCCCTCCTCCACCGTCATCTCAGGATCCCCCGGCGAGATCGAGGCGGTGGTGGCCGCCGCCAGGGAACTCGGACTGCGCGCCCGCGCGGTCGGCTCCGACGTCGCAGGCCACGGACCCCAGCTCGACGCGATCATGGACCAGCTCACCGAAGGCCTCGCCGGTGTCCGGCCCACCACCACCCAGACCGCGTTCTACTCCACCGTCACCGCCGGACACCTCGCCGACACCACCGCCCTGGACTCCGCGTACTGGGTCAACAACGTCCGCCGGCCCGTCCGCTTCGCCGACACCATCAACGCCCTCCTCAACGACGGCTACCGCCTCTTCATCGAGGCCAGCCCCCACCCCGTCCTCACCTTGGCGATGGAGGGCATCATCGAGCAGGCCGACGTGCCCGCCACCGTCGTGCCCACGCTCCGGCGTGACCACGGCGACGCCGCCCAGCTCGCCCGTGCCGCGGCCCAGGCGTTCGCGGCGGGTGCGGAGGTCGACTGGCGCCGCTGGTTCCCGGCCGACCCCACCCCTCGTACCGTCGACCTCCCCACCTACGCCTTCCAGCGCACCCACTTCTGGATCGCGCCCACCAGGGGCCGCGCCGGCGACCCCGCGGGGCTCGGCCTCGCCGCGTCGGGGCACCCCCTCCTCGGCGCCTCCGTGGGCCTCGCCGACGGCGGCGTACACCTCCTGAGCGGGCGGGTGTCCCGGCAGTCGGCCACGTGGCTGGACGACCACGTCGTGGCCGGCCAGGCACTGGTGCCCGGTGCCGCACAGGTGGAGTGGGTCCTGCGGGCCGCCGACGAGGCGGGCTGCCCCGCCCTCGAAGAACTCACCCTGCAGACACCGCTCGTCCTGCCCGACACCGGGGGCCTGCAGATCCAGGTCGTCGTGGACACGGCCGACGCGGACGGCCGACGCGAGGTGCGGCTGTTCTCCCGCTCCGATGCCGACGACGCCTTCTCGTCGGAACGGCCGTGGACCTGCCACGCCACCGGACTGCTCGGGCCCGAGCAGTCCGAGCGGGCGGACGACGACACGGCCGGGACGCTGGACGGCGCGTGGCCTCCGGCCGGCGCCGAACCGGCGGACGCCGATGACCTCTACGCACAGGCCGACCGCACGGGATACGGCTACGGCCCCGCGTTCCGCGGCGTACGGGCCCTGTGGCGCCACGGCAAGGACGTCCTGGCGGAAGTGGCGCTGCCCGAGGAAGCCGGCGACCCGGACGGATTCGGCATCCACCCGGCCCTCCTCGACGCGGTCCTGCAGCCGGCGGCCCTGCTCCTGCCGCCCACCGAAGCCGCCCAGGTGTGGCTGCCGTTCGCCTGGAACGACGTGGCGCTGCACGCCGTGCGGGCCACCACGGTCCGGGTGCGCCTCACGCTCCTCGGCGACCGGATCGACCAAGGACTGCGCGTCACCGTGGCCGACGCCGTGGGCGCCCCCGTCCTGACCGTGCGCGACCTCCGTTCACGCCCCACCGACACCGCGCGTCTCGCCGCCGCGGGAACCCCCGGCCGGCACGGACTCTTCGACCTGGAGTGGACCGCCCCGGAAACCGCCGCCGCGCCGCCCCGAACCGGCGACGACAGCTGGGTGACCCTCGGCGAGGACACCGCCGCGAGCCTCGCGGACCTGCTGGCGGAGGTCGAGGCCGGAACCCCGGCGCCGACGCTGGTGGCAGCACTCGTCGAGTCCGGGCCCGGCGACGACGGCCCGGCCCTCACCACGCGCGTCCTCGGCCTCGTCCAGGCCTGGCTCGCCTCACCCCTGACCGACTCCCGCCTCGCGCTCGTGACGCGGGGCGCGGTGGCCACCGACGGCGACAGCGACGTGGACGTGACGGCGGCCGCGGTCTGGGGCCTGGTCCGCAGCGCCCAGTCGGAGAACCCCGACCGCTTCACGCTCATCGACCTCGGCCCCGACGACACGCTCGCCGACGCCATTGCGGCGGCGGACCCGGACGAGCCCCAACTCGCCTTCCACGGCGGTGAGATACGCGTGCCCCGACTCATCCGCGCGGCCTCCCCGACGCCGCCCGGCCACGAGGCCGAGCAGGCCGGCGCCCCGGCCGGGCTCGACCCGAACGGCACGGTCCTCATCACCGGTGGCCTCGGAATCCTCGGCCGGCTGGTGGCCGAACACCTGGTACGGGAGTGGGGCGTACGCCACCTCCTGCTCGCAGGCCGGCGGGGCGCCGAGACGCCCGGGAGCCACGAACTCCGCACTCGCCTCGGCGAGTCGGGCGCGAGCGTCACCGTCGCGACCGCCGACGTCGGAGACGCCGAAGCGGTCGCCGGACTCGTCGCGTCGGTCGACCCCGCGCACCCGCTGACCGGTGTGATCCACGCGGCCGGTGTCCTGGACGACGCCGTGATCACCGCGCAGACCCCGGAACGCCTCGCGCGGGTGTGGGCGGCGAAGGCGACCGCCGCACGCCACCTGCACGAGGCGACCAGGGAGACACCCCTCGCCCTCTTCATGGTGTTCTCCTCGGCGGCCGCCTCGCTGGGCAGCCCCGGACAGGCCAACTACGCGGCCGCCAACGCCTACTGCGACGCCCTCGTCCAGCACCGCCGCTCCCAAGGACTCGCCGGCCTGTCGATCGCGTGGGGACTGTGGCAGGCGACCAGTGGCATGACCGGCGAGCTGAGCCGGACGGACCTGGCCCGCATGAAGCGCACCGGCTTCGCCGCGCTGACCGACGAAGGCGGCCTTGCGCTCCTGGACGCGGCCCGCGACCACGACCGTGCCTACGTCGTCGCGGCCGACCTGGACCCGCGCGCCGTCACCGACGGCCTCTCCCCGCTGCTGCGCACGCTCACCGCCCCCGCGCGGCGGCGGCGCGTGGCCTCCGAGGGGCTCGCCGACGGAGCGCTCGCGGCACGTCTCGCGGGCCTCGACGCAGACGGCCGACTGCGGCTCGTCACCGATGTCGTGCGCGAGTACGTCGCGGCCGTACTCGGCCACGGCTCGGCGGCCCGGGTGGGCGTCGACCTGGCCTTCAAGGACCTCGGCTTCGACTCGCTCACCGCGGTCGAACTCCGCAACCGCCTCTCGGCCGCCTGCGACGTACGGCTCCCCGCCACCCTCATCTTCGACCACCCCACCCCCCAGGCCCTCGCCGCCCACCTCGTGCAGCGCCTCGCCGGTACGGTGGCGCAGGCGCCCGCCGCGCCCCGGCCCCGGCCCGCGCAGGACGACACCGACGACCCGGTCGCCATCGTCGCCATGACCTGCCGCTTCCCCGGCGGTGTCAGCTCCGCCGACGACCTGTGGAACCTGGTCGACAGCGGCGTGGACGCGATGGGTGCGTTCCCCACCGACCGAGGCTGGGACCTGGAGCGCCTCTTCCACCCGGACCCCGAGCACATCGGCACCACCTACGCCGACCAGGGCGGCTTCCTGCCGGACGCGGGTGATTTCGACGCGGCGTTCTTCGGGATCAATCCGCGTGAGGCGTTGGCGATGGATCCGCAGCAGCGGTTGTTGCTGGAGGCGTCGTGGGAGGTGTTCGAGCGGGCGGGCATCGATCCGACGACGCTCAAGGGCACCCTCACCGGCACCTACGTCGGCCTGATGAACCACGACTACGCCAAGTCGTTCCCCGAGGCGGACGCCCAACTGGAGGGCTACGCGTACCTGGCGAGCACCGGCAGCATGGTGTCCGGCCGAGTCGCCTACACCCTCGGCCTGGAAGGCCCCGCGGTCACGGTCGACACGGCCTGCTCCTCTTCGCTGGTGTCCATCCACATGGCGGCGCAGGCGCTGCGCCACGGCGAGTGCGACCTGGCCCTCGCGGGCGGCGTCACGGTGATGGCCGACCCGGACATGTTCGCGGGGTTCGCGCGCCAGCGAGGGCTGTCGCCCGACGGCCGCTGCAAGGCATACGCCGCCGCGGCCGACGGAGTCGGATTCTCCGAGGGTGTCGGCGTCCTGCTCCTGGAACGTCTCTCGGACGCGCGCCGCAACGGCCACCATGTTTTGGGCGTCGTGCGGGGCTCGGCGGTGAACCAGGACGGTGCGAGCAATGGTCTGACGGCGCCGAACGGTCCGTCGCAGGAGCGGGTGATCCGCCAGGCGTTGGCCGGTGGCGGGTTGTCGGCCGGTGATGTGGATGTGGTGGAGGGGCACGGTACGGGGACGACGCTGGGTGATCCGATCGAGGCGCAGGCGCTGCTGGCCACGTATGGGCAAGACCGTTCACCGGGTCGTCCGTTGTGGCTGGGTTCGGTGAAGTCGAATATTGGTCATACGCAGGCTGCTGCGGGTGTCGCGGGTGTCATCAAGATGGTGATGGCGATGCGGCACGGTGTCGTACCTGCGAGTCTTCATGTGGATGAGCCGACTCCGCACGTGGACTGGGATGCGGGCGCGGTGCGGCTGGCGGTGGAGTCGGTGCCGTGGCCGGAGGGGGCAGGGCCTCGCCGGGCGGGCATCTCGTCGTTCGGCGCTTCGGGCACGAACGCGCACCTGATCGTTGAGCACGTCCCCGAGCCCGCGGAAGAGGCGGAGTCCACCCATGCGCCGGAGTCCGCCGGGGTGGTGGTGCCGTGGGTGCTGTCGGCTCGCAGCGCGGAGGCCCTGCGGGAGCAGGCGCGCCGACTGAGCGACTTCGCTGCCGAGGAGGCGTCTCGTACGCCGCTGACCGAGGTGGGCTGGTCCCTCCTGAAGACGCGTGCACTGCACGAGCATCGGGCCGTCGTGGCGAGCGCGGAGCGGTCTGACGTGCTGGCCGGGTTGGAGGCGTTGGCGGCGGGGGAGACGCATCCGGCGCTGGTCGGTCCGGCTGTGTCGCAGGTTCGCGCCGGGGGTGATGTGGTCTGGCTTTTCAGTGGTCAGGGGAGTCAGTTGGTGGGGATGGGGGCTGGCTTGTATGGGCGGTTCCCGGTGTTTGCTGCTGCGTTTGATGAGGTGTGTGGTCTGTTGGATGTTGAGTTGGGTGGGTCGGTTCGGGAGGTGGTGTTCGGGGGTCCGCGGGGGCGGTTGGATCGGACGGTGTGGGCGCAGGCGGGGTTGTTTGCGTTGCAGGTGGGTCTTGCGCGGTTGTGGGAGTCGGTGGGTGTTCGGCCGGATGTGGTGGTGGGGCATTCGGTGGGGGAGATTGCGGCTGCTCATGTGGCTGGGGTCTTGTCGTTGGGGGATGCGTGTCGGGTGGTGGGTGCGCGGGCTCGGTTGATGGGTGGGTTGCCTGAGGGTGGGGCGATGTGTGCGGTGCAGGCCACGGTGGGGGAGCTTGCTGCTTGTCTGGAGGGGACGGGGGTGAGTGTTGCTGCTGTCAATACTCCTGATTCCACGGTGATATCGGGGCCCTCGGAGGAGGTGGAGCGAGTCGCGGAGGTGTGGAAGGAGAAGGGGCGTAAGACGAAGCCGCTGTCTGTCAGTCATGCTTTTCATTCGGTGTTGATGGAGCCGATGCTTGATGAGTTCGTCGGGGCTTTGCGTGAGGTGGAGTTCAGGCGGCCTTTGATTCCGTTGATGAGCAATGTTTCGGGTGGGGAGGCGGGGGAGGAGATTACGACCCCGGAGTACTGGGCGCGGCATGTGCGTCAGACGGTGCTCTTCCAGCCCGCCATCGCCCAACTGGCCCCTCGGGCGGGTGTGTTCATCGAGTTGGGTCCTGCCCCGGTGCTGACCACCGCCGCCCAGCACACCCTCGACGCCATGGACGGAGTGGATTCGGTCCTGGTCGCCTCCCTTGCCGGTGGGCGTCCCGAGGAAGAGGCGTTCCTGCAGGCTGTGGCCCGACTGCATACGGCCGGGGTTGGTGTCGACTGGTCGGTGTTGTTCTCGGCTGGTTCTGTGTCGGGTGTGGTGGATCTGCCGACGTATGCGTTCCAGCGGGAGCGTTTTTGGTTGTCGGGTCGTGCTGGTGGTGTGGTGGATGCGTCGGGGCTGGGTCTGGTGGCTGCGGGGCATGCGTTGTTGGGTGCGGCGGTGGAGTTCGCGGATCGGGGTGGGTGTCTGCTGACGGGGCGTCTGTCGCGGTCGGGTGTGGGCTGGTTGGTTGATCATGTGGTGGCCGGGTCGGTGTTGGTGCCGGGTGCGGTGTTGGTGGAGTGGGCGTTGCGGGCCGGTGATGAGGTTGGTTGCGGGTCGGTGGAGGAGTTGATGTTGCAGGTGCCTGTGGTGGTGCCTGGGGTGTCGGGTCTGCGGGTGCAGGTGGTGGTGGATGAGGCGGGTGAGGACGGGCGTCGTGGTGTGCAGATCTACACCCGTCCGGATGTGGATGCCGTTGAGGGTGATGACTCCTGGGTCTGCCACGCCACTGGCACTCTCGCTCCCGAAGCGGAGTCGACGGCCTCCGAGTTGAGTGGAGCGTGGCCCCCGGTCGGCGCCGAACCCGTGGAAGTCGATGGCTTCTACGCGCGGGCCGCGGAGGCCGGGTACGGGTATGGTCCGGCGTTCCAGGGGCTGCGGGCGGTGTGGCGGGACGGGCAGGATCTCCTGGCGGAGGTCGACCTGCCCGAGGCCGCGGGCACTCCCGACGGCTACGGCATCCATCCCGCTCTCCTGGACGCCGCCCTCCATCCTCTCCTCGCCGACCGGCTCCGGGGCGGGACCGGGGACGATCACGTCTACGTGCCGTTCGGATGGACCGGAGTGTCCCTGCGGGCGGTAGGGGCCACGTCGATACGCGTACGCCTCCGTCCAGTCGGGGACAGTGCCGCACAGGGGCTGAGTGTCACCGTCGCCGACGCGACCGGTGGACCTGTCCTGAGTGTCGACGCCCTGCAGACGCGCCCCGTGAAGCCCGGTCAGCTCGCTGCCGCTCAACAGAGCGACGTACGGGGGTTGTTCACTGTGGAGTGGTCCCCGATTCCGGCTCCGCAGGTGGCAGGCGTGCCGGACAGTGACGGCTGGGTCGTGTTGGCGGATGGTGTCGGTCTGGTTGATGTGGTGTCGGCCGGTGGTGAGGTGCCGTGGGCGGTGCTGGCTCCTGTCGGTGCTGGTGCTGGTGCTGGTGCTGGTGCTGGTGCTGGTGCTGGTGCTGGTGCTGGTGTGGGGGGTGGGGGTGGTCTGGCGGTCGTGGAGCGTGTGTTGGGGCTGGTGCAGGAGTTTCTGGCTGTGGAGGAGTTGGCGGAGTCCCGTCTGGTGTTGGTGACACGGGGGGCCGTGGCCGTCGGGGTCGAGTCCGACAGTGATGTGGATCCCTGTGTCGCGGCGGTGTGGGGCTTGGTCCGCAGTGCCCAGTCCGAGAACCCGGGCCGTTTCGTTCTCCTCGACCTCGGGACGGATGCCGACGTTGGTTGTGGCGTTGTTGTCGAGGGTCTGGATCAGTCCCTCGTGCGTCGGGCCGTCGAAGACCTCGACGAACCCCAACTCGCCCTGCGCGAAGGGAAGCTGTACGCCCCCCGCCTGGCCCAGGCACGACGCCCGTCCGAGCCGGTTCCGCCTCCCGGTGAGCCGGCCTGGCGTCTGCGGATGGTGAACGACGGCTCGTTGGACGACCTGGCAGCCGTGGCGTGCCCGGAGGTTCTGGAGCCGCTGGAGCCCGGGCAGGTACGGGTGTCGGTGGCTGCCGCCGGCATCAACTTCCGCGATGTCCTCGTGGCGCTCGGCATGGTCCCCGCGTACGGAGCCATGGGCGGTGAGGGTGCCGGTGTCGTGACGGAGGTCGGCCCCGACGTGGCCCACCTTTCGGTCGGCGATCACGTCATGGGCGTGTTCGAGGGCGCGTTCGGCCCTGTGGTGATCGCCGATGCGCGGATGCTCGCGCCGGTCCCGCAGGGCTGGGACTTGCCCACGGCGGCCGGTATCCCGGCGGCGTACCTCACGGCTTGGTACGGGTTGGTGGAGCTGGCGGGTCTGAAAGCGGGTGAGCGGGTACTGATCCATGCCGGTACGGGTGGTGTGGGGATGGCCGCGATACAGATCGCCCGGCACCTGGGCGCGGAAGTGTTTGCCACCGCGAGTCCCGCCAAGCATGCCGTCCTGGAGGGGATGGGTGTCGACGCGGCCCACCGTGCCTCGTCCCGGGACACCGCCTTCGAGGGCGTGTTCCGGGAGGCGGCGGACGGAGACGGCATGGATGTCGTCCTGAACAGCCTGGCCGGTGAGTTCATCGATGCTTCCTTGCGGTTGCTCGGCGATGGCGGCCGGTTCCTGGAGATGGGCAAGACCGATCTGCGTGTCTCCGACGAGGTGGGCGCCGAGTACCCGGGCGTCACGTACACCGTCTACGACCTGGTCGGCGACGCGGGACCGGACCGCATCGGCCGGATGCTGGACAAGCTCGGCGAGTTGTTCGCCTCAGATCGGCTTAAGCCGCTGCCGGTACGTTCCTGGCCGCTGGACAAGGCGCGGGAGGCGTTCCGGTTCATGAGTCAGGCGAAACACACCGGCAAGCTGGTGCTGGAGATCCCGCCTGCCCTCGACCCCGAGGGCACGGTGCTGGTCACCGGTGGGACCGGCGTGCTCGGGCAGGTCGTGGCGGAGCACTTGGTGCGGGAGTGGGGCGTACGGCACCTGCTGCTGGCCAGCCGTAGTGGACCGGAAGCTCCGGGCGGCAGTGAACTCGCCGACAGGCTGCGCGGGTTGGGTGCGGAGGTGACGCTCGCTGCGGCTGATGTCGGTGACGCGGACTCGGTGGCGGAGCTGGTCGGCAAGACGGATCCCGCGCATCCGCTGACCGGCATCGTGCATGCGGCGGGTGTCCTGGAGGACGCGGTGGTGACCGCGCAGACTCCGGAGGGTCTGGCACGTGTGTGGGCGGCGAAGGCCGCCGCCGTACAGCACTTGCACGAGGCGACGAGCGGGATGCGGTTGGGCCTGTTCGCCGTGTTCTCCTCGGCCGCCGCCACCCTCGGCAGTCCCGGGCAGGCCAACTACGCGTCCGCCAATGCCTATTGCGACGCCCTGATGCAGCACCGCCGCGCAAAGGGCCAGGCGGGAATGTCCGTCGGCTGGGGCATGTGGCAGAGCCCGGACGACTCGAAGGCGGAGTCGAAGGCCCACAGGAAGAGCACCCTGGACGGCGACATGGCCGGCGGCGCGACCGGCGGCATGTCCGGCGGTCTGAGTCAGACCGACGTGGCCCGGATGAGCCGCATCGGCGTCAAGGCGATGACCAACGCGCACGGCCTGGCCCTGTTCGACGCAGCGCACCGCCACGGACGCCCCCACCTGGTGGGCTTCAACCTCGACCTGCGCACCCTCGCCACCCACCCCGTGGACACCCGGCCCGCGCTCCTGCGCGGCCTGGCCGCACGCCCCGCGGGCGCGGCGAGCCGGCCGACCGCGACGGCCGGTGGGCAGCCCGCCGACCTGGCGGGACGGCTTGCCGCCCTGCCCGCCGCCGACCGGCACCACACGCTGGTGCGGCTCATCAGGGAGCAGGCCGCCACCGTCCTCGGCCTCCGCGTCGACGGGCTCGGGACCAGCAGCACCTTCAAGGAGCTGGGGTTCGACTCCCTCACCGCGGTCGAGCTGCGCAACAGGCTGTCCGCCGCCACCGGCCTCCGCCTGCCCTCCGGCCTGGTCTTCGACCACCCGGACGCCGACATCCTCGCTACGCACCTGGGTGCGCAACTCGCCCCTGACGGCGGCACCCCCGTGGGCCAGGAGGCCACCGACCCGGTTCTGCGCGACCTGGCAAAGCTCGAGAACGCCCTGTCCTCCAGCCTCGTCGAACACCTCGACGCCGACGCGGTCACGGCCCGCCTGGAAGCACTCCTCTCGAAGTGGAAGGCGGCCGGCGCGGCGCCCGGCTCCGCCAGCACCAAGGAGCAGCTCCAGGTGGCCTCGACCGACCAGGTCCTCGACTTCATCGACAAAGAACTGGGTGTGTGAAACGACCGTGCACGGCGCGACAACCACGCTGAAGGCTGGGTGAACTCTCATGGCGAGTGAAGAGCAACTGGTCGACTACCTCAAGCGGGTCGCCGCCGAGCTGCATGACACCCGGCAGCGCCTGCGCGAGGTGGAGGACCGCCGCCAGGAGCCGGTGGCGGTCGTCGGCATGGCCTGCCGCTTCCCCGGGGGCGTCGAGACGCCCGAGGGGCTGTGGGACCTGGTCGCCGCGAGCGACGACGCCATCGCACCCTTCCCCACCGACCGCGGCTGGGACCTCGAGGGCATCTACCACCCGGATCCCGACCACCCGGGCACCTGCTACGTCCGCGAGGGCGGATTCCTCGGAGCTGCCGACCGGTTCGACTCCGACTTCTTCGGCTTCAGCCCCCGGGAGGCGCTGGCCAGCAGCCCCCAGCTGCGGCTGCTCCTCGAAACGTCCTGGGAGGCCATCGAGCGGGCGGGCATCGACCCCACCACGCTCAAGGGCAGCGCCACCGGCGTCTACGTAGGCGCCGCGACCACCGGCAACCAGACCCAGGGAGACCCCGGCGGAAAGGCGACCGAGGGCTACGCGGGCACCGCACCCAGCGTCCTGTCGGGCCGCCTCTCCTTCACGCTCGGCATGGAAGGCCCCGCGGTCACCGTCGAGACAGCCTGCTCCTCCTCGCTCGTGGCGATGCACCTGGCGTCCAACGCCCTGCGCCAGGGCGAGTGCGACCTCGCCCTGGCGGGCGGCGTCACCGTCATGTCCACCCCCGAGGTGTTCACCGGCTTCTCCCGCCAGCGCGGTCTCGCGCCCAACGGCCGCTGCAAGCCCTTCGCCGCCGCGGCCGACGGCACGGGCTGGGGCGAGGGAGCGGGCCTGATCCTCCTGGAACGCCTCTCCGACGCCCGCCGCAACGGCCACCCGGTCCTCGCCGTACTGCGCGGCTCGGCCATCAACCAGGACGGCGCGAGCAACGGCTTCACCGCGCCCAACGGCCCCTCGCAGCGCCGCGTCATCCGCCAGGCCCTCTCCAGCGCTCATCTCTCCACGTCGGAGATCGACGCGGTGGAGGCGCACGGCACCGGCACCCGGCTCGGCGACCCCATCGAGGCCGAGGCGCTCATCGCCACGTACGGCAAGGAGCGCGAGGGCGACCGGCCGTTGTGGCTCGGCTCGGTCAAGTCGAACATCGGTCACACGCAGGCCGCCGCGGGCGTGGCCGGCGTCATCAAGATGGTCATGGCCCTGCAGAACGACCTGCTGCCCGCGACCCTCAACGTCGACGAACCGACCCCGCACGTCCAGTGGGACGGCGGCGGAGTACGTCTCCTGACCGAACCTGTCCCGTGGCGGCGAAGCGAACGTCCGCGCCGGGCGGGCGTCTCCTCCTTCGGTATCTCGGGCACGAACGCGCACGTCATCCTTGAGGAGGCGCCCGAGGAGCAAGCCCCCGAGGCGACCACCGCTCCCGCGTCGCCGGCCTCGGAGACGGGCGCGGTGCTGCCGTGGTTGGTCTCCGGCAGGAGCGCGGACGCGCTGCGCGAACAGGCCCGACGGCTGGGCGAGTTCGCGTCCGCGGAGCCCGCTCCGTCGACGGCCGACATCGGGTGGTCGCTGGCCACGGCGCGGTCGGCCCTCGAACACCGGGCGGTGGTCGTCGGTGGCGATCGGGACGTGCTGACGGCGGGGCTCGAGGCGTTGGCGTCGGGCGAGGCGTCCGCTGACGTGGTGTCGGGGGTTGTCGGTGATGTGGGTCCGGGGCCGGTGTTGGTGTTTCCGGGTCAGGGTTCGCAGTGGGTGGGCATGGGTGCCCGGTTGTTGGACGAGTCGTCGGTGTTCGCGGGGCGGATTGCCGAGTGTGAGCAGGCGTTGTCCGCTCATGTGGACTGGTCACTCACAGCGGTGTTGCGTGGGGACGGCTCCGAGCTGTCCCGGGTCGAGGTCGTGCAGCCGGTGTTGTG
This sequence comes from Streptomyces sp. NPDC040622, assembly GCF_055593965.1. Classification (NCBI taxonomy): domain Bacteria; kingdom Bacillati; phylum Actinomycetota; class Actinomycetes; order Kitasatosporales; family Streptomycetaceae; genus Streptomyces; species Streptomyces sp. NPDC040622. The sequence goes on along the minus strand of NZ_JBVIXD010000004.1, from coordinate 182,495 downwards.
GGCGGTGATGGTGTCGCTGGCGGCTGTGTGGGCGGACTATGGGATCACGCCTGCTGCTGTGGTGGGGCATTCGCAGGGTGAGATGGCTGCCGCGTGTGTGGCGGGGGCTCTGTCGCTGGAGGATGCGGCGCGGATCGTGGCGGTACGCAGTGACGCGCTGCGGCAGTTGATGGGGCACGGCGACATGGCGTCCCTCAGCACGAATGCCGAAGAGGCCGTCGAGCTGATCGGTGAGCGGCCGGGCGTGTGCGTGGCCGCCGTCAACGGGCCGGCCTCTACGGTTATTTCGGGCCCGCCCGAGCATGTCGCCGCCGTCGTCGCCGACGCCGAGGCGCGCGGGCTCAGGGCTCGGGTCATCGATGTGGGGTACGCCTCCCACGGACCTCAGATCGACGGCCTCCACGAGCTGTTGACCGACCGCCTGGCGGACATTCGGCCGGTCGCCACCGACGTGGCGTTCTATTCCACGGTCACCGCCCAGCGGCTGGCCACGACCACCGCCCTGGACACGGACTACTGGGTCACCAACCTGCGCCAGCCCGTCCGCTTCGCCGACACCATCAACGCCCTCCTCAATGACGGCTACCGCCTGTTCATCGAGGCCAGCCCCCACCCGGTGCTCGGTCTTGGCATGGAGGAGACCATCGAGCGGGCGGACGTCTCCGCCTCGGTGGTCCCCACTCTCCGCCGCGACCACGGTGACGCCACCCAACTCACCCGCGCCGCCGCCCACGCCTTCACCGCGGGCGCCACCATCGACTGGCGCCGCTGGTTCCCGGCCGACCCCACCCCTCGTACCGTCGACCTGCCCACCTACGCCTTCCAGCGCCGGAGCTACTGGCTGCCGGTCGACGGAGTCGGCGACGTACGGTCCGCCGGGCTCCGGCGGCTGGAGCACACGCTGCTGCCCGCCGCGCTCGGCCTTGCCGACGGCTCCCTCGTGCTCACCGGACGGCTCGCGTCGGGTGGTGCCGGCTGGCTCGCCGACCACGCGGTGGCGGGCACGACGCTCGTGCCGGGAGCCGCTCTGGTCGAGTGGGCGCTGCGGGCGGCCGACGAGGCGGGGTGCGCGGCACTCGAGGAGCTGACCCTCCAGGCGCCCCTGGTGCTGCCCGAGTCCGGAGGTCTTCAGGTCCAGGTGGTCGTGGGCACGGCCGACGAGCGGGGCGGTCGGCGTGCGGTGCGCGTCTTCTCCCGTATCGACGGCGTCGACCGTGTCGACGATGGCGACGGAGCCGACCGCGGCGGCTTGGACGAGGACACGCACGCGGACCTCGGGGAGGGCTGGACGTGTCATGCGACCGGCGTGCTGAGCCCCGAGCCCGCCGACGCGCCGGACGGGATGGGCGGACAGTGGCCCCCGGCGGGCGCCGAGCCGGTGGAGATCGGGGATCTCTACGAGCGGGCGGCGTCGGCGGGGTACGAGTACGGCCCTTCGTTCCGGGGCCTGCGCGCGGTGTGGCGGACCGGCCGGGACCTGCTGGCCGAGGTGGAGCTGCCCGACGAGGCGGGCGCCGGGGACGGTTTCGGCATCCACCCCGTACTGCTCGACTCCGCACTCCACCCGGCGCTCCTGCTCGACCGGAACGCGTCCGGCGACGAGGCCGGTCTCCGCCTGCCCTTCGCCTGGAACGGGGTGTCCCTGTGGGCCACCGGCGCCGCCACCGTGCGGGTGCGCCTGACCCCGTACGGCGAGGAGGGGGCGGAAGAGGGCGCAGGGCTGCGCGTGACGGTCGCCGACGCCGCCGGAGCGCCGGTGCTGAGCGTGGACTCGCTGGCGCTGCGGCCCGCCGACCCCGAACTGCTGCGCTCGGCTGCCAGGGCGGGCGGCACCACCAACGGTTTGTTCACCGTCGACTGGACCTCTCTGCCGCCGGTGGCCGTCGAGGACGGCGACGACGGCTGGGTGCTGCTCGCTCCGGACGCACAGGACGTGCTGCCTGACTGGGCCGGGTCCGGCATGCCCCGGCATCCGGATCTCGCGGCGTTGTCGGCCGCGCTGGACGAGGGCGCACAGGCCCCTGCGACCGTCCTTGTGGACGTTGCGGCCACTGAAGGCACTTCGGTCACTTCGGTGACTTCGGTCCATTCGGACACGGCTCACGGAACGGTGGACGCACTCGGGCGGACAGCGGCCGAGCGCGGCTTGCGGCTGCTGCGGGACTGGCTCACCGAGCCGCGCCTCGCTGAGTCGCGGCTCGTACTGGTCACCCGGCACGCGGTGGCGGTACCGACGCGTGACGGGGTCCCGGCGCACGACGACCCGACTCCCGTGCCCCCCGACCTCGCGGGCGCCGCCCTGTGGGGACTCGTACGCGCCGCGCAGGCCGAACACCCGGACCGCTTCGTCCTGTTGGACGCCGACCGGACCACGGGGTGGGCGGACGTCGTGCGGGCCCTCGCGAGCGGTGAGCCGCAGGTCGCGGTACGCGGTGGCGAGCCGTTGGTGCCGCGCCTCGCACGCGCCACCGCCCCACGCGTCCTGGCCTCCGACTCCGAGACGGCTGTCGCCGGTACGGCGCTCGACCCCGACGGGACCGTCCTCGTCGCGGGCGGCACCGGCATGATGGGCGGCCTCGTCGCAGAACACCTGGTGCGCGAGTGGGGCGTACGACACCTCCTGCTGGTCAGCAGGCAGGGCCCCGCCGCACCGGACGCCCGTGACCTCGCCGAACGGCTGACCGGGCTCGGCGCCTCGGTACGGATCGACGCCGCCGACCTGACGGACGCGCCGGCCACCACCGATCTGGTGGCCTCGGTCGACCCGGCGCACCCGTTGACCGGTGTGATCCACGCGGCCGGTGTCCTGGACGACGCCGTGGTCACCGCGCAGACGGCCGACCAACTGGCCAGGGTGTGGGCGGCCAAGGCCTCCGTCGCCGCCAACCTGGACGCAGCCACCTCGGACCTGCCGCTCGGCCTGTTCGTCATGTTCTCCTCCGCCGCAGGAGTCCTCGGCAACGCGGGCCAGGCCGGATACGCGGCCGCCAACGCCTTCGTGGACGCGCTGGTCGCCCGCCGCCGTACCGTCGGACTGCCCGGCCTGTCCATCGCCTGGGGCCTGTGGGCGCGCGGCAGCGCCATGACCCGGCACTTGGACGACGCCGACCTGGCGCGGCTGCGCGCCGGCGGTGTGAAGCCGCTCCTCGACGAGCAGGGCCTCGCACTCCTCGACGCGGCGCGGGACCTCGCCACGCACACCCCGCTGGTGGTCGCGGCCGGCATCGACGTGCACGGCGCGGGCGGGGACGACGTCCCCGCGATCCTGCGGAACCTGACGGGCCGGACCCGCCGCAGGGCGGCCGCCGACTCCGCCGTGGACAAGGGTGCGCTGGAGCGGCGCCTCGCGGGCCTGGACGAGGCAGGACGCCGGGCCGTCGTCGCCGACGTCGTGCGCGAGTGCGTGGCGGCGGTGCTCGGCCACCGGTCGGCGGCCGACGTGCGCACCGAGGCCAACTTCAAGGAGCTGGGCTTCGATTCCCTCACGGCCGTACAGCTCCGCAACCGCCTCTCGACCGCCAGCGGCCTCCGCCTGCCCGCCACGATGGCCTTCGACCACCCCACCCCCCAAGCCCTCGCGGCCTACCTCTCCACCCGCCTGGGCGGCACGGCCGCGACACCCGTCGCTCCCGTCGGACGCCCGACGGCCACGACGGACGACCCGGTCGCCATCGTCTCCATGGCCTGCAAGTACCCCGGCGGAGTGACCTCCCCGGAAGGACTGTGGAACCTGGTCGACTCGGGCGTGGACGCGATGGGTGCGTTCCCCACCGACCGAGGCTGGGACCTGGAGCGCCTCTTCCACCCCGACCCGGACAACCCCGGCACCACCTACGCCGACGAAGGGGCCTTCCTGCCGGACGCGGGTGATTTCGACGCGGCGTTCTTCGGGATCAATCCGCGTGAGGCGTTGGCGATGGATCCGCAGCAGCGGTTGTTGCTGGAGGCGTCGTGGGAGGTGTTCGAGCGGGCGGGCATCGATCCGACGACGCTCAAGGGCACCCTCACCGGCACCTACGTCGGCGTCATGTACCACGACTACGCGGCCGGCCTGGCCCAGGATGCCCAGTTGGAGGGCTACTCCATGCTGGCCGGTTCCGGCAGCGTCGTCTCCGGCCGGGTCTCCTACACCCTGGGCCTGGAAGGTCCCGCGGTCACGGTCGACACGGCCTGTTCCTCTTCGCTGGTGTCCATCCACTTGGCTGCGCAGGCGCTGCGCCAGGGCGAGTGCGACCTGGCCCTCGCGGGCGGTGTCACCGTCATGGCCACGCCCGAGGTCTTCACCGGCTTCTCGCGCCAGCGCGGCCTGGCCCCGGACGGCCGGTGCAAGCCGTTCGCCGCCGCGGCCGACGGCACGGGCTGGGGCGAGGGCGTCGGCGTCCTGCTCCTGGAACGCCTCTCGGACGCGCGCCGCAACGGCCACCATGTTTTGGGCGTCGTGCGGGGCTCGGCGGTGAACCAGGACGGTGCGAGCAATGGTCTGACGGCGCCGAACGGTCCGTCGCAGGAGCGGGTGATCCGCCAGGCGTTGGCCGGTGGCGGGTTGTCGGCCGGTGATGTGGATGTGGTGGAGGGGCACGGTACGGGGACGACGCTGGGTGATCCGATCGAGGCGCAGGCGCTGCTGGCCACGTATGGGCAAGACCGTTCACCGGGCCGTCCGTTGTGGCTGGGTTCGGTGAAGTCGAATATCGGTCATACGCAGGCTGCTGCGGGTGTCGCGGGTGTCATCAAGATGGTGATGGCGATGCGGCACGGTGTCGTACCTGCGAGTCTTCATGTGGATGAGCCGACTCCGCACGTGGACTGGGATGCGGGCGCGGTGCGGCTGGCGGTGGAGTCGGTGCCGTGGCCGGAGGGGGCAGGGCCTCGCCGGGCGGGCATCTCGTCGTTCGGCGCTTCGGGCACGAACGCGCACCTGATCGTTGAGCACGCCCCCGAGCCCGCGAACGACCGGGTACGGATGCCTGTGGCCGCCGGTACGCCGGGCGACAGCTCCGGCGAGCGGGCGTCCCGGGTGCCCTGGGTGCTCTCCGCCCGCACTGCAGAGGCCCTGCGCGAGCAGGCGCGCCGCCTGGGTGAAGCGGTGGTGGCCGACCCGGCCGTGCGGAACGAGGACGTCGGCTGGTCCCTGCTGCGCTCGCGATCGCTGTTCGAGCGACGCGCGGTCGTCTCGGGGCGGGACCGGTCCGAACTGCTGGCGGGTATCGCCGCACTGGCCGCAGGGGAAGCCCATCCGGCGCTGACGGAGTCACGTGAGGGTGCGGCGACTTCAAGCGGTGATGTGGTCTGGCTGTTCAGTGGTCAGGGGAGTCAGTTGGTGGGGATGGGGGCTGGCTTGTATGGGCGGTTCCCGGTGTTTGCTGCTGCGTTTGATGAGGTGTGCGGTCTGTTGGATGCGGAGTTCGCTGAGGTGGCGGGTTCGGCGGGGGTGGGTGGGTCGGTTCGGGAGGTGGTGTTCGGGGGTCCGCGGGGGCGGTTGGATCGGACGGTGTGGGCGCAGGCGGGGTTGTTTGCGTTGCAGGTGGGTCTTGCGCGGTTGTGGGAGTCGGTGGGTGTTCGGCCGGATGTGGTGGTGGGGCATTCGGTGGGGGAGATTGCGGCTGCTCATGTGGCTGGGGTCTTGTCGTTGGGGGATGCGTGTCGGGTGGTGGGTGCGCGGGCTCGGTTGATGGGTGGGTTGCCTGAGGGTGGGGCGATGTGTGCGGTGCAGGCGACGGTGGGGGAGCTTGCCGCTTGTCTGGAGGGGACGGGGGTGAGTGTTGCTGCTGTCAATACTCCTGATTCCACGGTGATATCGGGGCCTTCAGATGAGGTGGAGGGCATTGTTGCGCTGTGGAAGGAGCGGGGTCGTAAGACGAAGCCGCTGTCTGTGAGTCATGCTTTTCATTCGGTGTTGATGGAGCCGATGCTTGATGAGTTCGTCGGGGCTTTGCGTGGGGTGGAGTTCAGGCGGCCTTTGATTCCGTTGATGAGCAATGTTTCGGGTGGGGAGGCGGGGGAGGAGATTACGACCCCGGAGTACTGGGCGCGGCATGTGCGTCAGACCGTTCTCTTCCAGCCCGCCATCGCCCAACTGGCCCACAGTGCTGGGGTATTCGTGGAGCTCGGCCCGAGCCCTGTACTCATCACCGCGGCCCAGCACACCCTCGACGACGTCGGCGACCCCCAGGGTCCGGAGCCCGTGCTGGTGTCCTCGCTGGCCGGTGAACGGCCCGAGGAGCAGGCGTTCGTGGACGCGATGGCCCGCCTTCACGTCGCCGGGACCGTCGTGGACTGGTCGGTGTTGTTCTCGGCTGGTTCTGGGTCGGGTGTGGTGGATCTGCCGACGTATGCGTTCCAGCGGGAGCGTTTTTGGTTGTCGGGTCGTGCTGGTGGTGTGGTGGATGCGTCGGGGCTGGGTTTGGTGGCTGCGGGGCATGCGTTGTTGGGTGCGGCGGTGGAGTTCGCGGATCGGGGTGGGTGTCTGCTGACGGGGCGTCTGTCGCGGTCGGGTGTGGGCTGGTTGGTTGATCATGTGGTGGCCGGGTCGGTGTTGGTGCCGGGTGCGGTGTTGGTGGAGTGGGCGTTGCGGGCCGGTGATGAGGTTGGTTGCGGGTCGGTGGAGGAGTTGATGTTGCGGGCGCCTGTGGTGGTGCCTGGGGTGTCGGGTCTGCGGGTGCAGGTGGTGGTGGGTGAGGCGGGTGAGGACGGGCGTCGTGGTGTGCAGATCTACACCCGTCCGGATGTGGATGCCGTTGAGGGTGATGACTCCTGGGTCTGCCACGCCACCGGCACTCTCGCTCCCGAAGCGGACTCGACAGCCGCTGACCTGGGTGGAGGCCTGACGGGCGGTTGGCCCGCGACAGGAGCCGAGCCGGTGGACCTGGCCGGCTTCTATGAGCGGGTGGCCGAGGCCGGCTATGCGTACGGTCCGGCGTTCCAGGGGCTGCGGGCGGTGTGGCGGGACGGGCAGGATCTCCTGGCGGAGGTTGACCTGCCCGAGGCCGCGGGCACTCCCGACGGCTACGGCATCCACCCCGCCCTGCTCGACGCCGCCCTCCACCCGGCCCTGCTGCTCGACTGGCCCGGGGAGCCGCAGGCCGACGGCAAGATCTGGCTGCCGTTCACCTGGAACGAGGTCTCCTTGTGGGCCGCGGGCGCCGGCACCGTACGCGTGCGTCTGTCGCCCGGCGAGTACGACGAGACCGAGCGTGAAGTGCGGGTGCTGGTCACCGACGGTGCCGGGGCGAACGTTCTGAGCGTGGGCTCGGTGTCCCTGCGACCCGCCGACATCGGGCAGTTGCAGTCCGCGCAGGCGCGGGACGGCCTGTTCACGGTGGACTGGACGCCACTTCAGATGACGTCGACCGAAGCGGATTCCGGGGCCGGGACCGAGGCCGAGGGCGGGGGCGGTGACGGCTGGGTCGTGTTGGCGGATGGTGTCGGTCTGGTTGATGTGGTGTCGGCCGGTGGTGAGGTGCCGTGGGCGGTGCTGGCTCCTGTCGGTGCTGGTGCTGGTGCTGGTGCTGGTGTGGGGGGTGGGGGTGGTCTGGCGGTTGCGGAGCGTGTGTTGGGGCTGGTGCAGGAGTTTCTGGCTGTGGAGGAGTTGGCCGAGTCCCGTCTGGTGTTGGTGACACGGGGGGCCGTGGCCGTCGGGGTCGAGTCCGACAGTGATGTGGATCCCGGTGTCGCGGCGGTGTGGGGCTTGGTCCGCAGTGCCCAGTCCGAGAACCCGGGCCGCTTCGTCCTCCTCGACCTCGGGACGGATGCCGACGCTGGTTGTGGCGTTGTTGTCGAGGGTCTGGATCAGTCCCTCGTGCGTCGGGCCGTCGAAGACCTCGACGAACACCAACTCGCCCTGCGCGCAGACAAGCTGCAGGTGCCCCGACTTGCCCGCGCGACCGGCGGCGCGCTGCTCTCCGCGCCCACCGACCGCGCATGGCGGCTCGACAAGGGTGCCGCCGGGACCCTGGAGAGCGTGGCGCCCGTTGCCTGCCCGGAGGTTCTGGAGCCGCTGGGCACCGGCCAGGTACGCCTGGGCGTCCATGCGGCCGGCATCAACTTCCGCGATGTCCTGGTCAGCCTCGGCATGGTGCCGGGTCAGGTCGGTCTCGGCGGTGAGGGTGCCGGTGTCGTGACGGAGGTCGGCCCCGACGTGACGCACCTGTCGGTCGGTGATCGGGTCATGGGCGTGCTCCACGGCTCCTTCGGGCCGACGGCCGTCGCGGACACGCGGATGATCGCGCCCGTCCCGCAGGGATGGGACATGCGTGAGGCTGCCGGCATGCCCGTCGCCTATCTGACGGCTTGGTACGGGTTGGTGGAGCTGGCGGGTCTGAAAGCGGGTGAGCGGGTACTGATCCATGCCGGTACGGGTGGTGTGGGGATGGCCGCGATACAGGTCGCCCGGCACCTGGGCGCGGAAGTGTTCGCCACCGCGAGTCCCGCCAAGCATGCCGTCCTGGAGGGGATGGGCGTCGACGCGGCCCACCGTGCCTCGTCCCGGGACATCGCCTTCGAGGACACGATCCGTGAGGTCACGGGTGGCCGTGGTGTGGACGTCGTCCTGAACAGCCTCACCGGTGAGTTCATCGATGCCTCCCTGCGGCTGCTCGGCGAGGGCGGCCGGTTCCTGGAGATGGGCAAGACCGATCTGCGTGCCTCCGACGAGGTGGCCGCCGAGTACCCGGGCGTCACGTACACCGTCTACGACCTGGTCGGCGACGCGGGACCGGACCGCATCGAGGTCATGATGCGGGAGCTGGGCGAGCTGTTCGCCTCCCGTGCCCTGGCGCCTCTTCCGGTACGTTCCTGGCCGCTGGACAAGGCGCGGGAAGCGTTCCGGTTCATGAGTCAGGCGAAACACACCGGCAAGCTGGTGCTGGACGTCCCGGCCCCGCTGGACCCCGAGGGCACGGTGCTGGTCACCGGTGGGACCGGCGTGCTCGGGCAGGTCGTGGCGGAGCACTTGGTGCGGGAGTGGGGCGTACGGCATCTGCTGCTGGCCAGCCGTAGTGGACCGGAAGCTCCGGGCGGCAGTGAACTCGCCGACAGGCTGAGCGGGTTGGGTGCGGAGGTGACGCTCGCTGCGGCTGATGTCGGTGACGCGGACTCGGTGGCGGAGCTGGTCGGCAAGACGGATCCCGCGCATCCGCTGACCGGCATCGTGCATGCGGCGGGTGTCCTGGAGGACGCGGTGGTGACCGCGCAGACTCCGGAGGGTCTGGCACGTGTGTGGGCGGCGAAGGCCGCTGCCGCGCAGCACTTGCACGAGGCGACGAGTGGGATGCGGTTGGGCCTGTTCGCCGTGTTCTCCTCGGCCGCCGCCACCCTCGGCAGCCCCGGCCAGGCCAACTACGCGTCCGCCAACGCCTATTGCGACGCCCTGATGCAGCACCGCCGCGCCCGTGGCGAGGCAGGGCTGTCGGTCGGCTGGGGCCTGTGGCAGGCCTCGGGCGACACGAGTGGCGATCCGAAGGGCGACCTGAAGGGCGATCTGAAGGGCCCGTCGAAGGGGGACCAGGCGGGCGGCGCGACCGGCGGCATGTCCGGCGGTCTGAGTCAGACCGACGTGGCCCGGATGAGCCGCATCGGCGTCAAGGCGATGACCAACGCGCACGGCTTGGCCCTGTTCGACGCCGCGCACCGCCATGGCCACCCCCACCTCGTCGCCACGGACCTGAACCCGCGCATCCTGGCGGGCAAACCCGCAGTGGCCCTGCCGTCCCTCCTGCGGGCCTTCGCGGGAGGCCAGGGCTCCGCACGGCCGACGGCGGGCGGCGTGGCCCGGCAGAACATCGACTGGGCCGGAAAACTGTCCGCGCTGACCGTGGACGAACAGCACCGCACCCTGCTCGACCTGGTGCGCACGCACGCGGCAGCGGTTCTCGGGCACACCGGGACCGACGCCGTGCGCGCCGACGCGGCCTTCCAGGACCTCGGCTTCGACTCGCTCACCGCGGTCGAACTGCGCAACCGGCTCTCCGCGTCCACCGGCCTGCGCCTGCCCGCCACATTCATCTTCCGGCACCCCACCCCGTCCGCCATCGCCGAAGAACTGCGCACGCAGCTGTGCCCGGCGGGCGCCGACCCGTCGGCGCCGCTCTTCGGCGAGCTGGACAAGCTGGAGACGGTGATCGCGGGGCACGCACACGACGAGGACACCCGCGGGCGTCTCGTGGCACGCCTGCAGAGCCTGCTGTGGCGCCTGGACGACACGGCGGGCGGCAGCGGGGACGCCGACGGTGACGCCGCCGGGAACGGAGACCTCTCGTCCGCGTCCGACGACGAGCTCTTCGAGCTGATCGACCGAGAACTGCCTTCTTGATCAGGAGTGGAGAAGAGATGCCGGGTACGCAGGACACGCCGGGTACGGAGGAAAAGCTCCGCCACTATCTGAAGCGAGTGACGGCGGATCTCGGGCAGACCCGTCAGCGCCTGCGCGACGTGGAGGAGCGGCAGCACGAGCCGGTGGCCATCGTCTCGATGGCCTGCCGGTACCCGGGTGGTGTCGCGTCGCCGGAACAGCTGTGGGACCTGATCGCCTCGCGCGGCGACGCCATCGAGGCGTTCCCCACCGACCGCGGCTGGGACGTGGCCGGCCTCTACCACCCCGACCCGGACCACCCGGGCACGACCTACGTACGGGAGGCCGGGTTCCTGCGGGACCCCGCACGCTTCGACGCCGACTTCTTCGGCGTCAATCCGCGCGAGGCGCTCGCCGCCGACCCGCAGCAGCGCGTCCTTCTCGAAGTGTCCTGGGAACTGTTCGAGCGCGCGGGCATCGACCCCACCACGCTCAGGGACACGCTGACCGGTGTGTACGCGGGAATGTCGAGCCAGGACCACATGTCCGGGGGGCAGGTGCCGCCGGAGGTCGAGGGGTACGCGACCACGGGCACCCTGTCCAGCGTCATCTCCGGCCGCATCGCCTACACGTTCGGCCTGGCCGGGCCGGCGGTGACGCTCGACACGGCATGCTCGGCCTCACTGGTGGCGATCCACCTGGCCTGCCAGGCGCTGCGCCAGGGCGACTGCGGCCTGGCCCTGGCGGGCGGAGTGACGGTCCTGTCCACGCCCACGGCGTTCGTGGAGTTCTCCCGCCAGCGTGGCCTCGCCCCGGACGGCCGCTGCAAGCCGTTCGCCGAGGCCGCCGACGGCACCGGATTCTCCGAGGGCGTCGGCATGATCCTCCTGGAGCGCCTCTCCGACGCGCGCCGCAACGGGCACCAAGTGCTCGGGATCGTACGCGGGTCCGCCGTCAACCAGGACGGCGCGAGCAACGGCCTGACCGCCCCGAACGACGTCGCCCAGGAACGGGTGATCCGCCAGGCCCTCACCAACGCCCGCGTCACCCCGGACGCCGTCGACGCCGTCGAGGCGCACGGTACGGGCACCACGCTCGGCGACCCGATCGAGGGCAACGCGCTCCTCGCGACGTACGGAAAGGACCGCCCGGCGGACCGGCCGCTGTGGCTCGGTTCGGTGAAGTCGAACATCGGTCACACGCAGGCCGCCGCGGGTGTCGCGGGCGTCATCAAGATGGTCATGGCCATGCGCCACGGAGAGCTCCCCGCCTCGCTCCACATCGACCGGCCCACACCCCACGTGGACTGGGAGGGCGGGGGAGTACGGCTGCTCACCGACCCCGTGCCGTGGCCCAGGACCGACCGGGCACGCCGGGCGGGCGTCTCCTCCTTCGGCATCAGCGGCACCAACGCCCACCTGATCGTGGAACAGGCTCCCGCCCCGTCGGACGCGGGGCAGGAACAGGGGCAGGGGCAGGAGTCAGAGCTGGAAGGTGCTGAGACCACCGGCGCGTACGACGCTCTCGCGGTGCCCTGGGTGGTCTCGGCACGAGGCCACGACGCACTGCGTGCCCAAGCTGCCGCGCTCGCCGAACGGGCCCTGTACGACGCCGAGTTGGCCCGGCCGTCGGACGTCGGATGGTCCCTGCTCGGCACTCGGGCGCTGCACGGACGGCGGGCGGTGGTCGTGAGCTCGGAGCGCGCCGAGTTGGTGGCCGGGTTGGAGGCGTTGGCGGCGGGGGAGACGCATCCGGCGCTGGTCGGTCCGGCTGTGTCGCAGGTTGGCGTGAACAGGGACGTGGTCTGGCTGTTCAGTGGTCAGGGGAGTCAGTTGGTGGGGATGGGGGCTGGCTTGTATGGGCGGTTCCCGGTGTTTGCTGCTGCGTTTGATGAGGTGTGTGGTCTGTTGGATGTTGAGTTGGGTGGGTCGGTTCGGGAGGTGGTGTTTGGGGGTCCGCGGGGGCGGTTGGATCGGACGGTGTGGGCGCAGGCGGGGTTGTTTGCGTTGCAGGTGGGTCTTGCGCGGTTGTGGGAGTCGGTGGGTGTTCGGCCGGATGTGGTGGTGGGGCATTCGGTGGGGGAGATTGCGGCTGCTCATGTGGCGGGTGTGTTGAGTCTGGGGGATGCGTGTCGGGTGGTGGGTGCGCGGGCTCGGTTGATGGGTGGGTTGCCTGAGGGTGGGGCGATGTGTGCGGTGCAGGCGACGGTGGGGGAGCTTGCTGCTTGTCTGGAGGGGACGGGGGTGAGTGTTGCTGCTGTCAATACTCCTGATTCCACGGTGATATCGGGGCCCTCGGAGGAGGTGGAGCGAGTCGCGGAGGTGTGGAAGGAGCGGGGTCGTAAGGCGAAGCCGCTGTCTGTCAGTCATGCTTTTCATTCGGTGTTGATGGAGCCGATGCTTGATGAGTTCGTCGGGGCTTTGCGTGAGGTGGAGTTCAGGCGGCCTTTGATTCCGTTGATGAGCAATGTTTCGGGTGGGGAGGCGGGGGAGGAGATTACGACCCCGGAGTACTGGGCGCGGCATGTGCGTCAGACCGTTCTCTTCCAGCCCGCCATCGCCCAACTGGCCCCTCGGGCGGGTGTGTTCATCGAGTTGGGTCCTGCCCCGGTCCTGACCACCGCCGCCCAGTACACCCTCGACGCCGACCCGGCCGAGGCCGACGACGGCCCGGAGCCCGTCGTCACCGCTTCCCTCCGCCCAGGTCAGCCGGACGACGTCGCCTTCGCGCAGGCCATGGCCCGCCTGCACACGGCGGGAGTCGCCGTGGACTGGTCCATGTACTTCCCGACCGATCCGAAGCCCCGCACCGTCGACCTGCCGACGTACGCCTTCCAGGGGCGGCGCTTCTGGCTCGCGGACGTCTCGGCCCCCGAAGCCGCGACGCAGGCGGACGCTGAGGAGGCCGGCTTCTGGGCGGCCGTTGAAGGCGCGGACGTCCAGGCGTTGTGCGACACCCTGCATCTGAAGGACGACGAACACAGGACGGCCCTGGAGACGGTGTTCCCCGCGCTGTCCGCATGGCGGCGCGAACGGCGGGAGCGGTCGGTCGTCGAGGGCTGGCGGTACCGCGTCGACTGGCAGCGTGTCGACTTTCCGAAAACGGCCGCCCGCGCTCCGGAAGGCCGTGACGCTCCGGAAGGCCGTGACGCTCCGGGAGCCCCGGATGTCTTGGGCGCCGGTACGTGGCTCATCGTCGTCCCCGAGCCGAGCGGCGGATCCTGGTCTGAGATCTGCGCCCGGGCTCTGGAGGAGGCCGGTGCCTCGACGGTCCTCGTGGAGCTCGGCCCGCGCGCCGACCGCGCGGGCCTGGCGGACCTGCTCCGGTCGCACCAGGCCGCGATCCCGGACGACCGCCCCCTGGCCGGCGTGCTGTCCCTGCTGGCCCTCGACGAGCGGCAGGAGACCCCCGATGCCAAGTCGGCCGACGGCCTGACCAGTACTTTGACGCTGCTGCACGGCCTGCTGGACGCGGAGGTCCGGGCGCCCCTCTGGTGTGCCACCCGTGGCGCCGTCGCCTGCGACGAGAGTGACCCCGTCGTCTCCCCGGAGCAGGCCCCGGTCTGGGGACTCGGCCGCGTGGCCGCGCTGGAGCACCCGGAGCTGTGGGGTGGCCTCGTCGACCTGCCCGCCGATCCGGCGGCGCTCGACGCGGGCGCGCTGTACGCGGTACTGCGCGGGGACAGCGGCGAGGACCAGGTCGCGCTGCGCCGCGCGGGTGTCCTCGGCCGCCGTCTGGTGCCCGAGGCGGCCTCCGGGGCGGAGATCCCGGGGGAGTGGCGGCCGCACGGCGCCGTCCTGGTGACGGGTGGCGTCGGTCGGCTGGCGGACCAGGTCGTACGGTGGCTTGCCGCCTCGGGCGCCGAACACGTCGTACTCCTGGACCTGGACCTGGACCTGGATCCGGACTCGGACTCGGACTCGGCCCCGACCGGCCGCCGCAGGGGCGGTGACCTCGCGGCGCAAGTCGCCGAACATGGAGCCGAGTTGACCGTCCTCGCGGGCGGCCCGGTCGACGGGCCGGGTGCGGTCGCGCGGGTCCTCGACGACCTGAAGGACGTGGAGATACGTACGGTCATCCACACCTCACTGCCCGGCGAGCTCGCGCCGCTGGCCGAGGTCACGCCCGAAGCGCTTGCCGCAGCGGCCTCCGCGGCCGTGGGGTTGGGCGAGCTGGGTGACCCGGACGCCCTCGGCGGCGGATCCCGGCCCGTGGACACCGTGCTGTACTTCTCCTCCGTGGCGGCCGCGCTCGGCAGCAGGGGACACGGCGCGTACGCCGCAGCCAACGCCTACCTCGACGCGCTCGCACAGCGGCACCGGGCCGAGGGTCCCCGCACGGTCTCCGTGGGATGGGGCATCTGGGACCTGCCGGACGACGGGGAGCCGGCGCGCACCGCCGCCGGACTCTCCCGACGGCAGGGACTTCCGCCGCTGGAACCGCAGTTGGCGCTCGGTGCGCTGCGCGCGGTGCTCGCCGGCGGCAAGGGACACACGGTGGTCGCCGACATAGAGTGGGAGCGGTTCGCGCCGCTGTTCACGCTGGCCCGCCCCACGCGGCTGCTCGACGGGGTTCCCGAGGTCCGGCGTGTCCTCGACGCCTCGTCGGAGAGCGCAGAGGGGGCGGAGAACGCTTCGGCGCTGCGCCGCGAACTGGCCGCCCTGCCCGTGCGGGAGCGAACCGGTGCGCTCCTGGACATGGTCCGCGCCCAGGTGTCCGCCGTCCTGCGCTACGGGCCGGGGGAGGAGGTGGAGCCGGAGAAGGCCTTCAAGGACCTCGGCTTCGACTCCCTCGTCGTGGTCGAGCTGCGCAACCGGCTGCGCGCCGCCACCGGGCTCCGGCTGCCCGCCACCCTCGTCTACGACTATCCGACGCCCCGCGCCCTCTCGGAACACCTGTTGGACAGGGTGCTGCCCGACGGCGGCGCGGGGGAGCTGCCGGTGGCCGGGCACCTGGACGACCTGGAGTCGGCCCTCGCCGGTCTCGCGGCGGACGATCCGCGCCGCAAGGGCCTGATCCGGCGGCTGCAGACCCTGCTGTGGAAACAGCCGGATGCCGAGGGGGCGGCTACGCCGACCGACGGGGACCCGGAGAACGGTACGGCGGACCTCACCGCGGCGAGCGCCGACGACATGTTCGCGCTGATCGACCGCGAGTGGGGCACCCGGTGAACTACGCCCCGGGGCACGGCAAGTGACCACGGAACAGTGACCACGGAACGCCGAGGGACACGGGAAGTGACCACGGAAGGGGCAGAGCGGTGAACCTGGTGGAACGGGAAGAGCAGCTGGTCGTCCTGCAGGCAGCCTTCGACGGCTCCCCGGATTCTGGTGGCAGTGACGCAGGCGGCAGCCTGCTGGTGCTGAGCGGCGCGGTCGGCACCGGCAAGACCGCACTGCTCCGGGCGTGGACCGATGGCCTCGGCGCACGTGCGACCGTACTGACCGCGACCGCTTGCCGGGCCGAGCGCGACCTGCCGCTCGGCGTCCTCGAGCAGCTGGTGCGAAGCCCCGGCCTGCCCGCCGGGAGTGCCGAACGCGCGCAGGCGTGGTACGAGGAGGCGGCCGCATCGACCGGGGGCGCCCCGCGCCGAGCCACCCCGCTGCCCGGCACCTCGACGTCAGCCACCGCGCCCCCGGATCTCTCACCCTCGCCCGCCCTGCGCGGACTGTGCGAGGTGGTGCGGGGCATGGTCGCCGAGCGGCCCGTCGTGGTCGCCGTCGACGACGCGCACCACGCCGACGCGGCCTCCCTGCAGTACCTGCACTACATGGTGCGCCGGCTGCGGTCGGCCCGACTGCATGTGGTGTTCACCGAGTACGTCCAGCAGCAGGCGGCGAACGCCTTGCTCGGCAGCGAGTTCCCGCGCGAACCGGCCCTGCGCCGGATCCGCCTGGACCCGCTGTCGAAGGCCGGGGTGGAGGCCGTGCTCGCGCGGCAGCTGGACGAGCGGACGGCTCAGGACCTGACCCCTGTCGTGCACGGCATGAGCGCGGGCTACCCGCTCCTCGTCCGGGCCCTGGCCGAGGACCACCGTACGACGGGCGGTGTCGGGGAGGCGTACGGCCGCGCGGTGCTCGGCCTCCTGTACCGGCAGGAGATGCCCGTCACTCAAGTGGCCTGCGCCATCGCGGCGTTGGGCGCGTACGCCACCCCGGTCCTGGTCGCGCGGCTGCTCGACGTGGACGCGGCGTCCGTCGCACGGGCCATGCGGCGGCTGGCCGTCGCGGAGCTGCTGCACGAGGGGCGCCTGTGCCATCCGGGGTTCGAGGCGGCCGTCCTCGACGGCATGCCGGCCGAGGAGCGCGGTGCCCTGCACGGGCGGGTGGCGGGCCTGCTGCACGAGGAGGGGGCACCGGCCACCGAGGTCGCCGCCCACCTCGTCGCCGCCGACCGTTCCGACATCCCCTGGGCGGTGCCCGTCTTTCAGGAGGCTGCCCAACTCGCCCTGGAGGAAGACCGGGTGGCGACCGGTGTCGACTTCCTGCGCGCCGCGCACCAGCGGTGCCGGAGTGCCGAGCAGCGTGCCGCGGTCGTCGGCGCGCTCGCCGACGCGGAGTGGCGCCTGGACCCCGCGAAGGTCCTGCGCCACCTGCCCGATCCCACCGGCGCGGCGCCCGCCGACGGCAGCGCGCCGCCCCTGCCCACCCACCTGCTGTGGCACGGCCGGATCGAGGAGGGCCTGGCCGCGATCGGCACGCTGACCGGGCCGAACCCGGCCGGTGCGCCGCCGGTGAACGCGGCGGACCTGGACACGCCCTGGCTGTGGGGCGCCTTCCTCTACCCCGGGCACGTCAAGGAGCGCCTGGGGGCCGGCCTTCTGAGCGCCCAGGGTGCCGCGCCACCCGCCGTCACCCCGGAGCTTCAGGGCGCGGGCACGCTGATGAACGATCTGCTGCACGGCGCGGAACGCGACGCCACCGAAGCGGCCGAACGTGCCCTGAACCGCTACCGTCTCGGCCCGCGTACCGTCGCCGTCCAGACCGCGGCGCTGGCCGCCCTGACCTACCGCGACCGGCCGCACCGGGCCGCCGCCTGGTGCGACGGGCTCCTCGCGCAGGCCGGCGAGCGTGACAGTCCCACCTGGCAGGCGCTGTTCAGCGGCTGGCGGGCCCTGCTCCACCTGCGGCAGGGCGACCCGGCCGCCGCGGAACAGTGTGCGGGAAGGGCGCTCGCCCTGCTCGGGCCGAAGGGCTGGGGCGCCGCGATCGGCCTTCCCCTGGCGGCCGCCGTGCAGGCCAGAGCGGCCTTGGGTGACGTGGACGGAGCGGCCGCCCTGCTCGAACGCCCCGTACCGCAGGCGGTGTTCCAGTCCCGCACCGGGCTCCACTACCTTGCGGCGCGGGGCCGCTACCACCTGGCGACCGGCTGCCATTACGCGGCCCTGTGCGACTTCTACGCCTGCGGTACGAGGATGAGCAGCTGGGGCATCGACCTGCCCGCCCTGGAGCCGTGGCGCCTCGGTGCCGCCGAGGCCTACCTGGCCCTCGGGGAGACACTCCTGGCCCGCCAACTCGTGCACGAGCAGCTGGCGTTGCCCACGCCGGCCGCCGGCCGCACCCGGGGCATGACGCTGCGCCTGTGCGCGGCGACGTCCCCCGCGCCGGTACGGGCCGAGCTGCTGGACGAGGCCGTGGCGGTGCTCCAGGAGGGCGGCGACGCCTTCGAGCTGGCGCGGGCCGTGGCCGACCAGAGCGTGGCAGTACGCGACGCGGGTGAGGCGGAACGCGCCCGGCTGCTGGCCCGCAAGGCACAGCTCCTCACCCGGCGTTGGGGCAGCGCACCCGGCACCGTCCCCGAACCGCCCGAGAACCACGCCCCCGGGCCGGACGCCGAACTGACCGGCGCCGAGCGTCGCGTGGCCGAGCTGGCCGCCGAAGGGTTCACCAACCGGGAGATCTCCCGGAAGCTGTGCGTCACGGTCAGCACCGTGGAACAGCACCTGACCCGGATCTACCGCAAGCTCGACGTCAAGCGGCTGGACCTGGAGGCGGCACTCCGGTAGCGGCCGACGGGTGCTTCCCGTCGTCGGGTGCGCGCCCTGGACCTGCCTCGCGTGCTCCGTACGTGGGCGAGGGGCGGCCGCGCCGCATCCGGCGCGGCCGCCCCTGGCGCATGCCTCACCTGCGGCCGGACGGCCTCCGTCAGGAGCGGATCGCCTCCGCCGTGATCGTGGCCGCGTCCAGCTTCACCACGTCCAGCTCCTCCGGGTGGAACGGCGGCGCCGTCAGCTCCGGAAGGCGGTCGTCGGCGCGCATCGCCATGAGGAACCGGTTGGAACCCAGCTCAGCCTGCGGCGCGTTCAGACTCATCACGTCCGTCACGATCTCGGACGCCTTCGGGGAGCGGATCGACGCCGCGGTGATGGCTTCGGCGAAGCGCAGGCGCTGCTTGGTGTCCACACCGCTGAGCCGTGGATCCGTCGCGGACACCCGGCAGTTGACGTAGTCGATGTCCTTGGTCGCGGCCAGGATCCACGGGTCGTCGACCGCCGCGCCGATCGCCTTCTGGAGGCGCAGGGCGGAACCGGTGCCGCCCAGCGGTGCGCGGGTGAACTCCCGGTCGATGGTGTCGGCGCAGCGCGCGGCCGAGCTCATGCCGTGCCCGTAGATCGGGTTGAACGCGCTCAACGAGTCGCCGATGACGACCAGGCCGTCGGGCCACCGCTCGAGCCGTTCCGGGTACAGGCGGCGGTTCGCGCCGGACCGGGAGCCGAAGACCGGGGTGAGGGGCTCGGCGTCCCGGAGCAGATCGGCGATGACCGGGTGGTTGAGGTTCTTCGCGAACGGGATGAACTCGTCCTCGCTGGTGGGCAGTTGCACGCCCCTGGTGCAGGAGAGCGTGGCGAGCCAGCGGCCGCCCTCGATGGGGTAGACCACACCGAAGCGGCCGGGCTCGCGGACCCGGTCGTCGGCGGCGATGTTCACCGCGGGGAAGCGGGTCGTCGCACCGGGCGGCGCCTGGAAGAGCCGCGTCGCGTAGGCGACGCCCGCGTCCACGACGTCCTCTTCGAGGGCGGGCACGCCGAGGCCGGAGAGCCACTGCTTGAGGTGGGAGCCGCGGCCGGTGGCGTCGATCACGAGGTCGGCCTCCAGCGTCTCCTGGCGGCCGCTGTCGATGTCGCGCACGACGACGCCCGTGACGAGCCGGCCGTCACCGGTCAGCTCGACGGCCTCGGTGCGCTGCCGGACGGTGACGTTCGCGGGTGCCAGAGCCGCCCTGCGTACCGTCAGATCGAGCAGTGGACGGCTGGCGACCAGCGCGAACTGGGTGGCGGGGAAGCGGTGCTGCCAGCCCTGTCCGGTGAGGGTCACCAGGTCCTCGGGGAAGCCGAGGCGACGGGCACCCGCGGCGAGCAGCCGATCGGTGGTGCCGGGCAGCATCTCCTCGATGAGGCGGGCGCCGTTGGACCACAGCAGATGGGCATGGCGCCCCTGCGGCACGCCCTTGCGGTGCCGGGGCTCCTCGGGCAGCGTGTCGCGTTCGACGACGGTGACGGTGTCCACGTGGCGGGCCAGGACGTGGGCCGCGAGGGTGCCTGCCATGCTGGCGCCCAGGACGACGGCGTGGGCGGGTCGGGTGGTGGTCACGCGCTGATCCCTTCGGGATGGGTGGGGTCGCTTGTGGCGGGCCCGTCCATGGTCACGTCAGTGACGCCCCAGAAGGCCTGCACCCGGCGGCCGAGCCCGTTCTCGTCGAGCTCGACGATGCCGACGATGCGGAACGTCATGGGCCGCGGCCGCTGCACGGTGACCGTGGTCGGCGTCACCACGAAGCGGTCGTCCATCGACGTCATGGGCGGGTCGGGCACCTCGTGCGTGCCGCAGGAGACGGCGAGTTCGAGGTGCCTGCGCAGGTCGTCCTTGCCCACCATCGGCGGCTGCCCCACGGGGTCCTCGAAGACGATGTCGTCCGTGAACAGGTCGAGGACGCCCTCGATGTCGCCGGCGTTGATCCGCTGGGCGTAGTCGGTGGCCATCTTCTTGCGTGAGGCCTCGTCGGGCATTGCACCTCCAGGAAGGGTGGGCCGGCCCCGGCCGTCGCTCCGGCCGGGGACCGCGGGATTCAGCCGAGGACCGTGAGATCGGACGTGCCCCAGTACGACTTCAGGTGCCGGACGAGGCCGGCCGCGTCCATGCGCACCACGAGCATCGCCGTGCGCCGCAGACGCGCCGTCCCGGGGGACTCGGGGACCTTGAGCCAGCCCCGCTCGGCGTACGCGGGGCCCAGCGGCGGGTAGTCCATGACGGAGGTGATCTGGAGCAGGGCGTGCTTGGCGTCCTGCCCCGCGACCGGCTCGGCCGCCTCCTCCCGCACGTGCGCGGCCACGAGCATCTCGTAGTGGGCGCGCAGCGCGTCGTGCCCGGTGAGGGGAGGCGTGCCCACCGGGTCCTCCAGGACGGCGTCGGGCGCGAACAGTTCGACGATCGCGTCCACATCCCCGGCGTTGACCCGCCGGCTGAGCTCCAGGACGCGCTTCTTGCGGGCGAACTCGTTCATCGCTGTTCCTCCACGCTGTGTCCGTTGCCGGAGTCCTTGCCGAGGTCCCGGTCGATGAACGCGAAGATCTCGTCCGCCGAGGAGTCCTGGATACGGGCGGCCACCGCGGCCTCGTCGGCCGTGTCCCGCGGCACGTCGAGCCGGGAGAGCGTGGCGCGCAGCCGGCCGGCCAGTTCGGCCCGTGCCGTGCCGTCCTGCGAGGAGACCGAGAGGAGCGAGCTCTCCAGGCGTTCGAACTCCGCGAGGACGTCGGCGAGGGGATCCGCCGCGCGCGGTGTCAGCTCCTGGCGCAGATGCGCGGCGAGCTCGGCCGGGTTGGGGTGGTCGAAGACGAACGTGGCGGGCAGTTTGAGACCGGTCGCCGTCGACAGGCGGTTGCGCAGTTCCACCGCGGTCAGCGAGTCGAAGCCGAGCTCGCGCAGGCCCTGCGTCGCGTTGACGGGTGTGGCCGGGTCATAGCCGAGCACCGCCGCGATGTGCGTGCGCACCAGGTCGAGGAGCGCCTCCTCGCGCTCCGCGTCGGACATGGTGCCGAGCGCTTTGAGGAAGGCGGCCGCTCCGGCCGAGACGCCGGAGCCGCCGCTCTTGCCCGCGCCGCGCACCAGGTCCTGCAGGAGCGCGGGAGCGGGCCGGCTCTGTGCCTGCCTGCGCAGCCGGGCCAGGTCGAGGCGGACCGGTGCGAGCAGCGGCAGGCCGCTCGCCCACGCGGTGTCCAGGAGCGAGAGGCCCTCGTCGGCGCCGAGCCCGATGACACCGGCGCCGGCGTGCCGCGTACGGTCCACGTCGGTGAGCCGTCCCGCCATGCCGGTCTCCAGGTCCCAGTAGCCCCAGGCCAGGGAGGCCGCCGCCGCCCCGCCGTCGTGCCGGTGGCGGGCCAGCGCGTCCAGGAAGGCGTTGGCGGCGGTGTAGCTGGCCTGGCCGGGCCCGCCGAGCAGTCCGGCGACCGAGGAGTAGAGGACGAACGCGGACAGGTCCATGCCCCGGGTCAGCTCGTGCAGATGCCATGCGGCGTCGGACTTCACCCGCATCACGTCCTCGACCTGCTCGGCCGTGAGGTTCTGCACGACCGCGTCGCTGACGATGCCCGCGCAGTGGAAGACGGCGGTCAGCGGATGCGCCGCGGGCACCGACGCCACCAGTGCGGCGGCCGCCTCCGGGTCGCCCGGCTCGCAGGCGGCGAAGGTGACCCGGGCGCCGAGCGCGGAGAGGTCGGCGGCCAGTTCCAGGGCGCCCGGCGCGTCGGCCCCGCGCCTGCTGGACAGGAGCAGGTGCCGGGCGCCGTGTCGGCCCACCAGGTGCCGGGCGGTGAGCGCGCCCAGCGCGCCGGTGCCGCCGGTGATCAGCACCGTGCCCTCGGGGTCGAAGGCCACGGGCAGCGTGAACACGGTCCGGGCCGCCGAGGCTTCGGCGCCCTGCGCCGCGGGTGCCTGCCGGACGTCCCGCACGGCGACGTCGAGCGGCTCCAGGACACCGTCGTCGTCCAGTCCGGGGAGCGCGGCGAGGATGTCCCGTACGCGTGCGGGGTCGGGCGGCGAGACGGGCTGCCCGGCGTCCGGGCCTCCGGCCCCGCGGACCACCAGCGCGCCCTCGCCGGGCACGGCCGCGTCCTCCCTTCCGATGACGACGTCGGCCCCCTCGCCGGCCGCCCCGTCGGGGGAAGGCGCACCGCCGACGACCTCCGCGCGCCAATGTGACGCGAGGCGCACGACGGCGAGACCGACGGAACCCGTCGCCTCCTCGACGACCAGCGACGTACCGCCGCTCGGCGCCACCACATCCGCCAGGACGTGGTACGCGGCCACATAGGGCCCCACGGACCCGGCCGCCTGCGCCCAACCCCACCCGGCCGGCACCGGGGTGACCAGCGCGGCATCGGTGACGGCCACCGGGCCGACCGCGTCGAACAGGCCCATCACCCGGTCGCCCACGGCCGGCGATCCCGCCGCGCCGCCGACCTCGGTCACCACGCCCGCACCCTGCACCTGGCCCGCGGCGAGCGGTCCCGGGTCCGGTGCGGCGGCCCGGAGCGCGACCCGCACCTCGTGCGGTTCCAGCACCCGCCCGGCCTCGGGGGCGTCGACGAGAGCCAACTCCCTTTCGGTGCCCGTCCCGTCAGCGCCGGTCAGACGCCAGGTGGGCGACCCGACCGGTGGCGCGAGGCGCGCGGCGGCATCGTCGCGCACCAGGCGGGGCACGAACGGCCGCCCGTCGCGGACGGCCAACTCCGGTTCCCCGGAGGCCAGTACACCCGTCAGCTCCGCCAGGGAGGTCTCCAGGCCGTCGAGGTCGAGGAGCGTGATCCGGTTCGGGTTCTCGGCCTGCGCGCTGCGCACCAGGCCCCACAGCGAGGCGCCCGGCAGATCGCCTGCGTCCTCGCCGGGCCGGGTCGGGACCGCGCCCCGGGTCACGACCACGAGCCGGCTCGCCGAGAACGCGGGATCGTCGACCCACTCCTTGAGCAGCCCGAGCAGGGACACGGCGGCAAGCCGCGCGTACCCGCCCGCGTCGTCGGCCGCGGCCGTGCCGGGCGTTGCGCACACGGCGAGCACGGCATCGGGCGCCTCCGCGCCGTCCGCCACGGCCTCGCGCAGCGCCGCGAACGTCTCCCGCACGAGAGCTCCGGGCAACGCGCCGGACAGGTCCGCGGCCAGCGGATCCCCGACGGGCGCGACGATCGCGGGCCGCGCGACACCGCCGGCCTCCCCCGCGCTCGCCGCCGCCTGCTTCCACACCAGACGGAAGAGCGCGTCACGCTCCGCCGCCCGGGCGCCCGCGAGCTGATGGGCCGCCACCGGCCGCACCGTCAGCGAGTCCAGCGTCAGGACCGGCGCTCCCGCGTCGTCCACGGCCGTCAGGGCCAGCTGGTCGGGTGCCGTGCGCGCGATGCGTACCCGCAGCTTGTCCGAGCCCGGCGCATGCACCCGCAGCCCGCTCCAGGAGAACGGCAGCAGGACCTGGTCGGTGTCGGCGGACGAGGTGACCGCGTCCAGGATGAGCGCGTGCAGAGTGGCGTCGAGCAGCACCGGGTGCAGCTGATAGCGGCCGGCCTTCACGCTCTCCGTCTCGGGCAGCCGCACCTCGGCGTACATGTCGTCCCCGAGCCGCCACGCCGTCACCAGACCCTGCGACGAGGGCCCGAAGTCGTAACCGTGCGAGGCGAGTTCACCGTACGGGTCCTGCCCGCCGACCGGAGTGGCGCCCGGCGGCGGCCACGCGCCGCCGAACGACGCGTCCCCGGCCCCGGGCCCCGAGGGGGCGACCACGCCTGCGGCGTGCCGCGTCCAGGGTGCCTCCTCGCCCTCGCTCGTGGGCCGCGAGTGGACGGAGACGGGCCGTCGGCCGTCCTCGGCCACGGGGCCGACCGCCACCTGCAGGTCGACGGCGCCCGCGCCCTCGTCGCCGAAGGTGAGGGGTGTGTGCAGCGCCAGCTCGGCGAGCTCCGCGCAGCCGGCGCGCACCGCGGCCTGCAGCGCGAGCTCCACGAAGGCGGAACCGGGCAGCAGTACGTTGTCCATGACCCGGTGCTCGGCCAGCCACGGCTGGTCGCGCGGGGCGATCCGTCCCGTCAGCAGGTGACTGCTGCCGTCCGCGAGCTCCACTGCGGCCCCGAGCAGCGGGTGTCCCGCCGAGGCGAGCCCGAGGCCCGCGGGGTCCCCGGCGAGCGTGCGCTTGGCCTCGAGCCAGAACCGCTCCCGCTGGAACGCGTACGTCGGCAGGTCCACCACGCGCGGCAGCGGGACGGCCGGGAACCAGCCCGTCCAGTCGATGTCCGCGCCCGCGGTGAAGGCGTGGGCGGCGGCGCGGGTGAGCTGGGCGGCGTCGCCGTGATCGCGGCGGAGCGTGGGTACGACGGTGGCGGGCACGTCGGCCCGTTCGATGATCTCTTCCATGGCGAGGTTGAGGACGGGGTGGGGGCTGGCCTCGATGAAGAGGCGGTAGCCGTCGTTGAGGAGGGCGTTGATGGTGTCGGCGAAGCGGACGGGCCGGCGGACGTTGTTGACCCAGTACGCGGAGTCCAGGGCGGTGGTGTCGGCGAGGTGTCCGGCGGTGACGGTGGAGTAGAACGCGGTCTGGGTGGTGGTGGGCCGGACACCGGCGAGGCCTTCGGTGAGCTGGTCCATGATCGCGTCGAGCTGGGGTCCGTGGCCTGCGACGTCGGAGCCGACGGCGCGGGCGCGCAGTCCGAGTTCCCTGGCGGCGGCCACCACTGCCTCGATCTCGCCGGGGGATCCTGAGATGACGGTGGAGGAGGGGCCGTTGACGGCGGCGACGACCACGCCCGGGTGTCCGTCGATGAGTTCGCCGGCCCGGTCCTGGTCGACGCCCAGGGAGGCCATGGCGCCCTGCCCGGACAGCCGGCGCAGCAGGATGCTGCGGACGGCGACCAGGCGTGCCGCGTCCTGCAGGGAGATGGCGCCCACGACGCACGCGGCGGCTATCTCGCCCTGGGAGTGTCCGACGACCGCGGCGGGTGTGATCCCCTGATCGGCCCAGACGGCGGCCAGCCCGATCATGACGGCCCACAGCACCGGCTGGATGACATCGATCCGGGACAGCTCTGCGCCGTCCCCCCGCAGCACATCGGTCAGCGTCCAGCCATCGACATACGGCGCCAGAGCCTGCTCGCACTCCGCGATCCGCGCCGCGAACACCGGCGACTCGACCAACAACCGGGCACCCATCCCCACCCACTGACCACCCTGCCCCGGAAAGACCAACACCGGGCCGGCACCGGAGACGCCGTGCACGGCACCCTCGACGACGTCCGCCGACGGCTCGCCCGCCGCGAGGGAGCGCAGCCCGTCGAGCAGGGCCTCGCGGTCGCCGCCCACGACCACGGCGCGGTTCTCGAACACCGACCGGCTCTTGACCAGGGACCAGCCCACGTCCAGGGGCGACGCCAGACGCGGGTCGGCGGTCGTGCGCTCGGCCAGCAGCGCGGCCTGGGCGCGCAACGCGCTCTCGCCCCGTGCCGAGAGGACCCACGGCACCACCCCGGCCGGCGCCTCGGCCGACGGGTCGGTCAAGGGCTCCGGCACGTCCGGGGCCTGCTCCAGGATGACGTGGGCGTTCGTGCCCGAGATGCCGAAGGCGGACACCCCGGCGCGGCGCGGGCGTTCACCGCGCGGCCAGGCCACCGGCTCGGCGAGCAGCTGGACGCCGCTGCCGTCCCACTCCACGTGCGGGGTCGGCTCGTCGATGTGCAGCGAGGCGGGCAGCTGCTCGTTCTGCATCGCCATCACCATCTTGATCACACCGGCGACACCGGCCGACGCCTGCGCGTGCCCGAAGTTCGACTTGATCGAACCCAGCCACAGCGGCTGCCCCTCCCGCCGCTCCTTGCCGTACGTGGCCGCCAGCGCGTTGGCCTCGATGGGGTCGCCGAGCATGGTGCCCGTGCCATGCGCCTCCACCGCGTCGACGTCCTCGGCGGACAGGCGCGCGTTGGCGAGTGCCTGCCGGATCACCCGCTGCTGCGCCTGGCCGTTGGGCGCCGTGAGCCCGTTGCTCGTGCCGTCCTGGTTGATGGCCGAACCCCGGATCACCGCGAGGACCTTGTGGCCGTTGCGCCGCGCCTCCGAGAGGCGCTCCAGGAGGACCAGGCCGACGCCCTCGGCCCAGCCGGTGCCGTCGGCGGCGGCGGCGAACGGCTTGGGCCTGCCGTTCCTGGCGAGCCCCCGCTGCAGGGAGAACTCCACGAACGCGCCCGGAGTGGCCATCAGCGTGGCACCACCGGCGAACGCCAGTGAGCACTCGCCCTGCCGCAGCGCCTGCGCCGCCTGGTGGATCGCCACCAGGGACGACGAACAGCCGGTGTCGAGGGTCAGCGCCGGACCTTGGAGACCGAGTACGTAGGAGACGCGGCCGGAGGCGACACAGCCGAGGTTGCCGGTGCCGATGTAGCCCTGGACCTCGGTGGGCTGCTCGCCGACGAGCGCCATGTAGTCGAAGATGGTCAGGCCCGTGAAGACCCCGGCGTTGCTGTCCCTGAGGTCCTTCCGGTCGATTCCGGCCCGCTCTACCGCCTCCCAGGCGGTCTCCAGGAGCATCCGCTGCTGCGGGTCCATGGCGATGGCCTCGCGGGGGCTGATGCCGAAGAACCCGGCGTCGAAGTCGCCCGCGTCGTACAGGAATCCGCCCTCGCGCACATAGCTGGTGCCGCGGCTCTCGGGGTCGGGGTCGAAGAGCGCCTCCAGGTCCCATCCCCGGTCCTCGGGGAAGGCGCCCATCGCGTCCCGGCCTGCGGCGACCAGGTCCCACAGGTCCTCGGGGGAGCGGACGTCGCCCGGGAAGTGGCAGGCCATGCCGACGATGGCGATCGGCTCGTCGTCGGCGGCCGCGGCCGTCCGCCCGGCGCCGGTGCTCGCGGTGTCGCCCGACAGTTCGGCCTGCAGCACGTCGGCGAGCGCGTCGGGCGTGGGGTGGTCGAAGACGACGGTGGTCGCCAGCGTCAGGCCGGTGCTCTTGTTGAGCCGGTTGCGCAGCTCCACCGCGGTCAGCGAGTCGAAGCCCAGCTCCTGGAACGGCTTCGTCGCGGGCACGGCGTCGACGTCCGAGTGCCCCAGGGTGGCGGCGGCCTGGGAGCGCACGTGCTGCAGCAGCAACTGCCGCTGGTTCGCCGGTTTCGCGTCGGTCAGCTCCCGCTGCAGCGACGACGCCTCCGCCGAGTCGTCCTGCGCCGCCGGAGCGGTGTCCCGCCGGTTCTCGGGCAGGTCGGCGAGGAGCGGGCTGAGCCGCTGCGCGGTGAAGGTGGTCGTGAACTGCGCCCAGTCGAAGTTCGCCACGGTCAGCGTCGTCTCGCCCGTGTCGAGGGCCTGGTGCAGCGCCTTGACGCACAGGTCCGGGGCGAGCGGGTGCAGGCCGAAGCGGCTGAAGAACGTCAGCGCGGCCTTGTCGGAGGCCATTCCGGCCTCGGCCCACGGACCCCAGGCGACGGAGGTGCCGACCAGCCCCTGGGCGCGGCGGTGTTCGGCCAGCGCGTCGAGGAAGTGGTTGGCGGCACCGTACGCGCCCTGCTGGCCGCTGCCCCACACGCCGGCACCGGAGGAGAACATCACGAACGCCGAAAGGTCCATATCCCTTGTCAGTTCGTGCAGATGGAGCGCCGCGAGGGCCTTGGGGCGCAGCACCTCGTCGAGCTCCGCCCCCGACACCTCGCCGAGAGCGATGTAGTTCGGCACGCCCGCCGCGTGGATGACGGCCGTGAGCGGTTGCTCGGCGGGGACACCGCCGATGAGGTCGCGCACCTGCTCGCGGTCGCCGACGTCACAGGAGGTGACGGTGACCCGCGTGCCCAGCGCCTCCAGTTCGGCCGCGAGTTCCCGGGCGCCCGGCGCGTCGGGGCCGCGCCTGCTGGTCAGGAGGAGGTGCGGCGCACCCTCGCGGGCCAGCCAGCGGGCGAGGACGGCACCGATGCCGCCGGTACCGCCGGTGACGAGGGTCGTGCCCTCCGGCCGCCACCTC
This sequence comes from Streptomyces sp. NPDC040622, assembly GCF_055593965.1. NCBI lineage: Bacteria > Bacillati > Actinomycetota > Actinomycetes > Kitasatosporales > Streptomycetaceae > Streptomyces > Streptomyces sp. NPDC040622. The sequence continues at coordinate 154,243 of NZ_JBVIXD010000004.1, read as the reverse complement.
ACGCCGCTGTTCGGCGCGGGGGCGGGCGCGTGCGCCAGGCGCCGCGCGTGGACACCGCCCGGACGGACGGCCAGCTGGTCCTCGTCCTGCGGGGCCAGCGCGGCGGCCAGCCGGTTCAGGGTCTGGTGGTCGATGCGGGCGGGCAGGTCGACGAGCCCGCCCCACAGCCGCGGGTACTCCAGGGCGGCGACCCGCCCCAGCCCCCAGACCTGGGCCTGCACGGGACGGGTGAGGGCGTCGGTCGCGCTCGTGGACACGGCGCCCTGGGTCAGGGTGCGTACGGGTGTCTCGACGCCGTTGTCCGCCAGGGCCTGCACGAGTGCGGTGCTCGCCGCGAGTCCGGCGGGCACCGCCGGGTGCTCGGGGTGGGGCTCCTCGTCCAGGGCGAGGAGGTTGACGATTCCGGTGCAGCCGTCCTCGCCCACCAGGGAGCGCAGCTCCTGGGCCAGACCCGCGCGCTCCACGGCGCCCGCGTCGACGACGTGCCGCCGTACGGCACCGCCGTGCGCGGCCAGCGTCTGCGCGGTCGCCAGGGTCACGGGGTGCTCCGCGTGCGTAGCGGGCACGATCAGCAGCCAGGTCCCGCCGAGCTCCGGCACCGCCGCGTCCGGCAGGTGCTTCCATGTGACGTGGTACCGCCAGGAGTCGACCGTGGACTGCTCCCGGTGCCGTCGCCGCCAGGCCGAGAGGACGGGCAGCGCGGGTTCCAGCGCGCCGACCGTGTCCGGCTGGTCCTCGATCTCCAGGCTGCTGACGAGGGCCTCGATGTCGAGGTCCTCGATCGCCTGCCACACCTGGGCCTCGACGGGATCGTGCCCGCCGGTGGCCGTGACCGCGGCCGGCGGCTCCACCCAGTAGTGCCTGCGCCGGAAGGCGTACGTGGGCAGATCGACGGTACGAGGGACGGGCTCGGCCGGGAACCAGCGCCGCCAGTCCACGTCCGCGCCCGCCGCGAACGCCTGGGCGGCGGCGTGCGTGAGCTGCGTGCGACCGCCGTGGTCGCGGCGCAGTGTGGGAACGGTGGTGGCGGGAGCGCCGGTCTGCTCGACGGTCTCCTGAATGCCGAGGTTGAGGACGGGGTGAGGGCTGGCCTCGATGAACAGGCGGTAGCCGTCGGCGAGCAATGCCTCGACGGTGTCGGCGAAGCGGACCGGCTGACGCAGGTTCGTCACCCAGTACTCGGTGTCCAGCGCGGTGGCGCTGTCGAGGCGCTGGGCGGTGACGGTGGAGTAGAACGCGACGTCGGTCTCCGCGGGCCGGATGTCGGCGAGACGGTCGGTGAGCAGGTCGTGGAGGTCGTCGATCTGGGGTCCGTGGGAGGCGTACCCCACATCAATGACGCGGGCCCGCAGCCCGCGCGCCTCCGCGTCGGCGACCACGGCGGCGACATGCTCGGGCGGGCCCGATATGACGGTGGAGGCAGGCCCGTTGACGGCGGCCACGCACACGCCGGGCCGGTCTGCGATGAGTTCGGCGGCTTCTTCGGCATTCGTGCTGAGGGACGCCATGTCGCCGTGCCCCATCAGCTGCCGCAGCGCGTCACTGCGTACCGCCACGATCCGCGCCGCGTCCTCCAGGGAGAGAGCCCCCGCCACACACGCGGCGGCCATCTCGCCCTGGGAGTGGCCGACCACAGCAGCAGGCGTGATCCCGTAGTCCGCCCAGACGGCGGCCAGCGACACCATCACCGCCCACAACACCGGCTGCACGACCTCGACCCGGGACAGCTCGGAGCCGTCCCCGCGCAACACCGCTGTGAGTGACCAGTCCACATGAGCGGACAACGCCTGCTCACACTCGGCGATCCGCCCCGCGAACACCGGCGACTCGTCCAACAACTGGGCACCCATGCCCACCCACTGCGACCCCTGACCGGGGAAGACAAGCACGGGCCCCGGACCCACATCCCCGGCCACCCCGGACACCACGTCCGCCGACGCCTCGCCCGACGCCAACGCCCCCAGGGCCGCGACCGCCTGTGCCCTGTCCTGTCCCACGACGACGGCCCGGTGTGCGAACGCCGACCGGCTCGTGGCCAGCGACCAGCCGACCTCGACGGGGGAGGAGCCGGTGTCGTCCGCAGTGAACACGCCCAGGCGGCGGGCCTGTTCACGCAGGGCGTCGCCGGTCTTCCCGGAGACCACCCACGGCGTCACCGCGCCGCTCGGTACCGCTTCGGGCGCCGGGCGTCCGGAGTCGTCGGGTGTGTCCCGCGGAGCCTCCTCCAGGATCAGGTGCGCGTTCGTGCCGGAGATCCCGAACGCCGAGATGCCCGCCCTGCGCGTGCCCTCGGCCGGCCAGGCGACCGGCTCGGCGAGCAGGCGTACGCCGCCCTGCTCCCACTGGACGTGTGGTGAGGGCGCGTCGATGTGCAGGGAGGAGGGCAACAGGCCGTTGCGCATCGCCATGACCATCTTGATCACACCGGCGACTCCGGCGGCGGCCTGCGTGTGACCGATGTTCGACTTCACCGAACCGAGCCACAGCGGCCGGTCCTCGGTGCGCCCCTGCCCGTAGGTCGCGAGGAGCGCGTTGGCCTCGATGGGGTCGCCGAGCGTGGTGCCGGTGCCGTGCGCCTCCACCGCGTCGATGTCCTCGGCGGAGAGGCGGGCGTTGGCGAGGGCGGCGCGGATGACGCGCTCCTGGGAGGGGCCGTTGGGCGCGGCGAGACCGTTGCTCGTGCCGTCCTGGTTGATCGCCGAACCCCGCACCACCGCGAGGACCTTGTGGCCGCGGCGGCGCGCCTCGGAGAGCAGCTCCAGCGCCACCACCCCGGCACCCTCGCCCCACCCTGTCCCGTCCGCGGCGGCCGCGAACGGCTTGCACCGCCCGTCGGGCGCGAGCCCGCGCTGCCGCGAGAACTCGGTGAACGAGCCGGGCGTCGCCATCACGGTCGAGCCGCCGGCCAGCGCGAGCGAACACTCGCCCTGCCGCAGCGCCTGGCTCGCCAGATGGATGGCCACCAGGGACGAGGAGCAGGCCGTGTCGACCGTCACCGCCGGTCCCTCGAGTCCCAGTGTGTAGGAGATCCGGCCCGACACCACACTGCCGAGGTTGCCGGTGCCGATGTAGCCCTCGACCTCGCTGGCGGTCTGGCTGATCAGCGTCAGGTAGTCGTGGGCGCTGACTCCGGTGAAGACACCGGTGTCGCTGCCCTTGAGCGCCTGCGGGTTCATGCCCGCGTGCTCGATGGCCTCCCAGGCGGTCTCCAGGAGGAGCCGTTGCTGCGGGTCCATGGCGACGGCCTCGCGGGGGCTGATGCCGAAGAACTCCGCGTCGAAGTCGCCCGCGTCGTACAGGAAGGCGCCGTCCCGCACATAGCTGGTGCCCGGGTGCTCCGGGTCCGGGTGGTACAGGCCCTCCAGATCCCAGCCCCGGTCCTCGGGGAACCCGGAGACGGCGTCGCCCCCGTCGCGCACCAGCTGCCACAGGTCCTCGGCGGACCGGGTGCCGCCGGGGAAGCGGCAGGCCATGCCCACGATGGCGACCGGCTCTGCCGACTCCTTGTCGTGGAGTCGCTGACGGGCCTCACGCAGCTCCGCGGTGACCCACTTGAGGTGATCGAGAAGCTTCTCCTCGTTCGACATCTGACCCAGGCTCCTTGACGCTACGTGGTGATCGGGAGGTGTGACGACGGGATGGGGCGGGGACGGGGACGGGTTGCCGGAGGGCTTGCGGGGCGGAGGTCAGGACTTCCCGAACTCGCTGGAGATCAGGTCGAAGATGTCGTCCGCGCTCGCCGCCTCCAGGTCGGCGTGGGAGGTCTCGGCCCCGTCGGGGCCGTCCTGCGCCGGACTCCACTTCGAGATGAGGACCTGCAGGCGTCCCACGACGCGCCGGCGGGCCGCCTCGCCGACCCCGGCCGTGCCGTGGGCGGTGTCCCACTTGTCGAGTGCCGCGAGCACGTCGCCTTCGCCGGTGGCCGAGCCGTCACCGCCGAGCTGTCCGCGCAGGTGTGTGGCGAGCGCCTCCGACGTGGGATGGTCGAAGATCACGGTGGCGGGCAGCGAGAGCCCGGTCGTGGTGTTGAGCTGATTGCGCAGCTGGACCGCGGTCAGCGAGTCGAAGCCCAGCTCCTGGAAGGGCGTCACCGCGGGAATGTCCTCGACCGTGCGCCCGAGCGTCGCGGCCGCGCACGTCCGCACGTGCTGGACCAGGAAGCCGTGCCGCTGCGACGCGGGCGTCTTGGCCAGCTCCTCGCGGAAGGCACTGGTCTCGGCGGCGGAGCCGGTCTGCTCGGCCTCCCGCCGGTTCTCCGGAATGTCGTCGAGGAAGGGACTCGGCCGCTGTGCGGTGAACGTCGGTGTGAACCTCGCCCAGTCGAAGTTCGCCACGGTCAGGGTCGCTTCCCCCGCGTCGACCGCCTGGTGCAGGGCCTTGACGCAGAGATCCGGGCCGATCGGGTGCAGACCGAAGCGCTTGAAGTACGCGAGCGACTCCTCGTCCGCGGACATCCCCGCCTCGGCCCAGGGCCCCCAGGCGATGGAGGTGGCCGGCAGCCCGAGGGAGCGGCGGTGTTCGGCCAGCGCGTCGAGGAAGTGGTTGGCGGCGCCGTACGCGCCCTGCTGGCCGCTGCCCCACACGCCGGCACCGGAGGAGAACATCACGAACGCCGAGAGGTCCAACTCCCGTGTCAGCTCGTGCAGCTGCCAGGCCGCGCCCGCCTTGGCCCCGAGGACGTCACCCAGACGCGCGGACGTCAGATCGCCGATCGGCGTCAGATCGGTGATGCCCGCCGCGTGGACGACCGCCGTGAGCGGATGCCCGGCGGGCGTGCGGTCGAGGAGGCCGCGGAGCTGCTCGGGGTCACCCACGTCGCAGGCGGTGAGGGTGACGGTGGTGCCGAGCCGTTCCAGTTCGGCGGCGAGCTCCCGGGCGCCTGGGGCGTCGGGGCCGCGACGGCTGGTGAGGTGCAGATGGGGGGCGCCCTCGCGGGCGAGCCACCGGGCCAGGACGGCACCGATGCCGCCCGTGCCGCCGGTGATGAGAGTGGTGCCCCGGGGCCGCCAGGCGGTCCCGGTGGCGGGGGTGCGGTCGGTGGGGGCGTGTGTGAGGCGTCGGGTGTGGGTTCCGGTGGGGCGGACGGCGGTCTGGTCCTCCTCCTGGGGGATGAGGGCGGCGGCGACGCGGGTGAGGGTCTGGCGGTCGATGCGGGCGGGCAGGTCGACGAGCCCGGCCCAGAGGCGGGGGTGTTCGAGGGCGGCGACGCGTCCGAGCCCCCAGACCTGGGCCTGGAGGGGGTGGGTGAGCGGGTCGGTGGCGCTCGTGGACACGGCACCCTGTGTGATCGTGTGCAGGGGCGCGGTCGTGCCGTTGTCGCCCAGGGCCTGGATCAGGATCGTGGTCGCGGCGAGTCCGGCCGGTACGGCGGGGTGCTCGGGGTGCGGTTCCTCGTCCAGGGCCAGCAGGTTGACGATCCCGGCGAGACCCGCCGTGTCGACCGAGGCGAGTTCCTCGCGCCCAACCCGAGCGGTCTCCACCGGACGCAGCCGGACGGCCGCCCCGTGCGCCGACAGCGCGTCGGCCGTGGCGCGCACGGCGGGGTGCTCCGCCTGGTCCGCGGGGACGAACAGCAGCCAGTCGCCGCCGAGTTCGGGTGTCGCGGAGTCGGAGTCGGGGTGGTGCTTCCATGTGACGCGGTAGCGCCAGGAGTCGATGGTGGCCTGCGCCAGATGCCGCCGCCGCCAGCCTCGCAGCACCGGCAGCGCGGGCTCCAACGCCCGGACCGCCTCCTCGCTCCCTTCCTCCGAACCCAGCGTCTCGGCCAGCAGCCCGAGGTCGAGCTCGTCGACGGCCTGCCAGAGCTGACTCTCCGCGGCACTGTGCCCGCCGTCGGCGCCGCTCCCGGCGGTCGGGGCAGGGGCCAGCCAGTAGTGCCGGCGTTGGAAGGCGTAGGTGGGGAGGTCGACGGTACGAGGGGTGGGGTCGGCCGGGAACCAGCGGCGCCAGTCGATGGTGGCGCCCGCGGTGAAGGCGTGGGCGGCGGCGCGGGTGAGTTGGGTGGCGTCGCCGTGGTCGCGGCGGAGAGTGGGTACCACTGAGGCGGAGACCTCGGCCTGACTGATCGTCTCTTCGAGGCCGAGGTTGAGGACGGGGTGGGGGCTGGCCTCGATGAACAGGCGGTAGCCGTCGGCGAGCAACGCCTCGACGGTGTCGGCGAAGCGGACGGGCTGGCGCAGGTTGGTGACCCAGTAGTCCGTGTCCAGGGCGGTGGTCGTGGCCAGCCGCTGGGCGGTGACGGTGGAGTAGAAGGCCACGTCGGTGGCGACCGGCCGAATGTCCGCCAGGCGGTCGGTCAGCAGCTCGTGGAGGCCGTCGATCTGAGGTCCGTGGGAGGCGTACCCCACATCGATCACGCGGGCCCGCAGTCCGCGCGCCTCCGCGTCGGCGACCACGGTGGCGACATGCTCGGGCGGGCCCGAAATAACTGTGGAGGCAGGCCCGTTGACGGCAGCCACGCACACGCCCGGCCGCTCACCGATCAGCTCAACGGCCTCTTCGGCATTCGTGCTGAGGGACGCCATGTCGCCGTGCCCCATCAGCTGCCGCAGCGCGTCACTGCGTACCGCCACGATCCGCGCCGCGTCCTCCAGGGAGAGAGCCCCCGCCACACACGCGGCGGCCATCTCACCCTGGGAGTGGCCGACCACAGCAGCAGGCGTAATCCCGTAGTCCGCCCACACGGCGGCCAGCGACACCATCACCGCCCACAACACCGGCTGCACGACCTCGACCCGGGACAGTTCGGAGCCGTCCCCGCGCAACACCTCACTCAGCGACCAGTCCACATGAGCGGACAACGCCTGCTCACACTCGGCGATCCGCCCCGCGAACACCGGCGACTCGTCCAACAACCGGGCACCCATGCCCACCCACTGCGACCCCTGACCGGGAAACACCAACACCGGACCGGCCCCGGTGGCACCCTGAACGGTCCCCTCGACAACACCCGCCGACGGCTCGCCCGCCGCCAATGACCGCAGTCCGGCGAGCAGGGCCTCGCGGTCCTCGCCCACGACCACGGCCCGGTGCTCGAACACCGACCGCGTCGTGGCCAACGACCAGCCGACCTCCGCAGGCAGCGCCTCAGGATCACCCGCCACGAAATCGTCCAGGCGACGGGCCTGTTCACGCAGAGCGTCCGGGTTGCGCCCGGAGACAAGCCACGGCACGACCGTTCCCGGCACCGCGTCCGGTGGCTCCTTGACGTCGCCCTCGGGCGCGTCCTGGGGCGCCTCCTCCAGGATCAGATGCGCATTCGTCCCCGAGAAGCCGAACGAGGAGACGCCCGCCCGGCGCGGACGGTCGCCGCGGGGCCACTTGACCGGCTCGGTGAGCAGGCGCAGCCCGCTGCCGTCCCACTCCACGTGGGGCGAGGGGGCGTCGACGTGCAGGATGGCGGGCAGCAGCTCGTTGCGCAGCGCGAGGACCATCTTGATGACACCGGCGACGCCCGCCGCGATCTGCGTGTGCCCGATGTTGGACTTCACGGCGCCGACCCACAGCGGCCGGTCCTCCCCGCGCTCCTGCCCGTAGGCGGAGATGAGGGCCCCGGCCTCGATGGGGTCGCCGAGCGTGGTGCCCGTGCCGTGCGCCTCGACCACGTCGACGTCCTCGGCGGTGAGGCGGGCGTTGGCGAGGGCGGCGCGGATGACGCGTTCCTGGGAGGGGCCGTTGGGGGCGGTGAGACCGTTGCTCGCGCCGTCCTGGTTCACCGCCGAACCACGGATGACGGCCAGGACTTTGTGGCCGTTGCGGCGGGCGTCAGAGAGGCGCTCCAGGAGGACGACGCCGGTTCCCTCGGCCATGCCCATGCCGTCGCTGCTCGCGGAGAAGGGCTTGCACCGACCGTCGGGGGCCAGGCCCCGCAGCTCGCTGAAGCCGATCAGCGGCGCCGACGACGACATCACGTACGTGCCGCCGGCCAGGGCCAGCGAGCTCTCCCGGGTGCGCAGGGACTGGGCCGCGAGGTGGAGGGAGACCAGGGACGAGGAACAGGCCGTGTCGACCGTCACCGCGGGGCCTTCCAGGCCGAGCGTGTAGGCGACGCGTCCCGAGGTGACGCTGCCGGAGTTGCCGATGGTGAAGTAGCCTGCGGTGCCCTCGGGCACCTCCGAGGCGCCGAGGGCGTAGTCGAGCCCGTCGCAGCCGATGAAGGTGCTCGTGTCGCTGCCGCGGAGACCGAGCGGGTCGATGCCGGCACGTTCCACGGCCTCCCACGCCGTTTCCAGGGCGAGGCGCTGCTGCGGCGCCATGGCGAGGGCCTCGCTGGGGCCGATGCCGAAGAAGGTCGAGTCGAACTCGCCCGCGTCGTAGACGAATCCGCCCTCGCGGACGTAGCTGGTGCCGGTGCTCTCGGGGTCGGGGTCGTAGAGGGAGTCGAGGTCCCAGTTGCGGTTGCCGGGCAGCGGCGCGACGGCGTCGCCGCCACCGGAGATCAGCTCCCAGAACTCTTCGGGAGAGCGGACCCCGCCCGGCAGGCGGCAGGCCATGCCGATGACCGCGATCGGTTCGTGTCCCGCCGACTCGACGTCCTGCAAACGGCGTTCCGTCTGACGCAGGTCCGCGGTGACACGCTTGAGGTACTCAAGAAGCTTCTCTTCGGTGTGCGCCATCCCGGTGACAACCGCTCCTCTCCGCGAGAACAGCCGAACCCCTGACCCCGATGACCGGACAGCCGGCGGGCCGGCGTGGGCAACGGGCGGGTGGGTCCCCGCCGGACCGCAGACTCCTCGACAGCGCTAAAGCCCTCCTAATACTCGGCTCTGTACGCCCCGTACCGGTCCGCGCGCGCCGCGACAGCCGGGACGTCGTTGCTGGTCGCAGGCTCGGACGCGGCGAGGAGAGACTTCTTAGGAGCGCTTAAGCGGCGCCTGTCAGGGTGTGCCGGTGTCAGGCCGTCATGCTCTGCTCGGCGCAGTCGTCCCTCGCCCTGCGCGGCCGGGCGGAGCCGGTGAGCGGGGTCTCGTGGGCCTGGCCGTCGGTCCGGACAACGCGAAGCGAGGCATCGTGCCCATCACGGATAGCAAGCCGGCCGCCACCCCTTTCGACCTGGTGGACCCGTCCTTCTGGGCGCGGCCGCACGAGGAACGCGTGGCGCTGTTCGAGGAGTTGCGCGGGCTGCCGCATCCGGCGTTCATCCAGCAGAGCATGCCCGGGGTGCCCTGGGCGTTCGGCTACCACGCGCTGGTGAAGTACGCGGACATCGTGGAGGTGAGCCGGCGGCCGCAGGACTTCTCCTCGAACGGGGCCACCACCATCATCGGTCTCCCGCCCGAGCTGGACGAGTACTACGGCTCCATGATCAACATGGACAACCCCGAGCACTCCCGGCTGCGCCGCATCGTCTCGCGCTCCTTCGGGCGCAACATGGTGCCCGAGTTCGAGGCGGTGGCGACCCGCACCGCCCGCCGCATCATCGGCGAGCTCGTCGCGCGCGGCCCCGGGGACTTCATCAGGCCCGTGGCCGCGGAGATGCCGATCGCCGTGCTCAGCGACATGATGGGGATCCCCGAGTCGGACTACGACTTCCTCTTCGAGCGGTCCAACACGATCGTGGGTCCTCTCGACCCGGACTACGTGCCCGACCGCGCGGACTCCGAGCGCGCCGTCGTCGAGGCCTCACGGGAACTGGGCGACTACATCGCGGGGCTGCGTGAGGAACGGCTCGCCGCCCCCGGCCGCGACCTGATCACCAAGCTGGTGCAAGTCCAGTCCGACGGTGAGCAGTTGACCCGCCAGGAGCTCGTATCGTTCTTCATCCTGCTCGTCATCGCCGGGATGGAGACGACCCGCAACGCGATCTCGCACGCCCTGGTGCTGCTGACCGAGCACCCCGAGCAGAAGCAGCTGCTGCTCTCGGACTTCGACACCCACGCGCCGGGCGCCGTCGAGGAGATCCTCCGGGTCTCCACGCCCATCAACTGGATGCGGCGCGTCGCGACCCGCGACTGCGACATGAACGGGCACCGGTTCCGCAGGGGCGACCGGATCTTCCTGTTCTACTGGTCGGGCAACCGTGACGAGAACGTCTTCCCGGACCCGTACCGCTTCGACATCACGCGGGGGGCGAACGCGCACGTGACGTTCGGCGCGGTGGGACCGCACGTCTGCCTCGGTGCCCACCTCGCCCGTATGGAGATCACCGCCCTCTATCGCGAGCTGCTCGCGGCGCTGCCCCAGATCCATGCCGTGGGGCAGCCCCGGAGGCTGGACTCCAGCTTCATCGAAGGCATCAAGCACCTGCACTGCGCCTTCTGAGCCTCACCGCTCCCGGCTCCCGCTGCTTTACCGCGCCTGCTGAGTGCGTACGTCTCCTCCGCATACGTACGACTCGTGAGACACCCGGCAGGTGTGTGCCGACCGTGCGCAGGCCGGTCAGTGGCCGGACAGCGCCAGGGGTGGACTCATCAGGTGCATGTCACCCGAGAGGATGGCCCGCTGCAGATCCTGCAGCGGCCGCCCGGGTTCGAGCCCCAGCTCCTCATTGAGGGTCTTGCGCACCGACTGGTACACCTTCAGCGCGTCGGCCTGCCGCTCGGAGCGGTAGAGGGCCAGCATCAGCTGCCGGTAGAACGCCTCGCACATCGGGTTCTCGGCGGTGAGGGCGTACAGCATGCCCACCGCCTCGCGGTGACGGCCGAGTTGGAGCTGACACTCGACCTGCATCTCCTGGCACTCCAGGCGGATCTCGGTCAGCCAGGTCGAGAATCCGTCGATGATCGGGCCGTTGGCCTCCGTCCCGTTCCCGCCCTGCCCGAGGATGGGTCCCCGCCACAGCGCGAGGGCCTGGCCGAAGCGCGAGGCCGCCTCGTCGTACCGCTTCTCGCGGAGCAGCGAGCGGCCCACGTCGACCAGTTCCGGGAAGACCTGGGCGTCGATCCGGTCCTCGCCCAGGTGCAGCACGTATCCCGGCGCGCGGGTCTCCACGGGGTTGCCGGTGGAGCCGGGGGCCTTGAGGAACTTGCGGAGCTGGGAGATGTACACGTGGAGTCCGGCGGTGGCGCGTTTGGGCAGGCCTTCACCCCAGATCTCGCGCATCAGCTGTTCCAGGGAGACCAGCTGGTCCGCGCGGATGAGGAGCACGGTGAGGACGATCTCCACCTTCTGCGCGTTGATGGTGGAGTACTTGTTTTCGTCCCTGATCCGGAGTGGGCCCAACATCTCGTACCTCACCGCGCGTTCCCCCTTGCCGTCGCGAGCTGTTGTGCGTGGTCGGCCAGTGCTGTGGAGATGACCTCCGTGACGGCCCGTTGGTGCGTGTTCAGGTAGAAATGGCCTCCGGAGTAGACCTTGCAGTCGAAGGATCCCCGGGTGTGCTCCCGCCAGGCCTCGACGTCGTCCAGCGGGGCCTGTGCGTCCCGGTCGCCCACCAGGGCGGTGACGGGGCAGGTCAGCGGAGGCGACGCCGTCCACCGGTAGAGCTCGACCGCCCGGTAGTCGTTGCGGACGATCGGGAGGATCTCCGCGAGCAGCTCCTCGTCGTCGAGGAACATCGGGTCCGTGCCCCCGGCCCTGCGCAGCTCCTGGGCCAACTCGCCGTCGCTGAGCAGGTGGACGGTGCCGCGCCGGAAGCGGGACGGCGCGCGGCGTCCCGACACGAACAGCATGCGGGGCTGCCCGCCCTTCCGCGTGCGCAGCCGCTGTGCGACCTCGTAGGCGAGGACGGCGCCCATGCTGTGGCCGAAGAAGGCGAACGGCCGGTCACCGAAGGGCGTGAGCGCATCGGTGATCCGGTCGGCGAGTTCGGGGACGTTGTCGATGAGGGGTTCTCTGCGCCGGTCCTGGCGTCCGGGGTACTGCACCGCGAGGACCTCGGTGCCGGGCAGGGTGGGGGACTGCGCCAGGGGGTGGAAGTAGGAGGCCGAGCCACCCGCGTGGGGGAAGCAGACCAGGCGAACATCAGCTTCCGGTTGGGGCCGAAAGGTGCGTATCCATGGGTCCGACATATCGGATGGTGTGGGGGAGGCAGACAAGATCTTTCCCTTCGTCAGGAGCGCTGACAATGGTGTCGCCACATCACATAGACGCTCCTGATCATGCGCAGCTCGAAGTTTAAAGGGCAACGTAGGTAAGCCAACAACAGGGCGGAATGAGACATTCCCTATTCTTTATGTTGCGATTCTGACGTGATCGAATATCGGACGGCAAGGATAGGGTAAATTTCAATATGAATGCTTAACGGTGTGCTGTGTGCGGCGTGCCCCCGGGCGGTCGGCCGCGTGGCCTGGGATGTTGTCGGCGGGGGTCCCGCCGCAGTTCGGTGCGGTTGCTGCCAGGACGGTGAAGTAATGCGTCTCGGGTCTGTCGTTGATCTCGGGCGACCGTGTGGCGGGGCCATGTACTGAGGTCGTGGTCTTTGCGGGATTATTACGCGCCCGTGGTTTATTTTCCGAGTCTGCGCTTGGCCTGCACGGTCCCTCCTTCTCCGCGCCATGAACGGGAAACGGTCTGTTTTACTTCCTGTGCCGATATGCGGATTCTGCGCGACTCCGATTGTGGCTTGTTGTTTGCTTGTGGTCTCGACTGCTCGGGATTGGCCTTGAATCGGCTGCCGACGGCCTTGCGCGGCAGGTGGCAAACCCGGTCGGGCGGCTGTGACGGCACGGCGGCGAGGCGGCCGCGGGGCCGGCCGCCGAGCGCCGGGTGGCCGGATCCATGCGCGTGTGCATCAGCGCCGGTCGGTCACTCGTGCGCGACGGACCGGGGGCAAGGAAGGTGTCACCTTTTGGGGTGACTGTGCCCCGTTGAAGGTGTCCTGGCCCGCGGCGCATCGGTGATCGTCGTGGCGTACGCCGTATCCACCGGCGTGCGGCACCCCCACACCAGCGGCGGGGAGACGCTCAGGCGGACCTCACCGCTGCATTCCGGCACAGCCGGCCCACCGGCCGGTCCTGCCACCCGAAGGAGCGCGAGACGATGAGCGAGAGCATGTTGTGGCTGACGCGGGACGCCCGCCGGGCCCGTAAGCAGGACGCCGCCGCGGTCGCACGGCGCCGGGCCGACCGACTCGCGGACCTGGTCGCCCACGCCCGCTCCGCGTCGCCGTACTACCGGGAGCTCTACAGCGGCCTGCCCGAGCGGGTCGACGACCCGACAGTGCTTCCGGTCACCGACAAGAAGCAGCTGATGGACCGCTTCGACGACTGGGCCACCGACCGTGACATCACGCTGGAGAAGATTCGCGCCTTCACCGACGACCCCGAGCTGATCGGCCGGCCCTTCCTCGGCCGCTACCTGGTGGCCACCACCTCCGGCACCAGCGGCAGGCGCGGCCTTTTCGTGCTCGACGACCGGTACATGGACGTGTCCTCCGCCGTCTCCTCCCGGGCGCTCGCCTCCTGGCTCGGCCCCCTGGGCACGGCCCGGGCCGTCGCCCACGGCGGCCGCTTCGCCCAACTCGTCGCCACCGGCGGGCACTACGTGGGCTTCGCCGCGTACTCACGCCTCGCCCGGGAGGGCGGCGTGCGCAGCAAACTGCTCCGCGCCTTCTCCGTGCACCAGCCGATGGAGCGCCTGGTCGAGGGGCTCAACGAGTACCGCCCCGCCTTCCTCATCGGCTACGCCAGCACGATCATGCTGCTCACCGCCGAGCGGGAGGCCGGCCGGCTGCACATCGACCCGGTGCTGATCGAACCCGCCGGAGAGACGATGAGCGAAGGCGACACCGACCGCATCGCGCAGGCCTTCGGCGCCAAGGTGCGCCCGCTGTACGGCGCGACGGAGTGCTCCTACCTCAGCCACGGCTGCGCCGAGGGCTGGTACCACGTCAACGACGACTGGGCGGTGCTCGAGCCGGTCGACGCCGATCACCGGCCCACTCCACCGGGGGAGTTCTCGCACACCGTCCTGATGAGCAACCTGGCCAATCGCGTCCAGCCGTTCCTGCGGTACGACCTCGGGGACAGCGTCATGCTCCGGCCCGACCCCTGTCCGTGCGGGGTCGCCTCCCCCGCGATCCGGGTACAGGGCCGGGCCGGGGACATCCTGAGCTTCCCCTCGGGCCGCGGCGACGACGACGTCAGGCTCGCGCCCCTCGCCTTCAGCAGCCTCTTCGACCGCATGCCGGGCGTCGAGCTCTTCCAGATCGAGCAGACCGCGCCGACGATCCTGCGGGTCCGCCTGGTCCGGGCCTGCGGCACCGACCCGGACCGGGTGTGGCAGACCGCCCGCGACGGCCTGATCCGCCTGCTCGTCGACAACAAGCTCGACAACGTCACCGTGGAGCGGGGCGAGGAGGCACCGCAGCGGGCGCCCGGCGGCAAGTACCGGACGATCATTCCGTACACCGCCTGACCGGGGCGGCGCGGCTCAGCGCGCGTAGTCGCGCAGCGGCGGTTCCGCGTCGGCCCACGGCTGACTGTGGATCAGGAGCGCGACCGGGTAGTCCAACAGCCCGGGCAGGGCCTTGACCGCCGCCTCGCTGTTGAGCGGCATCACCGGCTTGAGGCAGTGCGCGCGGTCGATCCGGTCGGCGTCGGCGGGGCCGGTGTGATCGACCGCGTCGGCGACCAGGTCGTAGCTGACCTGGTCGACGACCATGGCGATGTGGGTGGGCCACGGCCGCCCCGGGCAGATGTCCTGGACGCCGACGCGGTGGGCGCCCGGCAGTGACGGAGGCCCGCCGTCGGCGATCACGGACTCGTCGGCGGCGGAGTAGACCGTGGTGTACGAGGGGCCCGCGGGCATGGGCGTGCCGTTCGCGCCGAGCGCCTTGGACCAGTTCGAGTCCCGGGCGGCCTGCAGGACCAGCGCCGGGCATCCTGTGAGCTCGGTGATCGGGAGGCAGCCGCTGGCCAGCCGCGTCCCCTGGAACGGCGAGCCCAGCGTCACCACGTCGTCGACCTTGGCCGCCAGGTCGGGCCAGAAGCGCAGGGCCCAGGCGGCGAGCAGGCCGCCCTGGCTGTGCCCGACGAGGTCGACCTTGCGGCCGGTCCGCTCCTGGAGGGTGCGGGTCGCGTACACGACGTACTCCACGGACTCCTGCATGTCCCTGAGTCCGCGGCCCGGGGTGTCGACCCAACAGGACCGGTAGCCCTTCTTCTTGAGCTCGGCTACGTAGTTCCAGGCGAAGTTCTCCTCGCCCTTGAGGCCGGTACCGGGCAGGAAGAGGACGGTCGGCTTGTCGTCGGCCCCGCGCACGTCCTGGCCGTCCGTGTCGCAGTGCAGGCCCTTGGCGAGGTCGGCCGCCGGAATCTCCAGGGGCGGGGAGGGGGTGGCCGCCGCACCGGAGGCGGAGGCCGGCAGGACGGTCAGGGTCAGCACGGCCGCGGCGAGACCGCCGAGCCATGAGGACAGGCGCACAGTGACCTCCACGAGAGAGTGCGATGGGCCTTTCGGAAGGGGCGCTCCATCGTGGAATGACGCCCCACAGACGTCAATGGCCCCAACTTGAACGGGAGTTGAGGCTCCGCCCGGTCGCTGCTCAGGCGGCCGTCACGAGCACGGCCAGCCGGTCAAGGACCACCTCGATCTCCTCCCCGTCCAGCGGCAGGAGTTCGAGGACGAGCTCCCCGCCGTCTTGGCGGTCGTCCATGAGCCAGATCTGCGGCGAGCCCGCCCGGAGCTCCCCGGCCAGCGCGGCGGCGGTCAGCCCGGCCCGCTCGGCGTCCACCCGGATCCGGGCCCGGGAGAAGGGCAGCCCGGTCGGATCGGGAACGCTCGCCGCCGTGATGCCCGCCAGCGCGCCGGCCCGCTCGACGAACCGCTCCACCTTGTCGTCCTGCTCGCGCCGCCAGGCGACGAGGTCGAGCTCCTGCCGGGCCCGCAGCGCGGCGAGCACACCGAGGACTGCCTCCTTGCTCGCCTTCATCGCCCGGCCGATGCCCTTCTCCTGCGCCCGGACCGCGCGCACCAGTCCGGCCCGGCCCAGCACCAGGCCCGCCGTCGGGGACCCCAGATACTTCTGCCCGCTGACCAGCACGAGGTCCGCCCCCGTGGCCAGCAGCTCGCCGACCCGGAAGTCCTGCGCCGCGCCGTCCACGACGGCGGGCACCCCACGGCGGTGAGCGGACGCGACGGCCTGGGCCAGGGGAACGCCGGCGCCGCGGACGAGCCGGGACGACACGAGCAGCAGACACGCGGTGCCGGGATGCGTGAGGGCCTCCTCCACCTGCGCGAGGGTGCACTCCTCCGCGGTGCCCGCGAGCACCGGGACGGCGCCGGCCAGCCGGATGTCCTGCACCAGCGGATGCCCGTAGTCGACCGCGTGCCCCGCGGGCAGCACCACGCGCGAGGGCATGCCGGTCGCGTCCGGCAGCGCCGCGACCCGCTCGGCGCGGTCCCCCGTCATGGACGCGGCGACGGCGAGGGTGAGGCCCGAGGAGGTGCAGTGCACCACGGCCCCTGCCTCGGCCCCGGTCACCTCGGCGGCGACCCGGCTCGCGACGTCCTGCGCCTCCGCCATGAGGAAGAACTCGCCGAGGGCCTCGGCGACGGCCGCCGTGACGCGGCCGTCGCTCCGCGAGACGCCCAACGGGGTGTAGGTGCCCCGGGCGTTGATGATCCGCGTCAACCCGTACTGATCATGCAGTCCCATGCGGGACATGGTGGCGCATGGTCCGGGTCAGGGCAGGACCGTGACGTGGACGACCGGTGAGAGCGTCTCTCCCGCGCTCATGCGCAGGGCGTTGTTCCCCTGGAGCTGGAGTCTCACGCGCATCGAGTACGTCCCGCGCGCCGTGGTGTTCACCGTGGCGGGCAGGGAGACCCACCGCTCGCCCTGCTTCTGCTGCAGGGTGACGGGCGTACCGGCCGGCAGGTCGTGGCTCTCGCCGGAGACGCGGAACTCCTGCGAGGCCCGCACGCTGGTCACCGACGCCCTGGCGGTGAGGGTCGGGCGGGGCGCCTCGGGGGAGGCCGTGGGCGAGGCCCCGTGGGCGGAGCGGTGCGCGGGGGCGGCCGTCGCGGCGAGCGCCGGTCCCAGCAGCAGGGCCGCCGCGGCGATCCCGAGGAGCGGAAGGTACTTCAAGCGGATCATGCTCGAGTTCAACTTGGCATCCATGTCTACGTGTTGTGCCGGAGAGGCGTGCCGGGAGGCGTGCGGACGAGCGCGCGCCGTGTCCGGATCAACATAGGCAAGTCAGCTCGGAGCGGGGTGAATCGACTCGCCGTACGGGCCCGCTACGTGTGCAGCGCACCGCCGTCCTCCACGTGTCCGGCCGGTTCCAGCTGGATCGTGGAGTGGGCCACGTCGAAGTGACCCCCGACGCACCGCTGCAGCCGCGAGAGGAGTTCCCCGTAGCCGTCCGCGAGTGCCGCCTCCGTCACCACCACATGGGCGGTGAGCACCGGCATCCCCGAGGTGACCGTCCAGCCGTGCAGGTCGTGCACGGAACTCACGCCCGGCTCCGCCAGCAGGTGCCTGCGCACCTCGTCGAGGTCGACGTCCTGCGGGGTCGCCTCCAGCAGGACGTGCACGGAGTCCCGCAGCAGCCCGTACGCGCGCGGCACGATCAGCAGACCGATGACGATGGAGGCGATCGGGTCGGCGGCCTGCCACCCCGTGAACAGGATGATCAGGCCGCCCACGATCACGGCGACCGAGCCGAGCGCGTCCCCGAGGACCTCCAGGTAGGCGCCGCGCAGATTGAGGCTCTTGTCCTTGGCGTCCCGCAGCAGCCACAGGCCCACCAGATTGGCCAGCAGCCCGCCGACCGCGACCACGAACATCAGGCCGCCCTTGACCTCCACCGGCTCGCTGAACCGGCCGATCGCCGACCACAGGACCCAGACGAAGATGGCGACCAGGAGCAGCGCGTTGAGGACCGCGGAGAAGATCTCCACCCGGTAGAAGCCGAAGGTGCGCCGGGGTGTCGGCGCGCGCTGGGCGAGGGTGATGGCACCGAGGGCCAGCGAGACGCCGACCGCGTCGGTGAGGCTGTGCGCGGCGTCGGCGAGCAGCGCGAGGCTGCCGGACAGCAGCGCGCCGACCACCTGGATCACGGTGATCGAGCCGCTGATCCCGATGGTCCACAGCAGGCGGTTGCGGTACGTCCCGCTGAGCGTGCCGCCCGTCGTCGCCGCGGACGGGCCGTGGTCGTGCCCCATGCCCGCGAGTGGATCACGGTGGCGCGGGGCCCGCCACCGAGGGGTCGGCCAGTCGGCCCAGTGCGTCCCAGGAGGCGGTGTGCCCGGGAGGTCAGTGCACCCGGGGCGGGAGGGAGGCGTCGCGCTGGTGCGGGATGCCGAGGGGCGGGGGCAGCTCGCCCTGCTTGACGGTCACGGTGCGCACGGGGGCCGGGACGCGGATGCCGTCGGCGCGGTAGCGCTGGTGCAGGCGCTTGATGAACTCGTGCTTGATGCGGTACTGGTCGCTGAACTCGCCCACGCCCAGGATCACCGTGAAGCTGATCCGCGAGTCGCCGAAGGTGTGGAAGCGGATGGCCGCCTCGTGGTCGGGGACCGCGCCCGTGATGTCCTTCATCACCTCGTCCACGACCTCGGTCGTGACCCGCTCGACCTGCTCCAGGTCACTGTCGTAGCTCACCCCGACCTGCACCATGATCGACAGCTCCTGCTCGGGGCGGCTGTAGTTGGTCATGTTGGTGCTCGCCAGCTTGGCGTTGGGGATGATCACGAGGTTGTTGGAGAGCTGACGCACCGTGGTGTTGCGCCAGTTGATGTCGACGACGTAGCCCTCCTCGCCGCTGCTGAGCTGGATGTAGTCGCCGGGCTGCACGGTCTTCGCCGCGAGGATGTGCACGCCCGCGAAGAGGTTGGCGAGCGTGTCCTGCAGCGCCAGGGCGACCGCGAGGCCGCCCACGCCGAGGGCGGTGAGCAGCGGCGCGATGGAGATGCCGAGCGTCTGCAGGACGACGAGGAAGCCCATCGCGAGCACCACGACCCGCGTGATGTTCACGAAGATGGTGGCCGACCCTGCCACGCCGGAGCGGGACTGGGCCACGGCTCTGACCAGGCCGGTGACGATACGGGCTGCCGTCAGCGTGGCGGCGAGGATCAGCAGCGCGGTCAGCGTCATGGTGACGTTGCGTCCGGTGCGGGGCGCGAGCGGCAGCGCGCCGGCCGCGGCGGCGAGCCCGGCGGTGATGGCCGCGCAGGGGACGAGCGTGCGCAGGGCGTCGACGATGACGTCGTCGCCGCTCCATCTGGTCCGGCTCGCCCGTTCGCCGAGCCACCGCAGAAGGATGCGGAGCAGCAGCCCGGCCGTGACGCCGGCGAGGACCGCGATGCCGGCCACGATCCAGTCGTGCAGGGTGAGCGCACGGGTCATCGGCTCGCTCCCGTCGTACGGGACGAGTGCTCCGGCACGCGGCGTATGTGATGTGTCGTCACGTCTGTGATACCTGCTCGATTCCGGGGAGTGCGGTCACGCCGGGACGGGGGCTCGGCCCGGCGCGGACGTCATCCTGCCGCATCCGTGCACGCCGGTCGCGCATACCCCCACCTGGATCTTCACAGGTCGGGCGGTTTCGTCAACCGACAAGGCGCAGCGCGGTGTCGGCCACGCCGAGCCGTACGGTCTGCCCCCACGTGAGCTCCAGCGCGTCGCTCTCCATTCCGTCGCCGAACGCGACGAGCCGGTCGGACTCGACGGTGACGCACAGGCGTTCACCGGCCGCGAGGGCGCCCTCGACGCGGGAGGTGCCGGTGGTCGGCGAGGGCCAGGCCTCCCGGACGAACCAGACCAGGCGCGGTTCCGCGGCCCCGGGCAGCGGCAGGGTGCTGCCCCGCTGCTGCCAGAGCGAGCCCAGCCAGCCGGTGGCGCCGGTGCCGGTGCCGACCAGGACGCCGGAGGAGGCCTGCGCCTCCGCTCCGTGGGAGCCTTCGTCGACCGACCCCAGGGAGTAGCGCGCCGTCTGGTGCCCCGGCGGGCCCAAGTAGATCTCGTTCAGGGCCAGCAGGCGCTGGGTGTCGTCGGTGACCGCCTCGACCATCGTGAGCGCGTCGGCGGGGGTGTGCCGGTGCAGGGCGGCCGGCAGGAGCGTCCTGGCGTCGGCGGCCCGGTGGCGTACGAGGACGCCGGGGTTGCGTCCGGGGTCGGTGTCGATCCCGACGACGGGCTGCCCCGCCAGGTACTTGGCCGCGTTGGCGACCAGGCCGTCCTGGCCGACGACGACCACCACGTCCTCCGGGCCGAAGAGGAAACGGTCCAGGTCGGCGCGTTCGACCCGGCTCTGCCGCCAGGCCAGCGGCACCGCGGTGGCGGTCTCGTCCAGCGCGCGCCGCGCCCGGTGGTGCCGCTCGGCCACCTCCCGGATGTCGCGTCCGCGCGAGGAGAGGAAGAAGGCCGCCTGCCCGTGCGTGCCGTGCCGGGCGAGCAACTCCTCGTACTCGGTCGTGCGGTGGACGAGCACGGCGCGCGGCGCGAGCGTCACGGCTGTCCGCCCCCGCCCGGGGCGCCGAGCCTGGCGAGCAGTCCGGTGACGACGTCGGGGGAGAGGGTGAGGCTCTCGATCCGCGGCACGTTCTCGGCGAGCCGGGTGACGGCGAGCGCGTGGAGCGTGCCGGCGTCCACGTCGCCGTGCACCCGCAGCCAGGACGCCTGCGCCTCGGCGCGCGCCTCGCCCACCGCACGGACCGACTCGGCCTCCGCGCCGGCCAGGCGCACCGTGCGGGCGGCCTCGGCCTCGGCGCGCACGGCGTCGGCGGCGGCGTTCTCCTCGGCCTCGCGCCGGGTGTTCGTGCCGCGCTGGTCCACCAACTCCTCTTCTCTGCGGGCGAGTTCGATACGGCTGGCGAGCTCGTTCTCGGCGATGGCGCGCTCCCGCTCCACGGCCACCGCGCGGCGCTCGTACGTCGCTCGGTCCGCGTCCTGCTGGATGCGCTCGCGCGCGGGGGTGCGCAGTGCGCGCTCCACCTCGGGTTCGGGGCGGATGGCGACCACGCGCACGGCCACCACGTCGATGCCGGTCGCGGGCAGGCGCGGCTCGTCCGCGAGCCCTCCGGCGATCCGTTCGCGCACCGTGGCGACGCCGTCGGACAGCGCGGCGGCGAGGTCGGTGCGGGCGAGCACCGCCAGCGCGTGCTGCTGAGCCGACTCGGTCAGCAGGGTGGCGAGTTGTTCCAGCGGTGCGCCGCGCCAGACGCCGGTGTCCGGGTCGAAGGAGAAGTCGAGGCGGGCGGCGGCGAGCGCCGGGTCGCTGATCCGGTAGGTGACGGTGGCCTGCACGCTGACGTCCTGGAAGTCGGCCGTGCGGGCGTGGAAGCCGACCGCCAGTTCCCGGTCGTCGACCGGGACTTCGGACAGGGCGGCGCTGAGCGGACGGAACCAGAAGCTGAGCCCGGAGCCGTCGTGGACGAGCTTGCCGCGCTTGTGGTGGCGGATGTGGGCGGTGGGTGCCGAGCGCAGGTGGCGCAGTCCGAACCGGCGGGTGATGTCGGGCATGGCGGCCCCTCTCTTTTCGTCGGCACGACGGTATGAGGAGCCTTCTTTATAGTCAAGTAGACCGTAAATAAGAGGGTGGAAAGAGTGGTGGACCGGGCTCCGCCGAGCCGGGGTCGCCCAGGGGGTTCCCGGGCCGTCGCAGATGTGCAACTCTCCTACGGAATTCGATCGGCCGACCGGCCTCCGGGCTCGTCAACCGGGCTGCCCCTGGGCGGATTCGAGGTGAAGCACTGATGCGGAACCCGGCACGCGGCCACGACCTGGTCGCGCTGCGGCGCCTCAACACCACCGTCGTCCTGCGCGCACTGCACCGCCGCAGCCCGCAGACCCTCGCGGGACTCGCCGCCGGCACGAGCCTCTCCCGGCCCACCGTGGAAGCCGCCGTCGAGGAGCTGACCGTGCGCGGCCTCGTCGGGGAGTGCACGGCAGAGGCGGGCGAACGGCCGCCCGGACGCCCCGCGCGGCGCTTCCGGTTCCGCACCGAGGCCGGGTACGTCCTCGGCGCCGACATAGGGCTGCACAAGATGGTGCTGCTCCTGGCCGACCTGGGCGGCACCGTCCTTGCGGCTCAACGCCGTGAGGTGGAACCGGACATGAGCGGCAGTGACCGGCTCGGCCTGCTGCGCCACGGCATCGAGACCTTCCTGGACACCCACGCGCCGCGCCGCGACGCCGTCCTCGCCCGCTGTGTGGGCGTGCCCGGCACGGTGGACGCGGGCGGGATGATCACCTCCGTGGTGGTGCCGGAGTGGTCCGGGGTCGACCTCGGCCGGCTGCTCCCGGACGACGGACCCGGCCGCACCCTGATCGAGAACGACGTCAACCTCGCGACCCTCGCCGAGCGGTGGCAGGGCGCCGCCACCCTCGTCGGCGACGTCGTCTGCGTCCTGACCGGGCACCGCGTCTCCTGCGGCCTCACCATCGACGGGCGGCTGCACCGCGGCAGACGCGGCGGCGCGGGCGAACTCGGCATGCTGCCGCTGCTCGGCATGAGCACCGCACAGGAGGCCCTGGCCTGGCCGGGGGAGCGCCGCGCGGGAGAGTCCGAAGTGGCGGCGCTCGCCCGCGCCGCGGACGCGGCGGACCCCCGGGCGCTGGCCGCCGTCGCGGACTTCGCCGACCGCCTCGCGCCGGGGATCGCCGCCCTCGCCCTCGCCGTCGACCCGGAACTGATCGTGCTCACCGGCGGAGCCACCCCCGTCGGCCGGTACCTCGTGCCGCTGCTCCAGGAGCGGCTGCGCCCCATGACCCTGCACGTCCCGCGCATCGCCCTGAGCTCGCTCGGCGAACGCAACGTGGCCCTCGGCGCCGTACGCAAGGCGCTGGACGAGGTGGAGGAGGACCTGCTCGCGGACACGGCGCCGTGACGGCCCGCCCCGACGCGGGGCCCGGCCACGGCGGCGCCCGACGACTTCCTGGGAGGCGAAGGCGCAGATGCGCAGAAGGACTCTGCTCGGCGGGGCGGTGGCGGCCCCCTTGCTCGCCGCCTGCTCCGGCGGGGGCGACGGCACCGGAGGCGGTGGCAGGACCACGCTCTCGTACGGGATGTGGGATCCGGCGCAGACGCCGGGCATGGAGAAGATCATCGCCGCGTTCGAGCAGCGGAACCCACGCATCTCCGTGCGGATCCAGCTGACGCCCTGGGCCAGCTACTGGACGACCCTCAAGACCTCGATGCGCGGCGGCACGGCGCCCGACGTCTTCTGGATGAACGCCGTCAACTTCCAGCTGTACGCGGCCAATGGCGTCCTCGAACCCCTCTCCGGGCACATCAAGGCCGACGCCACCCCCGTCGACCGCCACCCGCCGGCCCTGATGAAGCTCTACTCCCACCGCGGCACGCAGTACGGCCTGCCCAAGGACTTCGACACCATCGGCCTCTGGTACAACAAGCAGCTGTTCGACAAGGCGGGCATCGCCTACCCGGACGAGACCTGGACCTGGGACGACGTCCGTGACGCGGCGGCCGAACTCACCGACCCCCACCGGCGCGTGCACGGCTTCGCCGCCGAGATGGACCGGCAGATCAAGATCTACCCGTCCGTGTGCGGCGCCGATGGATACATCCTGCGGGACGGCCGCTCGGGCTTCGGCGACGACCGGTCCATCGAGGGGCTGCGCTTCCTCACCGACATGATCGACCGGGGCTGGTCACCCCCGCAGAGCGCCATGATCGAGTCCGTCGGGCGGGTGCGCTACTGGTCGGAGAAGGTCGCCATGAACTACGACCTCTCCGCGATGGCCGGGCAGATGTACGCGGTGCCCGCGCTCAAGGACCACGGCGGCATCGCGGTCCTGCCCAAGGGGCGCCGCAGGGCCACCGTCATCCACGGCCTGGCGAACGTCATCTCCGCCAAGAGCGACAAGAAGGCGGCCGCCTGGAAGTTCGTGCACTTCATGGCGGGCCGGGAGGCCGCCGAGATACAGGCCGCGGCGGGCGTCACCATCTCCTCGTACGCGGGAACGCAGGACGCCTGGCTCAAGTCGATGCCCGAATTCGACCTCAAGCACTTCATCGAGATGCAGAAGTACGCGGTTCCCTATCCGAGCTCCAAGAACACCGCCGTCTGGGAGAACCTCCAATACCCGCTGCTCGGCGCCGCGTTCAGCGGAAAGGGCGGCATCGAGAGCGCCGCCCGCACGCTGGGCGAGCAGATGGACCGGGCCCTGAAGGAGGAACGCGACTCATGAGCGTCTTTCCCGCCACGGCGGCCGCCAAGTCGGCAGGGCGCAGCCGCGCGTCCGCTTCCGGCACGCGGCCGGGGCCCCGCAACCAGCGGGCCGCCTACTGGTTCATCGCGCCACTCGGCCTCGGCTTCGCCGTCTTCTACTTCTGGCCGCTGCTGCAGACCCTCTACTACAGCTTCACGGAATTCGGCGCGTTCGGCGGCCACACGTTCATCGGCGCCGACAATTACGTCCGCGTCATCAAGGACGTCACCGTCTGGCAGGCGCTCGGCAACACGCTGATATACAGCGTCATAGGGCTGACCGCACTGCCGGTCGCGATCGTCGTCGCGTCCCTCCTCAACCGTCGCGGCCTGCGCGGTGTCGCCGTGTACCGGGCCCTGTACTTCGTCCCGTTCGTGACGTTGCCGGTGGCCGTCGGCCTCGTCTGGAACTGGCTCTACAACGGCGACTTCGGCCTCGTCAACGAAGTCCTGACCTGGTTCGGTATCGACCGCCACTACTGGGTCTCCGACCCGTCCAGCGCGGTCTACGCGATCGGTACGGTGATGGTCTGGTCGACCACCGGCTACTACCTCGTCATCTTCATGGCGGGCATCAAGGGAATTCCGCAGGACTACTACGAAGCCGCGGAACTGGACGGGGCAGGGCCGCTGCGCAGGTTCTTCACCATCACGCTCCCGCTGCTCAGCCCGACCCTCTTCTTCGCCTCCGTCATCTGCATGATCAATTCCCTGCAGACCTTCGACCTCATCTACATCATGATGGCCGAGAAGAACCCCGCGATCGGCGATACGCAGTCCGTCGTCGGCCTCTTCTACAAATGGGCGTTCATCGAGAACGCACAAGGCGCCGCCGCCGCGCTCGCCTTCCTCCTCATGCTGGTCATCGCGGCCCTGACGTATCTGCAGTTCCGGATCCAGAAGAGGTGGGTGCACTATGCCTGACACCCCAAAACGCACCCCTGGCATGCCGCAGCGCACCCCCGCCGCCCCGAAACGCATCAGGGGCGGATCCGTCGCCACCCACGCCGTGCTCTCCCTCGGCGCGCTCGTGATGGTCTTCCCGTTCCTGTGGCAACTGCTCACAGCGCTGAAAACCCTCGCGGAAACCTCGCGCGTCCCGCCCACCTTCCTGCCCGACCGGTGGAATGGGGACAGCTTCCAGGAGGTGTTCACCGCGCTGCCCTTCCGGGAAATGCTCACCAACAGCCTGATCAACACCGTCGGGCGCACCCTCGGCCAGCTCGTCTTCTGTTCCCTCGCCGCCTACGCCTTCGCCCGCATGCAATTCCGCGGCCGCAACGTCCTGTTCGCGCTCTTCCTTTCCGTCCTGATGGTGCCGAGTTCGCTGCTGGTCCTGCCGCAGTACGACATCATCCAGGCGCTCGGGCTGCTCAACACCGCGCCCGCGCTGTTCCTGCCCGGCATGTTCAGCGCGTTCGGGACCTTCATGCTGCGCCAGTTCTTCCTCACGCTCCCCAAGGAGCTGGAGGAGGCCGCCCGCATCGACGGCGCGGGCCCCTTCCGCATCTTCTGGTCGATCATGCTGCCGCTGATCCGGCCCGCACTCGCCGCCCTCGCCGTCATCACCGCCATGTGGTCCTGGAACGACCTGCTGTGGCCCCTGATCGTCAACACCGACCCGCAGAAGATGCCGATCAGCGCGGGGCTCACCTCCCTGGAAGGGCAGTTCGAGACCAACTACCCGGTGATGATGGCCGGTTCGCTCATCGCCAGTCTGCCGATGCTGCTCGTCTACGTCTTCCTGCAGCGGCACTTCGTCCAGAGCGTCGCCCTGTCCGGCTCCAAGAGCTGACCCGTCCCCACCCCCCCGAGCGAGGCTC
Source organism: Streptomyces sp. NPDC040622 (assembly GCF_055593965.1). NCBI lineage: Bacteria > Bacillati > Actinomycetota > Actinomycetes > Kitasatosporales > Streptomycetaceae > Streptomyces > Streptomyces sp. NPDC040622. Next base: position 128,363 of record NZ_JBVIXD010000004.1, on the reverse strand, counting down.
CCCCCCACCCCCACCAAACCCCCACGGAAAGGCAGTCGTTCCCTATGCCACCGCTTCACATCGGCCTGCTCGGCGCCGGCGGTATCGCGCGCGCCCATCTGCCCGGCTGGCTGGCGCTCGGCGCCCGGGTGAGCGTGCACACCGTCGACGGCTCCGCGGAGAAACTCGCCTGCGAGTACGCCGAGCGCGGTCACGACGTCCGGGCCGTCGACAGCGCGGACGCCCTCCTCGCCGACACGACCGCGGTCGACGTCTGCACCCCCACTCCCACCCACAAGGACCTCGTCCTCGCCGCCGTCGCCGCGGGCCGCCACGTCGTCTGCGAGAAGCCGCTGGCCCTGACCGCCCGCGACGCCGAGGAGATCGCGGCGGCCGCCGAGACGGCGGGCGTACGGCTCCACCCCGCCCATGTGGTGCGCTACTTCCCCGCGTACGCGGCCCTGCGGAAGGCCGTCGCCCGCGGTGACCTCGGCGAGCTCGCGGTGCTGCGCTTCACCCGCGGCGGGGCCAGGCCCCAGTGGGCGCCCTGGTTCGGCGACCCGGCCCAGTCCGGCGGCGTGATCATGGACCTGATGGTGCACGACCTCGACATCGCCCGCTGGCTCGCCGGCGACGTGGTCCGGGTGCACGCGCGCACCCGGGGCGTCGAGCACGCGACGGGCACCCCGCCCGAGGTCGTCACCGCGACCGCCGTCCTCACCCACGCGTCGGGCGCCGTCACCCACGTCAGCGGCCTGTGGGGCCTGCCCGACCAGCCGTTCCGCACGACGTTCCGGGTCGCGGGAGCGGACGGTCTCCTGCACCACGACTCCACCGCCGTACCGGGCTTCCGGATCACCGCACAGGGCGTGCGCGCGGCCAACGAAGGCATCCCGGCCGGCCCGATGACCGAGAGCCCCTTCCTGACCGAACTCCGCGAGTTCGCCGCGTCCTGGCAGGACGGCGGGCCCGCACCACGGGTGAGCACCCGCGACGGCGTCGAGGCGGTACGGATCGCCGAGGCCGCCGTGGAATCCAGCCGCACCGGCAAAGCCGTCGAGATCGAGGAGGCAGCGCGATGAAGGTCGCCGTCCTGTCGTTCGCCCACGTCCACGCCGCCGGCTACCTGCGGCTGCTCGCCCGCATGCCCGGCATCGAGGTCCTGGGCAGCGACCCGGACACCGACCACGCGGCGCCCGGCGAGGTCCGCGGCCGGGCGCTCGCCGAGGCGACGGGGACCGCGTACGCGCAGACCTACGAGGAGGCCTTCGCCTGGGGCCCGGACGCCGTACTCGTCTGCTCGGAGAACGCCCGCCACCGCCCGCTCGTCGAACGGGCCGCCACCCACGGCGTGGCCGCCGTCCTGTGCGAGAAACCGCTGGCCGCGACGGTCGAGGACGGCGAGGCCATGGTCGCCGCCTGCCGCGCGGCGGGCGTCCGGCTCGCCGTCGCCCACCCCGTCCGCTTCAGCCCCGCCTACGCCGCCGTGAAGGCCGCCGTCGACGCGGGGGAGGCGGGAGCGGTCCTCGCGGTGTCGGGCGCGAACAACGGCAGCATGCCGACCCGGGACCGCCGCTGGTTCGCCGAACCCGCCCTCTCCGGCGGCGGCGCCCTGATGGACCACACCGTCCACATCGCCGACCTGCTGGACGACCTCTTCGACGAGGCCCGCGCCGTCGAGGTGTACGCGCAGACCAACAACCTCCTGTACGCCGACGAGGTCGACGCCGAGACCAGCGGCCTGGTCAGCGTGACCTACTCCAACGGCGCCGTCGCCACCATCGACTGCAGCTGGTCCCACCCGCGATCCCACCACTCCTGGGGCGGCCTGGAGCTCACCGTCGTCGGGGAACGGGCCACGCTGGAGATGGACGCCTTCGACCAGAAGGTGCACGGCTTCAGCGAACGCGCCGGACGCGGCACGGAGGTCCCGTTCGGCGTCGACCTGGACGAGCGGATGCTCCGCGCCTTCCTGTACGGACCCGAGGAGGGCGGCACGGACGTCGCCGACGGAGAGGGCGGCCTGCGCACGCTGCGCCTCGTGGCGGCGGGGTACGCCTCCGCGGCCACGGGGGTCCCGGTGGTGCCGGCCGGCGTCAACGAAGGAGGCCGCGTCAACGAAGGAGGCAGCCCGCCCGGAGTCTAGACCTGCTGCGGATGAGGACTGAGACCGGAGTCGGATCCGGAACGGATCGGGCGCGTATTAGCGTGGACGGGACAGATCGACCGACAGGATCCGAGGTGCCCGGCCCATGCCAAGCCGCAGCGAGAGCCGTACCCAGCTCATCGAGTCACTCATGGAGCGGTTCCCGCACGTGCCGCGGGAAGCCGTGATCAAGGAAGACCTGCTGCGCGGCGGCATCGCCTTCGACGAGTCGGCCCTCAGCGACAACGAGGGCGGCGACGTCAAGCCGAAGTCGTACTTCATCTTCTCCTTCGACCACGGCACGCTCCCCGAGCTGGGGGCCGCCGCGCTGCGCCGCCCGCCGGAGGAGATCGTCCTCACCGGCGGTCCCTACGAGCTGCGCCGCACCGTCGTCTCGGTGCGCGTGAACCCCGCGTCGCCCTACCGCGTGGCCGCCGACGACCACGGCGTCCTCGGCCTCTACCTGGACGGCGTGCGGATCTCCGACGTCGGCCTGCCGCCGATGCCGGACTACTACCGGCACACCCTGGAGAACGGCAAGTCCGTGATGGAGGTGGCCCCCACCATCCAGTGGGGCTACCTGATCTACCTGACGGTCTTCCGCGTCTGCCAGTACTTCGGCGCCAAGGAGGAGTGCCAGTATTGCGACATCAACCACAACTGGCGCCAGCAGAAGGCGGCGGGCCGCCCCTACACGGGCGTGAAGCCGATGGACGAGGTGCTTGAGGCCCTCGCCATCATCGACAAGTACGACACCAACAAGTCGTCCACCGCGTACACGCTCACCGGCGGCGCCATCACCACACAGCTCCAGGGCAAGGACGAGGCCGACTTCTACGGCCAGTACGCCAAGGCCATCGAGGAGCGCTTCCCCGGCCGCTGGATCGGCAAGGTCGTCGCCCAGGCCCTGCCCAAGGCGGACGTGCAGCGCTTCCACGACTACGGCGTGCGGATCTACCACCCCAACTACGAGGTGTGGGACCCGTACCTGTTCGAGCGGTACTGCCCCGGCAAGGAGCGCTACGTCGGCCGTGACGAGTGGCACCGCCGCATCCTGGACTCCGCCGAGGTGTTCGGGCCGCGCAACGTCATCCCGAACTTCGTGGCGGGCGTCGAGATGGCGGAGCCCTTCGGGTTCAAGACGGTCGACGAGGCCATCGACTCCACCGTCGAGGGCCTGCAGTACTTCATGTCGCGCGGCATCACGCCCCGCTTCACCACCTGGTGCCCGGAGCCCACGACCCCGCTCGGCAAGGCGAACCCGCAGGGCGCCCCGCTGGAGTACCACGTGCGGCTCCTGGAGGCCTACCGCGCCACGATGGAGGCCAACGGCCTCTCGTCGCCGCCCGGTTACGGCCCGGCGGGACCCGGCAACGCGGTCTTCTCGGTCAGCTCCTTCATGGACAGCCTGCCCGCGGAGAAGGCCGCCCCCGAGGACGCCGTCGTGCCGGTGGAAACCCCGTAGAACCGTGGGGTGAGAGGCCTGTCCGGGGGTGCGGAAAAGCCCGGGCAGGCCTCCCGGACGCCGTGTTACGGTCGGGGCGGGTCACGAGTTCCAGCGCCAAGCCCCGGCTCGCTGGACGGCACCCCGCTCCGTCGCGGGTGCCCCGGGTGACGACCCGCCCCGTGCGACGTGCACGGGGAACGGCGGATCACCGGGGTCGGCGACACCGGGGTCCACGACTCCGGAGGCGCACCATGACGCACTCGCACGACACCTGCGACACCTACACCCCCGGTCACCAGGTCCACTGGACCCAGGCCCGCAACAGCGCGAGCGACCCCGGCACGGTGGTCGACGTGCTCCTGTCCTCGCACGACGTCGCGGAGGACGGCCGCATCGCCCTTCATGTGCTCGGCCCGACCAGGGGTGTCCCCGCGGCCCTGTGGACGCACGACCCGGAGCGGCTGCGCGGCCTTCTGCGGGAGCACAAGGGCCTGGCCCGGTGGCAGCCCCGCTGGAACCTGCTGCGGCTCAGCCGCGACACCGTGGGCACCACGCTGGTCTGCGTGGCCCCGCAGCCGGCGGATCACTGACGGCATCCGCCGGGGCCCGCCTCGTCCCGGCCGCCGCCGAAGATCACCGCTTCGTAGGATGACGACGTGATCCGGACGCGGGCGATCCCCGCGTCCGGGCGGCGCGACAGTCAGCCACCCACAGCCGGAGGTCCCCCGTGCAACACCACCCCGTCACCGTCGTCACCGGCGGCAGTCGCGGCATCGGCGCCGCTGTCAGCGCCCGTCTCGCCGAGGAGGGCCACGACGTCGTCATCGGTTACCACGCGGACGAGGCCGCCGCCGAGAAGGCCGCCGACGCGGTACGCGCGGCAGGCCGCCGCTGCGTCACCGTCCGGGCCGACACCGCCGACGAGGCCGACGTCGACCGCCTCTTCGACACCGCGGCGGCCGAGCTCGGCCCGGTCACCGGACTGGTCAACAACGCGGGCGTGGGCGCCCCGGTCGGTCCGCTCGCGGAGGCCGACGCCGCGGGTCTGCGCCGGGCCCTGGAGGTCAACGTGCTCGGGTATCTGCTCTGCGCCCGGCGCGCGGTGCGCGACATGTCGGCCGGCGGCGGCGCGATCGTGAACATCTCCTCCGCCGCCGCGACCCTCGGCGCCCCCGGCGAGTACGTCCACTACGCGGCCGCCAAGGGCGCCGTCGACACGATGACGGTGGGCCTGGCCAAGGAGGTCGCGGCGGACGGCATCCGCGTCAACGCCGTCGCCCCCGGCGTCATCTGGACCGAGTTCCACGCCGACCCCGAGCGTCCCGCGAAGCTCGCTCCGGGCATCCCCATGGGGCGCTCGGGGCAGCCGTCGGAGATCGCGGCGGCCGTCGCCTGGCTGCTCTCGGACGACGCCTCGTACGCGACCGGCACGGTGCTGCGGGTGGCGGGCGGCCGCTGACGCGCCCCGGGCGGCCGCTCGTACGCTGTGCACATGATCACTGGAGCGGTCGCCCTCGCGCACGACGTAGCCATCCGACCCGTCGCGCCCGGCGACGGCCCCGCGCTCGCCCGCGCCCACCGGCGCAACCGCGTGCACCTCGACCCCTGGGAGCCGGACCGGCCCGAGTCCTTCTACACCGAGGAGGGCCAGAGGGACCGGGTCCGCGGGCAGCTGGAGGACGGCCGTGCGGGCCGCTCGGCGCACTGGGTGCTCGTGAGCGGCGACGAGGTCGTCGGCCACGCCGCCCTGTCGAACATCGTGCTGGGCCCGGCCCGCAGCGGGAACCTCGGCTACTGGATCGACGCCGGGCAGGTGGGCCGGGGTCTGGCCACCGCCGCCGCCCGGTACGTGTGTGGGGCGGCGGACGGGGACCTGGGCCTGCACCGTGTCGAGGCGGGCACCCTGCTCCACAACACCGCGTCGCAGCGCGTGCTCGCTAAGTGCGGTTTCGAGGAGTACGGGGTCGCGCCGGGCTACCTGTGCATCAAGGGCGCCTGGCGCGACCACCGGCTCTTCCAGAAGATCCTCAACGACCGCCCGGTGTGAGGCGGTCCCGGGACCGGATCAGACGATGTTCTCCGCGACCTCCGCCTGCTCGCGGTCCGAGCCGTACGCCTGCGGCGTGCTGTACGAGCGGCGCGCCACGAACCACCACACGGTGGCCAGGAGCAGCACCGCGGCGAGCGCGATCGAGGCGTAGTTCATCGAGTCGACCGTCACCGGCGAGACCTGCGGCAGGCAGAACAGCACCGTCACGAAGGCCACCCAGAGCACCGCGATCCAGCCGACGGGCTTGCTCCAGCGGCCCAGGTTCCACGGCCCGGGCTGGAAGCGGTCGCCCGCGCGCAGGCGCAGGTAGATCGGGATGGCGTACGCCGGGGTGATGCCGATGACGTTGATGGCGGTCACCGCCGTGTACGCGGTCGCCGAGTACAGGGACGGCAGGGCGATGACCGCGGCCAGGCCGACCGACAGCCACACCGCGGGCACCGGGACCTGGGTACGGGAGCTGACCTTGCGCCAGATCGCGGAGCCGGGCAGCGCGTTGTCGCGGCTGAACGCGAACACCATGCGGCTGGCCGCCGCGGTCTCGGCGTTGCCGCAGAACAGCTGCGCCACGATCACGATGAGCAGCAGCGCGGTCGCCCCGGACTCGCCGATCGCGTCGATCATGATCTGGGCGGGCGGCACGCCGGTGTCGGTGCCGACCGTGCCCGCGTAGTTCTGGATGGCGAAGGTCAGCCCCGCCAGCAGGACGAATCCGGCGATCCAGGAGGCCCAGATGGCGCGCACGATGCCGCGGGCCGCGGAGACGGAGGCGTTCGAGGTCTCCTCCGACAGGTGCGCGGACGCGTCGTACCCGCAGAAGGTGTACTGGGCGAGGAGCAGGCCGATCGCCGTCACGTAGAGCGGGTTGTCCCAGCCCGTGTTGTTCACGAACTCGCCGAAGACGAACGACGGCGACTGGTGGTGGTCGGGCACGATCGCGAGGACGCCGACGATCACGGCGACGCCGGCCACGTGCCACCAGACGCTGATCGAGTTGAGCAGGCTGACCAGACGCACGTTGAAGAGGTTCAGGACGGCGTGCAGGAGCAGGACGCACAGGAAGATCAGGAAGGTCTTCTCGGGCGTCGGCGTGAAGCCGAACTTCAGGTTCAGGAACGCGCCGGTGAACAGCGCGGCGCCGTAGTCGATGCCCGCTATCGCACCGAGCAGTCCCAGCAGGTTGAGCCAGCCCGTGTACCAGCCCCAGCGGCGCCCGCCGAGCCGGTCGGCCATGTAGTACAGGGCGCCCGACGTCGGGTACGCGCTGGTGACCTCGGCGAGCGCCATGCCCACGCAGAGCACGAAGAGGCCGACGCCCGCCCAGCCCCACAGCATCACGGCCGGGCCGCCGGTGTTCAGCCCGAAGCCGTACAGCGTCATGCAGCCGGACAGGATGGAGATGACGGAGAAGCTGATGGCGAAGTTGCCGAAGCCGCCCATGCGGCGGGCCAGGACGGGCTGGTAGCCGAGCTCACGGAGTCGCTCTTCCTCGTCCTGGCGCTGTGCCGGGACCGGGCTCGAGGACCAGGTGGTGCGGGACACGGTGGGAACCTCCGGAGGGGACGGGGAGAACGGGGGAGCGGGGGGACGGTCGGACGGGGACCCGTAGGGGTCAGCCAGGGCCGCGGGAGGCGCTGAAGCAGCGGGTGCGGGCCTGGACGAAGACCTCGGCGGCGGCATCCGCGTCGCCGGGGGAGTGGGTGCGGTACGTCCACGGCACGGTGGTGAAGAACGGGTCGAGGGACTGGAACACCCGTGACGCGTCGTGGAACTGGTGCGCGCCCCAGAGGGCGTGGGCCAGGTGGTTCAGGTCGACCAGCGAGGCCGTGGCGGGCGCCGTGTGGTCGAACCACAGCTGCAGGGCGAGCAGCGCCGAGCGCGTGGCGTCCTCGGAGATCCAGTGCAGGTCGAGGGCCTGCTCCTGGCCGGCCTCCCTGCGGTACCGCTCCACCCGCACGTAGAGCGGCAGGACGTGCAGGGCGGAGCCCGCGGGAGCCGAGGCCGACGCCCACTGGACGAAGTTGTACGCCTCGGTCAGCGGCCCCCTGGCCCGGCGTGCGTACACGAACTGGAGCATCCGGTGGTACGCCTCGCGATTGCCGGGATCGCGCTTGTCGGCCTCCGCGAGCAGCTGCCAGGGGCCGGGGAAGAGCATCGGCTCCGGGGGCGCGACGCGGTGCTCGTCCCACCGCTGCCCCACGTCGAGCTGGGCGAGGGTGAGCAGACAGATCCACGGCACGGGGTCCTCGGGCGACATCGCGGACGCGGTGCCGCACGCGGCGACCGCGTCGCGCCACAGGTCGTTGGTCCCGCGGTGTCCTGTGCGGTGGGCGCGCAGGGCACGCTCCACCAGGACGCGGGTGTGCAGGACGGCGGCCGACGCGCTGTGCGGCTCCTCGGCGCGCCAGGCGTGCACCACGTCGGAACCGGCGACGGCGGCCCCCAGGATCTGCGTGCGCTGTGTCCACAGCCCCCAGTCGGGTGTCTCGGTCAGCAGGTTGCGCGTGGAGACCCAGCGGCCCGTCCTGAGGTCCTGGAGCACCGCGCGCAGCGCTTCGTCGTGGCCTGCCGGGTGGTACACCGGGCGGCCTAACGGCATGGGCATGAGACCTCTGTTGGGGGAAGAGGGCGGAGATGGAACGGTCAAGAGGGGTGGTTGTGGTGGAAGTTGTTGATGTGACTCGGGCGACAGTGTAGAACCGGCCTTTCTGGTTTCAGGTCACTTCGTGGATCTTTTATGACCTTGTTTCGTCAACGCGGCGCGCCGGATGGTGATTTGATGCGCAGTCGCTGTCATTTCGGTCCCTTGACGCCTTCCGGGCCGCTGTAGCAGGCTCTCCGCGGTGATCACCTATGAGCGGCCTGAGGCGCGGCGCCCCGTGCTCGCCGTGGACCAGGGCACGTCGGGCACCAAGGCCCTCGTCGTCTGCCCGGAACGCGGCGTGATCGGTTCCGGCACCGCGCCGGTGCGCCCGCGGTACCTGCCCGGCGGCCTGGTGGAGGTCGACCCGGCCGAGCTGCTCTCCTCCGTCGTCGACGCGGGACGCGGGGCGCTGGCCGACGCCGGCGAACCGGTCGCCGCGGTCGGCCTCGCCAACCAGGGAGAGACCGTCCTGGCCTGGGACCCGGACACGGGCGAACCCCTCACCGACGCCCTCGTCTGGCAGGACCGGCGCGCACAGAGCGTCTGCGCGGAACTGTCCGACCATGCGGAGGAGTTGCAGAACCTCACGGGCCTGCCGCTCGACCCGTACTTCGCCGCCCCCAAAATGGCTTGGATACGACGCCACCGCACCCGGCGCGGCGTGGTGACGACGAGCGACGCCTGGCTCGTCCACCGCCTCACCGGCGCCTACGTCACCGACGCCGCGACGGCAGGCCGCACCCAGCTCCTCGACCTCGACACCGTCACCTGGTCACCGCGCGCCCTGGACCTGTACGGACTCGGCGACGAACGCCTGCCCGACGTCGTGGACGCGGCGGGCCCCGTCGGCACGACCACCGCGTTCGGCGCCGAGATCCCCCTCACCGGGCTCCTCGTGGACCAGCAGGCCGCCCTGCTCGCCCAGGACGTGACCGCGCCCGGCAGCGCCAAGTGCACCTACGGCACCGGTGCGTTCCTGCTCGCGCAGACCGGCGCGCGCCCGCGCCGCGGCACCTCGGGCCTGGTCAGCTGTGTGGCCTGGCGGCTCGCGGGACGGAGCAGCTACTGCCTCGACGGGCAGGTCTACACCGCCGCGTCCGCCGTGCGCTGGCTCACCGGCCTCGGCGTGATCGGGGGCGCCGAGGACATCGACCCGGTGGGTTCCGCCGTCCCGGACGCCGGAGGTGTCACCTTCGTGCCCGCGCTCGCCGGGCTCGCGGCTCCCTGGTGGCGCGGCGACCTGCGCGGCTCGCTGACGGGGCTGGGCCTCGACACCACCGCGGGACACCTGGTGCGCGCCCTGTGCGAGGGCATCGCCGCGCAGGTGGCCGAACTCGCCGCCGCGGCCGCCGCGGACCTGGGGCAGCCGCTGACGAGCCTGCGCGTCGACGGCGGGCTGACCCGCTCGGCCCTGCTCATGCAGACCCAGGCGGACCTGCTCCAACTGCCGGTCGAGGTCTCGGCGCTGCCCGACGTCACCGCGCTGGGCGCGGCCGCCGTCGCCCGCATCGGCCTCGACCCCTCCCTTCCGGTCGCCGACGCCGTACCGCGGTGGCGGCCCGCCGCCGTCTACGAACCGAGGATCGGCGCGGACCGGGCGGCCGAACGCCTCGCCGGCTTCCGCGCCGCGGTGACGTCACTCCTGGAACGCGCGCCCTCATGAGCGCGCCGAAGGACGGCGGACGGCCGTCGGAACGCGAAGGGCGTGTGCTGCGGCGGGCGACACCGCCGGACGTGACGTACGACGTGACCGTCATCGGCGCGGGAGTCGTCGGCGCCGCCGTCGCCCGCGAACTGGCCCGCCACCCGGGCCTGCGCATCGCCCTGGTCGAGGCCGCGAACGACGTCGGCGAGGGCACGTCGAAGGCGAACACGGCGATCCTGCACACCGGCTTCGACGCGGTCCCCGACTCCCTGGAGGCCCGCCTGGTCCGCGAGGGGCAGCGGCTGCTCGCCGCCTACGCCGCGGGATGCGGGATCCCCGTGGAGCCGGTCGGCGCCCTGCTCGTCGCCTGGGACGCCGAACAACTCGCGGCACTGCCCGGCCTGTTGGCGAAGGCGGAGCGCAACGGCTACGACGCGGCACGCATCATAGGACCCGCCGAGGTCCGGGCCCGCGAGCCGCACCTCGGCCCCGGCGCCCTCGGCGCGCTCGACGTACCCGGCGAGAGCATCATCTGCCCCTGGACCACCACGCTCGCGTACGCCACCCAGGCCGTGCGCGCGGGGGTGGACCTCCTCCTCGACTGCCGCGTGGAAGACATCGATCCGGGCGCCGACCCCCACCTGCTCACCACGAACCGCGGCACCCTGCGCACCCGCCACCTCGTCAACGCCGCAGGTCTGGGCGCGGATGCCGTCGACCGGCTCCTGGGCCACGACGACTTCACCGTCACCCCGCGCCGCGGCCAGCTCCTCGTCTTCGACAAGCTCGCCCGCGACCTGGTGCGGCACATCCTGCTGCCCGTCCCCACCGCGCTCGGCAAGGGCGTCCTGGTGGCGCCGACCGTGTACGGGAACGTCCTGCTCGGGCCCACCGCCGAGGACCTGGACGACAAGACGGCCACCGGGACGACGGCCGAGGGCATCGCCGGCCTGCTCGAGAAGGGCCGGCGGATCCTGCCGGAACTGCTCGACGAGGAGGTCACCGCGGCCTACGCGGGGCTGCGCGCCGCCACCGAGCACGACGACTACCGGATCACCGCCCACAAGGAGCAGCGGTACGTCACCGTCGGCGGCATCCGCTCCACGGGTCTCACCGCGTCCCTGGCCATCGCGGCACACGTCACCGAACTCCTCGCCGCCACCGGCCTGGAGCTCGCCGGGCCCCGGGACCTGCCGCCGGTGCGGATGCCGAACCTCGGCGAGGCCTTCCCTCGCCCCTACCGGCGCGGCGAGCTCATCGCCGCCGATCCCGCGTACGGTGCCGTGGTCTGCCACTGCGAGCGCGTGACGCGGGGCGAGATCCGCGACGCCCTCGCGGCGACGGTGCCGCCCGGCTCACTGGACGGCCTGCGGCGCCGCACGCGGGCCCGCGGCGGGCGCTGCCAGGGCTTCTACTGCGGCGCCGAAGTGCGGGAACTCTACGAACGGGGTGCGCAGTGGGGGACCGGATGAGGCGCGAACGCTTCGTCGACGTGCTGGTCGTCGGGGCCGGGCCCGCGGGCCTCGCCGCGGCGGCCGGGCTCGCCGGGGCGGGTGCCTGCGAGGTCGAGGTGGTGGAGCGGGAACGGCAGGCCGGCGGTGTCCCGCGGCACTGCTTGCACGGCGGCTTCGGGCGGATCGGGGTGACGGGACCGCAGTACGCGGAGCGCTGCGTCACCGCGGCCGTGGGCGCCGGTGCGGTGCTGCGGACCGGGGTCACCGTGACGGGCTGGGCGGCGCCGCTCACCCTGGACACCACGAGCCCGCGCGGCCTCGAGCGGATCACCGCCCGCGCTGTCGTCCTCGCCACGGGCGCCCGCGAACGCCCCCGCGCCGCACGCCTGGTGCCCGGCACCCGGCCCGTCGGCGTGTACACCACGGGCGAGCTCCAGCAGGCCGCCCACCTCCACCGGCAGCGGATCGGCACGCGTGCCGTCGTGGTCGGCGCGGAACCGGTGAGCTTCGCGGCCCTTGACACCCTGCGGCGGGCCGGGGTCGCCGTCGCCGCGCTCGTCACCGAGCACCCGCGCCACCAGGCACCGAGGGCCCGCGCCCTGGACGCCCGGCTGCGGCGCGGCGTGCCTCTGCTCACGGACGCCACCGTGGCCGAACTCCTGGGCCGCGGGCGTCTGTCGGGGGTCCGGCTGCGGCACCGGGACGGCAGGACCGCGCACGTCCCCTGCGACACCGTCGTGTTCACCGGCGACTTCGTCCCCGACCACGAACTGGCCCGGCGCGGCGGCCTGTTGCTGGATCCCGGCACGCGGGGTCCCGCCGTCGACGGCGCCTTCCGCACGGACGAGCGCGGCGTCTTCGCGGTGGGCAACGTGCTGCACGCCGCCGAACCGGCGCGTGCGGTGGCGCGCGAAGGAGCGATGGCCTCCGCGGCCGTGCGGCGCTACCTCTCCGACGGCGACTGGCCTGCCGCTTCGGTGCCGCTGCGGGTCACGGCCCCGCTCGCCTGGATCGCGCCGAACCGGCTGACCCTGGAGGAACCCACCGAGGGATTCACGCTGCGGACCACCGAGTTCGTCGCCCGTCCGACGCTGGTGATCACGCAGGACGGCAGGACCCTGCACCGCACGGGCCCGCGCCGCCCGGCCGTGCCGAACCGGCCCTTCCGGATCACCGGGAGCTGGACGGGAAGGGTGGACGTCACGGGCGGCGCGGTCCGTGTCGCCCTCGGCTAGGGCGTCAGCCCTCAGAGGGAGGCTCCGGCGAGCAGGGCGAGGTCGACGAGGCGGTGGGAGCAGCCCCACTCGTTGTCGTACCAGCCGACGGCCTTGACCTGTGGGCCCATGACGCGCGTCAGCCCGGCGTCGAAGACGCAGGACGCGGGGTCGGTGACGATGTCGGTGCTGACGAGGGGCGCCTCGGTGCAGGACAGGGTTTTCTTGAGGGGTCCCGCGGGCGCCTCGGCGTACGCCTCCTTGATCTCCTCGATGGACGTGGGACGCCGCGTGGTGACGGTCAGGTCGGTGACCGAGCCGGTGGGAACGGGCACGCGCAGCGCGAACGCGTCGAGCCGGACCGCCAGTTCGGGCAGAACCAGGCCGATGGCCTTGGCGGCGCCGCTGGAGGCCGGGCGGGGCGGCGACGACGACCTTCTTCGCGTCTCCCTCGACGCGTGCGCGGGCGCGCGCCGCGTCGGTGAAGACGCCGGTCGACTCGATGACGACGTCCACGCCGAGGTCCCCCCACGGCAGGTCCGCCGGATCGCGCTCGGCGAGCACCTCGATCGTCCTGTCCCCGACGCGGATCGTCCCCGGTCCCGCGGCGACCTCGCCGGGGAAGCGGCCGAGGGTCGAGTCTTGGGCCAGCAGGTGCGCCATGGTCGGCACGTCCCCCAGGTCGTTGACGGCGACGATCTCCCGGCCTCACCCGGCTCATCACCCGCCTGGAGCGCGACGGCCTGGTGGAGCGCCGCCGCGACCCCACCGACGGGCGCGCGGTCCTCGTCCACCTCGCCGAGGAGGGGCGACGGGCCGGCCGTTCGCGCCACGAGCACCGCACGCGCCACCTCGTGCCGCTCGTCGAGCGACTGACCCCGGCGCGGCGCACGGCCCCCGCGGGTGCGCTGCCCGCCCTGGCCCGCCTCGCGGAGCTGGGGAGGGGTGAGTCGCAGAGGGGAAGGGGGCGGGAGGCCGGGGCCGGTGGCGGATGCCACTCCCGTACGCTCCGGGGGCCCCTTCCCACGGGCCCCGCCTCCCGCATAGACTCCAAAACTAGCAGCGCTAATTTACGGGGTCGTGAGCCACGCGGCAGCGGGCAAGGCCCCCCTGGCGCCGCGCCCGGCCACACCGCAACACCCGCGAGACCCGCACCGACCGAAGCAGCGAGACCCCGCAGAACGATCCGGAGCCGTATCGTGCGCACCGTCCACTTCGCAGCCGCCCGCCGCACCCCCATCGGCAAGCTCCGCGGCGCCCTCTCCTCAGTCCGCCCCGACGACCTCGCCGCGGGCGTCGTACGGGGACTCCTCGCCGACCTGCCCCAGCTGGACCCCGCCCGGATCGACGACATCTACTGGGGCGCCGCCAACCAGGCGGGCGAGGACAACCGCAACGTCGCGCGCATGGCCGCCCTCCTCGCAGGGCTCCCGGAGTCCGTGCCCGGCGCGACCGTGAACCGGCTCTGCGCCTCGGGCCTCGAAGCCGTCACGACCGCCGCGCGCACCATCGCCGCCGGTGAGGCCGACATCGTCCTCGCGGGCGGCTCCGAGTCGATGAGCCGAGCCCCCTTCGTACTGCCCCGCCCCGACGAGGCGCTGCCGCACCGTATGGAGACCGCCGACACACGGCTCGGCTGGCGCCTGACCAACCCGAGGATGAAGGACCTGCACGGCGTCCTCGCCATGGGCGAGACGGCGGAGGAGGTCGCCGGGCGCCACGGCGTCTCGCGCGAGCGCCAGGACGCCTTCGCCCTCCGCAGCCACCAGCGCGCGGCCGCCGCGCGCAAGAACGGCCACTTCGACGACGAGATCCTCCCCGTCACCCGGCCGGACGGCGTCGTCGTCGACGCCGACGAATGCGTGCGCGAGGACACCTCGTACGAGAAGCTCAGCGCTCTGCGGCCCGTCTTCCGCAAGGACGGCACCGTGACCGCGGGCAACGCGTCGCCGATGAACGACGGCGCCGCCGGGCTGCTCCTCGTCAGCGAGGAGGCCCTGAACGACCTCGGTCTCGCATCCCTCGGCCGGTACGCCGCAGGAGGCTCGGCGGGTGTCCACCCCGATGTCATGGGCATCGGACCCGTACCCGCCACGCGCAAGGTGCTCGACCGCGTCGGCTGGCGCATCGGCGACCTTCAGGAGGCGGAGTTCAACGAGGCGTTCGCCGCCCAGGCGCTCGCCTGCGTCGACGCCCTCGGCATCGACCCGGACCTGGTCAACGCCTCCGGCGGGGCCATCGCGCTGGGCCACCCGCTCGGCTGCTCGGGCGCCCGCATCCTCACCACGCTGCTGCACCGGATGCGCCGCACCGGCGCGGCGCGCGGCCTCGCGACCATGTGCGTGGGCGTGGGGCAGGGCAGCGCGCTCCTGGTCGAGCGCGGCTGACGGCGGGCAGGCGCGCAGTCGCTAGTCCGCGCCGTGTTCCCGCCCTCCCGGGGCGGGGCGGGCGCCGCGCGCCGCCGTGTCACGCAGCAGTACGAACCACCGCAGGCCCCACGGAAACGGAGCACCCTCCCGCATGGCAACGCTCTCCCTCGCCGCGATTCTCGCCGAGCCCGCCCGCCGCCACCCCGACCGCACCGCCCTGGTCGAGGGCGAACTGAGGCTCACCTTCAAGGAGTTGTGGCGCGAGGCACGCGCACAGGGCGCCGCCCTCACGGAGCTCGGCGTGCGGCCGGGGGACCGGGTGGCCCTGATGGCGCCCAACACCGCGGAGTTCCCGAAGGCCTACTACGCCGTCCTCGCCGCCGGCGCGGTCGTCGTACCCGTCCATCTGCTGCTCGCCGCCGAGGAGGTCGAGCACGTTTTGCGGGACAGCGGCGCGACCCTGCTCCTGTGCCATCCCGCGCAGGCGCGCACGGGCGCGGCGGCCGCCGAGGGCACCGGCGTACGCATGCTGGAGCTGGGCGGCGACGGTGAGTTGGAGACCCTGGCCCGCGCCGCCGAGCCCCTCGCCACCTATGCCACGCGCGAGGCGGACGACCCGGCCGTCATCTTCTACACCAGCGGCACCACGGGCGTCCCCAAGGGCGCCGTCCTCAGCCACTTCAGCCTGGTGATGAACGCGACGGTCAACGCCTTCGACGCCAATGACGTCCGCCCCGACGACGTCGCCCTCGGCGCGCTGCCGCTCTTCCACGCCTTCGGCCAGACCGTCTCCATGAACTCCACCTGGCGGGCGGGCGCCACCCTCGTCCTGCTGCCCCGCTTCGACGCGGCGCGGGCCGTCGAGCTGATGGTCGCCGAGGGCGTCAACACCTTCCACGGCGTCCCCACGATGTACGTGGGCCTGGTGGCCGCCGCCGAGGCGGCCGCGGAACTTCCCCGGCTGCGGATCTGCATATCGGGCGGCGCCTCGCTGCCGGTCGCCGTCCTCGAACGCTTCGAGAAGGCCTTCGGCACCCCCGTGTACGAGGGCTACGGGCTCTCCGAGACCTCCCCGACCGCCTCCGTCAACCAGCCCGACTACGGTGCGAAGCCCGGCACCGTCGGACACCCGGTGTGGGGCGTCGACGTGGAGATAGCCCGTGCCGACGTCGACGACCGCGTCGAGCTGCTGCCCACCGGCGAGCTCGGCGAGGTCGTCATCCGCGGCCACAACGTCTTCTCCGGCTACCTCGGGCGCCCCGAGGCGACCGCCGAGGCCCTGGTCGACGGCTGGTTCCGCAGCGGCGACCTCGGCACCAAGGACGCCGACGGATACCTGAGCATCGTCGACCGCAAGAAGGACGTCATCATCCGCGGCGGCTTCAACGTCTACCCGCGCGAGGTCGAAGAGGTCCTGATGCGCCACCCGGCAATCGCCCAGGCCGCCGTCATCGGCCTGCCGAGCCCCGTGCACGGCGAGGAGATCTGCGCGGTCGTCGTCCCGGCGGCCGACGCCACGCCCGAGGCGGCCGATGCGATCATCGAGTGGTCCAAGCAGCACCTGGGCCGCCACAAGTACCCGCGCCTCGTGGAGTTCAGCGACGAACTCCCGCTCGGCCCGAGCATGAAGGTGCTCAAGCGGGAACTGCGCGCCCACTACAGCGCGTAGGGAGTCCGATGGGGTGGGACCTCTCGGCCTGGCAGTTCGTCGCGCTGGCCGCGGCGGCCCTGCTGGTCGGCTTCTCGAAGACCGCCGTCAGCGGGGCCAACACCATCAGCCTCGCGGTCTTCGCCGCCGTGCTGCCCGCCCGCGCCTCCACCGGCGTCCTGCTCCCCGTCCTGATCGCGGGCGACGTCCTGGCCGTGCTCACCTACCGCAGGCACGCCCACTGGCCCACCCTGTGGCGGCTGTTCCCCGCAGTCGCCGGGGGAGTGGTCATCGGCACGGCCTTCCTGATGTGGGCCGACGACGCCGTCGTACGGACGTCCATCGGGGCGATCCTGCTGCTCATGGCGGGCGTCACGATCGCCCGCCGCAGAGCGGCGCGCGCGGCGCCGGCGGGGGGCGGGGAGGAGCGCGAGGACGCCGAGATCGGCGCGAACGGCAGGCCGGGCAGCCGCCTCAAGGCACCCTCCTACGGCGTCCTCGGCGGCTTCACCACCATGGTCGCCAACGCGGGCGGACCGGTGATGTCGATGTACCTGCTCTCCGCGGGCTTCCGGAAGCTGGGCTTCCTGGGGACGTCCGCGTGGTTCTTCCTGATCGTCAACACCTCCAAGGTGCCGTTCAGTGTGGGCCTCGGACTGATCGACGCCCGCTCGCTGCTCCTGGACGCGGCCCTGGTGCTCTTCGTGGTACCGGGTGCGATCCTCGGCAAGTACACGGTGCACCGCATCAACCAGCGACTCTTCGAGCGGCTCGTCATCGCTGCCACCGTGCTCGGCGGCCTGCAACTGCTGCTGCGCTGACGAGCAGACGCCCGGCAGCGCTCAGACAGGGTTCAGGCAGTGCGCAGGCGGTGCTCAGCGCGGGGTGACCGAGGCGCCCACCGTCTCGGGGGAGAGCCCGTGCTCCAGGTCCTCCACCAAGAGCCGCTTGGCGATCGAGTCGACCGCCGCCGCGAGCTCCTTGTCCGGCGCACGGCCGAGGTCCTTCTCGACCTCCTGGCCCAGCCAGGCCCCCCACGCCTTGGAGATGACCTCCGCCTCGCGCTCCCCGGCCGGCGTGTGCGAGAAGTACGAGCCCGTGCGGGTCAGGTAGCCCTCGTCGACCATGCGGTCGAAGACGGGCACCAGGACCTCCGGCGGAATCCTGCGCCGGGCCGCGATCAGACCCAGGCTCGCATGGCCCACCATCCGGGTGAACAGCGAGACCTGCATGACCGCCCAGGCGCCCGCGATGTCGAGACGGGTGTCCGAGTCCCGGATGATGCCGCGCGCGGTGGTCATGCCGACATTGCGGATGATGTGGGCGACGCCCCGCTCCAGGAGGTGCCCGGAGTCGCCGCTGCTCGGCTGGGCGAAGCCCTCACCCATGTCCGGAGCGCCCATCCGGGCGCTGTCGCGCAACTCGACCTGCTTGAGGAAGAGCGCCACCAGGAAGCCCAGGAGCGCGACCGGGACGGTCCACAGGAAGACGGTGTGCAGCGAATCCGCGTACGCCTTGACGATCGGCGCGGCGACGCCCGCGGGCAGGTCGTGCAGCCCCTCCGGGCTCTGTGCCGCCTTGCCGACCGTGGCGGGATCCCCGCCGGCCCGTGCCGCCGCCGCGACGCCGTCCTTGAGGTTCGGCGTGAGCGTGTTGGCGTAGATGGTGCCGAACACGGCCGTGCCGAACGAGCTGCCCAGCGTGCGGAAGAAGGTGACGCCGGACGTGGCGGTGCCCAGATCCGCGTACGCGACGGTGTTCTGCACGGCGATCGTCAGGACCTGCATGCACAGGCCGATGCCGGTGCCGAGCACGAACATGTACAGCGACTCCAGCCACGTGCTCGTCTCGCTCCCCATCAGCGACAGCAGATAGAGCCCGAGCGCCATCACCAGCGCGCCGACGATCGGGAAGATGCGGTACGTGCCGGTCTTGCTGACCACGTTGCCGCTGAAGATGGACGCGATGAGCAGCCCGATCACCATGGGCAGCGTCCGCACGCCCGAGATCGTCGCCGAGTCCCCGTCGACGTACTGCAGGTAGGTGGGCAGGAACGTCATCGCGCCGAGCATCGCGAAGCCCACGATGAAGCTGAGGATCGAGCAGACCGTGAAGACCGGATTGGCGAACAGCCGCATCGGCAGCATCGGTTCGGCGGCCCGCGTCTCGACGACGCAGAACAGCGCGAGTGCGACCAGACCACCGGCGAACAGGCCGATGATGGTCGGCGATCCCCACGCGTACTGGTTGCCGCCCCAACTCGTCGCCAGGATCAGCGCGCTCGCCCCGACCGCGACGAGCGCGATGCCGAGGTAGTCGATGACGGGCCGCACCGCCGACTTGACGACGGGGATCGTGCGGGCGGCCGCGAGGACCACGACGATCGCGATGGGCACGTTGACGTAGAACGCCCAGCGCCAGGTCAGATGGTCCGTGAAGAGCCCGCCGAGCAGCGGCCCGATCACGGTGGACACCCCGAAGACGGCGCCGATCGCCCCCTGGTACTTGCCGCGCTCGCGCAGCGGGATGACATCGGCGATCAACGCCATGGACGTGACCATCAGGCCGCCCGCGCCGATGCCCTGCATCGCCCGCCAGGAGATGAGCAGCGTCATGTTCGTCGACAGGCCGCACAGGAAGGAGCCGGTGATGAAGATGACCGCCGAGACCTGGAAGACGACCTTTCGCCCGAACAGGTCACCGAACTTGCCGACGAGGACCGTGGCGACGGTCTCCGCGAGCAGGTAGGACGTGACGACCCACGACATGTGCTCCGCCCCGCCCAGATCCGACACGATCGTCGGCAGCGCGGTGCCGACGATGGTCTGGTCGAGTGCCGCGAGCAGCATGCCCAGCATGATCGTCACGAAGACGACGTTGCGGCGCCGCCGGTCGAGGACGGGCGGCGCCTGCGGCTCGGCGAAGGCCGGCGGGGCCGGCTGGTCGGTGGTGGTCACACGGCCACCCTCACACCGGGGCCGGGCCCGTGCATGCGGGGCGAGGCCGGTTCGGTGACGGAGACGGTGACGGTGAAGGAACGGGCGTCGCCCGCGGCGGCGGCCTGCCGCGCCCGGGGCTAGCCCGTCCGGCCCGGCGTTCCGCCGCGCAACCGCGGCGCGTGGGCCGCCGCGTCCACCGCGGCGCCCTCGCGCCCGAGGAGCTCAGCCAATGCCTCCGCCCAGTCGACCAGTTCGGCGACTCCGATCCCGTAGGGCCTGACCTGCCCGGTCTGCGCGCTCCAGGCGGATACGGCACCGGCCCCGCGCAGCAGCAGTCGCGCGCCTCCCGTGGTGTTGCCGCGGGCCGAGTGCGTGAGCCCGACGGCGAGCTGCGCCAGCCCCTTCCACAGGCCCCGCTCGGCCTCGGGCCCCGACTTCCACGCGTCCTCGAAGACCTCGTGGGCGTGGAAGGGGCGCCCCGCATCGAGCAGCTCCTGCGCCTCGGCGACGGACTCCTCGGGCGCGCGCACGACCCCCTCCGGCTGCCGGGGCACCCCGTCGGTGCCATAGGGGAGCGGCCGCCCGAGGCCGTCGCGGGGCCGCTGATTGCGGGCCCGCCCCTCCTCGTCGCGATCGCGCTCACGGCCACTGTCGTACGGTCCGGGTGCAGTGCTCATAAGCCGATTGTCGCGCCTGTCTGACGGCGGTCACCGTTGAACGGAGCACCCTCCGCAGTGGGGTAGAGTTCTACCTGTGATCACGCGGGAACACCGCGCCGAACACATCGGGACGTGGCGCAGCTTGGTAGCGCACTTGACTGGGGGTCAAGGGGTCGCAGGTTCAAATCCTGTCGTCCCGACTTGAGAGAGTCGAGGTCAGGGCCGGTTTTGGAGCAATCCGAAACCGGCCCTCGATCGTTTTCGCGGACCACTTGGGGGCCGACGTTCCTTGGCCTGGTGCAGGTAGCGCTGCGTCTCGACTCAGCCTCGCCTCTTCGACGCGCTGCCCTCGACGGCTTCGACGACCTGCTTCGCCGTGGCCTTGGCCGAGCCCGGGTTCTGA
This sequence comes from Streptomyces sp. NPDC040622, assembly GCF_055593965.1. Taxonomy (NCBI): domain Bacteria; kingdom Bacillati; phylum Actinomycetota; class Actinomycetes; order Kitasatosporales; family Streptomycetaceae; genus Streptomyces; species Streptomyces sp. NPDC040622. The sequence continues at coordinate 107,766 of NZ_JBVIXD010000004.1, read as the reverse complement.
CCGGTGACGAGGTTGCCGTCGGTCACGACGTAGGAGACGAACGGCAGTGTCGCCTTTTCGTAGAGCGCGCCGCGCTCTTTGGCCTGCTCCTCGGCGTTGTAGGGGACCAGCTTGTCGACGCGGGCGAGGACCTCCTCGGTCCAGGCGAATCCCGTGATCCTGCGGCCGGCGATGAGATAGGAGTCGTCGGAGAGCCGGGTGTTGAGCAGGCCGCAGTAGCCATGGCAGACCGAGGAGACGACGCCACCGCGCTCGTAGATCTCGCGGGTGATGCGCTGCAGGCCCTCGCTGTCGGGGAAGTCGTACATCACCGCGTGACCGCCGGTGAAGTAGATCGCATCGTACTCGGATGCGTCGATCCGGTCCGGGCTCGCCGTGTTCTCGAGCAGCGCCGTCTTCCCGGGGTCGGCGCGCCACGCCTTGGCGGTCTTGTCGTAATTCGGGAACTTCAGCGCACGCGGCTCGAGAGGCACCGCGCCGCCGGCTGGGCTGACGAGCGTCTGCTCGTAGCCGTGCTCCTCGAAGACGTGCCAGGCATGCGTGAGCTCGGAGAGCCACAGGCCAGTGGTGTGGGAAGGGTCGTCGTAGTGGCCGACGTTCGTGACGACGTTGAGGACGCGCTTGGTCATGGCTGATCTTCCTTCATGCGGACCGGGACGGCGAGGTGACGGGCCGTCGTATCCGGAGCCGGTGGACTGTCAGCGGATGCCCAGGGCGCGCAGCGTCTTGAATGCCCGGGTCAGGATCCGCGCCCACTGCCCGTGCTCGATCCCGCCGGGCGGGGTGAAGCCTTGGGGGGTGCTGGTGGGCGACGGTCTGGGCTTCGGTGTACGTGAGTGGTCGGCTTGCCGGTCGGTATCATGGACCGTCCTCCAATGTGAGCGCCGCTAACACCGAGGATCACACGGGATGTGGGCGCCGTCAACAACGGAGGGTGCGGGGCGCGCGACGGGCGGCACGCGTCAGGGGCCGACCGCTGTGATGGCAAGGAAGGCGCTGCGCACCCGGTCGGCGATCTCCTGGTCCGACGCGGCCTGCAGCTTGCCGTCGAGATGGAGGCAGGCCAACCCGTGGGCGAGCCCCCAGCCGGCCGTGGCCAGAGCCGATGCGTCGGCTTCGGGGGAGACGCGAGCGAGCGCGTCGGCCAGCAGCTCGTGCAGGGCGTCCGCGGCCTTGACCCGTCCGTCGTCGACGTCGTCGCACGGCTTGCCGAACATCACGCGGAACAGGGCCGGGCGCCGGAGCGCGAAGGCGACGTAGGTGACGGCGAACTCGGCCAGGTCCGGGAGCGATGCGGGCAGGTCGCGCCCGCCACCCAGGTCGGCCAGCAGGTCCCGGAAACCCTCGACGGCCAGCGCGGACTCCAGAGCGTCGCGGTCCTTGAAGTGGCGGTACGGCGCGGTCGGCGACACGCCGGCCCGGCGTGCGACGGCGCGCAGCGAGAAGGGCTCGCCGCCCTCCTCCAGCATCTCCATCGCGGTCGACAGCAGCGCCGCTCGCAGGTCGCCGTGGTGGTAGCCGCTCTTCTCTGATGTTGACATTGCTTACTTCGCCCTTCTATGCTGTGTTAGCGCTGTAAACATAGTGTACGTCCGAAGGTGCCGAGGCCTGTGGGAATGGGCCCCGCACGGTGCTCGCCCGCTGGCCGGCGGGCGCGGTCGATCAGCCGATCACCACACCGGCCCTCGTCATCACGGCCTGGGCGACGCACGTTGTCGCCGGTCGGGGCAGTCGACGACACCTCGCTCATCGCCTCTTCTCGTCCACCTCGGTGACACGGTGGCACCACACCAGCGACCAGGTGCCCGAAGGCTCGGCCTGCGACCGCATCGGCTGGGTCCGCACCCCGGCCGCAGTGGTCGATCGCATCCGTGGTGGCACGACGCCGCTCGCAGCCGGGCTGCCGTCGCCACCCGCACCATCCACCTCAAGGAGACCCCATGCAGACCGTTCTCGGTGCCGGCGGACCGATCGCCGACGAGCTCGTGAACGAGCTCCACCGCAACCACACCAAGGGCATTCGCCTCGTCAGCCGCAAGCCGTCGAGGGTGAATGAGACCGATGAACTGGTGGCCGCAGACCTCACCGACGCCGACGCCACCAGCCGTGCCGTCGCGGGCAGCGACATCGCCTACCTCACCGTCGGCCTGCCCCTGGACTCGGAGCTGTGGGAGCGAGAGTTCCCCGTCATGATGCGCAACGTCATCGACGCCTGCGCCGAACACGGCACGAAGCTCGTCTTCTTCGACAACACCTACATGTATCCGGGATCGTCGGCGCCCCAGACGGAGTCGACGGCATTCGCGCCGGGCGGACGCAAGGGACGGGTCCGCGCAGAGCTCGCCACCATGCTGCTGGAGGCCGTGCGGGCCGGACGGGTCGAAGCGCTGATCGGACGGGCGCCCGAGTTCTACGGTCCCGGCCGGACGAAGAGCTACACGAACTCGTTGGTGTTCGACCGGATCAAGGCGAACAAGCGGCCGTTCGTCCCGGTCGACGCCCATGCCGAGCGTTCCCTGATCTGGACCCCCGACGCGAGCCGCGCTCTCGCCCTGCTCGGCAACACGCCGGATGCCTACGGCCAGACGTGGCACCTGCCCGTCGACCCGGACCGGCGGTCCTACGCCCAGCTCATCGAGATCGCCGGCGAGGTCACCGGTCGAAAGATCGGTTACACGGTGCTGCCGATGCTCGCCTTTGGCCTCGGGCGCCGCTTCGTCAAGCCGCTCGACGAGATGTTCGAGCTGCTCGTCCGCTACCGGGACGACAACATCTTCGACAGCTCGAAGTTCGCGGCCCGCTTTCCCGAATTCAAGGTCACGAGTTATCGGGAGGGAGTGGAGCGGATCCTCGCCGGCTGACCCGTCGACAGCTCCTCCTGCCGGCCGGCTCGTGCCGCGATGCCGAAGCGGCTCCGGTACTCCGGCGGCGTAACGCCCGTGGCGCGCTGGAAGAGCCGACGGAAGTTCGACATGCGCAGATGGCCGACGCTGCGGGAGATCTGGGCGACTGGCTCGTCGGTCGGCTCAAGCGACTCACGTGCCTTCGCGATGCGCGCCGTTTGCGGCATGACGCTGGGACCGAATGAGTGCCCGAGGTGCACACCATGACCGGCCCGTCGTCGATGGCGGACACCGCCCAGGTGCTGACCCGGAGCACGCTCGGAGGGCCGGCCGACTCCACGGCGTACTCGCCGGCGGCACGGAAGATGTCCCGAAGGCCATGCATCGCCGATACCTGGCAGTCTTCGAACTCCAGCGGCCCGACCTCACCCACGACCCCGCGCGGACGGCCGTCACCTCGACGCGGGCCTCACGGAGCTTGTCGGCCCGGCTCCACGCCATCACAGGTCAACTGGGACGGGGATCCTCCCCGAGGGGCTGATCCCTCTGGTGTGCGTCATTGCCTCGGGGGCCAGTTGGGGACCCCACGGTGCGCGCGCACCTGAGCAGCGCGCGCGGGGACGCACATTCTGCGTCCTGGCCTGGGAGTCAAGGGGCGCAGATTCACATCCTGTCGTCCCGACTTGGAAGAGTCGTGGACCGAAGGGCCGTATCGGAGAAATCCGATACGGCCCTTCGGTCATGGTCGGTGACGGCGGGGAGGCTCAGCAGGCGCCGAGGTCCTGCCAGACGCCCCACTCGCCGGTGGTCCCGGGCTCTTCGCCGGTCGTCCACCACTTGGCCTTCCAGGTGTGGCCCTTGTGCGACACCTGCTGGCTGCCCGTGTAGACCGTGCCCGAGGACCAGGGCGCCGCCGTGCACTGGTTGCCGCTGCCGCCGGTGATGGTCAGGGAGTACGTCGCCGAGTGCGCGGCGGCCGGGCTCGCGCCGCTGACCACCAGCTTGTACGTGCCGTTGACGGCCGCCGAGGTCGTGGCGACGGTGAGCGTCGAGGTTCCGCCGGCCGTCACCGAGGCGGGGCTGAGGGAAGCGGTGACGCCGGCGGGCGCGCCGCTGACGGTGAGCTTCACGGTCTGCGCACTGCCCGCGGTCACCGAGGTCCGCACGGTGGCGGTGGCGGAGGAACCGGCCTTGACCGTCCCGGACTCCGGGGCCGTCGTCAGCGAGAAGTCGTCGCTCGGCGCGGTGCCGCCGCTGGTGAACGGCGCGAAGATGCGGGAGAAGTCCCAGGTGTTCTGCTCGATGCCGGAGCAGTTGTCCGCGGCGGCGCCGCCGGGGCAGCCGCCGTTGTCGCGCTGGAGCGCCCAGATGGAGATCATGTTGATCCCCTTGGAGTTCGCCCAGTCGTACACCTCTCTGGCATTGGCGAGCGTGAACGTCTCGGCCGGTCCGAAGTCGTCGACGCCGGGCATCTCGGTGACGCCGATCATGCCCCAGAGCTGGGCCGCGCTCTTGCCGGGGTAGAGCTTGGCGAGCTGGTCGTACAGGCCCTGGGCGGCAGTCTTGGTGTCCTGCGCCATGTCGTGGGAGGCGTTGTCGTAGTAGTCGAACGTCATGAGGTTGACGACGTCCACGCGCGCGCCGTTGGCCACCGCGTTCTTGAGCACCGCGAGACCGCTGGACGCCGGGCCGCGGGTCGTCGTCGGCAGGGTGTACGAGATCTCCAGCTTGCGCCCGTTGGCGGCGGCCCAGTCCTGGACCTTCTTGATCGCCTTGTTGCGCCGGTCGATGCCCGCCGCGTTGTCCAGGGCGTCGACCTCGATGTCCATGTCGAGCCGGGGGATGTCGTAGGTCGTGATGACCTTCTGGTAGACGGCGGCGATCTGGTCGACGTCCGTGCAGCTGTCGGCGATCTCGGTTCCTGTGGTGTCCGCCGTGTAGCCGCCGAAGGACGGGATGACGTCCCCGCCGCGCCCCTGGATCGTCTTGATGTCGGCGCCGAAGGAGGCCGGGGCGATGGGCAGCGAGGTGTCGCCGTTCCAGTAGGCGGTGCAGGAGCCCTTCGTCGCCGTCTGGAGGAATGCCATCGTCAGGTGTTTGGCCCCGGACCGGGCGCTGAGCTCGGCGGGGCTCTCACCCGTCCACGACTCGAAGTAGGGGGCGAAGACGTGGGCGGGGAGCGGGGTCGCCGCCTGGGCGGGGGCGCCCGAGACGGCGGTGAGGCCGAGAGCGGCCACTGCGGTGGCCACCGCAGTGAGAGTGGCACGGAGGGAGCGCATACGTCTCATGGCCATCCAAGAGGTGAGGTGGCGTCACTTCAGCTGTGACGCACGGGAGATGCATCCGGAATAGTCCTGTGGTCAGATGCATGTCAATGGTCTGAACCAAACAAGGACTAGACCAATCAGGGAAGCTCTCCCCGCCTCGGGCGGCGCCGTACGGAGCCGCGCGGCATGGGGGTGCTGGTCAGGCGGGCGCTCCGAACTCCGGCCCCGTTCGGCCTGGTTGAAGCGGGTTCTCGTACCACTTTTCGAAGTCAAAACCCTGCTCGCGGGTCCGTCGCCCATGGGGGCGCCGTCGGGGGAGCGGCCGGAGACCCCGGCTCACCCGGCCTGCGTGCGGCGCACGCACTCCGCGACGACCGAGCGCAGGCTGCCCGTCCGCCGCAGCAGGTCCCGCTGGAAGTGCGCGCCGTTGCCGTGGTTGATCAGGTCCGTCATGGTCCGCTGCACCAGGACGAGGTCGCCGCTGTCGTCCAGGGCGTCCCGCACGTGGTCGAGCAGCGCCCGCAGCACCTCGTGGCTCGGCTCGGGCCGCATGGTCGTGGGGTGCAGCAGGCGGTCCTCCAGGCCGGAGCGCGCGGCGCGCCACGCCGCGAGTCGCAGCAGGCCGATGCCGGGCTGAGGCGGCGCCAGACCCGCCCGCCACTCGCGGGCCGCCGTCTCGACGAGACCCCGCACGAGCGCGGCCACCAGGACGGTCGACGCGGCCTCCAGGCAGACGTCCGCGACCCGGACCTCGACGGTGGGGTAGCGGTGGGAGAGCCGGGCGTCGAAGTAGACCATCCCCCGGTCGCGGATCACGCCGGTGTCCACCATGTCGCTGACCTGTTCCTCGTACCGTGCGGCGGAGCCGAAGATCTCGGTGGGCCCCGCCATCGGCCAGCGCCCCCACACTCTGCTGCGATAGCTGCTGTAGCGGCTGTCGTTGCCCTGCCAGAACGGCGAGTTGGCGCTCAGGGCGACCAGGACGGGCAGCCAGGGCCGCAGGCGGTCAAGTACGGCGACGCCCTCCTCCGGGGAGTCGACCGAGACATGGACGTGGCAGCCGCAGGTCAGCTGTTCCTGGGTGGTCAGGCCGAACTGCTCCTCCATCCACTGGTAGCGCGGGCCCGTGCTGACCGAGGGGCTGACGGGCAGGGGAGAGGTGGCGAGGGCGGCGACGGCGGCGCCCACGTCACCGGCGTGCCGTGCCGCGTCCGAGCGCCACCGCGCGATCTCCTCCGCGAGGTCGTCCATGCTCTTCCGGGGCTGGGTGGCGAATTCGAGCTGCTGGCCGTGGAGTTCCTTCTCGAACACCTCGTCCTCCGGCTCGCGGTAGTCGTCGGCGTGCGTCGCGGTGCCGTGGTTCTCCGCGGTGTCCATGGCCGCTCGGGCCAGGACCGCCGCGGAGAGCGCCCGCGGCTCACCGCTCTCACGGTCGATGAGGAGAAGTTCCTCCTCCACTCCTACGGTGCGCAAAAGGGAGCCGCCTCTCCGTCCGTCACGGTCTTTCCCGCATGCCCCCTGCCGGGGTCCGCAGCCGTCCGGGGCCCGGTGGATCGCAGGATGTTTCAGCGGGAGCAGTTCGGCAAACCGATCATTTATGGTGCAAATCGGCTACACGATGATGACCGAGCAGGCCGGGCCGCGCGCCCTCGTCGACGACCTCGTCGCGGCGGAGCGGGCAGGGTTCGACTTCTCCGTCACCTCCGACCACTATTTTCCGTGGCTCGACTCGCAGGGGCACTCCCCGTACGCGTGGAGTGTCCTCGGGGCGGCGGCGCAGGCCACCTCGCGGATCCCGCTCATGACGTACGTGACGTGCCCGACGACCCGCTACCACCCGGCCGTGGTGGCGCAGAAGGCCGCGACGATGCAGCTGCTCTCCGAGGGCCGCTTCCGGCTGGGGCTCGGCTCGGGCGAGAACCTCAACGAGCACGTCGTCGGCGCCGGCTGGCCCTCCGCGCGGGTCCGCGTCGACATGCTGGAAGAAGCGGTCGGCATCATCCGCGCGCTCTTCGGCGGCGACAACGTCAACCACGAAGGTACCCACTTCGACGTGGCGAACGCCCGGCTGTGGGACCTGCCCGACGTGCTGCCGCCCATCGGCATCGCCGTCTCCGGCGAGCGGTCCTGCGGTGTGGCGGGACGCCTCGCCGACCTGGTCATCGCGACCGAGCCCAAGGCCGGGCTGATCGAGTCCTTCGAGCGGCACGGAGGCCGCGGCAAGCCGCGCGTCGGCCAGCTGCCCGTCTGCTACGACACGGACAAGGACGCGGCGATCGCCCGCGCCCACGACCAGTTCCGCTGGTCCGTCGGCGGCTGGCCGGTCAACGCCGAGCTGCCGGGCCCCGCCGCGTTTGCCGGTGCCACGCAGTACGTCACCCCGCAGGACATCGCCCGGCAGATCCCGTGCGGCGACGACGTGGAGGACTTCGTCGAAGCCGTGCGCCCGTACGCCGAGGCGGGCTTCACCGAGATCGCCCTCGTCCAGGTGGGCGGTGACCAGCAGCGTCCCTTCATCGAGTGGGCCGAGAAGAAGCTGCTGCCCGCGCTGCGTGAGCTGTGAAGGGCCGGGTACGGGCACCCCACCGAGGCACGTCCCGCAAAGGCACGTCCCACCGCGGTGCGCCCCACCAAGGCGCGCCCCACCGAGAGGAGAGAGCGTGAACGACGTATCCGACCCGCCCGCCCACGCCCCGCACCCGCCGTCCCCGGACCTCGTGCACGTGGTCCTCGGCGAGTGCTCGGCGGCCGACGCGGACACCGTCTTCGACGTCCTGCGCGCCCACTTCCCGTCCGACCGAGGGGTCGACGCGCCCCGTCAGACCGGGCAGCCGCGGCCCGCCGTCTGGACCGGTGGCTTCCTCGCCGCCCACAGCCCGGACACGGTCCCCGGCGTCCTGCTCGCGGGTTCGGTCACCGCCGACCTGCAGGGCGGTCCGGTCGCGGTGGCCCGTCTGCGCGAGACCCTCGAATCGGCCTTCGTCGTGTCGAGCGCCGGGACCGCGTCGGGGGATCAGGAGGTGGACGTACAGCTCCGGCTGACCGGGGCAGAGCACGGAGCACCACCGCTGGACGCCTGAGGGGCGTCCGAGGGACGTCAGAACGTGCCCGCACCGGGTCAGATCATCGCGTCCCTTGTGGCAAGAACGCCGACACCCGACGGCTCGCCGTCCGTGCGCCGATCAGTCCGCCGTCGTGTGCCGGTGCCGCGCCCACGCGGGCAGCACGAACCAGCACAGCAGGTACCAGGCGACGACGCCGGTCACCAGCCACGGCACCACGGTGTCGTCGGTGGCGACCCGCAGGACGAGGAGGAGCGCGGACGTCAGGGTGCCGAGGAGGAGGACCAGACCCACGAGAGTCAGCCGGGACGCCCACACGACGGCTTGCGGCTTCAGCCTGCGTCCCGCGACGACGCGGTGGAACGAGACCGGCGCGATGAGGGCGCCCGTCGCCGTCGAGCCGAGGACCACCGTCACGACGTAGATCGTCCGGTCGGCGTCGCCCAGGTCGGTGAACCGCGGCGCGAAGACGACCGTCAGGAGGAAGCCGAACAGGATCTGCACGCCGGTCTGGGCCACCCTGACTTCCTGGATGAGCTCGTTCCAGCGGCGGTCGGCGCGCTCGGTACCGGTCTCGCGGCGGCCGTTGTCGCGCGCGTCCGTCGCGGGCCCGCCGTCGGACCTGCTGCTCGACGTGTCCACCTCACAAGTCTGCCCACGAAGCATCGGCCCGACAAATGGAAGTGGCCCTGGCGTCGGGAGATAACCCGCCGCTCAAGTGATTCGGTCCGGCGCGGGCGGGCAGACGGGACGCTGAGCGACCGTCGCAACCGAACCCGAGGGAGGCCCCCGTGCTGCTGGCGCACCCTGTCGTACTGGAAGACCTGCTCGAACGCTTCAAGACGCTGGCCGTACTCCGTGCCGACCAAGGGGGTGCCGAGAGCCGCCAGGCGTACGACGACGTCGCCTACAGCCTGTGCCTGGCCACCGGCACCAGTGACGTCGACGCCGCCGTCATCGCGGCGGGGCTGCGGCTGCCCGGCGCCAGAACGACGGACGACTCGCTGCTCTCGGTGTGAGCGTGCTCGTGGCGTCAAGCCCGGGGTTCTGACGACGAGGGGCCGGCCCTGGGGCCGGCCCCTCGTCGTGCTTCCTTCTCGTCGTGGCTCTCCGGCTCGTGGCTGCTTTCTCGTGCCTACTTCGCCGCGCCGTGCCAGACCGTCGTCGCGTTGCAGAACTCGCGGATGCCGTGACCCGAGAGCTCCCGCCCGTAGCCGGAGCGCTTGACGCCGCCGAAGGGCAGGCCGGGATGCGAGGCGGTCATCCCGTTGAAGAAGACGCCGCCCGCCTGGAGGTCCCGTACGCACCGCTCGATGTCCGCCTCGTCACGGGTCCACACGTTCGAACTCAGCCCGAACGGCGTGTCGTTGGCCAGCGCCAGGGCCTCGTCGAGATCCGCGACGCGGTAGAGCGTGGCCACTGGACCGAACGCCTCCTCGCGGTGGATCCGCATCTTCGGGGTGATGTCCGCGAGCACGGTCGGCGCGTAGTACCAGCCCCGTTGCCGCCCCTCGGGCCGCTGCCCGCCGCAGAGGGCGGTGGCGCCGTGGCCCAGCGCGTCCTCGACGAGCTCTTCGAGGTCGGCGCGGCCCTGCTCGGTCGAGAGGGGGCCCACGTCGGTGTCCTCGTCCATCGGATCGCCGACCGTCAACTCCCGCATACCGGCGACGAACCGGTCACGGAACGCGTCGTAGACGTCGGCGTGCACGATGAAGCGCTTGGCGGCGATGCAGGACTGGCCGTTGTTCTGCACCCGGGCGGTCACCGCGGTGTCGGCGGCGGCCTCGACATCGGCGCTCGGCAGGACGAGGTAGGGGTCGCTGCCGCCCAGTTCCAGGACGGTCTTCTTGATCTCGTCGCCCGCGACGGACGCCACCGAACGCCCCGCCGGCTCGCTGCCGGTGAGGGTCGCCGCGGCCACCCGCCGGTCGCGCAGAACGTCCTCGACGGCGTCGGAGCCGATCAGCAGCGTCTGGAAGCAGCCCTCCGGGAAGCCCGCGCGGTCGAAGAGGTCCTGGAGGTAGCGGGCCGTCCGGGGGACGTTCGACGCGTGCTTCAGGAGAGCGACGTTGCCCGCCATCAGGGCGGGGGCGGCGAACCGCACGACCTGCCACAGCGGGAAGTTCCACGGCATCACGGCCAGCACGACGCCGAGCGGGCGGTAGCGGACCACGGCCCGTGAGGCGCCCGAGTCGGCCACGTCGTCGGCGTCGGGGTGCTCGTCGGCGAGCAGTCCCTCGGCGCGCTCCGCGTACCAGCGCATGGCCTTGACGCACTTCGCGGCCTCGGCCCTGGCCGCCTTCACGGGCTTGCCCATCTCCGTCGTCATGGTGCGGGCGATGTCCGCGGTGTCCTCTTCCAGGAGGTCGGCGGCGCGGTTGAGGAGCCGGGCACGCTCGGCGAAGCCGCTGGTGCGGTAGCGGGCGTGCGCGGCCTGGGCCGTCGCGAGGCGTCGCTCGATCTCGGCGGCCGGGAGCGGCTCGAACGTTTCGAGGGTCTCACCGGTGGCCGGATCGACCGTGGCGATGGGCATGCGCATCCTCCTCGGGGTGCCTGGTGCCTGGTGCCTGCTGGGGGTGCCTGGTGCCTGAGGCTTGGGTTCCGGTGCCTAGCGGGACTCGGGAGGGTGGTGGTCGGGGTCCTCCCAGGAGCCCGCGCGGGGCTGAGGTTCCTGAGGCGGGGGCGGGCGTCGGGCGACCTGTCGCCGCCCGAACCAGAAGAGGAACAGGAGCACGACGACGATCACCACGCCGACGATCAGCAGCAGTGACGAGGTTCCGCTTGCGGCAAGGACCATGTGAAGCCTCCGGTTCGGGCGCGGAGCGGTGTGCTCCGCGCATGGTGTCCCCGGGATGTCCACCGTAGGCCGACCTGCCCGAGGGGGCATGCGGGGAGCTGCCCGCGCTCACCTGTGGCAGTCGTCCGTCCGGTGGCCCGGCCGCTGTCGCCGACCGGGTGCCCCGTGGGCGCGGAGGAAACACCTCCGTTCCGGTGGCGGCTTCGGAGCTCCTGCGGCTCCCTGCCGTTCAGAGGCCGAGGTCGGCGAGGCCGGGGTGGTCGTCGGGGCGGCGGCCGAGCGGCCAGTGGTAGAGGCGGTCGGACTCCCGGATGGGGAGGTCGTTGATGCAGGCGTGGCGGGCGCGCATCAGGCCGCTCTCGTCGAACTCCCAGTTCTCGTTGCCGTACGAGCGGTACCAGTGGCCGGAGTCGTCGTGCCATTCGTAGGCGAAGCGCACCGAGATGCGGTCGCCGTCGTGGGCCCAGAGCTCCTTGATGAGCCGGTAGTCGAGCTCGCGGGTCCACTTGCGGGACAGGAAGCCGATGATGGCCTCGCGCCCGGTGACGAACTCCGCGCGATTGCGCCAGCGGGAGTCCTCGCTGTAGGCGAGGGCGACCTTTTCCGGCTCACGACTGTTCCAGCCGTCCTCGGCCAGGCGGACCTTCTCGGTCGCGGTCTCCCGGGTGAAGGGCGGGACGGGTGGGCGGGCGGTGGCCGTCATGAGGCGCTCCGGGGTGGGTTGTTCGGGGGAGGTGCGGGTGGACGCAGCACGGAGAACGGGCGTTCTCGTGACTGCTCGTCGCCACCATAGGAGAACGGTCGTTCTCGCGCAACGGTGCGGGGTGGGGCCCGGGGCGGGGTGTAGTAGAGTCAGAGAACGTACGTTCTCTGACATCGGATAACAGCGGATGCAGCGGATGCAGCGGACACATCGGACAGGAGTCTCATGGAGCACGCCGAGGCCGAGGGCAGGCTCCTCGACGCCGCCGAGGCGCTCTTCTACGAGCGCGGCATCCAGGCCGTCGGCATGGACCAGGTCCGCACCGCGTCGGGCGTCTCGCTCAAGCGGCTATACCAGGTCTTTCCCTCGAAGTCGGAGCTGGTCCGCGCCTGCCTGGAGCGCCGTGACCGCCGCTGGCGGGAGCGGCTCGCCGGCTACGTGGAGGGTGTGGACGCAGGGGAAGGAGCCGAGGGGCGGGTCCTGGCGGTCTACGACTGGCTGTACGAGTGGTTCACCGAGCCGGACTTCCGGGGCTGCGCCTTCGTCAACTCCTTCGGCGAGCTCGGTGCGGTCGACCCCGCGGTGGCCGCCACCGTCCGGGCGCACAAGAGCGCCTTCCATGACTACGTGGCCGCGTTGGTCGCGACGGCGGGGGCTCCCGAGGATGTCGTCGGACCACTGGTCCTGCTCGCGGAAGGGGCCATGACCGCCGCCGCGATCTCCGGCTCGCCCGAACCCGCGCGTCAGGCGCGGTCCGGCGCCGCCCGCCTGCTGGCCGCTTCGTAGGCCGCGGGCGCGGCACGGCATAGGCTCCGACCGGGCGACACCAGGAGGGGCGATGGCCAAGACGTACCGCAGGGGTTCCGGCACCCGCATGATCAACGGGGTGTTCCACGCGATGACCCGGCGCGGGATCGGCAAGGGGTACCGGCACAACCTGAGCGTGCGCGGCAGGAAGTCCGGGCGGGTGTACTCCACCCCGGTCGACGTGATGTCGGCCGGCGGTGAGCGCTGGGTCGTCGCCGTCTACGGGGTGAGTGACTGGGTGCGCAACGCGCGGGCCGCCGGGGAGATCGGTCTCAGCCGGGGCGGCCGGACGGAGACCGTGCGGGTGGTCGAGCTCGGGCCGGCGGAGAGTGTGCCGGTGCTCCGTCAGTACTGGCGCGAAGTGCCCGTCACCCGGGCCTACTTCGACGTCACCGGTGCGTCGTCCGACGAGGAGTTCGCCGCGGAGGCGGTGCGGCATCCGGTGTTCCGCCTCGTGCCTCCGGCGTGAGACGAAGGGCCGGGCGGACCCGTGGTGGGGGTCCGCCCGGCGGGGCGGGCCGCGCGGGGAAGGCCGCGCGGCCGAGGCGTCAACAGCTCAGGTTCGAGCCCGGGGTGGTGCCCAGGATCTGGGTGAACGACTTGTAGCGGTCGATGCGGCTCTGGACCTGGGCGGGGTTGCCGCCGTTGCACTCCAGGGTGCCGTTGATGGCGCGGATGGTCTCACCGAAGCCGGCGCCGTTGACCATGGCGTTGTGCGGGGTCATGGTGCCGGGGCCGTTCTGGGTGTTCCAGTACCAGAGGCCGGTCTGCCAGGCGATGGCCGGGTTCTGCTCGACCAGGTACGGGTTGTTGAGCAGGTCGATGCCGAGCGCGTCGCCCGCGGCCTTGTAGTTGAAGTTCCAGCTCAGTTGGATCGGGCCGCGGCCGTAGTAGGCGGCCTGTCCTGCCGGGCAGCCGTAGGGCTGGGTCTTGTCGCAGTAGTGCGGGTAGTTGGCCTGGTTCTGCTCGACGACGTGCACCAGACCACCGGTCTCGTGGCTGACGTTGGCGAGGAACGCCGCCGCCTCCTGGCGCTTGACGGTGTCGCTGCCGGTGTTCGCGAAGGCCGGGTAGGACTTGAGGGCGTCGGTCAGGCCCTTGTACGTGTAGAACGAGTTCCGGCTCGGGAACATCTGGTTGAACTGCGTCTCGCTGACGACGAAGCCGGACGGGTCGGGGTTGCCGGGGTCCGTGCCGCCGCCGCAGGTGCCCTGGTCCGCCCAGACGTCGGAGCGGCCCGGGGTCTCGTTCTGGGTCCACCACTTGGCGGTCCAGTTGTGGCCGTTGTACGAGGCGGCCTTGCCGCCCGTGTAGACGGACGAGGAGTTCCACGGCGCGGCGCACTCGGCGGCGGACGCCGAGGTGGCCGCCGGGCCGAGGACGATCATCGCCCCGAGGGCGGCGAGCGCGGCGGCGAAGCTGGTGACGCGTCTGATCATGCCAACTCTCCTTAAAGGCGGCGCGGTTCGAGGGGGCCGCGTCGCCATGGGGGTGTCGCGACTCAAGCGAAAGTGGTCTGAACCTGTCAAGGTCTAGACCAAGTTCGGCGAGTAAAACCTGCAATCGTCCACCATGTGGACGGGTGTCCGGGGTGCACCCAACCGCCTCGCAGTCCGCAATATGTCGCGCGTGGAGTGCAATACGGCGACATCCGGTAGCCGTGCCGGCGGGGTGGCTGGAGCGAGTGCTGGGGGGGGCGGGGGGTGGTCAGTCCCGCGGGGCCTGGCCCGTCGAGCCGCGTACCACCAGCTCCGGCTCGAACAGCAGCTCATCGGCGGGTACCGCGCCGCCCGCGATCTGCAGCGTGAGCAGCTCGACGGTGGCCCGGCCCATGGCCTCGATCGGCTGGCGCACGGTGGTCAGTGGTGGCGCGGTGCAGTTCATGAACGCCGAGTCGTCGTAGCCGACCACCGACACGGCGGACGGGACGGCGAGGCCGCGGCGGCGCGCGGCCCGCACCGCGCCGAGGGCGAGCGGGTCGCTGGCGCAGACGATGCCGGTGACGCCCTCGTCGAGCAGCCGGGCGGCCGCGGCCTGGCCGCCTTCGAGGGAGAACATCGCCCGCGCCACGTGGGCGTCGGGCAGTGTGCCGCCGGACTGTTCCACCAGGGCGCGGGCGGCCGTGAGCTTGCGCTGCGAGGGCATGTGGTCGGCGGGGCCGAGCACCAGGCCGATGCGGCGGTGGCCGAGCGAGGAGAGGTGGCGCCAGGCCTGTTCGGCCGCGACCGCGTCGTCGCAGGACACGGCGGGGAAGCCGAGCCGTCCGATGGTCGCGTTGATGAGCACCACCGGGATCTTGCGCGCGGCCAGGAGCTTGTAGTGCTCGTGCTCCGCGTCCGCCTGCGCGTACAGGCCACCGGCGAACACCACGCCGGAGACCTGCTGTTGGAGCAGCAGCTCCACGTAGTCGGCCTCGGAGACGCCGCCCTTGGTCTGGGTGCACAGGACGGGTGTCAGGCCCTGCTGGGCGAGGGCTCCGCCGATGACCTCGGCGAAGGCGGGGAAGATCGGGTTCTGCAGTTCGGGCAGGACCAGGCCGACCAGGCGGGCCCGTTCGCCGCGCAATTGTGTCGGGCGTTCGTACCCCAGCACGTCGAGGGCGGAGAGCACGGACTGGCGGGTCGCTTCGGAGACGCCGGGTTTGTTGTTGAGTACCCGGCTGACCGTGGCCTCGCTGACCCCGACCTTCTGTGCCACCTGAGCAAGTCGTCGCGTCATGAGCGCAAGATTAGGGCAACTCTTGCGAATGGTTTGCGCTGTCGTCGAATCCCTGTCGTTCCTTGATCGTTTGACAGTCGGAAACATGGGATGTTCCCATGCTTGACGATACATGGGATGTTCCCATGTATGGCGCTCGGGAGGGCGCCCCCGAGAGAAGAGGGTGCCGACCGATGCCGTTGCACAGTGCCGCCCGGACCAACCTCGTCGACCTCGTCATCGCCCAGATGGAGAGCCTCATCGCCGACGGGGAGTGGCGGGTCGGTGAGAAGATCCCGGCCGAACCGCTGCTCGTGGAGCAGCTCGCCGTGGGCCGCAACACCGTGCGGGAGGCCGTCCGCGCCCTGGTGCACACCGGCATGCTGGAGCCCCGCCAGGGCGACGGCACCTACGTGCGGGCCAGCAGCGACTTCGGCGCGGCCGTGCAGCGCAGGCTGCGCAGGGCGGGAGTCCTCGAGGCGTACGAGGTCCGTGCCTCCCTGGAGCGGGACGCCGCGCGCTACGCCGCCGAGCGCCGCACGGAGGAGGACCTCGCGACGCTGCGGGCCGCGCTCGCCGAGCGCAACCTGGCCTGGGAGAGCGGGAACACGGCCGCCTTCGTCGACGCCGACATGGCCTTCCACCGCACGGTCGCCGACGCGGCGCACAACAGCGTCCTCGCCGAGCTGTACGGACACCTCAGCGACGCCCTGCGCAGCACCGTGCAGTCCGTCATCGGCGCCCCCGTACCGGACTCCGTCCGCCACCAGCTCGAAGGGCATGCGGCGATCGTCGACGCCATCGCCGCCCGCGACGCCGAGGCCGCCGAGGCCGCGGTGCTCGCCCATCTCACCGAGGGCATGGCCGCGCTGCGCGAGCAGCCGCTGGACGGCCCCGACACGCACCACCACGCTTCAGGAGCAGCACATGAGTGAGGCAGCACCGGCCGCCGCCGAGGCCCCGCACGACACTACCGCGA
Organism: Streptomyces sp. NPDC040622; assembly: GCF_055593965.1. Lineage (NCBI taxonomy): Bacteria > Bacillati > Actinomycetota > Actinomycetes > Kitasatosporales > Streptomycetaceae > Streptomyces > Streptomyces sp. NPDC040622. Next base: position 91,611 of record NZ_JBVIXD010000004.1, on the reverse strand, counting down.
CGGCACCGGCGAACCCGGTGCCGACCACCCCCTCGACCACCGGCCGCCGCGCGCTGTACCTCGCCCTCGGCGTCGTACTCCTCGCCCTGAACCTGCGCCCCGCCCTCGTCGCCGTCTCCCCGCTCGCCGACACCATCCGCGACGACAGCGGCATGTCGGCCGCCGCCACCAGCCTGCTCACCGCGCTCCCGCTGCTCTGCTTCGGCCTGCTCGCGCCCGTCGCGCCCCGGCTCGGCCGCCGCTTCGGCATGGAGCGTTCGCTGCTCGGCACCATGGTGCTGATCTGCGCGGGCACGGCCCTGCGCCTGCTCGACTCGGTCGTCGCGCTGTTCGCGGGCACCGTCGTCATCGGCGCGGGCATAGCCGTCGCCAACGTCCTGCTGCCCGGTCTCATCAAGCGGGACTTCCCCGCGAGGGCCGGACTGATGACCGGCCTGTACTCGATGTCGCTGTTCGGCGGCGCGGCGCTCGCGGCCGGCGTCACCCTGCCCGTGCAGCAGGCCAGCGGCATGAACTGGCGCACCACGCTGGCCTGTTGGGGCGCCCTCGCGGTCGTCGCGCTGCTCGTCTGGCTGCCGCAGACCCGCTCGCGCACGCGGGTGAGCGCCGCGGCCGCGCGGCAGGCCGCCCATCCCGTACGCGGACTGTGGCGCTCCCCGCTGGCCTGGCAGGTCACCGCGTACATGGGCCTGCAGTCCCTGAACTACTACGCGGCCGCCGCCTGGCTGCCCACCGTCTTCCAGGACGCGGGGACGGGCGCCGGCGACGCGGGCTGGATGCTCTCCTTCTCCTCGCTGCTCGGCATCGCGGGATCCTTCCTCGCCCCGGTGATCGTCGGCCGCAGGCTGCGGTCGGGCACGCTGGCCGCGCTCGGCGCCGTGCTCTGCGCCCTCGGCTTCGCCGGGCTGCTCGCCGCGCCGGTCGGCGGTGCCTACGTGTGGATGACGCTGCTCGGCCTCGGGCAGGGCGCGGCCATCAGCCTGGCGCTGCTGTTCATCGTGCAGCGGGCCCCCGACGCCCGGCACGCGGCGCAGCTGTCCAGCATGTCCCAGTGCTTCGGCTACATCCTCGCCGCCACCGGGCCCACCCTCCTGGGCGCCGTCCACGACGTCTCGCACAGCTGGACGGTGCCGCTCGTACTCCTGCTCGTCCTGCTGGTGCCCCAGGTCGTGGCCGGACTCGGTGCCGCGCGGGAGCGGCACGTGGCGGGCATCGGCTGACATCGCCTCGGGCAGGATGCACCCGGTGCGGTTCTTCACGGCGCACCGTGTCGGATCGAGAAGGGTGCATCATCGATGACGGATTCGGCCCCCGGGCGGCTCGAGATCTCACGGGCGACGCTCGACGACTGGCGAGTGGTGACGGGGTGGGCGGCGGACGAGGGCTGGAACCCCGGCCTCGGTGACGCCCCCTCGTTCTTCGCGCAGGACCCCGACGGGTTCTTCATGGGGCGCGTCGACGGAGAGCCGGTCTCCGCGATCTCCGTGGTCACCTACGGGGACGCCTACGCCTTCCTGGGCTTCTACCTCGTCCGCCCCGACCGGCGCGGCCAGGGCCTCGGCCTCGCCACCTGGCAGGCGGGACTCGCGCACGCCGAGGGCCGCATCGTCGGCCTGGACGGCGTTCCCGCCCAGCAGGGCAACTACCGCCGCTCCGGCTTCGCGTGGCGGCACGGAACCCTGCGCTACATCGGCCCGCTGCCGGTGATCGACGTGCCCGACCGGCACGTGCGCCCCGTCGAGGCCGCGGGCCTGCGCGCCCTCATGGCGTACGACAGCGCGTGCCTGCCCGCCGACCGGCCGCGCTTTCTGGAGTCCTGGCTCGCCGCACCGGGCCACCGCGCCCTCGCCCGCATCGTCGACGGCAGGCTCACCGGGTACGGCGTGATCAGGCCGGGCCGCGACGCCCGGCGCATCGGCCCGCTCTTCGCCGACACCCGCGCCGACGCCGAGGCGCTCCTGGACGCGCTGGCCGCCGAGGCGGACGGGGCGCCCATCGCGATGGACGTCCCCGAGACGAACCAGGAGGCCGTGGCGCTCGCCGAGGCACGCGGCATGAAGCCCACGTTCGACACGGCCCGCATGTACACGGGACCCATCAGGGACTACGCCGGGCACCGGGTCTTCGGCGTCACCTCGCTCGAACTCGGCTAGGCCCGGCCCGGCTTCGGCCCGCGGGCGCCGCGACCCCTGATTCCCGAGACGGGGGTTGCGCGCTCCGCCGGCGCACGGGCGGGTGAAAGGGGGCGGAAGCCTTGACCTCAAGTTTAGTTGAGGTTCTAACGTTTCCCGTATGAGCATGGAAACGACCGCGTGGACGCAGATGTACAGCGTCATGCATGCGCAACAAGACCGACGCCCCTTCGCCCGCGCGACGCTGCGCCGCATCGGCGCCTTCGCGCGGCCCCACCGCCGACGCATCTGGCAGTTCGTGCTCCTGAGCGTCCTGACCGCACTGCTTGCCGTGGCGACCCCCGTGCTCGCGGGGCACGTCGTCAGCGCCATCGTATCGGGCGACGACTCCGGGACGGTCGTGCGCTACGCCCTGCTCATCGCCGCCATCGCGGTGGCCGAGGCCGGCCTCGGGCTGCTGAGCCGCTGGCTGTCGGCGAACCTCGGCGAAGGACTCATCCTCGACCTGCGGACCGCCGTCTTCGACCACGTCCAGCGCATGCCCGTCGCCTTCTTCACCCGCACCCGCACGGGCGCCCTGGTCAGCCGCCTCAACAACGACGTGGTCGGCGCGCAGCGCGCGTTCAGCAACACCCTGTCCGGTGTCGTCGGCAACGTCGTCACCCTGCTGCTCACCCTCGTCGTCATGATGGCGCTCTCCTGGCAGATCACGCTGCTCGCCCTGGTGCTGCTGCCGCTCTTCGTCGTGCCCGCCCGCCGGATGGGCACCCGGATGGCCCGCCTCCAGCGCGAGGCGGCACACCACAACGCCGCCATGGGCACGCGGATGACCGAACGCTTCTCGGCACCCGGCGCCACCCTCATCAAGCTCTTCGGCCGGCCGGGCGCCGAGTCCGCCGAGTTCGCCGCCCGCGCCCACCGGGTGCGGGACATCGGCGTCCGCACCGCCATGGCGCAGTCCGCGTTCATCACCGCGCTCACCCTCGTCTCGGCCCTCGCGCTGGCCCTCGTCTACGGCCTCGGCGGCTACTTCGCGCTGGAGGGGACGCTGGAGGCGGGCGCCGTCGTCTCCCTCGCGCTGCTGCTCACCCGGCTCTACGCACCGCTGACCTCGCTGGCCGGCGCCCGGGTCGAGGTCATGAGTGCCCTCGTCAGCTTCGAGCGGGTCTTCGAGGTGCTTGACCTGAAGCCGCTCATCGAGGAGAAGGACGAGGCGGTGCCGGTCCCCGAAGGACCCGTCGCCATCGAGTTCGACAACGTGCGGTTCGGCTACCCCTCCGCCGACAAGGTCTCCCTCGCCTCCCTCGAAGAGGTCGCCTCGCTCGACACCCGGGGCGGCGACGAGGTCCTGCACGGCCTGTCCTTCCGCGCCGAGCCGGGCCAGACCGTGGCGCTCGTCGGCTCCTCCGGGGCGGGCAAGTCGACGATCGCGCAGCTCCTGCCCCGGCTGTACGACACCGACGAAGGCGCCGTGCGGATCGGCGGCGTCGACGTGCGCGACCTGTCCGCCGATTCCATGCGGGCCACCCTGGGCATGGTCACGCAGGACGGCCACCTCTTCCACGAATCCGTCCGCGACAACCTGCTCCTCGCCCGGCCCGGAGCCACCGAGGACGACCTGTGGGACGTGCTGCGGCGCGCCCGCCTCGAAGACCTCGTACGCTCCCTGCCCGACGGCCTCGACACCGTGGTCGGCGAGCGCGGCTACCGCCTCTCCGGCGGCGAACGGCAGCGCATGACCATCGCACGGCTGCTCCTGGCCGGGCAGCGGGTCGTCATCCTCGACGAGGCGACGGCGCACCTCGACAACACCTCCGAGGCCGCGGTCCAGGAAGCGCTGGCCGAGGCGCTGGAAGGCCGCACCGCCGTGGTGATCGCCCACCGCCTCTCCACGGTGCGCTCCGCCGACCAGATCCTCGTCGTCGAGGCCGGGCAGATCGTGGAACGCGGCACGCACGACGAGCTCCTCGACCTGGACGGGCGGTACGCGGAGCTGTACCGGACCCAGTTCGCCAAGGGCACGGAGCCGGTGGACGTGGTGGAAGCCGCCTGAGGCCGGCCCACGAGCCGTGTCCATTCGTCCACCAGGAGTTCATCGGTTCCCCACCATCCACCCGCGCTCCCGTGAGAGAAACCCTCCATGTGCGATGACGAGTTGATACCGCCGAGCGCGGACCTGACGGAGGACCAGTGGCTGCGGGCCGCCCCGGCGCTCGCCGAGGGCCCGGTGGGGGAGCGGGTCCGGGAGATGCGGGCGCCGCGCAGGCGGACCGTGCTGGGCGGCGTGGTGGCGGGCGCGGCGGCGCTGACCGCCCTGGGCGGCACGCAGACCCCCGCGGCGGCGACCGCCCGCACCGGCAAGTTCCCCCTGCCGGCCGCCCCGAACCGCTCGGGCGAGTACGCGGTGCTCCTCACCGGCGACGCGGGCACCGGCGAGGAGGCCCAGCACGCGGTGGCCGCGGCGGCCCGCGAGGTGTGCCGCGCCGAGGGCGTCGGCCTCGCCGTCGGCCTCGGCGACAACATCTACGAGAACGGCCCCGAGTCCGCCGACGACTCGGAGTTCCGCACCAAGTTCGAGGACCCCAACTCCGGCGTCGACATCCCGTGGCTGATGGTCCTCGGCAACCACGACTGCTCCGGCCTGATCCCCGGCAGCGGCGGCGACCCCTCGCGCGGCGACCGCGAGGTCGCCTACGCGCAGAACTCCCCCCGCTGGTACATGCCGAGCCGCTACTACAACGTCCCGCTGCCCGCCACGGCCGCCCCCGGCAGCGACCCGCTGGTGGAGTTCTTCGCCCTCGACACCAACCCCGTCTCCTCCTACGTCACCCAGCTCGACCCGCGCTACCGGTGGAACGGCCCCTACATGCGCGAGCAGCGCGCCTGGCTGGACGACGCGCTCAGGACGTCGCGGGCCCGCTGGAAGATCGTGCTCGGCCACCACCCGTACCTGAACAACGGACAGCACGGCAGCGCCGGTTCGTACGACGGCTTCGTGATCGGCCACTACACCAGCGGCATCCACCTCAAGGAGCTGTACGAGGAGGTGGTGTGCGGGCGCGCCGACCTGATCCTGTCCGGACACGACCACACCCTGCAGATCCTGGACCCCACGGCACGCACCGGCGGCACCCGGCAGATCGTGTGCGGCGCCGCCGCCAAGTCCGGCGACGGCAAGGCGCACTTCGACCACCCGGCGTCCTGGCAGAACTTCTCCGACCACGGATTCATGGTCCTGAAGGTCTCCGCGCGCGCCATGACCGTCGAGGCGTACACGGTCGACGTGGCCACGCGCACCGCCCGCCTCGCGCACCGCACGCGCACGGCCGCGCCGCTGCACGCGGCCTGACGGAGCCGGGACGGGACGTGTTCCCGGCCGGTCGCCACGACCACCGGCCGGCACCGGGATCACTTCCCGTTCCCGCAGGTCGCGGAGTTCGCACCAAACCGCACCCGCCTCGGCTCCGAATCCCTTGATGAGGGGGCACCCATGCCCCGGAACACAGGGGAGAGGAGCGGCATGGCGCGACGACCGCGCACAGCGGTGATCGGCGGCGGCATCGCGGGCCTCACGGCGGCCCACGTCCTGCGACGGCGCCACGAGGTCACGCTGTACGAATCCGACGCGAGGACGGGCGGCCACGCCCACACGCACGACGTCCTGTCGTCCGACGGCCGGGTGCGGCAGGTCGACTCCGGTTTCATCGTGCACAACGAACGGACCTACCCCCGCCTGCTGCGGCTGTTCGCGGAGCTCGGCGTGGCCACCCGGCCCACCGAGATGAGCATGTCGGTGCGGTGCGAGGGCTGCGGCCTGGAGTACGCGGGCGCCCGCGGCCCACGCGGCCTCCTCGCCAGGCCGCGCAACGCCCTGCGCCCCGCGTATCTGCGCATGCTCGGCGAAGTGCCCCGCTTCCACCGCGCGGCCCGGCGGCTGCTGGCCGCGCCCGAGGACAGCACGTGCACGCTCGACGACTTCCTCGTCCACCACCGGTTCTCCGCGTACTTCGTGCGGCACTTCGCGATCCCCGTGGTATCGGCCGTCTGGTCCTGCCCGCCGGGCACCGCCCTGCGGTATCCCGCCCAGTACCTGTTCCGGTTCCTGGACCACCACGGCATGCTCGCCGTGAGCGGCTCGCCGACCTGGCGCACGGTCGTCGGCGGCTCCCGTGAGTACGTCACACGGATCGAGAAGGAGCTCGGCGCCGTCCACACCTCCACGCCGGTGCGGTCGCTGCGCCGCGGCCCGGACCACGCGGAGATCACCACGCAGGACGGCGCGGTCACCCCGTACGACAGCGTCGTGATCGCTACCCACCCCGACCAGGCCCTGCGCCTGCTGGCCGACCCCACCGAGGACGAGACGCGCACGCTCGGGGCGTTCCGCTACTCCAGCAACCCCACCCTGCTGCACACCGATGGCACCCTGCTGCCGCGCAGCGCGGGCGCGCGGGCGTCCTGGAACTACCTGCTGCCGTCCTGCCGCACCACCGCGGACCGCGTGCAGGTCAGCTACGACATGAACCGGCTCCAGCACCTCGACGCGCCCGAGACCTACGTGGTCACGCTGGGCGGGGACGACCGCGTGTCCCAGGAGCGCGTCCTGGCCCGCATGCGCTACGAACACCCCGTCTACACGCCGGAATCGGTGGCCGCGCAGCGCCGCCTGCCCGCGCTCCGCACCTCGGTCACCGCCTACGCGGGGGCGTACCACGGCTGGGGGTTCCACGAGGACGGCTGCCGCTCGGGGGTCGAGGCGGCCGCGGCCCTGGGGGTGTCGTGGTGAGGGCCGGAGCGGCCGTCCGGTACGGCGACGGCCCCGCCCTGTATCCGAGCGTGATCACCCACGTCCGGACCCGCCCGCGCCGCTACACGCTCACGCACCGCACCTACCTGTGGCTCGTCGACCTGGACCGGCTCCCGGTGCTGCCGGGACCGCTGCGCCCCCTTGCCCGGTTCCTGGGGCGCGACCACTTCGCGGGACGGGACGCCGGCATCCGGACCGGCCTGGAGCGCTACCTGCGGGCCCACGACGTGGAACTGGACGGCGGACAGGTCCTGATGCTCGCCCACGCCCGCGTGCTCGGGCACGTCTTCAACCCGCTGACGCTGTTCTGGTGCCACGGCCCGGACGGTGTGCTGCGCTGCGTGGTGGCCGAGGTCCACAACACCTACGGCGAGCGGCACTGCTATCTCCTGCGCCCCGACGCGGCCGGACGCGCCGGCACCGGCAAGGAGTTCTACGTCTCGCCGTTCTTCGAGGTCGCGGGCGAGTACCGGATGCGGCTGCCACGGCCGGACCACCACCTCAGCGTCACCGTGCACCTGGACCAGGCCGGAGCGCGCCCCTTCACCGCGACCGTGCGCGGTGAGCGGCGGGCCGCCACCGCCCGGTCCCTGCTGCGGACCGTCGCCCGCCACCCCTTCCCGACCCTCGCCGTGAGCCTCGGCATCCGCCGGCACGGCGTCCGGCTGTGGCTGCGAGGACTGCGCGTCGTGCCCAGACCGGGCTGCCCCGGACAGAAAGGAATGCAGTGACCACCTCCCTCTCCGCCTCCCACGGCGAGCCGGACGCCGCGCGCTGGCCCGACGTGGTGACGGTGCCGCCCGTATCCGCCGCCCGCCGGGCCGTGGCCCGGACGATTCTCCGGCGGGCGTTCCAGCGGCTGCCGGTGAGCGTGGCGCTCGCCGGCGGTGAACGCCTGGGCGCGGGCGGGCCGTTGCTGCGCGTACGGGAGCCCGACGCCTTCGTGCGGCGCATCGCCGCGCACGGTCTGATCGGTTTCGGCGAGTCCTACATGGCCCGCGAGTGGGACGCCGACGACATGGTCGGCGTCCTGACCGTGCTCGCCGAGCACGCGGCGACGCTCGTGCCGGGACCGCTGCAACGGCTGCGCGGCCTGTGGGCGCCGCGCAGGCCGGACGCCCAGCGCAACACGCTCACCGGAGCGCGCGACAACATCCAGCGGCACTACGACCTGTCGAACGACCTCTTCACCCTCTTCCTGGACGAGACACTCACCTACTCCGCCGCCCTCTTCGACGGCCTGCCCGCCACCTGGGACCGGCTGCCCGCGGCCCAGCACCGCAAGATCGACCGGCTGCTCGACCTGGCGCAGGTGGGCCCCGGCACCCGGCTGCTGGAAATCGGCACCGGCTGGGGCGAGTTGGCCGTACGGGCCGCCGCGCGCGGCGCGACGGTGCGTTCGGTGACCCTCTCCGCCGAGCAGCAGGCGCTGGCCCGGGAGCGGGTGCGGGCGGCGGGGCTCCAGGACCGGGTCGACATCGAACTCCGCGACTACCGGGAGCTCACCGGCAGTTACGACGCGATCGTCAGCGTGGAGATGATCGAGGCGGTCGGCGCCGAGTACTGGCCCGCCTACTTCCGCACCCTCGACGCCCTGTCGGCGCCCGGCGGCCGGATCGCCCTGCAGGCGATCACCATGCCGCACGACCGCATGGTCGCCTCCGCGTCCACCCACACCTGGATCCACAAGTACATCTTCCCCGGCGGCCTCATCCCCTCCGTCCGGGCCGTCCGGGACACCGCCACCGCCCACACCGGACTGCGCGTCACCGCGTGCGACGCGTACGGGACGGACTACGCGCAGACCCTGCGCCTGTGGCGCGAACGCTTCGACGAACGCGCCGACGAGGTGGAGCGGCTGGGCTTCGACGCCACGTTCCGCCGCATGTGGACCTTCTACCTCGCCTACTCCGAGGCGGGATTTCGCGCGCGGTACCTCGACGTCCACCAGTTCCTGCTCACTCGCCCCACCGACACCGACACCGCCGGGGCCCGTCACGGCGCGGCGGGGAACGGAGCCCGCTCATGACCACCACGGCCCGGCGCCTGACCACGCTTCTGGAAGGCGTCCTCGGTGGCCCGCCGCCGGTGCGGCTGCGGTCCTGGGACGGCAGCGAGAGCGGCCCGCCCGATGCTCCGGTGGTGATCCTGCGCTCCCGCCGCGCGCTGCGCAGACTGCTGTGGCAGCGCGGTGAACTCGGCCTGGCCGAGGCCTACATCAGCGGCGACCTGGACATCGAGGGCGACCTGGCGGACGGCCTGCGCGCCCTGTGGGACAGCCCGGTGGAACGGCCTCGGCCCACGGCGGGCCCGCTCCTGAGGGCGGCCGTCACCGCGGCCCGGCTCGGCGCCCTCGGCCCGCGCCCCGCGCCGCCCTCGTCCCGCGCCGAGCTGCGCGGGGCGCGGCACACCCGTTCCCGCGACCGTGCGGCGATCAGCCACCACTACGACCTCTCCAACGCCTTCTACGAAGAGCTCCTCGACCCGTCGATGGCGTACTCCTGCGGGTACTGGACCAGTGAGGACCCCGACTACGCGGTGGCCGACGCCCAGCGCGACAAACTCGAACTCGTCTGCCGCAAGCTGGACCTGCGGCCCGGCACGCGGCTCCTGGACATTGGCTGCGGCTGGGGCGCCCTCACCCTGTACGCGGCCGAGGAGTACAAGGTCCAGGTCACCGCGGTGACCCTCGCCCACGAACAGCGCGACTTCGTGCGCGCCCGGGTCCGCGAACGCGGCCTGGAGCACCTGGTGGACGTACAGCTGCGGCACTACCGCGACATCGACGGCGGGGCCTACGAGGCGGTGTCGACGATCGAGATGGGGGAGCACGTCGGCGACAGCGAGTACACCGCCTTCGCCGCACAGCTGTACCGCATGCTCCGGCCCCGCGGCCGCGTCCTCGTGCAGCAGATGTCCCGCGGCGCGACCGCCCCCGGCGGCGGCGCCTTCATCGAGTCCTACATCGCCCCCGACATGCACATGCGTCCGCTGGGGCAGACCGTCTCGCTCCTTGAGGACGCGGGCCTGGAGGTCGGCTCGGTACAGTCGCTGCGCGAGCACTACGTCCGTACCGTCGAGGCCTGGCGCCGGACGCTGGAAGACCGCTGGGACGTCTTCGTCTCGCTGGTCGGCGAGGAGACGGCCCGGGTGTGGCGGCTCTACCTCGTCGGCGGCGGCCTCGCGTTCGAGGCCCGGCGCATGGGCGTCGACCAGATCCTGGCGGTCCGGCCCGACCTGCGGGGCGGCTCCGGACTGCCGCCCACCCCCGCCGGCTGGTACCGGCGTGAAGGAGGCGACGGCACATGAGCGGATTCGACTGGGGAGCCTTCGGCGTCCAGCTCGCGGTCACGGCGGGCGTGGCCCTGGCGGTCATGCTCGTCACCTTCGCCGTGGCGCTGCGCATGCGGATGCACCGGATCGTCGACGTCGCCTGGGGGCTGGCCTTCACCGCCGTCGCCCTCGCGAGCCTCCTCCTGTCCGCCGGGCACGGCGACACCGGACGCCGGCTGCTCATCACCGTGCTGACCTGTGCCTGGGGGCTGCGGCTCGCCGTGCACATCGCCCGGCGCGGGCGCGGCCACGGGGAGGATCCGCGGTACGAACAGATGCTCGCCAAGGCGCCGGGCAGCCCGGCCGCGTACGCCTTCCGCAAGGTCTACCTCCTCCAGGGCGCCCTGGTGTGGCTGGTGTCCCTGCCCGTGCAGGCGGCCGGCTGCCTCAGCGGCCCGATGTCCGCCGTCGCCGCCGTCGGCACGGCGCTCTGGCTGGTGGGGATCGTCTTCGAAAGCGTCGGCGACGCGCAACTGGCCCGCTTCAAGGCCGATCCGGACAACCGTGGCCGGATCATGGACCGCGGCCTGTGGTCGTGGACCAGGCACCCCAACTACTTCGGAGACTTCTGCGTCTGGTGGGGCCTCTTCCTGATCGTGTGCGACGCCCCGGCCGCCGCGGCGGCCACTGTCGTCGGACCACTCGTCATGAGCCTGCTGCTGACCCGCGGAAGCGGCAAGGCGCTCCTGGAACGCCACATGGCGGACCGCCCCGGCTACGCCGCCTACCGCCGGCGCACCAGCGGCTTCTTCCCGCTCCCGCCCCGCGAGGACCGGGGCGCCGGCGTGCGGTGAGGGGGCAGGACCCGAATGTACGGCCGACCCGGAATCACCCGGGGCGTTCCATCGAATCGCTCCTTCCGCTTGAGAGGATTCGAGGATGCTTCGGGAGGTCGGCATGGAGTGGTCCGCGGTTCTCGGATACGGCCTGGGCTACGGTCTCGTGCTCAGCGTGCTGTTCACCGCGGGGGTGTTCGGCGGCGCCGCCCTCAGCAGGGACTTCCTGCTGGACGACTATCCGCCCGCGATCCGGCGCCGGTACGGCAGACCCAAGAGCGCCCGAGGCCGCCGGGTGGCGGTGCTGTTCGGCGTGTTCGTCTGGGCCGGCTGCGGCCTGCCCCTGTTGACCGGGGCGATGGTCGGCCTCGACGGGGCGCTCCCCGACGGCCTGACGTTCCTGCCCGCGGCCCTCTGCGCGGCCCTCGTCTTCGCCACGCTGACCGTCTGGGACCTGGTCGTCCTCGACTGGATCGTCTTCGCCGGGCTGCGCCCCCGCCTCCTCGCCCTGCCCGGCACCGAAGGCATGCCCGAGTACCGCGACCTCCGGTTCCACGCCGGCGCCGCCCTCAAGGGCAGCCCGCTGATCCTCGTCGTGGGCCTGCTCACCGGAGGCATCGCCACCCTGATCGCCTGAGACCGGAGCGTCCCGATGCCGGCCGGGGCGCGTCCCTGCCCCTCTCGTGGCGGACGTACCATGCGGCGGCATGAAGATCTTGAGCGTGAACGTCGGGGCGGCCACGGCGGTCGACTACACCGACGCCCCGTCCGGGACCACGGGCATCGACAAGCGGCCGGCCGACGGCCCGGTCCGGGTCGAGCGCCCCGGAGCGCCGGGCACCGGCGGGAGCGGGCTGCGCGGCGACGCGGTGTGCGACCTGCGCTTCCACGGCGGCGACGACCGCGCCGTCTACGCGTTCGCGCGGGAGGATCTGGACGGCTGGGAGCGGGAGTTGGGCCGGCGATTCGCGCCCGGCGCGTTCGGCGAGAACCTCACCACCGTCGGCATCGACCTGCGGGGCGCCCTGGTCGGTGAGCGGTGGCGGCTCGGCCGCGACGTCGTCCTCGAAGTGACCGGCGGACGCCTGCCGTGCCGCACCTTCGCCGCCTGGCTCGGGGAACACCGCTGGCTCCGGCGCTTCACCCGAGCCGCTTCCTCCGGGGCGATGTTGCGGGTGATCGAGCCCGGCGAGATCCGGGGCGGCGACGCGATCGAGGTGGTGCACCGCCCCGCTCACGACGTGACCGTCTCCCGGCTGTTCCGCGCCCTGACGACGGAGCGTGCGGCGCTGCCCGGTGTGCTGGTGGCCGCCGAGTGGATGGAGCGGGAGCAGCTGGAGATCGCTCGTGCGTACGTGGCGAAGTACGGGAACCACGGGTGCTCCGAGGCTTAGAGACCCGGGCGGAACGCCGGTTTCTTGCCTTTCTCGGACTGGTTTCCGGCCATGCGTGGCCGTCGCACCTAGGTGACACCTGGACGGATTTCGATATTCGCCGCAATAGGCTTCGGTAATTGATAACCGTCTTCATTGCAGCCTTTGAAATCGCGAGATTGATGCGCTTCACTTTCCCTGTCCAAGCCCCCGCGGAGCGATGGGAATTCGATGAATCACGGGCATAAGCATGCCGACGAACACGCTCATGCGCACCCTCACGGCGACAAGGGGCACGCACACGGCCACGGCGGGCACGGGCACGGCCATGCGGGGCACTCTCACGCGGTGGCCGAGGACGCGGACCGCCGCTGGTTATCCATCTCGCTCGGCCTGATCGTCAGTTACATGGCGGTGGAAGTCGTCGTCGCGTTCGCCGCCCAGTCGATGGCTCTGCTCGCGGACGCGGCGCACATGCTCTCGGACGCGGGGGCGATCGCACTCGCCCTGTGGGCGATGAAGCTGGCGAGCCGGCCGGTGCGCGGCCGCTTCACCTACGGCTTCAAGCGCGCGGAGATCCTCTCGGCCCAGGCGAACGGGCTCACCCTGCTGCTCCTCTCCGCCTGGCTGACGTACGAGAACATCGAGCGGCTCCTGGATCCGCCGAAGGTCGGCGGGGCCCTGGTCCTGGTGACGGCCCTCGCGGGCGTGGCGGTGAACATCGCCGCCGCGTGGTGCATGTCGAAGGCCAACCGGTCCTCGCTCAACGTCGAGGGCGCCTTCCAGCACATCCTCACCGACCTCTACGGCTTCATCGCGACGGCCGTGTCCGGCGCGGTCGTGATGACGACCGGCTTCGCCAGGGCCGACAGCATCGCCTCCATGATCGTGGTGGTGCTCATGGTCCGGTCGGGCTTCTCGCTGGTCCGTGCCTCGGGGAGGATCTTCCTGGAGGCCGCGCCCATCGACATCGACCCCGGCGACGTGGGCGGCGGCATGGTGGACCAGGACGGCGTGGTCGAGGTCCACGACCTGCACATCTGGGAGATCACCTCCGGCCAGCCGGTGCTCTCGGCCCATGTGCTGGTGGAGCCCGGCGGCGACTGCCACGCGGTGCGCAAGGGCATCCAGGCCCGCTTGCGCGAGGAGCACGGCATCACGCACGCCACGCTGGAGGTGGACCACGCCCCCGAGCGGCTCGCCGGAGCCGGCGCGGCCGAGGCCGGCCGGCACTGCGAGGAGCCGCACGGCACGGTGCTGCGCAAGGAGTCACCCGTCCACTGACTCCTGCCCGAAACCGGTCCGCCCCGGCATTCCCCCGACGGGGCGGCCCGCCCGCTGGCCCTCTGAGCCGTGTCCGCACGGCTCAGGGGGCCACAGGTTTTTCGTCGAGCGGTGCCCCGGCCTTGGGGCGTGTGGTCCGCCCCGATCCCCAGCGCCGCGTCAACGGCCGTTCCACCAGGGCGTTCACCGCCCACGCCGCCAGCAGGGAGAGCGCGAGGACGAGCACGGCGGAACCGGCCCTGACGGCGCCGGAAGCCGTGTGCTCTTCGTCGATCAGGCGGTACACGTGCGTCAGCACGAGCATGTGGACCATGTAGAAGGCGAACGAGACGTCGCCCAGCCACACCATCGGCCGCCCGCGCACCGGCGAGCGCGAGCCGCGGATGTCGGCACCCGCGCCCGCGAGCACGAGCAGCGCCATCGGTATGACGAGGACCGCGGATATCGCGTACAGGAACGGCACCTGGAGCGCGAGGGGATAGCCGATCGCGAGTGCGGGCAGGGCGTGCCGGAAGCGGACGGTCACCCGCGTCCCCTCCAGGACGGCCCTGGCGAGGAGGATGCCGAGCACGAACTCCAGCAGCCGGGTGAGGGGGAAGGTATAGATGAACCAGTACTGGTGCAGCGTCACGGGGAACGCGAAGAACTTCGGTTCGGAGGAGAGGGCGGCCGTGGCGACCAGGGGCATCGCGATCACCGCGAGGGCCGCGGCGGCGGCGCAGGCCCACAGCCGGCGGGCCGGGATGCGGCGGACGAGGTGGATGAGCAGCGGGAAGGCCAGGTAGAAGAAGGCCTCGCAGGACAGCGACCAGGACACGCCGTTCACGCTGTCGTAGACGTCGAACGTGGGGGACCAGGACTGCACGAGGAGCAGGTTGGGCACGGCCTGGCGGGCGGCGACCTGACCGCCCGTCCAGTTGATCAGGACGAGCGCGGCGAACCACGTCACCGCGTGCACCGGATAGATCTTGGCCGCGCGCCGGCGCCAGAAGGACACCGCCCGGTCGCCTGGCCGCGCCGACCAGGCCAGCACGAATCCGCTGAGCAGGAAGAAGAATCCGACCCCGGAACGCGCCGTGATCAGCGCGACCATGGCGGGGGTGTTGTTCTCCCACACGCCGTCGAACCAGATCGCCAGATAGGCGTGCGAGGCGAAGACGGCGAACGCGGCGACGAAGCGGAGGCCGGTCAACGAGGGCAGTCTCGCGGCGGAGGGAAGGGGCGGCACGGCCGTGGCCACGGCGTCTCCTGACATGTTCGAAGCGTCAAAAACGCGCCGAACGTATCAATGGAAGTGGCCGAATGTATGCCACCCGGAGATGGCACCGTGGCGTCCAACTCCGGTTGCACAACGGGTACTCGGGGGGCATGGCGCGGACCTCTCAGGCGCCCGCGAGGCGCAGCAGTGAGGCCTCCTCGACGGGCGTCAGGCCCGCCACAGGGGGGATGCCCGCACCGCGTCCGAGGCGGTCGCGCAGCACCGCCCGTGCCGTCTCGGCGACCGGCCTGACGCGCAGCCCCGCGTCGAAGGACGACGTGACGTCACGGGCGAGCGCGCCGTGCAGCTCCCGGGGCGGCCACAGGGGCATGGAAGGGCGGCCCGTCCACGCCCGTACCCCGGCGTCGCGCAGCACGTCCTCCGGCACCGGCACGAGCTCGAGGCTGTCGTGCCCCACGGCGTCGGCGACCTCGCGGAGCAGGGAGTCCAGGGGCACCGGGGGGCCGGCCGCGTCGTACACCCCGGCCGTGCGCGCGGTCGCACCGTCGAGGATCCAGGCGGCGAGGTCCCGCACGTCCACGCACTGCGCGGGCAGGGCGAGGCCGTCGGCACCGTTCGCCGCCGGCACGGCGGTGGCCCGGCCGCGCGCCATCCGCAGCGGCCAGTAGCCGAAGGGCCCGACGTCGTCGCCCGGTCCCACGATCAGGCCCGGGCGGACGATGAGGGCCGCGTCGGCGGTGGCCTCCCGAACGGCCCGCTCACAGGCGAGCTTCACCCCTCCGTACGTGGCCTGGGAGGGCTCGGGGTCCTGCCCGGGGTCGTAGGCGTCGATGTCGGCCAGTGCGGGGCGCAGCGGTGCGGTGCGGGCCGTCTGGCCCCGGGTGTAGGTGTCGGCGTACACGCTGATCGAGGAGATGAACGTCCAGTGGCCGGCGCTCACGTCGCGCAGGGCCCGGTGCACCCAGGGGAGGGCGAGCGTCGCGCTCTCCACGACCGCGTCGAAGCGGGTGCCGCGCAGCGGGGCGAGGCCGTCCGGCGCGTTCCGGTCGGCGTGCAGCAGCCGGGCTCCTTCGGGGGGCGCCACGCCGTTGGTGCCGCGGGCGACACAGGTGACGTCGTGGCCGCGGGCGACGGCCTCCGCGGCCACGGCGCCGGAGACGAATCCGGTGCCGCCGAGGACCAGCAGGCGCAGTGGACCGGCGGTGGAATGCGGGGACATCGCGGGCTCCTGGCGTGCGGGTGTCATGGGGGGGTGATGGGTGTTCCACGAGGGGGGAGACGTGGAACGGGGCGGCCCCCGAAGAGGGCCGCCCCGGATCGTCAGGCCGGTTCCGGCGCCGCCTTGTCCTCCTCCTTGGCGGGTTCGGGGGCGCCGGTGAGCAGGTCCTTCTTGCGGACCAGGGTGAGGGCGACGGCAGCCGTGCCGACACAGACCACCGCGGCCCACAGCATCACGAAGGAGGCGCCGTCGGCGATGGCGGACTCCAGGGTGCGACGCGCCGGGGAGACGAGGTCGTCGGGCACGTGCTCCAGGGCCCGGGAGATGTCGCCCTGGGCGGCGGCGGAGACCACGGAGTCATGGTCGGCCGAGCCCGTACGGAGGCCGCCGCCGACCTGGTCCTCGATCCTGCTGCGGAACAGGACACCGAAGAGCGCGGCGCCGATGCCCGCGCCGAACATGAACAGGCTGTTGATCGCGCCGGACGCCATGCCCGCGCGTTCCTTGGGTACCACGTTGACGGCGAGCGACATGGACGGGCTGCCCGCGAGACCGCCTCCCACACCCCACAGGAGCAGGCCGGGCAGGGCCGCCCAGATGGTGTGGCCCTGGTCGAAGGCCCAGGACATGGAGAGTCCGCCGAGCGCCAGGATGCCGAAGCCGGCGCCGATGATGTGCGAGGGGGAGTACTTGGCCTGGAGCTTGCCCGCGACCAGGCCCATGCCGAGCTGCGGGGCGAAGATGGCCATCATCATCAGGCCGGTCTCCAACGGGCTGAGCCCGCGGGCGCTCTGGAAGTACAGGATGTAGTAGACGGAACCGCCGATGGTGGCGAAGCGGGAGAAGAAGGCGATCAGGGTGGCCGCCACGAACGTCGGCACCTTGAACAGCGTCAGGTCCAGGGTCGGTGTGGGGACCCGGCGCTCCAGGAGCAGGAAGCCGACGAGGAGTACGGCGGAGACGCCGAGCTGGACGAGGGTGGCGGCGGAGGCCCAGCCCTGGTCCTCACCGCGGGTGAGCGCGAAGTTGACCAGGCCGAGGGTGAGCACGAGCAGTCCCGCGCCGGTCCAGTCGATGCCGGCGAGCGAGCTGCGCGGCGGGTCGACGGGCAGCCGGGTGCGGCACAGGAAGAGCGCGACCGCGCCGATCGGCACGTTGATCAGGAAGAGGTAGCGCCACTCGGTGAGGTCGACGAGGAGACCGCCGATGACCGGGGCGACGGCACCGCAGGCACCGAGCGTGGTGCCCCAGACGGCAATGGCCATGTTGCGGCTCTGTCCGTCGTAGACCTGGGCGATCAGCGGCATCGCGTTGGCGAGCACGAAGGCGGCGCCCATGCCCTGCACACAGCGTGCGACGTCGAGCGCGATGGCGTTCGGCGCGAGCCCGCAGGCCAGCGAGGAGAGGGTGAACAGGGCGATGCCGCCCATGAACATGGACCGCCGTCCGAGCCGGTCCGACAGCGAGCCCGCCGCCTGTTGGAAGGCGCCGAAGGTGACCGTGTAGCCGATGATGATCCACTGCAGGGCGGCCAGGGAGCCGCCGAGGTCCGACTGGATCTCGGGTAACGCTACGGAAACGATGGTGATATCGATAACCAATAGCGCCGACGCTACGACGGTGATAATCAGGACGATTCGAGCCTCGCGACTCGTCGTGGTATCCGTGGCGCTCACGAATTCCTCTTCCGATGACGTGGTGCGGCGGGCCGTCCGGCCGTGCGCGGTGCATTGAAAATCGTTTCCGACTCAATTCCGGAGCGGCGCCGCCATTCTGGGTAAGGCTTGCCTTACCGCGCATGGTTGCGTGAGTGTAGCACTCGATTTCCGCGGCAATAAAGGGTGCCCCGAAGGGAATTGGGTCGCAGGGGTGCGTCGGAATTGTGAAGGCCGTCGCGCGGTCACGGGGCAGCCGCGGGCAGGGCCCCGGCGTCGACCTTCCCCGTCACCGTCAGCGGGATGGACTCCACGGGCACGAACTGCCCGGGCACCATGTAGGGCGGCAGCCGGTCCCGCAGGAACTGCCGCACCGAGGTGAAGTCGGTGCCGTCCCCGCCCACCACGTACGCGACGAGGCCTGTCTCGTCCGCGCTGCCCGGCCTGGCGAGCACCGCGGCGCGCCGGATGCCGGGGTGCTCCATCAACACCCCCTCGATCTCACCGGGTTCGATGCGCAGGCCCCGCACCTTCACCTGCTGGTCGGCGCGTCCCAGATAGTCGAGCTCGCCGTCCGGCAGCCGCCGCGCGAGGTCGCCCGTCCGGTAGAGCCGCGCGCCGGGGCGGCCGGAGAACGGGTCCGGGACGAATCGCTCCGCCGTCAGGGCGGGCCGCCCCAAGTACCCCCGCGCCAGGCCGTCGCCGCCCAGATGCAGCTCCCCGGCCTCACCGTCCGCCACCGGCCGGCCCCGGGGGTCGAGGACGTACGCGGTGGTGCCCGTGACGGGACGGCCGATCAAGGGCTTCTCCGTGTCCCGCCCGACCAGGCTCCAGGTCGAGTACGTGGTGTCCTCGGAGGGGCCGTACAGGTTGTAGACGCGCGCTACCGTGCCCGTCGCGTACAACTGGCGTACCAGCGAGGCGGGCAGCGCCTCGCCGGCCAGATTGACCGTCACCACCGACGCGGGCAGGGGGCCGGAGGGCAGCAGGTCCAGGAGCAGGCTGGGCACGGTGTTCACCAGTGTCACCGGACGGTCCGCGGCGGCCGCCGGAAGGTGGAACACCGTCTCCGCGAGAACCACCGTGCCGCCTGCGGCCAGCGGCGCGAAGAACTCGAAGACCGACAGGTCGAAACACATCGACGTGGACGCCAGGGTGTACCGCAGCTCGTCCGCGGAGAAGCACTCGAGCGCCCAGTCCAGGAACGCCGCCGCGCTGCGGTGCTCCACCGCGACGCCCTTGGGGCGCCCGGTGGAACCCGAGGTGTAGAGCACGTACGCCAGTTGCCCGTCCCCGCCCGTGCCCGCCCCGTCGCACGGCGGGGCCGCGGCGATGCGGTCCCAGTCGCGGTCGAGCGAGACCATCGTGCCCGGCGGGCCGGGCCACTTGTCCCGCAGTGCCTCCTCGGTGACGATCAGCTCCGCGCCGCTGTCCCGCAGGATGAACTCCCGCCGCTCCAGGGGGAACGCGGGGTCGATGGGCACGTAGGCGGCCTCCGCCTTCAGGACCGCGAGCATCGCCACCACCATCCACGGCGAACGGCCCAGGCAGATGCCGACCAGGCTCTCCGGACCCGCGCCCAGCTCACGCAGGTGTCCGGCGAGGAGCTGCGCCGCCTCCTCCAGCTCCTGGTAGGTCAGACGCTCCCTGCCGCTCACGACGGCCTCGGCGTCCGGCGTCAACGCGGCCTGGCGGGCCACCAGTTCGTGCAGGCGCGGGCGGCGCGCCGTACCCGCGCTCACGCCGCGCCCTGTCCGGCCGCGGCACGGCGGGCCGACAGCTCACGCGCGACCTCCTCCGGCGACATCCGCGCGACCCGCAGGTGTACGCCGGCCATGGCCTCGGCCTGCCCCGGCGTCTCCTCCAGGGCGATCACGCCGTCCGCCAGGCCGGCCACCGTCGGCGACAGGAACACGGTACGCAGCGACACCGCGTCCGAGGCGAACACCTGGCGCAGCCGGGTCACGATCCGGGTGGCGAGGACGGAGTCTCCGCCGAGGGCGAAGAAGTTGTCCCGCTCGCCGACCGTCTCCACGTCGAGCACCTGTGCCCACACCTGTGCGCACACCTCGGCGACGGCCGACCGAGGGGCGTCCCCGGTGGCCCCCGAGAGCTCCGGGCGGGGTTCGGGGAGCGCCGGCCGGTCCACCTTGCCGTTGGCGTTCAGCGGCAGCGCGTCCAGCGTCACGAACACCGAAGGAATCATGTGCTCGGGGAGCGCGGCCCGCAGGTGTTCCCGCAGGGCGGCGTCCGTGACGGCGGTGGTCCCGGTGCCCGGCACGACGTATCCGGTCAGGCCCCGGTGGCCGGCCCGTTCCGTGCGCCGCTGTCCCATCACCACGGCCGCGACGACACCGGGGTGCGTCAGCAGGGCCGCCTCCACCTCGCCCGGCTCGATCCGGTGCCCGTTCACCTTGATCTGGAAGTCCGCCCGTCCGACGAACTCGATGCTCCCGTCGGGCAGGAAGCGTCCCAAGTCGCCGGTTCGGTAGAGACGTTCGCCGGTCCGCGGGTGCGTCACGAATGAGGCCGCGGTCCGCTCCGGATCGTTCCAGTAGCCGCGCGCCACGCCGGCCCCGGAGCAGTACATCTCGCCGGTCGCCCACACCGGGCGGTCCCGCATGCGTTCGTCGAGGATGCGGTAGCGGGTGTTGGCGATGGGCGTGCCGTACGGGATGCTCCGCCGCTCGGGGTCAATTCCGTCCACGGGGTGCCAGATGTTCCACAGTGTGGTCTCGGTGGGCCCGCCCACGCTCACCACCCGCACGCCCGCCTGCTCGGAGAGCCGGCGCACCGTGGCCACGTTCAGCCAGTCGCCGCCCATGAACGCGAGCCGCACCGTGTCCAACGGGCCGTTCCGCGGCCCGAGATGCTCCACCAGCATCTCCATCATCGCGGGCACCGAGTTCCAGACGGTCACGCCGTGCCGGCCCATGAGCCGCTCCCAGTGCGCCGCCTCGCGCCGCTCCGAAGCCCGAGGCACCACCAGTGTGCCGCCCGCGCCGAGCACGCCGAAGAGGTCGAACACGGACATGTCGTGGTGCAGCGCGGTCAGCGCGAGGGCGCGGTCGTCCGGGCCGATCGCGAAGGTCTCGACGGTCTCGCGCAGGGCGTTGACGACGCCCCGGTGTTCGACCATCACGCCCTTGGGCCGCCCGGACGAGCCGGAGGTGAACAGCACGTAGGCCAGATCGGAGGGTGCGGTCGACGCCGCGGGCATCTCCGGGTCCGCCGCCCGCAGCTCCTCCGGCAGTGCGTCCAGGCACAGGGTGCGCCGTTCGCCCGCGAGGGGGGCGAGGTCGCGCCGGGTGACCACGAGGTCCGCGCCACCCTGGTCGAGCAGGCCCGTCACGCGTGCGGCCGAGGCCTCCGCGTCGACGGGCAGGTAGGGCGCTCCCGCATACAACACGCCGTACACGGCAGTGACTTGCTCCCACCCCTTGTCCAGTACGACGCCGACGGGCCTGTCCCTGGAGGCGCCGTTGGCTCGGAGCCACGCGGCCACCCGGCACGCCTCGCGGTGCAGTTCCGCGTAGGTCAGGGTCCGGCCGTCGGCGACCACCGCCACCTGGTCGGGGCGCTCGGCCACCTGGTCGAGGAAGGCGTCCTGCACGAGCCGCTGCGGCAGCGTACGACGGCCGCCGTCACCGAACGCCCGGCCATTGGGGCTCAGTTGTACGGGCGGGTCGAAGGGGTCGGGCGCCGACCAGGCGGCGGGGTCGTCGGCCAGCCGCTCCAGGAGCGAGCGCAGCCCGGCGAACACGGCGTCCACCATCTCCGGGTCGAACAGGGCCTCGTTCACGTCCCAGTTGACCACCAGGTCGCCGTCCTGCACCTCGGTCAGGAGGTCCATCCAGACCTGCGGGGTCTGCGTGATGCCGCCCGTCTGCCGCAGCAGGCCGTCCAGGAGCGTGCTCTTGCCGCCGCTCAGCGGTACTGCGCTGGTGAACACCATCGGCATCAGCGCCCCGTCGAACCCGCCCCGCAGCCGCATCAGTTCGCGCAGCAGATGGACTCCGCTGACGTACGAATGGCTCAGGTCGCTCCACAACTGCTCCTGCACCCGCCGAGCCCGGTCCGTGAAGTCGCCGGGCGCGGCGGCGTCCACCTCGACCAGGGCGAACGAGGCGAACTCGCCGACGGTGGCGTCGACGTCGGGGTGCGCGCCCAGCCGGTTGAGGTTGGTGACGTTGAGCGTGAACCGGGGCGCCTGCGCCCAAGGGGCCAGCGCCTCCGCGTACACCGCGAGCAGCAGGCCGGCCGGGGTCAGATCCGCCTCCGCGGCCCGGTCGGTGGCCCGCCGCCAGCGGTCGGCCGTCAGCCGCACCGACCGCCGGACGAACCGCGGGTGCTCCACCGACTCCGGGGCGCGCACCATGGGCAGCCGGGGCGCGGGCGCGAGGCCGGGCAGCCGCTGCTCCCAGTACTCCGCCGAGCGTCGGTGCGCCTCCGTGCCGGAGAGGTCCGACGTCGCCAGGACGTAGTCCCGGTACGCCATGGCGGGCGGTGCCGGGTCCGCGTCCGGATCCGCGTAGAACAGCGTCAGGTCGTCCCACAGGACGCGGATGCTGGCGAAGTCGGCGCAGAGCGCGTCGATGGAGAAGTGCACCCGGAACCGGTCGTCGGGCAGCTCGGCCACCACCACCTCGAAGAGCGGCCAGACGTCCACGGGGCGCACCTCGTGCGAGTAACGCTCGTAGATCTCCTGGAGCCCCCGGCTCACCTTGTCCTCGTCCGCGTCCCGCAGATCGACGACCGGCATCTCGTACGGCGGGACCGACGCGAGGACCTGCTGGGTCATCGTCTCCGGGAGCGCCACCGCGCGCAGCATCGGATGCCGGTCCACCACCCGCTGCCAGGCGGCCGAGAACCGCGGCACGTCCAGGTGCTCGCCCTCGAACTCCAGGTACATGTGCGCGGAGACGTTCCCGGAGGACAGCGACCCGGTGCGGCCCACGCAGTACGCCTGCTGCTGGTCGGTGAGCCGGAACGGCTCGTGCGCGGAGGCCGGGTCGGGCAGCACGGGCGGCAGCGCCGCGCCGTCCGGGCCGTCGCCGGCCCCGTCCCGTTCCCGCTCGATCGCCCGGCTCAGCTCGGCCACCGTGCGGTGGCGGAACACGCTGTGCGGGTCCAGGTCCATGCCGAGCCGCTCACGCAGCCGGTTCATCACCCGGATCCCGAGCAGCGAGTTGCCGCCCAGCTCGAAGAAGGTGTCGTCCGCCCTCACCCGGTCCACACCCAGGAGCTCCGACCACAGGCCGGCCACCAGCTCCTCCAGCTCGGTGAGCGGCGCGCTCGCGGAGTCCTCGCCGGAGCCGGCGGCGCTGTCGGCGCCCGGCCGGGGCAGCGCCGCGCGGTCCACCTTCCCGTGCGCGGACAGCGGGAGCGCGTCCATGACGAGGAGGTGCGCGGGCACCATGTAGTGCGGCAGGCGCCCGGCGATGTACTCGCGCAGCTCCGCCGCCGAGGGACGTGTCCCGGCGGACGGGGACACGTACCCGGCGAGCGCCTGGTTGCCCAACTCGCCGTCCTGGCGCGCCAGTGCGACGACCGCCGCCGTGCCGACCGACGGGTGGGAGCGCAGCACCGTCTCGATCTCGCCCAGCTCGATCCGGTAGCCGCCCAGCTTCACCTGGAAGTCCTCCCGGCCGAGGAGCTCCACGTTGCCGTCCGCCAGGAACCGTGCCACGTCGCCGGTGCGGTACAGCCGCTCACCGGTCACCGGATGGCTGAGGAACGACCGGGCCGTGCGCGCGGGGTCCCGCCAGTAGCCCAGCGCGAGCCCTGCCCCGCCGATGTACAGGTCACCGGGCACGCCCACGGGCCTGGACCGCAGCGCCGCATCGAGCACGTGCAGGGTCTGGTTGGGCAGGGGAGTGCCGTACGGGATGCTGGCCCACGCCGGGTCGACCTCGTCCACGTCGTACGTACTGGAGAGGATCGACGCCTCGGTGTTGCCGCCGAGTCCGACGAACCGGACGTCCGGCGCGATGTCCCTGGCGCGCTCGGGCAGGGACAGCGGGATCCAGTCGCCGCCCATGATCAGCAGCCGCAGCGAGTCGACCCACGGCTCGGGGTCCCGCTCCACCTGCTCGCAGAACAGCTCGAACAGGGCCGGGGCGCCCACCCAGGTGGTGACGCCCTCCCGGCGCACCAGATCGAGCCAGTGCCCGGGGTCCCGGTCGGTGCCCGCGTCCGGCAGGACCAGCGTGGCCCCGGCGCACAGCGTGCCGAGCATGTCCCAGATCGACAGGTCGAAGCTCATCGCCGACAGGCCGATGGCCCGGTCCCGCTCCGTCACGCCGTACCGCTCGATCACGTGGATCAGCGTGTTCAGCGCGCCCCGGTGCGGGACCGCCACGCCCTTGGGAGTGCCGGTGGAACCCGAGGTGAACAGCAGATACGCCGGGTCCTCGGGGCCCTGCGCGGCCGTCAGCGGGCCGTCGTCGACGTCCGCCCACTGCGTGTCGTCGTCCACCACCAGCTCGGTGACGCCCTGCGGCCACTGCCACCGCCCGGCCACCTTCCGCTGCGTCAGGACGAGGCGTACGCCGGTCGCATCGAGCAGCTGTTCCCGGCGTTCCGCGGGCAGCCCGGGATCCAGGGGGAACCACGCGGCCCCGGACTCCAGCGCGCCGAGCAGGCCGACGGGCTGCTCCCAGCCCCGCTCCATGCACACCGCGACCGGGTCGCCGGGCCGGGCACCCAGTTCCCTGAGCCGCCGTCCGATGCGCCGGGACCGGCTCATCAACTCACCGTACGTGAGCCGGTGTTCACCCGAGACGATCGCGATGTGGCCGGGGCGGGGCTCGGCGGCCCGGGCCACGGCCTGCTGCAGCAGCCCCTCGGGCAGGGGCGCCGCGGTCGCGTTGATCTCCTCGCGCTGCCTCTCCTGCGCCGCGGGCAGCCGCACCGGTGGGACCGGCGCCGTCCAGGCCGCGGGGCCCCCGGCCAGCGAGCCGAGCAGCCCGAGCCAGGACTCGGCCAGGCCGGCCACCACGTCCTCGGGCAGCGCGCCGGCCGTGTACTCCCAGACCGCGTCGATGCCGCCGTCCGCGGCCGTCACCCGCAGGGTCAGGACCGGGACCGGGCCCGAGGGTGCCGGTACCGGTTCACCGTCCACGGCGTCGACGAACTCGACCAGCGGATCGAGGTCCGCCTCGGTGATCCCGGCCGCCGGGTCCTGGGCGCCCGTCGAGCAGGTGACCGCCGGGGACTGCGCGGCGGCGCGGTCGGCGAACGTGCCGTCCGCGAGTGTGTCCGCCACCAGGATCCGGCAGCCGTCCGCCGAGCGTTCCCGCACCGCGAACCGGGGTTCCCGTGACCACAGGCCGACGGCCTCGGTGAAGGCGGTGCGCAGCACGGCGGTCGCGTCGAGCCCCGTGGCCCGCGCTCCCTGGGTGATCCCGCGCCACCGCCCGGGGTTCAGGGTCACCGGGTGGTGGGCGCGTGCGAGGTCGAACGGCTGCGGCAGCAGCGGAAGTCGGGGACCGCGCGGCACCGTACCGCCGGTGTCACGGGCGAGGCTGGTGCTCATTCGGTGTTCTCCGATCGGGAGTCCGGGGTGGGGCGGTCGGTGGGCGCGGGCGGCAGCAGTCCCGCGCCGATGAGGTGGTGCACGTAACGGTCCAGGAGCGGGCCGTCCACGACCGGGCAGCTCACCCCGGTCCCGGTGAGCGCGTCGAGGGTGCCGGTGACGTCCAGCCGCAGGCTGCCGAAGCCGGGCATGCCGTGCGAGGCGGCCCCGAGGGCGGCCACCGGCACGGAACCCTCGTCGCCGCCCGCGTCCAGGACGTCCTTGGACACCAGCCGGGCCCAGCTGTCCGGGTCGGTCTCCACGAGCGGGTAGCCGCCTGCGCGCAGCCGCGCCACCACGGCGTCGAGCCGGGTGCGCGCCGGGTTGGCGAGGTGGTAGGTACCACCCAACGCCCCCTTGTTCAGAGAGAGTTCGGCGAGCGCGGCGGTCGCGAAGTCGACGGGTACGAGGTCGAAATCGGCGTCCGCGCCGAAGTCGGGCACCGCGCCCAGCCGGACGCAGGCGCCGATGAACCGCCAGAACGCCGATTCGGGGTCCCCGCCGCCGCTGACCGAGTCGCCGCCGAGGCGCCCCGGCCGGTACACGGAGACCGGCACGCCGCGCCGCCTGGCCTCGTCGGCCAGCTCCTCGGCCACCCAGCGGCTGCGTACGTACCCGGAGGGCAGCACCGCTTCGGCGGGCACCCTGCCGTCCGGGCGCAGGATCCCCGGCTCGGTGTCGCGGGCGAAGAGCACGCCGGGCGACGAGACGTAGTGCACGGGCTTGGTCCTGCCCCGCGCCGCGAGCCGCAGCACCTCGGTGGTGCCACCCGCGTTGGCCGCCTTCAACTGCCCGTACGGCTGAGCCAGGTTGGCCTCGCAGCCGACGTGGTGGATGGCGTCGACGGTGCCCGCGAGACGCGCGAACGCCATCGGTGACAGGCCGAGCCGTGGCTCGCGCAGGCTGCCGGCCAGGACGGTCACCCGCTCCATCGGCACCTCGAGACCGAAGCGGTCGAGGGCGCGGGCGAGGGACCGCTCGGCCTCGCCGAGGCCCTCGGCGTCCACCAGGACGTGCAGGCGTGCGCCCGTCACGTGCAGCAGCCTGGCCAGCAGATGGGCGCCCAGGAAACTGGTGGCCCCGGTGAGGAGCAGGTGCTCCGGCGCGGCGACGCGCTCCGGGTCCACGGGTGTGCCGGCGCAGACGATGTCCTCGGCAAGGACGGCGTCGGCGCGCAGGACGGCCGCCTCCGTGCCGGCCGTGGTCTCCTCCTGGGCGGCGGTGTCCCCGGCGGCGCGCGCCTTGTCGAACACGGCGGCCAGCGCGGTCACCGTGGGGGCTTCGAAGAAGACCTGGACGGGCAGGTCCACGCCGAGCCGTTCACGCAGCCGCAGCAGCACGCGAACGGCCCGCAGCGAATGCCCGCCCGCATCGAAGAAGTCCTCGTCCGGGTCCACCTCGCGCAGGCCGAGCACCTCGCGCCAGACGGCCGCGACCTCCCGCTCGGTGGGGGTGAGCGCCGCGTCGCCTTCCACGGCCGGGACCGAGGCCTCGGCCGGGACGTCGGCCCGCACCGTCGGGGACGGCGCGGGTGCCCGCTCCGACGGCACGTCGAGGAAGCCGAGTTCGGCCACCGGCAGGTCGGGTGCGTCGAGCACGGCGGCGAACAGCCGCTCCAGGTCGGCGGTGAACCGGTGCACGGACTCCGGGTCGAAGAGGTCGACGCTGCCGCGCACCCCGCCCTCGACGCGCCCGTCGGTCTCCCAGTAGTGCAGCACCAGGTCGAACTCGGAGGTGTCGAGCCCGAAGTCGAAGGCAGCCACCTCCAGATCGCCCATGCGCGCGGCCCCGGCGGGATTCTCGCCGACCACGGCCGCCTGGAACAGCGGGTTGTCGCCTCCGTTGCGTCCCGGGCGCAGCTCGGCGGCGACCACCTCGATCGGGGTGTCGCGATGGGCGTACGCCTCCAGGCAGGTCTCCCGCACCCGTGCGAGGACTTGGGCGAAGGTGAGCCCGGCGGGGAGGTCGAAGCGCAGCGCCAGGGTGTTGGCGAAGAAGCCGATGAGGTTCTCCACCTCTGGCTGGTCGCGGCCGTGCACCACCGATCCGGTGACGATGTCCTCGTCGCCCGAGCGCAGGTGCACCAGGGTGTTGAAGCCGGCGAGCAGCGTCATGAACAGGGTCGCCTGGTGCTCGCGAGCCAGCGCGCGCAGCCGCGTGGCCACCGGCTCGGAGAGAGTGAAGGCCCGGCTGACGGCGCGCAGGCTGGTGCGGCCGCGGCGGGGCCGGTCGGTGAGGCGGTCCAGGGTGGGCAGCGGTTCGCGCAGCGCCCTGCTCCAGTGGGCGAGACGCCGCTCCAGTTCGGGGCCGCGCAGCAGGTCGCGCTGCCACTGGGCGAAGTCCGGGTAGCTCAGCGGGAGTTCGGGGAGTGCGGGCGCCTCGGTCTCCCCGGTGCGGGCCGCGTAGAAGGCGAACAGCTCCCGGAAGAGGATGCCCATCGACATGCCGTCGCCGACGAGGTGGTGCATGGTCACCATCAGGACGTGGTCGTCGGGGCCCAGCGGGGTCAGGAGGAACCGGATGAGCGGGCCCCGCGCGAGGTCGAAGGGCCGGTCGGAGTCCTGACGCAGCCGCTCGACCGCCTCCTCCTCGCCCCGCACCCGCGGGTCCACGTCGAAGGCGACGGACTGCTCGGCGAGGACGACCTGACGGGGCTCGCCCGCGTGCACGTGGAAGACGGTGCGCAGTGCCTCGTGACGCCGGACGACCTGTTCCAGGGCGTACTTCAGGGCGTCCACGTCGAGAGCGCCGCGCACGCGGATCGCCTCCACCATGTGGTGGTAGGAGCTCTCCGGGTGCAGCTGGGCGAGGAACCACAGGCGCTCCTGCGCGAAGGAGAGGTCGGCCGTGCGCAGGCCCCGGCGGGGGATCCGGGGCGCTTGCGGGCCCGCGCCGCCGGTCAGCCACTTCTCCATCAGCCGCTGCTTCGTCGCGGACAGCTCTGCGCCGCCCGCGAGGGGACTGGGTGGAACCATGGGGGCGTCAACCTTCGCTCGTGCCCGGTGGCGGGCGCTGGGATGTTCTGAGGTGCGGCCGGTCGGTGCGGACGTCACTCGCCGAGCAGCCGTGCGGCGTCCTCGTCGGACATGCCGAGCAGCTTCTCGTGCAGGCGCCGCTCCACGGCCTCGGCCATCTGGGCGACGGTCTGGGCCTGCGAGAGCAGGTCGGTCACGGTGAGGGTGACCGGCAGCAGGCCCTGGAGCCGCGTGACCACCTGTGCGGCGAGCAGCGAATGCCCGCCCAGGTCGAAGAAGTTGTCGTGCGCGCCGACCGGTGTGACGCCCATGACGTCCTGCCAGACCTCCGCGACCGTCTCCTCCAGCGCAGTACGGGGCGCGGTGTAGACGCTGGGCAGGTCGGGCCGCTCGTACCGGGTCAGTCGTGATTCCTGCGGCGCCACGGTGGGTCCGGCAGCCTCGTCCGCCTCGTCCACGACGGGATCGGCGGGGGCGGCGGCGCGGGGGGCCGGGGCGGGCGAGTCGCCGGCGGGGACGTCGACGAAGTAGCGCTGCCGCTCGAAGGGGTAGGTCGGCAGCGCCACCCGGCGCCGGGGACCGTCCTCGTCGAGCGCGCCGAGGTCCACCGGCACGCCGCGCACCCAGAGCTGGGCGACCGCCTCGAACAGGGGCGTGGCGTCGGGCGCGTCCGGGTCGGTGCCGAGGGTGGCGACCACCGGGACACTGCCGGGGCCGCGCCCGGCGAGGGCCCGCAGCGTGTTGCCCGCGCCGACCTCGAGGAGCGTGCGCCCGGGTGCGTCCCGTACGGTGCGCAGCCCGTCCCCGAACAGCACGGGCTCACGCAACTGCCGCCCCCAGTAAGCGGGGTCGGTGGCCTGCTCCGGCGTGATCCAGGTGCCGGTCACGTTCGACACGTACGGGACGTCCGGCGGGCTCAGCCGCACTCCGGCCAGGGCCGCGGTGAACGGTTCCACGGCGGAGGACGTCA
Organism: Streptomyces sp. NPDC040622; assembly: GCF_055593965.1. Classification (NCBI taxonomy): domain Bacteria; kingdom Bacillati; phylum Actinomycetota; class Actinomycetes; order Kitasatosporales; family Streptomycetaceae; genus Streptomyces; species Streptomyces sp. NPDC040622. The sequence goes on along the minus strand of NZ_JBVIXD010000004.1, from coordinate 62,292 downwards.
GGGCCGAGTGGAAGGCGTGCGAGGTCCGCAGGGCGGTGACGGTGTGCCCGTCGGCCCTGAGCCGCCCGGTCAGTTCGTCGACGGCCGCGACGGGGCCCGACACGACGGTCTGCTCGGGACCGTTGACCGCCGCGACGGACACCTCGTCCGTGTCGCCGAGCAGGACACGCACCCGCTCGGCGGCCAGCGGCAGGGAGGCCATCGCGCCCGGCGGGCAGTCCTGGAGCAGCCGGCCGCGCAGGGCGACCATGCGCAGCGCGTCGGGCAGCGTGAGGACTCCCGACAGACAGGCCGCGGTGAACTCGCCGATGCTGTGCCCGAGCAGGGCCGCGGGGCGCACGCCCCAGGTGCCGAGCAGCTCGGCCAGGGCGTACTGCGTCGTGAAGAGGGCGGGCTGGGCGAGCCGCGTCTCGGTCAGACGCCGGGTCGCCAGGTCGCGGGCGTCGCCGTCGCCGGGGGCGGGGAACAGCGCCGCGCGCAGGTCCTCGCCGAGGTCGGGGGCGAGCAGCTCGGCGCACTCGTCGACGACGGCGCGGTAGGCGGGCTGCGTCTCGTAGAGCCCGCGGCCCATGGCGAGACGCTGGCTGCCCTGACCGGGGAAGAGGAACGCCACGTCGGGGGCGGGCCCCGACGGGTCGGTGCGCCCGACGGCGACGGGGGTGATGCCCGTGCCGTCCAGGGCGGCCACCGCCTCCGCACGGTCCCGGCACACCAGCGCCATCCGGTGGGGGAAGTCCTGCCGGCCGACCCGCAGGGTGTGCGCGACGTCGGCCAGCTCCGGTGCCGCCCCGGCACGCAGGGCGTCCGCGAGCGCCGCACCGGAACGCTGCAGCGGAGCGTCGCCGAGGGCGGAGAGCGCCAGCAGCCGGGGGCGGGACTCGACGGAGGAGGTGAGCGGGAGCGGCGGTTCCTCCACGACGATGTGGGCGTTGGTGCCGCCCACGCTGAAGGAACTGATGCCCGCCCGGCGCGCCTCGGAGCCCCGGGGCCACGGAGTGGGCAGGGAGCTGACGCGGAAGGGCGTGTTCGGGAAGTCGATGTCGGGGTGCGGCACCGCACAGTTGACGACCGGCGGGATCTCCTCGTGACGCAGCGCGAGCAGCACCTTGATCAGGCCGAGCACGCCGGCCGCGGTGTCCGTGTGGCCGATGTTCGGCTTCAGGGAGCCGAGGGTGCAGTAGCCGAGCTTCTCCGTGCCGAACGCCTCGGTCAGCGCGGCGACCTCGACCCGGTCGCCCAGCGGTGTCCCCGTGCCGTGGGCCTCCACGTAGGAGATCGACTCGGCCTCGGCGCCTGCGACGGCCAGGGCCTCGGCGATGACCTCGGCCTGACCGCCGACGCTCGGCGCCGTGAAGCCCACCTTGTGCGCGCCGTCGTTGTTGACGGCCGTGCCGAGGAGCACACCGAGGATCTGGTCGCCGTCCGCCACCGCGTCCGTGAGGCGCTTGAGGGCCACCACGCCGGCGCCGTCACCCGGCACGGTGCCGTTCGCGTCGGCGGCGAACGCCCGGCAGCGCCCGTCGGGCGAGTTGACGCCGCCTTCGTTGTGCACGTACCCGGCCCGTTGCGGGAAGTACACGGTCACGCCGCCCGCGAGGGCCAGGTCGCTCTCGCCGCCCAGCAGGCTCTGCACCGCCAGGTGCACCGCCACCAGGGACGACGAACAGCCCGTGAGGACGCTCATGCTCGGTCCGCGCAGGTCGAGACGGTAGGAGACCCGTGGGGCGAGGAAGTCCTTCTCGTTGCCCAGCAGCGCCTGGAACTCGCCGACATCCCGCAGATAGGCCGGGTCCGCCGACAGATGACGCTGCCAGTACGAGGTCGGTCCGCCGCCGCCGAACACCCCGATGGACCCCTCGAAGGCCGCCGGATCGTACCCGGCCCCCTGGAGCGCCTCGAAGGAGCACTCCAGGAACAGCCGCTGCTGGGGATCCATCAGCTCGGCCTCGCGCGGAGTGCAGCCGAAGAACGCGGCGTCGAAGTACTCCACGCCGTCCAGGACCGGGCGGCGGCGCACCAGACGGGGGTCGTCCAGGAGCGCGTCCGGCACCCCGGACGCGCGCAGCTGCTCCTCGGTGAACTCGGTGTGCGCCTCCTTGCCGTCGCGCAGCAGCCGCCAGAACTCCTGGGGCGAGGACGCTCCCGGGTAGCGGCCGGAGAAGCCGACGACCGCGATCCGGTCGTCGGCGGGCACGCCCTGTCCTTCGTGCTCCCGGGGGCCGTGGTTCGTGTCCGCGGTCACCGCGCCGTCCCCCGCCCGTCCATCAGGCGCCGCAGCGAGGCGGGGCGCATGTCCGTCCACACCTCTTCGATGCGGCGCAGGCACCGCACGCGGGACCCCGTGGTGCCTTCGTGGCTCCAGCCGGGCGGGTCGGCCCGGTCGGCGGGCCACAGCGCGTACTGCTCCTCGTCGTTGACGACGACGCGGTACGCGCTGCCGTCCTGCTCGTCTGTTGCCGGAAGTGTCACCGGGAGTCCTTCGTGAAGTACCGGGCGGCAGCCCTGGGAGCGGCGTGCTGGGCGGGGCGGATGCGGCCGGCTCAGACCTGGCCGAGCAGTTCCTCGGAGATGACGGGCTGGTGGTAGGTGCAGGTGCCCGACCGGACCATCGAGCCGTGCAGCCGCTCGGCGGGGATGAGCAGCTTGTCGCCCTCTTCCATGGGGATCATCCGGCCCACGTTGTTCCAGAAGTGCATCTGCCCGATCTCCACGACGACCAGCCGGTGGTCGTCGTGCACGTGGGTGGTGGAGGTCTCCTCATGGGACTCCACGAACGTCTCCAGGTCGACCTCGATGCCGCTCTCCGAGATCAGCGCGTCGAGCTTCTCCGCCTTGACCTTGTACTCGTCGAGCCGGTCGCCCCAGTCCAGTTGCACGGCGAGGTCCTCGTCGGACACCGCGGCGAGCCGCCGCGCATCCTCGAAGCCCCGGTGGAAGGAGAGCGCCGCGTCGGCGCCGAACCGCTCGACGAGCGGGCCGACGAGTGAGCCGGTCAGGTCGGCCAGGCCCTCGCCGGTCAGCTCGGGCGCACCGCCGAAGTACCCGGCGCCTTCGTCGCCGAACGCCTCCTGGAACACCTCGCCGTACGCGGCCGCCGTGACGGCCTCGTCGAGGCGGTGGTGGACCCAGGCGCCCAGGAACTCGCCGAGACGCGCGTGGTCGCGCGCCACCGAGTGCAGGTGGTTGGCGCCGGCGAGCGACGAGCCGAGCAGGAACTGCCAGTAGGCGTACGGCTCGGCGGAAAGACCCGCACCGGCCAGCAGCGCGGAGAAGTGCGGCGTGCGGTCCGCGCGGTCGCGGAGGTCGTCCAGGAGCAGCCCGCGCAGCGCCGGGTGCGCGGTGCCGTAGTCGCCGAGGAGGCCACGGCTCACGGCGCTCTGGGCCGCGGGGCGCGCCGCCGTCAGCTGCACCAGGGCGTACGTCGCCGCCTCGGCGCGGTCACGGCAGGACCGTGCCACCTCCAGAGCCCGGCCCGGGCGGGCCCGCCGCTCCTCCAGGACGCCCTGCACATGACGGGTGAGGGCATCGGGGCCGCCCTCCAGCGGTGTGTGCTCCTCGCCCAGCCAGTGGAACAGGTGGTTCTCGAGGACCTGACCGGCCTGCAGCGCCAGGACGCGGTTGTCCACCGAGCGGAACGCCTCGGCGTCGTCGGCGCTCGGGTGACCGGCACCGCCGGCCGGCACGAAGAGCAGGTCGGCGTCGTGCACCGTGCGCAGCATCCGGTGACCGAGGAGGGCGCTCAGCCGCAGCGCCCGGTCGGCGGTCAGCGGTGTCCCGTAGTCGAGGAAACCCAGGTCGTGCGGGCGCACGGGACGCCTGAACGGATTGTCGTCGTTGACCAGTTCTTCCGCCGTCGCACTGCGGAAAGGTGAATTCGCTGCGTATCGCCGGACGATTCCATTGGGATCGTCCGGGGCGCTCTTGATACGCGAAACAGGGGACATGAGTTTCTTTCCCTTTCTTCGGCGCCGATGGTGGCGCACTGTTCGCACGCGGCCTCGAGCGGATATGAAGCTAACAACGGGTGGTGAAGGGAGTCGTCCAACCAGGGGTGGAAACCCTGTCTACGACCCTCAGTTGAGGAACCTGGGCAAGCGGCCGCCCCCGTGGTTATGGTGGCGGGGCGGGCCGATCTGTGTACCCGACCACGGCCGCGAATGGGGAGTGGAACGATGACCGAGACCGTGACCGGCCCTCCGCCCGGAAGTGAGGAAGGCGGGCGCGTATTGCGTGAGTGGCTGGCCCGAAACCGTCGGGAGAACCGAGTGCTCTGGGACGAGGCGACTCGCTCCTGTCAGGTATTCGGTTTCGCGGAGACCCAGCAGATGCTGAAGGACCCGCGGACGTTCTCATCGGACTTCGGCAGACTGGCCCCGGCCGGCGGGGGAACGGGGGAGACCACACCCGAGGGCCGCCCGGTCCCGAATCTCCTGGAAGGGCACCTGAGCGTCACCGACCCTCCGCGCCACGGCAAGCTGCGCAAGCTGGTCGGCCAGGCACTCACCCCGCGGGCCGTCCTCGCACTCGAGAGCAAGATCACCGAGATCACCGCGGGGCTCCTCGACGCCATGGCGGGCCGGGCCGAGGTGGACATGGTGACCGGGTTCTTCAACCCGCTGCCCGTGACCGTCATCGCCGAACTGCTCGGCGTCCCCGCCGCCGACCACGCGATGTTCCGCGGCTGGGCCGATGCCCTGGTCACCGCGAACCACGACGCGGGCGCGGTCGACGCCGAGCGGCTGCAACTGCCCGAAAACATGGCCGCGTTGCTCCTGGAGATGCAGGACTACATCCTCGACCACGCAGCCCACCGGCGCCGCAGGCCGGCCGACGACGTGCTCAGCAGGCTGGTGTCCGCCGAGGTGGACGGCGAACGGCTCAGCGAGAGCGAGGTGTTCACCATCACGCTCATGATGCTGCTCGCCGGACACATCAGCACCACCCTGCTGCTCGGCAACGGTCTGCTCTGCCTCGACGACAACCCGGCGGCCCTCGCCGTACTGCGCAAGGATCCCTCGGCCGTCCCCGGTGCGCTGGAGGAGGTGCTGCGGTACAGCCCGCCCGCCCCGCTCGCGTACCGGCTGACCACGCGGGACACCACGCTCGGCGGGGTGGACATCCCGGCCGACGTGATGGTGGCCTCCTGGGTGCTTTCGGCCAACCACGACGAGCGGCAGTTCGCCGATCCCGAGACCTTCGACATCACCCGCAGCCCCAACCCGCACCTCTCCTTCGGCCACGGCATCCACTTCTGCATCGGCGCACCGCTGGGCCGGATGGAGGCCCGGATCGCGCTGGGGATGTTCCTCGAGCGCAGCGGTGAACTGCACTTCGCCGAGCCGCCCGTGCCCTACACGTCGCCGACCGTTCTCGGATCCAAACGCATGGTGCTGTCGAGCCCGGTGGCCTGACCCGCGGGTACGCGCTCGGCGTCACGGGACCGGAGGGGGCAGCGGCCTGCCGCGGCCGTCTCCCCCTGCGGCCCGTCGGCCAGGAAGTACTGTCGCCACTCCCGGTTGTCCGGGTCGCCGTACGAGCCCAGCTCCGGGGACGCCTCGACGGCGTCGTAGCGGCTGAGCCGCTTGCGGATGATGCGCCGTGCGGCGGCCCCGGGCGGGGTGTCGGCACCCAACTCCTCGAACACCCACCGTGGTTGGAAGGTGATGAAGAAGACAGGGCTGTGCCGGCTGCGGCGCAGCACGTGCGCGGGGGTGTTGCAGACCACGAAGATCGGGGTGCCGCCGAAGCTGAACTCCCACCAGGGGTCCTCCGTGTCCCGCGGTACCTCCGCGGGCCACGGGCTCTCGTCCGTGTCGTGCAGATGCTGGAGCACCGACCAGAACTTCTCCTGGTACTCGTCCATCGTGCGCGTGCGGCCGTCCGGCCGGAAGAACACGATCAGCGAGGTCTCACGGCCCAGTTCTCGGTAGCCGGCCAGGTACTCGGTGAGCGTGTCGCCGAGCGTGTTCCAGCTGCTCCGGTCGTCGAGGGACGCCACGAAGCCGAAGCGGAGACTGTCCCGCTTGGTCCCCGACACCGCGAAAGTGCAGGGGAAGGGGGAGGTGTTGGACAGGAGCGTCTCTTGCAATTCCCGAACGCATTCGGATCCCCACTCGGGTATTTCGCCGATGACGTTCTCTGCCATGTGAATATCACCCCGACGGTAGCTCTTCACTTGCGCTGCCCTGGCCCCGGGCACCGATCGGCGAGGACGCTACCAGTGGCCGCGGGCGCGGGTCTTCCAACCCGAGTAGGCATTCCTCCCTGCAACTGAGTGTGCAAGAAGGGTCCGTTGCGTAAACCGTGGGATGTACTGCGCCGCCCGACGGACAATCACCTTCCTGTCGGCACGTGGGGTCGATAGCATGTGGGGCACCCTGTGACGGTCTTACGGGTGAATCCGAGCCCTCTTTTCGCATTCCGGCGGACGACCGCCGGAATGCACACTTCTGACGGCATGCCAGTAAACATCGCGCTGCCTCCGAGCCTCCAGAAGAAGGAGAATCACATGCCCGCTGTCGACGCGCGGACCTCCGAAGCCGCCGCGGCCGCCGCGGAACTCGAGCGCGTCCTCGACGCGTACCCCGGTGTCGAGCGCTCCGTCGTACTGACTGAGGAGGGGCCGGACGGCGTGCCGGTGCGTACGGCCTATGTGGTCCCCCGCCGCAACGACGCCGTCACGGACGACGGGGCCGCCCTGGGTCAGCAGTACGTGGCCGAGTGGCAGGGCGTGTACGACCACGTCTACTCCCAACCGGCTTCCGACGACCCGACCTTCGACATCCGGGGCTGGCTCAGCAGCTACACCGGGGGTGAGCTCAGCGAGGACGACATGCGTGCCTGGCTGGACGGGACGGTGACCCGGATCAAGGGCCTGGGTGCCCGGCGCATCCTGGAAGTGGGCTGTGGCACGGGTCTGTTGCTGCACCGCCTCGCGCCCGGCACCGAGCGCTATCTGGCCAGCGACATCTCGGCCGGTGCGGTGGAGCGCATCCGCGGCTCGTTCGCGGGCGGGCTGCCGGACGGCGTGGAGGTGTTCCAGGGGCCCGCCGACGACCTCTCGGCGGTGTCCCCGCGCTCCGTCGACGGGTTCGTGGTGAACTCGGTGTCGCAGTACTTCCCGGACGAGGAGTACCTGGAGCGGGTCGTGCGCCAGGCCGTCGACGCGGTGGACGAGGGCGGTTTCCTCTTCATCGGGGACGTGCGGTCGGCGGCGTTGAACCGGGCGTTCAGCGCGGGCCTCGAACTGTCCCGGGCCCCGGAGCGTGCCCCGAGCGAGAAGGTCCAGGCACTCGTCGAGCGGCGCTGCTGCACGGGCACCGAACTCATCATCGACCCGTGCTACTTCACCGCCCTCGTCGGCCGGCTGCCACGCGTCGCGCACGTGGCCGTGCTGCTGCGCAGGGGAGCGCGCCGGACCGAGATGAACCGGTTCCGCTACGACGTCGTGATCCGCCTCGACCGCCTGCCCGCCGGCGAGGCCGTCGTGCCCGAGTGGCAGCCGTGGGAGCGGGACCGCTGGGGCGCGGCCGAACTGCGACGCCACCTTGACGACGAGCGTCCGGCGGTGCTCGGGCTGCTCGGCGTGCCCAACGCGCGCGTCCTGTCCGACCATGTGGCCGCCGAACTGCTCGCGCGGCCCGACCGTCCCGCCGTGGCGGGCGAGGTGCTCGCCCGGGCGCGCGCCGCAGCCGGCAGCGGCGTCGATCCGGAGGAGATCTGGGCCCTCGGCGACGAACTGCCCTATGCCGTCCGTCTCAGCTGGGCCCGGTCCCTGCCCGACGGGGCCTTCGACGTGAGCCTGGTGCGCATCGACGAGGCGTCAAAGACCCCTGAGGTCCGCTTCCCCGACGAGCCGGCGCCACCGCGACGGCCCGTCAACCGGCCCTGGTACGGGCGGGTGGAGAACCTGAGCCCGATCAAACTGCGGGCCCATGTGCGCGCGCAGGGGGCCGAGTCCGTGATGCCGGGGCGCTTCGTGCTCCTGGAGTCGCTGCCGGGCGCGGACGGCGACGAGGGCGCCGAGGCCGTCGGGCGTCACGAGGAGATTTTGCGCTCGATCCAGTGGGCGTGATCAGGCCACCGCGACGTGACCGTCATCACGTGTAAACCGGCGCCTGGGCCTGTTCGGCCGGAGTCACGGAATAACAGCCGCTCGGTCAAATTCCTTGCTGTATGCACGGGTTGGTCCGGCATGTGGTGTCGGTAAGGAAGAAGGGGCGGTGGCTGAATAAGAGTAGGCGCAATCCGCAGTGATAACAGTTTTCATATTGTAAAAAGTGCGCGAGCTCGTCACTGGCGCGGAAGTGGCGGCTCCGCCGGAGACTCTTGTCGCCCTTGCGGGAGGGAAAATCACGCCAACCTAAAAGCGGAAGATAGGATTCCGTCAAATTTGTGTAAGGCTCACATAGGCTGTGGCTCATAACAGCCCATGCTGTTCCGTGCGTGGCAGGCGCACCGGCGGATGTGATGACTCGTCTGATGGGGGACTGGTAATGCGGGGCGTGACTGCGATTCGAGCCGTGGACGGTCGGGAGGAAGCGATGTCACCGCGGCCCAGACCTGGCGTGCGGAACAGCCACATAAGGCTTCTGCTCGGTGACGAGCAGCCGTTGGTGCGCCGCGGGCTGCGGGCGCTCTTCGAGAGCGACCCGGCGTTCCGGGTCCAGGGCGAGGCGGCCAACGGGACCTCCCTGCTGGCCCTGGCGAGCACCCACCGGCCGGACATGGTGCTCATGGACGCCGACCTCCCCGGTCCCGACGTGCTCGACGTGGTCCGCCGGCTGGTCGGGGAGCGCCTCGACGGCAGTACCGGAGTGGTGCTCCTGGCCTCCGAGGGCGGCCTGGCCGACGGGCGCGTGCTCGGCGCCGCCCGCGCGGGCGTGCGCGGCTTCCTCTTCAAGAGGGAGTCCTCGGAGATCGTCTCCGGCGTACGGGACGTCGCCCGGGGCGGCGCCGCCATGAGTCCGGGCATCGTGGGCCAGGTGCTCAAGGCGCTGCGCTGCACCCACCGGCCCGCCGCGCTCAGGCCGTCCGGTGAACTCACCCTCCTCACCCCCCGCGAGCTGCAGATCTTCCAACTCGTCGCGCAGGGGCTCACCAACCAGCAGATCGCGGACGTGCTGGTGCTCTCGGAGGCGACCGTCAAGTCGCACTTCAACCGCATCTGCCGCAAGCTGGCCCTGCGCAACCGGGTCGACGCGGTGATCCTCGCCTACGAGATGGGCGTCGCGGGCACCGTGGCGGATCCCCGCTCCACCGCCTGACGGCGTCTTGGCCGAGTGGGGCGCCCGGATGCGGGCGCCCCACCCCGGCTACGCCGAACGAACTGCGCGCCCCTGGGCCACGCCCAGCATCCGGGCCACGTCGGCGACCACTTCGGGAAGCCGTTCGTGCAGGTAGAAGTGCCCGCCGGAATAGACCCGCGAGTCGAACTTCCCGTCGCTGACCTCGGTCCAGCGCAGCATTTCCCCGGGGCGGACATGCGGGTCGTCCGTGCCGCAGAAGGTCGAGACCGGGGCGGATATCCGAGCCCGCGGGTCCGGCCGGTAGGTCTCGATCAGCCGGTAGTCGTCCCTGATGGTGGGCAGGAACAACGACCGGAAATCGGCGCTGTCGAGGACGGAGTCCGACGTGCCCTCCATCGCGCGCAGGTCCTCGACGAGGGCCTCGTCCGACAAGAGGTGGACCGCCGACGAGGGGGCCGCGTGCGGTGCCGGCCGCCCCGACACGCACAGGCGGGCAAGCCCGCCCGGACAGGTCCTCTCGACCCGTCGGGCCACCTCGAAGGCGACGGCGGCCCCCATGCTGTGCCCGAACAGCACCAACGGCTCCTGCGCGGTCGCCGCCAGCGCCGCGGTGATCTCGTCCGCGAGCGCTTCGACACTCGACGCGGGCGGCTCGTCGAACCGGTCCTCGCGTCCCGGATACCGCACCGCGAGAACCTCCACCCGGGGTGCGAGTTCCCGCGCCCACCCCTGGTAGGAACTGGCGCCGCCGCCGGCGTGCGGAAAGCACACCAGGCGCGGGGCGCCCGGCTGCGCGGGGTGCCGGCGCAGCCATCGCTCGGAACCTGTCATCTCGGCCGTCATGCTCCTTCTCCCGCATGTCTTTTGCCCGTGGCGCAGCAAAGGGGCATCGCCTTTCGCCCGGCACTCTCCGGTTAATTACCGGGGGCCTGGGGAGCCGCGATCGTACATATGGGCCAGGGTTTCGACAAGGGAGCCGAGACAGTGGCAGGCGAGGCGGAACCACGGTTGGAGACGCCGATGGCTACCGGAGTTGGACGACGTCCGCACACCCCGCTGCTACGTTCGGCCCGGGCCGATGGAGAGGGTTACCGACGCCATCGGAGAACCACGATTCCGGGAATTCCGGGAATCCCTATCAGGGCACCAGGACCGCTGTCCCGAAGAGAGAAAACAGGGGATCCGCGCAGTGACGAGTACCGAGGACCGGACCCAGATATCCCCCGAGGAGCAAAGGCGCGAACTCACCCGGCTGATGCTGGCCGAGGCGGGACTGCGGCGGCCGGATTCGGCCTACGTGCCCATCGCGGCCCACGAGCCCGGGGACGGCACCGACGTACCGGTGCCCGCGCCGCTGACCGCCGCCGAGGAGCGCATGTGGTTCCTGCGGCACCTGCGGCCGGACGACATCGCCTACAACCTGTGCGGCGGCATACGCCTGACCGGTGACCTCGCCCCTGTCGCGCTGGCCGAAGCCGTCACCGGCTTGCTGGCCGCCCACGAGATCCTGCGCACCCGTTACCCGGTCGGCGACGACGGGGCGCCGGCGCGGGAAGTCCTGCCCCCGCGGCAGACGGTCCCGCTGCACGTGAGCGAGTTGGGCGCCCTGCCCGAAGGTGAGCGTGCGCTCGCGGCGGAACGCGCCATCGAGAAGGAGGGGCGCCGGGCCTTCCGTCTCGACGAGGAGACGCCGCTGCGCCTGCGGCTCTTCCGCTTCACGCCGACCGACCACCTGCTCACCATGACGGTCCACCACATCGCCTTCGACGACACCTCCTGGGGACGTGTCCTGGACGAACTCGCGGCCCGCTACGCCGTCGCGAGCGGCACCGGGGGTTCGCTGCCGGACCGCCCGTCCGTGCAGTACGCCGACTTCGCCCGGTGGGAGAGGGCCCGGCTCGACGACGGCACCTGGGGCCGTCAACTGGATTACTGGAAAAGCAGGTTGGGCCGCAGGACCGCTCCCCTCGCCCTGCCCGCCGACCACCCCCGCACCGACGGCACCGACGCGGCCGGGCCCGTCGGCACGGACGGCATCCGGTGCGACACCCTGCTCGGCGCCGAGGACAGTCGTGCCCTGCGCGAACTCGCCCGCACGAGCGGCGCGACGCTGCACACCGCGCTGCTCGCCGCCTACCAGGCGGTCCTGCACCGGTGGAGCGGCGAGAGCGACATCGCCGTCGGCTCACCCGTCGTCAACCGCGGCCGGACCGAGTTCGAGGACGTCGTCGGCAACTTCGGCAACACCGTCGTGCTGCGCACCGACCTCGCGGGCGCCGCCTCCTTCCGCGAGCTCCTGAGCCGTACCCGCGACACCTGCGCCGACGCCTTCGCGCACCAGGACGTCCCCTTCGACCGCGTCGTCGAGGCGCTGCGGCCGGCCGACGCGGTCGGCCAGGCCCCGCTGTTCGACGCGGTGTTCTCCTTCGTCACCGCACGGCCCCGCCGGGTGGTGACCCCCACCGTCACGTTCGCGGAGCACCCGCACCACAACGGCACCGCCCGCTTCCCGCTCGTCCTCGAAGTGCGGGAGTCCTCCGAAGGGCTCGCCTTCGGGCTCACCGGCCGCGCCGATCTCTTCTCGGCGACCGCCCTGGAACGCATGCTGGGGCACCTTGTGACGTTCGTGCGGGACGCGGCCACTCGCCCCGACGTGCCGCTCGGCGACCTGAGGCTCCTCACGGAAGCCGAGGAGCGCAGGGCGCTGACCGAATGGAGCCGTTCCGGCGACGACCCCGCCGAGACGCGACCGCTGCACCGGCTGGTGGAGGAACAGGCCGCACGCACCCCGGACCTGGTCGCCGTCGCCGCGGGGAGCACCACGCTCACGTACCGCGAACTGGATGTACAGGCCGATGAGCTGGCCGCTCACCTGCGGGCCGAAGGAGTGGGCCCCGAGCGCATCGTGGGTGTGCATCTGGTGCGCACGCCCTCGCTGGTGGTGGTGCTCCTAGCGGTGCTCAAGGCCGGCGGCGCGTTCATGCCGCTGGAACCGGACTGGCCCGCCCTGCGGCTGCGGTCCGTGGTGGCGGCGAGCGGCCCCCTGCTCGTGCTCACGGACGGCCGGCACACCGCGGCGCCGCCCCCGCTGGACGTGCCCGTGCTGGACCTGGCGCAGCCCCTGACGCCGGTCGGCGGGCCGGATGCCCCCGGCCGCGAGCCGGCGATGGAGAACATCGCCTACGTCATCCACACCTCCGGTTCGACAGGCGTCCCCAAGGGCGTGATGATCCGTCACCAGGCCATCTCCAACCGCCTGGTGTGGCAGTCCGCGCTCCTCGGCATGACCGGCGACGACCGCGTCCTGCACAAGGCGCCCATGGGCTTCGACATCTCCGTCAACGAGATCTTCCTGCCTCTGGTCAACGGCGCCCGACTCGTCCTGGCGGACCCCGGCGCGCATGGCGACGTGGGGTATCTGGCCGGTCTGATCGAGCGGGAAAGGGTCACGTTCCTCTACATCGTCGCCTCGATGCTCGAGGTCCTCCTGGAACGCGACGACATCTCCCGGTCCGCCCGCTCGATCCGGCACCTGTGGTGCGGCGGCGAGGCTCTGACGCCCGCGCTCTACCGGCGCTTTCGCGAGCGTCTCGACGCCACCATGTACCACGGCTACGGACCTGCGGAGACGACCATCGGGATCAGCTGCCAGGTCTTCGACGAGGACGAGGACGGCGCGGTCGTCACCCTCGGCAGGCCCAACCCCAACGCCCGTCTGTACGTGCTCGATCCCTCTCTGCGGCCCGTCCCGGTGGGCGTGGTGGGTGAGATCCACATCGGCGGCATGCCGCTGGCCCGGGGTTACCTGAACGACCCGGCGCGCACCGCCCAGGCGTTCGTGCCCGATCCGTTCGCCGCCGAGCCCGGGGGCCGCCTCTACCGGACCGGGGATCTGGCCCGCTACCGCGACGACGGGCGCATCGAGTTCATCGGCCGCGCCGACAGCCAGGTCAAGGTCCGCGGCTTCCGCATCGAACTGGGCGAGGTGGAGGCGGCCCTTGCCGCCCACCCCGCCGTACGCCAGGCCGTGGCCCTGGTACGCCCCTCGGGAACGGGCGAAACGGGCGGAGCGGGCGGGGGCCTGCTCGCGGCGTGGTGCGTGCCCGAACAGGACGTGAGCGAGGCGGTGTTGCGCGAGTGGCTCGCGGCCCGCCTTCCGCACTACGCGGTGCCCGGCGAACTGCGCCTGCTGCCCGCGCTGCCGCTGACCGCCGCGGGCAAGACGGACCGCGCCGCCCTGCTCGCCCTGGAGCCGGCCCCCGCACCCGCCGTCACCGTGGTCCGCCCCGAGAGCGACCTCGAACGCGAGGTCGCCGCCGTGTGGACCGAACTGCTCGGCCGGACCGACATCGGCACCCGGCACAACTTCTTCGACGTGGGCGGGCACTCACTGCTGCTCGTGCGCGCGCAGAACTTGTACAAACGCCGCCTGGGCCGGGACATCCCCCTGGTGGAGCTGTACGACCACCCCACCGTGGCCGCGCTCGCGGCCCATCTCTCCCGGGATCCGGGCAGTGCGGGGGATCCCGAGCTGGAACGCGTACGGGCCCGGGCCCGACGCCGCAAACAGCGCGGGACACGAGGAGCGGCGGGCACGGCCGGGACCCACCGGGTCCCCGGTGAGAGGACGTGATGAGGACCGTGAACAGCACAGACAACGCAGGCAGCGCAGACAGGACAGACAACGCAGGCAGTGCGGACAGTGCGGACAGTGCGGGCAGCGCACTGTCATCCGGCGCAGAGGCGCCCGACGAGGGACACGCCGACACGGACATCGCCGTCATCGGTATGGCGGGCCGTTTCCCCGGCGCGCGCGACCTGGCGGCCTTCTGGGACAACCTGACGGCGGGCCGCGAGGCGGTCGCGCCGCTCAGCGACGCCGACTACGTCGCCGCGGGCGGTGACCCGGCCCAGCTCGATGACCCCTACCTGGTCAAGATGGCCTCCGTCGTCGACGGCATCGACGAGTTCGACGCCGAGTACTTCGGCTACCCGCCCGCCGAGGCGGAACTCCTCGACCCGCAGCAGCGGCTCTTCCTCGAATGCGCGCACCACGCCCTGGAGCACGCCGGCTACGGCCCGGGCACCACCGAAGGCCTGGTGGGCGTGTACGCGGGAGCCCAGCAGAGCCGCTACTTCCTCGACCACGTCTACCCGCGGGTGCGCGCCGGGGACAGCCTGGCCCTGCACCACGCACAGCTCGGCAACGTCAACAGCACGCTGGCCACCCGCGTCTCGTACGAACTCGGCCTGAAGGGCCCCAGCCTGTCGGTGCAGACCGCCTGCTCGACCTCGCTCGTCGCGGTGCACCTGGCCTGCCAGGACCTGCTCGACGAGCGGTGCGACGTCGCCCTCGCCGGCGGTGTGTCCCTCAACCCGGCGCTGCGCCAGGGCTACCGCTACGTACAGGACGGGCCGTTCTCCCGGGACGGGCGGTGCCGTCCCTTCGACGCCGACGCGACCGGCATGATCGGGGGCGAGGGGGTCGGGGCCGTGCTGCTCAAGCGGCTGGCCGACGCCCTCGCCGACGGCGACCACATCCACGCCGTCATCAAGGGCAGCGCGGTCAACAACGACGGCGACCGCAAGGTGGGCTTCGCCGCCCCCAGCGTCGTCGGCCAGGCCGAGGTGCTCGTCACCGCCAGGACCCTGGCGGGGGTGGACGCCGACACCATCGGCCTCATCGAGGCGCACGGCACCGGCACCCCGGTCGGCGACCCCATCGAAGTCGCGGCGCTGACACGGGCGTTCGCGCTCGACACCGACCGCACCGGCTACTGCGCGCTCGGCTCGGTCAAGAGCAACATCGGGCACCTGGACGCCGCCGCGGGCATCGCGGGCCTGATCAAGGCCGTCCTCGCCCTCGAGCACCGCACGCTGCCGCCGACCGTGAACTACCGCACGCCCAACCCGCACCTCTCGCTCGACGCGACCCCCTTCTACGTACCCACCACGACACGGCCGTGGGAGGCCCGGCCCCACCCGCGCCGCGCCGGCGTCAGCTCCCTGGGGATCGGCGGCACCAACGCGCACGTCATCCTGGAGGAGGCCCCCGCCCCCGCACCCCGCGCCGAGAGCGGCGCCGAGCACGAGCACGTCCTCCTGCTCTCCGCCCGCACGCCCGACGCGCTCGACGACCTCGGCCGGCGGATCGGCCGCCGCCTCCACGACGAACCGGGCCTCGCCCTCGCCGACGTGGCCCACACCCTGCGCTCCGGCCGCCGCACCCACCCCTACCGGCGCGCCGTCGTCGCCCGCGACACCGCGGAGGCGGCCCGCGCGCTCGCCCCGGGCGGCCCGGCCCACCAGGCCGTCGCCGGACGCCCCGTGGTCTTCCTCTTCCCCGGCGCGGGATCGCAGCACCTGGGCATGGGCCGTGACCTGTACGACGGCGAACCCGTGTTCCGCGAGCAGATCGACCGCTGCGCCGAGATCCTGCGCCCGCACCTGCCCACCGATCTGCGGCACATGCTGTACGAGGACGAACCCACGACCGGCGGCGTCTTCCCGGCACTGCTGGCCACCGAGTACGCGCTGGCCCGGCTCGTGACGTCCTGGGGCCTGCGCCCCGCCGCGCTGCTCGGCCACAGCCTCGGTGAGTACACCGCGGCATGCGTGGCCGGGGTGCTGCGCCTGGAGGAGGCACTGCCGCTGGTCGTCCGACGCGAGGAACTGTTCGCACGCGCCGCGGGAGGCGGCGGCATGCTGGGCGTGGCCCTCGACGAGAGCGAGGCGGTCAGGGTCGACCCGGAACTGTCGCTCGCCGCGGTCAACGGCCCCCGCGCCTGCGTGCTCGCGGGACCCGAGTCCGCACTGGCCCGCGCCGAACGACGGCTGACGGAACAGGACGTCGACCACCGGCGCATCCGCTTCGGCGCGGCCGCCCACTCCCCGCTGCTCGACCCGGTGCTCGACACCTACGCCCAGGCGCTGGGCACCGTCGAACTCGGCGTCCCCCGCATCCCGTACGTCTCCAACCTCACCGGCGCCTGGACCACCGACGAGCAGGCCACCGACCCCGCCGCCTGGGTGCGCCACACCCGGGATCCCGTGCGGTTCTCGGACGGCCTGCGCACCCTGCTCGCCGAGGGTGACCCGCTCGTGCTGGAGGTCGGCCCCGGCCGCGCGCTGTCCACACTGGTCCGGAGCCAGGCGGGCCCGGGCACGCCGGTCGTGCCGTTGATGCGCCATCCCCAGGCCCAGGAACCGGACCGCCGCGCCCTGCTCCACGCCGTGGGGGAGGCCTGGAGCCACGGCGCGGACGTCGACTGGAGCGCCCTGCCCGCCGGCCCCGGGCCGCGGCGCGTCCCGCTGCCCGGCTACCCCTTCGCCCGCGCCCGGCACTGGATCGACGTCCAGCCGCCCGCCGGGGCCCAGGCCTCCCCGCGAGCGGAACGCTTCCCCGTCGACCTCCGCGCGCACCTGGACTGGATGACCGGCGCCGAACAGGACCTGCGCGCCGAGCACGCCGCCCGCCGGCTTCCCGCCGAACTGACCGCGAACCTCGACACCCTGGCGTCCGCCCACGTCTGTGAGCTGCTGCGCCGGGCAGGCATCCCCACCGCCCCCGGAGCCGTCGTCGAACGTGACGCCGTCCACGCGGCGTTCCGTACCGTCCCGGCCTACCGTCCCTTCGTGGACGCCCTGTTGGGCCTGCTCACCGACGACGGCATCCTGACCGCCGACGCCGGGCGGCTGCGCTTCACGCAGGCCGCCGCCTCCGTCGGCGATCCGGCCGCGCTCACCGCCGCCATCGTCCGCGCCCACCCCGACCAGGCCGAGGATCTCGCCTACCTCGACCACTGCGTACGCAACTACCCGCAGGTCCTCTCCGGGACCCTGGCGGGCACCGAAGTGCTGCTGCCCGACGGCAGCGACGAGCGCCAGCGGGCCCTGATCGACCGCCGGCTCGCCTTCAGCGACATCCCGCTCTACCGACGGCTCATCGCCCGCACGGTGGCCAGGCTGTCCGCCGAGGCGGACGGGCGGCCCGTGCGGATCCTGGAGGTCGGCGCCGGACGCGGCTACCTCACCTGGGAGGTGGCCGAAGAGCTGCGCTCACTGCCCGGCGTCGAGTACCACTTCACGGACCTGGGCCGCTCCTTCGTCCTGGACGGCCAGCGCCGAGCCGAGGAAGAAGGGCTGACGGGCCTTCAGTTCGGTGTCCTCGACGTCACCCGCGATCCGGCACCGCAGGGCTACCCCGCCGCCTCCTTCGACCTGGTCCTCGCCTTCAACGTGCTGCACGCCACCCCCGACCTGCGCCAAGCGGTGCGCCACGCCTGCGGACTCCTCGTCCCCGACGGCGTGGCGATGCTCCTGGAGGCGTCCCGGCAGCAGCGCTGGTCGCTGATGACCACCGGCCTGTACGAGGGCTGGTGGTACTTCGACGACGACCTGCGCGACGGCTCCCCCCTGGTCGGCCCCAAGGTGTGGCAGGAACTGCTGACCGCCGAGGGCCTCGCCGACGTCACCGTCTTCCCCCGCTCCGGCACCGACGACGAGGGTGACCACACCCTGGTCGTCGCCCGCCGCGGCGCGGTGCCCCGCACCGACGCCTCCGCCGGTCCGCGGGCCGCCGCCGTCGGCCGCTCCTTCAACCGCCGCCCCGACCTGTCCGTGGCCCACACGGCCCCGACGACCGCACGGGAGAAAGAGGTCGTCGCGGTGTGGGAGGAGGTGCTCGGCATCGACGGCATCGGCATCCACGACAACTTCTTCGACCTGGGCGGGGAATCGCTCCTGGCCATGCAGCTGATGGCGCGGCTGCGCGACCGCTGCGGCGCCGACCTGTCGCTGCGCCGCATCTTCGACGCGCCCACCGTCGCCGACCTCGTCCTCCTCCTCGAACAGGCCGCACCGCCCGCCGCGGGCCGCATCCGCCGCAGCGCCCGCCGAGGCCTGCCGACGGCCGCGACGGCCACGGCCGCCCCGGCCGCCCCGGGCGACACGTCCGATCAGCACGCCAAGACCGACAAGACGGAGTAGCCGTGTCCCTGGTCGAGCATCCCGAGTCCACCACTCCCGCCGACGCGGGGCCGCTGCGGTTCCCCGCCTCGTACGCCCAGCAGCGCATGTGGTTCTTCCACCAGTTGCAGCGGGAGAACCCGTACTACAACATCCCCCTCGCGCTGCGCTGGTCGGGCCGGGTGGACGTGGCCGCGCTGCGGCTCGCCCTGGAGCAGGTGGTGGCGCGCCATGAGATCCTGCGTACCACCTTCACCACGGAGAACGGCGAACCGCACCAGGTGGTGGCCCCTGCCGGCGAGGCGTCCTTGGAGACCGTGGCGCTGACGCCCGAGCAGGAGCGCCAGTGGGCCCTGGACTGGGTGGACCGGCCCTTCGACCTGACCCGAGGACCGCTGCTGCGGGCGGCGCTGGTGACCACGGGCCCCGACCGGCACCTGCTGGTCCTCTGTCAGCACCACATCATCACCGACGGCTGGTCGCTCAACCTCCTCACCCGGGAGCTGACCGCCTTCTACCGAGAACACCTCTCGGGCGAGCCCACCGGGCTGCCGGCCCTGGAGATCCAGTACGCGGACTTCGCCGAGTGGCAGCGCGACCGGCTGGCCGGGGACGAGCTGGAGCGACAACTGGCCTACTGGCGCACCCAGCTGGGCGGCGAGCTGCCGACCCTGCGGCTGCCCGTGGACCGTCCGCGTCCCGAGGAGCAGACCTTCCGGGGCGCCCGCGTCGACCTCACCCTGCCCGCCGAGCTGACCGAGGCGCTCACCGCCCTCGGGCGCGTCCATCGGGCCACCCTGTTCATGACCCTGTTCGCGGGTGTCAGTGCGCTGCTGCACCGGTACACGGGCCAGGACGACGTGCTGGTCGGGTCCCCGGTGGCGGGCCGCGACCAGGTCGAGACCGAGGCGCTGCTCGGCCTCTTCGTCAACACCCTCGTGCTGCGCGGAGACCTGTCCGGCGAACCGTCCTTCGCTGAACTCCTCGCCCGCGTACGGCAGATGTGCGCCGGTGCCTTCGCCCACCAGGACGTTCCGCTCGACAAGCTGGTGGAGGACCTCCAGCCGGACCGTGACGCGAGCCGCACGCCGCTGTTCCAGACCCTCTTCGCGCTGCAGAACACCCCGGACACCGAACGCGCCCTGCCCGGTGCGCGGTTGAAGGCCGAGGCGCTGCCGCGCGCGTCGACCCGCTTCGACCTCGAATTCCACCTGTGGCAGGACGAGGGGCAACTGCGCGGGACCATCGTGTACAGCACCGACCTCTTCGACGAGGCCACGGTCCGAGGCCTGACGGATCATCTGCGGCGTCTTCTTGCCGAAGCCGTCCGCGCCCCCGAACGCCCCGTGGCGGACCTCCCCCTGCACGACACCGACACCCTCCCGCACCTCCCCGCCCTCGCACCCGACACGGTGCCCGCCCGCCTCACCGCCCAGACCCTGCGCACCCCGCAGGCCGCGGCCCTCACCACCGCCACCGACCAGTACACCTACGCGGACCTCGCCGAACGCGTCCGGGCCGCCACCCACTGGCTGCACGCCCGGGGACTGCGCCACGGCGCACGCGCCGCCCTGTGCCTGCCGCCGGGCCCCGCCTCCGTGACGACGGCGCTCGCCCTGCTGCGGCTCGGCGCGGTCTGCGTCCCCGTGGACCCCGCACTGCCCGAGGCGGCGGCCCACGCCTTCCTCGCCGACAGCGAGGCACAGGTTCTGCTCACCGAGGGACCGCCGCCCTGGGCGCACCCGCTGCCCGAACTCGACCTCACGTCTTTGCCGGCCGCCCGGGCCGACGGCGCCGACGACCCGCAGGGCCCGCCCGTACGTCCCACGGACCCGGCCGTCGTCGTCCACGGCGACCACGGACCCGTGCGGGTCACCCACGCCCAGCTCTGCGACACCGTGGACTGGCTCCAGCGACGCACCCCCCTGACCGGGGACGACATCGTCCTGCACCACCGGCCGGGCGCCCTGCTCTCCGCCGTGCACGCCCTGCTGTGGCCCCTGCTGCACGGCGCGTCCGTCCACCCGGCCCCGTGGGCCGACGACACCCCGGCGACCGTCGCGTTCCTGCCGCCCACCGCCTTGGACGACGCACCCCGCGGGCTGCGCCTGGTCCACACCGACGGCGGCCGGCTGACCGCCCGCCTCGCCGACCGCTTCCACGCCGGCGCCGGCGCCGCACTGCACCGCCTGTGGCCGCTGCCCGAAGCCGGAGGCTACGTCGCGGCCCTGCACTGCACCCCGGGCCTGACCGACCACGAACTCGGCAGCGGTACGCCGGGGAACCGTCCCGCCACCGTCGTCGACTCCCGCACCCGCCCGCTCGCGACCGGCATCCCCGGCCTGCTGCACGTGCCAGGGGCGACGCACCCCACCTCCTGGCGCGCTCGCCTCCTGCCCGACGGCCGCCTCACCCTCGACGACGCCGTCGACCGGGTGCGCCGCGACGGCCTCACCGCACCGCGCGCCGACATCGAGAACGCCCTCTTGCGCGAGGAATCGCTCGGCGCCTGTGCCGTCCTGCCCCGGACCACCACCGACGGTGTCGAGGAACTGGTGGCCTACGTGGTGCCCGTCGGCGCCTTCCACCCCGCCCGGCTGCGCGCCCACGCCGCGTCACTCCTGCCCGCCGCCCTGGTGCCGAGCGCCTGCGTCGCGGTCACCTCGCTGCCCCGCACCCGAGGCGGCGAGCTGGACGAAGCCGCCCTGAGCGCCCTGCCGGTCCTGGACGAGGAGCTGATCCGGCAGTGGGAGCGCGCCCTGCCCACGGCGAAGGTCACCCTGACCGACGACCCCGCGGCGAGCCCGCAGGACCGGGTCCACACCGGAACCTCCGTGCCGCTCGCCGAGGACCGCACGGGGGAGGCCGGTCCGGCCGGTCATGCCGCCTCCGACGCCCCGTCGGCCGCCGACGCCGCGGCCACCCGTCCTGCCCTGTTCACCGGGCCCGGCACCGCGGTACCCGACGTGGCGACCCTCCCCGAGGCACTGCGTCGCGCCGCGGCCACCGCCGAGGGCGACATCCTGCTCATCGACGACCAGGGCGAGACGCGCACACTGGACTACGCCGCGCTCGCCTCCGAGGCCGCGCGCGTGCTCGGCGGGCTGCAGGCGGCCGGCCTGAGCGCCGGTGACCGAGCCCTCCTGCAGTGCCCCGACCACCGTGACTTCCTCGTCGCGTTCTGGGCCTGCGTGCTCGGCGGCATCGTCCCCGTTCCGCTCGCGCCCATCTCGCCCGCCCAGGACGGCCCCGCCGTGGACCGGCTGGCGGGAGCCCTGGAACTGCTGGGATCGCCCATGGTCCTGACGGACGCCGGCACCGCCGCCGCCCTGGCGGAGACGGCCGCCCGCCGTGCCTGGACCACCGTGCCGCGCCTCGGCGTCCTGGACGAACTCCGTGCCGCCGACCCGGGCGCCCCGCACCCGGTCGGCCCCGACGACGTGGCGCTGCTGCTGCTGACCTCGGGCAGCACCGGCGCCCCGAAGGCCGTCGCGCTGCGCCACCGCAACGTGCTCGCCCGCTCCGCGGCCACCGGCGCCGCCAACGGATTCGGCGCGGGGGAGGTGTCCTTCAACTGGATGCCCCTGGACCACGTCGGGGGCATCGTGATGTTCCACGTCCGGGACGTCTACCTCGGCTGCCGCCAGATCCACGCCCCCACCGCGTGGATCCTGCAGGAGCCGCTGCGCTGGCTGGAGGCGGTCGACGCCCACCGGGTGACGCTGACCTGGGCACCCAACTTCGCCTTCGGACTCGTCAACGACCGTGTCGCGGATGCCGCCGACGCGGGCTGGGACCTGTCGTGCCTGCGCTTCATCCAGAACGCCGGCGAAGCCATCATGCCCCGCGTCGCCCGGCGGTTCCTGTCCGCGCTGGCGCCCTTCGGCCTTCCCGCCACCGCGATGCGCCCCTCCTGGGGCATGTCCGAGACGTCGTCGGCCGTCACGTACTCCGACGCCTTCACCCTCGACACCACCAGTGACGACGCCTCCTTCACCGAGGTCGGCCGCCCGCTGCCCGGCACCACCCTGCGCATCGTCGACGAGCACGACACCACCCTGGCCGAGGGCGTGCCGGGACGCCTGCTGGTCAAGGGGCCGACCGTCACCTCCGGCTACCACGACAACC
This sequence comes from Streptomyces sp. NPDC040622, assembly GCF_055593965.1. Classification (NCBI taxonomy): domain Bacteria; kingdom Bacillati; phylum Actinomycetota; class Actinomycetes; order Kitasatosporales; family Streptomycetaceae; genus Streptomyces; species Streptomyces sp. NPDC040622. The sequence goes on along the minus strand of NZ_JBVIXD010000004.1, from coordinate 39,949 downwards.
CGGACGCCAACGCGGCCGCGTTCACGTCCGACGGCTGGTTCGACACGGGCGACCTGGGCGTCCTGCGAGACGGCGCCCTCACCATCACCGGCCGCGCCAAAGACGTCCTCATCATCAACGGCGTCAACCACTACTGCCACGAGATCGAGTCCGTGGTGGAGGAACTCGACAGCGTCGAGAACTCCTTCACCGCGGCGTGCGCGGTCCGCGACCCCGGCGCCACCACCGACACGCTCGTCCTCTTCGTCCACCTGCGGGGCGGCCCGGCCGGCCTCGCCGACAGCATCCGGGACATCCGCGCCCACCTTGTGCGGCGCACGGGCCTCAACCCCAGCCACGTCCTGCCCGTGGCCCGCGAGGACATCCCCAAGACGGAGATCGGCAAGATCCAGCGTTCCCGGCTGCGCGACGGCTTCCACACGGGCGCGTTCAGCGAGCTGATCCGCACCACCGACCTCGCCCTGGGCAACGAGCGGACCCTGCCCAACTGGTTCTACGAACGGCGCTGGCGTCCCGCCCGTCCGCAGCAAGGACCCTTCTCCCGCACCACGGTCCTGGTCCTCGCGGACCGACTCGGCCTCGCCGACGCGCTGTTGGCCCGGCTCGCCGAGGACGGGCGTCCCGCCGCCCGCGTCGACCCGGGCGAGGAGCACACCCGGCTCGCCCACGGCCACTACCGCATACGCCCCGACCACCGGGACGACCACGACCGGCTGTTCGCCGCCCTCGCCGCCGACGGACTCGTCCCCGGCGAGATCGTGGACCTCACCACCTACGCGGCGCAGGACCCCGCCGGTCCGCCCACGCCCGTCCCCGCCGGCACCGCCGCCCTGATCCACCTGGTGCAGGCCCTCGCCGCCCGCCGCGAGGAGGACGGCACCGACGGCGGGGTCACCCTGCGCGTCGCCGGACGCCACACCCAGCACGCGGTGCCGGGCGACCGCCCCGACCGCGACCGGGCGGCCCGCCTCGCGCTCTTCAGCAGCCTCGTCCAGGAGATCCCCTGGCTCACGGGTTCCCACCTCGACCTGCCCGGTGACGGCAGCCCCGACGCGGACCTCGCGCACCTGCTGGCCGAACTCGCCGCCCGCCCCGGCGAGTCGGAAGCCGCCGTACGGGACGGGCGCCGTCTCACCCCGCGCCTGGCCCAGCTGCCGAAATCCCCTGCCGGGACCGGCTCGCCCCTGCGGCACGGAGGTCTGTACGTCGTCACCGGGGGGCTGGGCGGCCTGGGCGCCGAGATCTGCGCCCACCTGCTCGACGCCTACGACGCACGGCTGCTCATCCTCGGCCGCACCCCGCTTCCTGACGAATCGTCCGGCCTTCCCGCGGACTCCGCGGGGCTGCCTTCCGACTCCGCGACGCCCGACGACCTCGTGGCCCGGTCCCGTACGGAGACACTCAGAGCCCTCAAGGCCCGCAGCGACGACGTCCTCTACGTCGCCGCCGACGTGTGCGACGCCGACCAGACGCGCGCCGCCGTGGAGCTGGCCCGCGCACGGTGGTCACAGGAGCCCTGCGCGGTCCTCCATCTCGCGGGAACCTTCCGGCAACAGCCGTTTCTCACTCAGAGCGTCGACGACCTCGCCGAGGTCCTCGCGCCCAAGACCACCGGCACGCAGGTCCTCCTCGACTGTCTCACCGACAGCCCGGAAGCGGTTCTCATCGGCTTCTCCTCCGTCAACGGCGCGCTGGGCGCGGCGCTGGCGAGCGCGTACGCGGCCGCCAACGCACATCTGGACGCGCGGGCGCACGGCAGCGCGGACCGCCGTGTCCGCAGCCTCGCCTGGAGCCTGTGGGAGGAGACCGGCATGAGCCGGGGCCACCACCTCACCGAACCCAGCCGGGCCCGCGGCTACCACCCCATCGGCCGCGGCGAGGGACTGCGTGCCTTCCTCCACGCCCTGCGTCACGACCGCTCCCACGTACTGATCGGACTCGACGCGTCCAAGCCGTTCATCCGCGGCCGGGTCGACGCGCCCGCACGCCTGGTGCACCGCCTGAGCGCGCACACCGCCACGCCGTCCGATCAGCCGCCGGCCACCCTTCCCGACCGCTACGGCCACCCGACCACCTGCATCCCGGTCGACGCCGGGAACGACGCGTCCTCGGGCGGCGCCGCACCGGCGGGGCCCACCCAGGAACTCGTCGTCCGTACGTGGTGCGACATCCTCCACCTCGACCGCGTGGGCCCGCACGACAACTTCTTCGACCTCGGCGGGCACTCCCTGCACCTCGCGCGCGTGCACAACCTCCTGGAAACGGCCCTGAACCGCGAGTTCTCGATGGTCGACCTCTTCCGCCACCCCACCGTCGCGAGCCTTGCCGCGTTCCTCGAAACCCCCGCCTCGCCACCCCCCACCCGGGCCGCGGCACAGGCCCGGGCCGACCGCCGTGCCTCCGCGCGCGGGAGGAGGCGCCCCCGCTGACTCCGTGAGCGGTTTGCCGCAAGGGCGGACGGCTACCGCTCGTTGATGAGTACGGGCAGTTGGCGCTTGTCGTGGAGGACGCCGGCCCGGCGTCCTCCACCACCACGCAGGCGGCGGGTGCGTCGGAGCGCGGGTGGTGTCCCTGTACGGCAGTCAACCCCTGGCCCATGAGGACGCTTCCCCGGATCAGCGCTCGGAGCGGGGTCCCTTCGACTGGTGCGTCAACGCTCCCAGGGAGAGGCGCTCGGCATCGTCCAGGGCTCGGCGGGCTGTCGCGAAACGGTCCTGAACGCTCGTCGGGTCTGGAGGTTGGTCGGAGGTATCTGACAGTCGCGGCGATTCAGGGAGTACTCCTGCCGTGTTCTCGGACGCCGTGTTCTCGGACTCCGTGTTCCCCGCTCCGGCGGACTCCGCCGCATTCTCCGCTTCACGAGCCTCTTCGAGCGAATTGACGACCACGCCGATCAACAGATTGACCAGCATGAAGGAGCTCAGCAGTACGTAGGAGGCGTAGTACAGGAACGACCATGGAGAGATTTCGAGTCCTGAACGAACCGCTTGTCCGAGGTCGTCGAGCGTCATGAGGATGAACAGCGTGAGTGCCGCTCGCCCGATCGACCCGTAGTGCGCCGGATCGGCACGGGCGAAGCACATCCACCCCACCATCGCGTAGATGTAGAGCACCATGAGGCCGACGGCGAGGAAACCGGCCGCACCGGCCGCGCTCTTCACCAACGCGGTGAGGATGATGCGGATCTGTGGAAGGAACCGGGCCGCTCGCAGGATCCTGAGCAGTCGCAGGACACGCAGCAGCGTGGTGTTGGCGCCAACTGCCGGAACGAGGGCGCAGAGGATCAGGACTGCGTCGAAGATGTTCCAGGGCTCACGAAAGAACTCCTTGGGGTGGTCGGCGTGTGCCAGCGCCCGGAGAACAACCTCAAGCGTGAAGAAGGCGAGAAAAGCGAGCTCCACGGCACGCAGTGAGGCGTGCCACCGCTCGCTCATTCCCGAGTATGTCTCCAGGCCGAGGAGGCCGGAATTCGCGAGGATGACTGTCATCGTCAAGGCGGATAACAGGCGCGATTCCGTGAGAGATCGCACACGTCGCGCGATCTGCTCTCGCCGGGTCACATCCATTCGAAAGGCAAGATGCATCGGTCTACCCGTCTCATGCGCCGCGCAGGAAGAGAAACATCGCATCGCCGTACGAGTCGACGTCAATCAACTCGACGAGTACGGGAGGCGAATACCGGACGAGCCGGTCCTCGGGTCAGTCGACGGGCCGTTTGGCGCGGGGATCGACCCCGTCGAGGACGGGGTAGGGGCGGGAGTAGGTGGCTCCGAGACCATGCGACTGGGAGAGCCGGTCGGCGAAGGCCGCGGCGATGCGCAGTTCGCCGTTGGGGTTGGGGTGGGTACCGTCCCAGGTGTGCTCGTCGGCCCTGAACTCGGCAGCGGTGTCGGCGACGTCGACATCTTCCTCGGCCGCCACTGCCCGGATCCGCTCGTTGGTGGCTTCGACCAGGGCGGCGAAGTCCGGTTCGTCCAGTGCCTTCCGGGTCTCCATCACGGTGCCCACGATGATGCGGACCTCCGGCGCCGCCCGGCGCGCGTTCTGGATGAACTCCCTCAGGTTGTCGGCGAATTGCTGCGGCCGAACGCCGTACCAGAAGAGGTCGTTGATGCCGAGAAGCGCCAGCAGATACGCCGGCTCGTACTCGGTGACCTTGGCGTGAATCTCGTCCTTCTCGGTGAGATAGGGACGGCCCCACTGCGCGTCGTGGTCCCGGTCGAACTCGGGATCGGCATAGGTGTCGTCGTCGTCGCCGACCTCGGCCGTACGGATGTTGTCCAGAGTGGCCTTCGGCCCGACGAGGTCCACGCTGACCCCGTGGTTCTTGAGGTGTTTCCAGAAGAAGTAGCGCCAGGTCCAGTCACCGCTGCTGCCGTGGCTGATGGAATCGCCGACGATCATGATGGCGATGTCGCCTTCCGGTGGCTTCTTCATACTGCCTTCCTTCGGGTTGCGGACGGTGGCTGCCACCCGTGGCCGGGGGTGTACCTGCGGATGACGCGGGCGGGGACTCCGGCGACGACGCAGTGGTCGGGGAAGGTGCCGCGAACGACGGCTCCCCCCGCCACCACGACGTTGCGGCCCAGCTGGGTGCCTGGCAGGACGATGGCGCCTGTGCCCAGCCAGCAGCCGTCGCCGATGGACACCGGATGGTTGACCGGCTGCTGAATGCCGATCGGCCGGTCAGGGTCGTCGAAGGTGTGGTTCTGGTCGGTGATGTACGTGTACGGGGCGATGAACACGTCGTCGCCGATCCGTACCGAGCGATGGCCCACGATGTGGGAGCCCCGGCCGACGGAGCACCTCCGGCCGATCTCGATGATGGGTTCCGTGCCCAGATCCTGTCCGGGCAGGAACCCGGCCGAGATGCTGACCTCGACCCCCACCAAGGTGTCAGCCCCGATGACGATGCACTGTTCGCCGAAGATGGCTCCCGGTGGAAAGGCGAGGCAGGCTCCGTCTCCGAGTTGCGCGAACCGGAATCGCGCCGGCCGGGACGCTGTGACGCGCCCCAGCTCTCCGGCCGCTTTCCACGCGCAATGCACGGCTCCACAGGCGAGGCGGTGGAGCCATTCCCTGATGCGTGACAGGAAATTTCGGGACATGTTTTATGTGCTGCCCAATCAGGGGGAAAAATTCAAAATTGTTTCCTAAACATTCAATGTGGGTAGCGTGTGCTCAAAATTATTCGAACTGAAAGTCAAATGCGAACAAGGGTCTGGCGGACTGGAGTCTGGCCCCGACCCGGGCGAACGTTCGCCGGGTCGACCTGGTTTCCTCGGCATTGCCCGCTCGCACGAGCAGGTGTACGCGCAGAGCACAGGTCAGTGGTCGGCCGCGGCGGTCATCGGAAAGAGCCGTTCTTGAAGAAACGGCCCATGCCACGTGCGAGGGCCGTTCCCGCCGTGAGACTCTTCCTGCACGAGCCCCGAGGTCGACCCGGGGACTCATGCCGGCGCCTTGCTGGCCCTTCTCTAGGACGCCATGCGCCCTACCTGCATGAATGGATAGTTGATCATGTTTCGAACCATGTTCAAGTCCAAGATTCATCGCGCCACGGTGACCCAGGCCGACCTGCACTACGTCGGGTCCGTCACCATCGACGCGGACCTTCTCGACGCCGCCGACCTGCTGCCCGGCGAGCTCGTCCACATCGTCGACGTCACCAACGGCGCCCGCCTGGAGACGTACACGATCGAGGGCGAGCGGGGCAGCGGTGTGATCGGGATCAACGGTGCGGCCGCGCACCTGGTCCACCCCGGCGATAAGGTGATCATCATCAGCTACGCCCAGGTCGAGGACGCCGAGGCGCGGGCGCTGCGGCCGAGGGTCGTGCACGTCGACGAGGGCAATCGCGCGGTGGCTCTCGGGGACGACCCGGCGGAGCCCGTGCCGGGCGCCCCGGACATGGTGCGCAACCCGTCGAGCCGCCGGGTTCCCGCCTGACCACCCCCACGACCGGGCTCGGCACCGCGTGGTGAGGAGTGACGATGAGCGGTATCGACATCCGTGACGATCGGGCCCGGGGAGTACTCGAAGCCGTCGAGGCCGGCGACGGTGCGGACGGTGGAGCCGAGGGCGGTGAAGTCGTCGGGCACATCGTGTACTTCACGCTGGACGCTCCGGAGGCGGCACTCGTGCCGGTGCACACCGAGGTGGACTCCGCCCACGAGGGCAAGGGCATCGCGGGCCGCCTCGCCGGTGAGCTGTACGCCCTCGCGGCCCGGGAGGGCGTGGCCGTCGCGCCCCTGTGCCCGTACGTCGTCACGTGGGCGGAGCGGCACCCCGAGCAGGCGCCGCCCGCCTCCGAGGAACTGCTGCGGGCCGCGCTGGACAAGGTCGAGAAGGACCCTTCGGCGTGGTGACGCTGGCGCTCCTGCACACCTCACCCGTCCACGTGCCCGTCTTCGACGGCCTGCGGGACGCGGACCATCCGGGACTTGAGCTGCGGCACCACGTCGAGGAGGAACTCCTGGCGCGCGCCCGGCGCGAGGGGACGGACGCGGTCGCGCCCGCCGTGCGCTCCGCCCTGGTGCGGGCCGCCGGTGACGGTGCCACTGCCGTGCTCTGCACCTGCTCCACCATCGGGGGAGTGGCGGAGGACGTCGGTGCGGGCGTCGGGGTTCCCGTGCTCCGCGTCGACCGGCCGATGGTGGCCGAGGCCGTCGCCTCGGGCTCCCGGGTCGTCGTGCTCGCCGCCGTCGCCTCCACCGTCGGGCCGACCTCTGAGCTCGTCCGGGAGGAGGCCCGGCGGGCCGGGCGCGACGTGTCGGTGCGGGCCGAGGTCGTCGACGACGAGGTGTGGGCGCTGTTCGAGGCGGGCGACGTCGAGGGGTACGCGCAGGGCGTGGCCAGGGCCGTGCGCGCGGTGCGCGACGTCGACGCCATCGTGCTGGCACAGGCCTCCATGGCGGGGGCTCAAGAGCTCGTTGCCGAGGTCCGGGTGCCGGTGCTCGCCAGCCCCCGACCTGGGCTCGCGGCGGCCGCCGCGCTGGCGGCGAGGTAGCGCCCGCCCTTCGGGTGCCCGCCACGGGCAGGGCACACGGAACCGTGGAAGGCTTGGCTCCGGGGTTGTCGGGTACGCGGGGAGGAGCCGCTGGCGTACCACTGCTGGAGGAGTGCAATGACTCAACCGTTCCCAGATCCCGCGCCGACGCCGGGGCCGGTCAGGCCCTTCCCGGACCCTGATCCCGTGCCGCCGCCGGAGCCGGAGCGGCCCTTCCCGGATCCGGACCCCGTGCCGCGCCCCGAGCCCCGGCCCAGCCCGGACCCGCCGCCGTCCCCGATTCCCCAGCCGCCGGGCCCCGACCCGGCGCCCGAGCCCCAGCCGGGGCCGCTCCGCTGACGGGATCGGTCTCCTCGCGGGGTCGATCTCCGACGTCGAGGGCGTGGGCCCCGGGTCCACGCCCTGCCCCCTCGGTGGGCCGCCGGCCGTCCGGCGATCCCGGCCGGGACAACTCCCTGTCGGCCGAAGATCGGCTGGCATAGCGTGACCTCCTACGTTCCCGTACGAAGGAGGAGCCGCCTCGTGGCCCAATTCGACCTGCCCCTCGACGAACTGCGCCAGTACCGGCCCGACGTGCCCGAGCCCGAGGACTTCGACGCCTTCTGGGAGAAGACGCTGTCGGAGGCCCGCGAACACGGACTCGACGCGCGGTTCGAGCCGGTGGACCTGCCCCTGACGGGCGTGCGGGTCCTGGACGTCACGTACGCCGGGTTCGGCGGGCAGGACGTCAAGGGATGGCTGGTTCTGCCCGCGGACGCCGAAGCGGCGGGGCCGCTGCCCGCGGTCGTCGAGTACATGGGCTACGGAGGCGGACGCGGGCTGCCCCACATGCACCTGCTGTGGGCCGCGGCCGGGTTCGCGCACTTCGTGATGGACACCCGGGGGCAGGGCAGCGCCGGGTGGGCGCAGGGCGACACCCCGGACCCCGTGGGCAGCGGGCCCGCGCACCCCGGGTTCATGACCCGTGGCATCGAGGACCCGCACGACTACTACTACCGGCGCCTGTACGTCGACGCGGTGCGGGCCGTCGAGGCGGTCCGCGCCCATCCGCTGGTGGACGCGGCGCGGGTCGCGGCGCTCGGGGTCAGCCAGGGCGGCGGCCTCACCCTCGCGGTCGGCGGGCTCGTCCCCGACCTGGCCGCCATCGCGCCCGACGTGCCCTTCCTCTGCCACTTCGCGCGTGCCACGACCCTCACGGACCGGCTGCCCTACGCCGAGATCGCCAACTACCTGAAGGCGCGCAGGGACGGCGAGGAGCGCGTCTTTCGGACCCTGTCGTACTTCGACGGCGTGCACTTCGCCGCGCGCGGGCGTGCGCCTGCCCTCTTCTCCACGGCCCTGGCGGACATGGTCTGCCCGCCCTCCACCGTGTTCGCTGCCTTCAACGCGTATGCAGGGAGCGAGCGTTCGATGGAGGTGTACGCCTTCAACGAGCACGAGGGCGGCGGGCCCTACCAGCAGGGAGTCCAACTGCGGTGGCTGAAGGAGCACTTGAGGCACTGACATATTCAACGTCCCCCATGCGCGGGGCTCTTGTCACGGATCGGTCGGACCGGCTAGCTTGCGGCCTTGTCGTGTGACCGCTGTGTGCAATCCGTGATGACGTGCGTCTGAGGGGGCTCCCATGGCCGTTCGGGGTCGGCACCGCCGATATCAGCCGAACCGCATCAACCGCGCGTCGCTGACCGTCACGGCGGGCGGCGCGGGCATGGCGCTCCCGCTGACCGTCGCGGGCACCGCGGGCGCCGCCGACGTCGACACCTGGAACAAGGTGGCGGCCTGCGAGTCCACCAGCAACTGGAGCATCAACACCGGCAACGGCTTCTACGGCGGCCTCCAGTTCAAGCAGTCGACCTGGGAGGCGTACGGCGGCACGGCCTACGCCCCGCGCGCCGACCGGGCCTCGAAGGACCAGCAGATCGCCGTCGCCGAGAAGGTCCTCGACGCGCAGGGCCCCGGGGCCTGGCCGGTCTGCGCGGCGAAGGCCGGACTCGCCAGGGGCGGCGGCACGCCCGACGTCACCCCGGCCAAGGCGCCTGCCAAGCCCGAACGGCCGGGGCGCGACGTCAAGGACGTCAAGCCCGAGGTGACCCCGCAGTCCGCCGCGGGCACCGCCGAGATGTACACGGTCGTCCGCGGCGACACCCTCTCCGGCATCGCGGACGAACGCCGCGTCCGGGGCGGCTGGGAGCGGCTCTACGACACCAACCGGCGCGTCATCGGCGACGACCCCGACCTGATCACGCCGGGCCAGCGGCTCTCGGTCCACGGGCGGGGCGCCACCAAGGAACGGCCCGCCGACCGGGGCAAGGAGCGGACGCAGGACCGCGTCGACGAGCGGGCCCGGCAGCAGGCGGCCGAGAAGCGTGCCGCGGAGAAGCGGGCGGCCGAGAAGCGGGCGGCCGAGAGGAAGGCGGCCGAGAGGAAGGCGGCCGAGAGGAAGGCTGCGGCGGCCGCCGAGAAGAAGCGCGAGAACCCGCGGCCCCAGCAGGCCACGAAGCCACAGGCGGAGAAGAAGGCCTCGCCCGGCGCCTTCGCCCCCGTCGCGGCCTCGCCCAGCACGCCCTACCGGGCGGCGGGCGGTTCCTGGTCGAAGGGCTACCACACGGGCGTCGACTTCCCCGTGGCCACGGGCACCTCCGTGAAGTCCGTCGCCGCGGGCCGCGTCGTCTCCGCCGGCTGGGGCGGCAGCTACGGCTACGAGGTGGTCATCCGGCACGCCGACGGCAAGTACAGCCAGTACGGTCACCTGTCGGCGCTCTCCGTGAAGGCCGGGCAGCAGGTCGTCGCCGGACAGCGCATCGCCCGGTCCGGGTCCACCGGGAACAGCACGGGCCCGCATCTGCACTTCGAGGTCCGCACCGGGCCCGGCTTCGGCTCCGACGTCGATCCGCTGGCGTATCTGCGGGCACGCGGGGTGCGGATCTGACGCGGATCTGACGACGGCGCCCTCACCGATCCGGCGGGGGCGCCTCACCGCGGCTCACGCGGGTCAGGAGCCGATGCGCTCGCGCCGCCGCTGCCGCGGCCGGACCCGGTGGTGCGTCGCGGTCGGCTGCTGTGACGGCACCGCGGGGAGCGCGTCGGCGGCGGGACGGGCCCCGGGCCCGTCCGTCGCGTCGGAGGCCGCCACAGGCCCCGCAGGACGCGCGGACGGGCCGCCGTGCGTGGCCGGACGCCCCTCGGCCACGGTCGTGGTGGCCGTCGACGTCTCGCGGGCGATCCGCTCCGTGGTCAGCAGGATCAGACCGCAGGCGGCGACGACGCCACAGCCCAGGGCCAGCACGGTGCCCGTGGCGCCGTGCCGGAAGGATTCTCCGAAGAGGGTCAGGCCGACCGCCGCCGCGACCACCGGATTCACGACGGTCACCGTCGACAGCGGCGCCGCGAGGCCCGCGCCCCGGTAGGAGGCCTGCGAGAGCAGCACACCGGCCGCCGCGAGGACCGCGATCACGCCGAGACTCGGCAGCTGCTCGACGAGCGCGACCTCGCGGTCCCAGTCCACCGCCACCGTCTTCGTGAACACCGAGGCGATGCCGAAGGCCGCACCGGCCGCGCACGCCAGGAGCACGCTGCGCACCACCGGGTGCCGGTGCGCGGCGTGCGCCGCCACCATCAGGGCGAGCACGCCGCCGCCCGTGATGAGGCCGAGCACGAGGCGCTCGGGACCGGTCAGGGTCTGGGAGTCCGACGACGAGGTGAGCGAGAGGAGTCCGGCGAGGCCCACCGTCGCCATGAGCGCGCCGCGCCAGGCGGTGGCCCCGGCCCGGCGCCCGACGAACACGGCCGCCATGGGCAGGGCGAAGACGATGGTCAGCGCGCCGAGCGGCTGGACCACGCTCAGGGGGCCGTAGGCGAGCGCGACCACGTGCAGGAGGGCGCCGAGGCCGTTCAGGGCGATCGCGATCCACCAGGCGCCGCGGCGCATCGGTGCGTATCCCTGCCCCGGTGTCGTCGCCGCCACGCGCTCCTGCAGGATCGCCCCGCCCGCGTAGGCCACGGCTGAGACGAGGGAGAGCAGCACGGACAGTGCCAAAGCACTCATGAGGTGCTCCGCTGGGTGCGGTGCGTCCGGTGATCCCGGACCGGCGATCGGTCTGCTTCCATGATGACAACGATGACGCCGAAATGCCTCCGCGTCGTCGTACCTGAGCAGGCAATCGGTCCTACTACCGATGGAGTACGACCTTGGCGATGTCCTCCCCAAGAGGGGTTACCAATCGGGCGCGGAGAGTGACCCCTTAGGGCACCCCAGGGTCGGCCGGCGCGCCGCGACTTGCTGTACTTCTGTCGTGACCACCCTCATCGACCTGGCAGAACTCGGCTCCGTCGGCGGATTCTTCGCCCTGCGCGCGGACCCGCCGCCCCGCGGCGCCCGGCCCCTCTCCGAGGTGTACGCGGCACCGGAACCCGGTGATCCGATCGGTTTCCGCGTGGCGAAGGTCGCAGGTCGGCTCGGCGCCCCGGAGGACCGCATCGCCGTGTCCGTGGCCCAGCTGGGGCTCGCCGCCCGGCTCTGGTCCGTGGCGCTCGGCTCCGCCGCACTCTACGGCCGCGTGCCCGACCTCGACCCCGCCCTGCTGCACTGGGACGCCGACGGCACCTCGCCCGACGACCTGTGGCTGACCGGCGTACGCACGCTGCCGGGCGACGCGGCGACCGTACGGGAGGTCGTGCTGGACGGCCATCTGGCGCCGCTCTCCGAGGCGTTGCGCGCCCGCCACCGGGTGTCCGCCGCGCTGCTGCGGGGCAACGCGGGCTCCGCGCTCGCCGGCGCCGCCCGTGAACTGCACGGCTGGGCAGGACGATCGGGGCGCACGGAGGCCGGCGAACGGGCCCTCGGCCTGGCCGCCGAACTCTTCGGCCACCCCGGCCTGCGCGACACCGGCACCCTGCGCGGCACGGCCTTCCGGCGCCGCAGCTGCTGCCTCTACTACCGCTGCCCCGGCGGCGGGCTGTGCGGCGACTGCTGCTTCGAGCGCCCGCCGCAGCGGTCTTCCCCCGAGGCGCCGTCTGGGTGACCATGAGGTGGCGCGGCCGGCATCGGACGGACGACGGAGGGTGCTACGTGAAGGTGGGGCTGCTCACCCGGGAGTATCCACCGGACGTCTACGGCGGAGCCGGCGTCCATGTCGAGTTCCTCGCACGGGAGTTGCGCTCCCTCACCGACCTCGACGTGCACTGCTGGGGACAGGGCGCGGCGGACGGCCTGGTGCGCCACGGCGCATGGCCCGCGCTGGACGGCGCCAACGACGCGCTGCGGACCTTCTCCGTCGACCTGTCCATGGCGGCGGCCCTCACCGGGTGCGAGGTGATCCACTCCCACACCTGGTACGCCGGCCTCGCCGGCCACATCGGCAAGCTCCTGCACGGCGTACCGCACGTCATGACCGCGCACTCCCTGGAGCCGCTGCGCCCCTGGAAGGCCGAGCAACTGGGCGGCGGATACGCCCTGTCGAGCTGGGCGGAGCGCACCGCGGCCGAGGCCGCCGACGCGGTCGTCGCGGTGTCCGGGGCGATGCGCGAGGACATCCTCGCCTGCTATCCGGCCGTCGACCCGGCCAAGGTCCACGTCGTGCACAACGGCATCGACACGGAGCTGTACCGGCCCGACCCCGAGACCGACGTCCTTGACCGGCTCGGCATCGACCTCGGCCGGCCCTACGTCCTCTTCGTCGGCCGCATCACCCGGCAGAAGGGCGTACCCCATCTGCTGCGCGCCGCACGGCGGTTGGACCGAGACGTCCAGCTCGTCCTGTGCGCGGGAGCCCCCGACACCCCCGAGATCGACAGAGAGTTCCGCACGCTCTTCGAGGAGCTGAGCCGGACCCGCGCGGGCGTCCAGTGGATCCCCGAGATGCTGCCGCGCCCCGAGATCGTCCAACTCCTCACCCACGCTGCCGTGTTCGTGTGCCCCTCCGTCTACGAGCCGCTGGGCATCGTCAACCTGGAGGCGATGGCGTGCGGCACCGCTGTCGTCGCCTCACGGATCGGCGGCATCCCCGAAGTGGTCAGCGACGGCACGACGGGGCTCCTCGTCCCGTACCGGGAGAGCGACCCAGAGGACTTCGAGCACGACCTCGGGCTGCTCCTCAACAGGCTGGCCACCGACCCCGAACGGGCCGGGGCCATGGGCGCGGCCGGGCGCCACCGGGCCCTCAGGGAGTTCGGCTGGGACACGGTCGCCCGGCGCACGGTCGAGGTGTACGAGGAGATCCTGCACGCCGACAGATAGCCGACAAGTAGGAGGCCGGTATGCGCGGTGGACCCTCGGTGCTCGGAATCGTGCTCGCCGGCGGGGAGGGGAAGCGGCTGATGCCGCTCACCGCCGACCGGGCCAAACCAGCGGTCACGTTCGGCGGCACCTACCGCCTCGTCGACTTCGTGCTCTCCAACCTCGTCAACGCCGACATCCTGCGCATCTGCGTCCTGACGCAGTACAAGTCGCACTCGCTGGACCGCCATGTGTCCAAGACCTGGCGCATGTCGAGCCTGCTGGGCAACTACGTCACGCCCGTGCCCGCCCAGCAGCGCCTGGGCCCGCGCTGGTACCTGGGCAGCGCCGACGCCATCCTGCAGTCCCTCAACCTCGTCCATGACGAACAGCCCGACTACATCGCGGTGTTCGGCGCCGACCACGTCTACCGCATGGACCCGCGCCAGATGCTCCAGCAGCACATCGAGAACGGTGCCGCGGTGACCGTCGCAGGGATCCGGGTGCCGCGCGCGGAGGCGTCCTCGTTCGGCATCATCACGCCCGCCCGCGACGGGACGAAGGTCGAGCGCTTCCTGGAGAAACCGACCGATCCGCCGGGCCTGCCCGGCGCCCCGAACCAGGTCTACGCCTCCATGGGCAACTACCTCTTCACCACCAAGACCCTCCTCGACGCCCTCCAGCAGGACGCCGAGGACGAGGACTCGGCGCACGACATGGGCGGCTCGATCCTGCCGCTGCTGACCGGGCGCGGCATGGCCCAGGTGTACGACTTCGACGGCAACCACGTCCCCGGCGAGACCCCGCGCGACCACGGCTACTGGCGTGACGTCGGCACCCTCGACTCGTACTACGAAGCCCACATGGACCTGATCTCCGACCATCCCGTCTTCAACCTGGACAACCGCCGCTGGCCCATCTACACGTACTCCGGCGGCCTGCCGCCCGCCAAGTTCTGCGCGGGCGGCATCGCGGGCGAGTCGATCGTCAGCCCCGGCAGCGTCATCCGCGGCCAGGTCACCCGCTCCGTCCTCTCACCCGGCGTGACCGTCGAGGAGGGCGCGGTCGTCCAGGGTTCCGTGCTGCACGACAACGTCCGCATCGGGCGGGGAGCCGTGGTGCGCGGCGCCGTCCTCGACAAGAACGTCGACGTGCCGCCGGGCGCCACCATCGGCGTCAACCCGGAGCGGGACGAGGAGCTCTACACGGTGTCGCCCGGCGGGGTGATCGCGCTGGGCAAGGGGCAGATCGTGCCCCTCTGAGCGGCCGCCGCGGGGCAGGCGCCGCTCACAGCACCCGGCGCCTGCGCCCCAGCCACGTCTGCGCGATCACCACCACCGCGAGGAATGCGCCACTGACCACCTGCTGGTAGGCCGAGTCGAGCGAGCCGATCTGGTTGATGACGTTCTGGATCACCTTCAGGAGCAGCACACCGACCAGCGACCCGCTGATGAAGCCGAACCCGCCGGTGAGCAGCGTGCCGCCGATGACGACCGCGGAGATCGCCTCCAGCTCCATGCCGGAGCCGAGGATCGTCACCCCGGAGACCAGCCAGGCCGCGTTGAGCGCCCCGGCGAGCCCGGCGCAGAGCCCCGACACCGTGTAGACGGCGATCTTCGTACGGGCCACCGGCGCGCCCATCAGCGCCGCCGCGTCCTCGTTGCCGCCGACCGCGTACACGTACTGGCCGAACCGGGTGCGGCGCAGCACCACCGCGCCCGCGACGAACAGGGCGACCGTGATCCACACCGGGGCGCCGATGCCGAGCACCTTGCCCTGGCCGAGCGTCGCGAAGAACGAGTCCTTGTCGACGAGGTACGTCGTGGAACCCTCGTCCGTGACCGACAGCAGGATGCCGCGCGCACCCAGCATCGCCGCGAGCGTCACGATGAACGGCGCGAGCCGGGAGCGGGCGATCAGCAGCCCGTTGACCAGGCCGATGAGCCCGCACACGGCGAGCGGCAGGAGCAGCGCCACGGCCGTGCCGTACTGGGACCCCCACGCGGCGAGCACCCCGCCGAGCGCGAACAGCGAGCCCACGGAGAGGTCGATGCCGCCGGTGACGATGACGAAGGTCATGCCGAGGGCGACCACCGCGAGGAACGCGGAGGACACCGCCATGTTCTGCAGGTTGTCACCGGTCAGGAACGTGTCGAAGCCGATCGACGCGGCGACCACCGCGACCAGCAGGGTGACCAGTGCGCCGTGCTGCTGGGCCAGCGCGCTGAGCCGCTCGGACCGGGAGGGCCCCGCGGCCGGCTCTTCCTCGGCGACCTTGCTCATGGGGTCCGCCGGACTCCTCGTGTCGGTGGTCATCGCTTGCCCCTCTCGCGTGCCGCGTAGACCGCGAGGACGATCACCACGGCCTGGGCGATCTGTGTCCACGACGGCGGCAGGTCGTGCTTGATGAGGGTGGCCGTGAGCAGCTGGATCAGGACGGCGCCCGCCACCGTGCCGCCGATCCGCACGCGCCCGCCGCTCAGCGGTGTGCCGCCGACCACCACCGCGGTGATGGCGGAGAGTTCCATGAGATTGCCCAGCGACGTCGGGTCGCTCGCGCTCAGGCGGGCTGTCGCCAGGACGCCGGCGAGCGCGGCCAGGGCGCCGGAGACGACGTACACGATGATGAGCACGCGGCGCACCGGCAGTCCCGCGAGCAGCGCGGCGGGCCGGCTGTCGCCGATGGCGAGGAGCTGCCTGCCGAACGTGGTGCGGCGCACGACGAAGGCGACGAGCACCGCGAGGCCCGCCGCGATCAGCACCAGATAGGGAATGCCGAGCACGTCGCCGGAGCCGAGCGAGGCCATGGTCGGGTCGCGGACGTCCTTGAGCTGGGGGAGCAGGACCAGGGCGAGGCCCCGGCCCGCGACCATCAGCGCGAGCGTCGCGACGATGGGCTGGACGCCGACGAGTGCGATGAGCGAGCCGTTGGCCACGCCGACCGCCATGCCGCCCAGCACCGCCGCCGCCAGGGCGATCCACATCCCGTAGCCGAGGTAGAGGGAGACGAGGGAGGTGGACAGCGCCATCACCGAGCCGACGGAGAGGTCGACGCCCTCGCTGCCGATGGCCAGGGCCATCCCGAGGGCCACGACCAGGACGGGGGCGACCTGGACGGCCTGGGTGCGGAAGTTCTCGCCGGACAGGAAGTGCGGGGTGAAGAGGATGTTGACGAGGAGGAGGACGGCGACGCCGAGGTAGACGCCGTAGTCCTGCAGGAGGCGCAGCACGCGCTCCCGGTCACGAGGGGCCGTGCCGCTGTCCGGCGGTGGTCCCGCGGGGACGGCGAGCGCGGTGGGGGAGTGGTCAGTCACCGCGGCCTCCGGTGGTGGTCGGTGCGGCGGCGATGGCGCGGAGCAGGCGGTCCTCGGTGACCTCGGTGCCGGTGAGTTCCTCCACCACCGCGCCGTCCTTGAGGACGACGACCCGGTCCGATCCCTCGATCAGTTCCTCCATGTCCGAGGAGATCAGCAGGACGCCGAGACCATCGGTCGCCAACTCGTCGATCAGGCCCTGCACTTCGGCCTTCGCGCCGATGTCGATGCCGCGGGTCGGTTCGTCGAGCAGCAGTACTTTGGGGTGCATCGCGAGCCAGCGGGCCAGAAGTACTTTCTGCTGGTTGCCGCCGGAGAGCTCCCCGACCTTCTGGTGCGGGCTCGACGCCTTGATCCGCAGCCGCTTCATGAAGGTGTCCACGATCGCGTCGATGCGGTCCTCGTGCACCAGGCCGAAGCGGGACAGGCGCGGCAGCGCGGCCAGCGCGATGTTCTCGCGGACCGAGAGGCCGGGGACGATGCCCTCCGCCTTGCGGTCCTCGGGGAGCAGGCTGATGCCGGCGCGGATGGCGGCCGGTGTGGAGCCGGTGCGGATCCGCGAGCCCGCCAGGACGACGCGCCCGGAGTCGGGAGGCAGTGCGCCGGCGATGGCCTTCGCCGTCTCGCTGCGGCCCGAGCCGAGCAGCCCGCCGAGGCCCACGACCTCTCCGGGCCGGATGGTGAGGGACACCTTGTCCAGCTGGTGGCGGACGGTCAACTCCTCGGCACGCAACACTGGTTCGGAGTCCGTCTCGTGCTCTCCGGTGAACTGGGTGAGCCCCTCGTCCTGTACGGTCTCGATCTCGCGGCCGAGCATCAGCGCCACCAGGCGCAGCCGGTCGAGCTCGGCCAGCCGGCCCGTGTGCACCACCTTGCCGTCGCGCAGAACCGTGACCGCGTCGCACACCTCGTACAGCTCGTCCAGGCGGTGGCTGACGTAGATCACCGCGATGCCGCGCTCGCGCAGCATGCGGATCACGCCGAACAGGGTGCGCACCTCGCGGGGTTCGAGCGAGGACGTCGGCTCGTCCATCACGACGACGCGCGCGTCCACCGAGACCGCACGGGCCAGGGCCACCATCTGCTGGGCGCCGACGCCGAGTTCGCGCAGGGGGCGGCGCACGTCGACCCGGACCCCGAGCCCCCGCAGCGCCTCGTCGGCCTCGCGGTGCATCCGCCCGAAGTCGATCAGGCCGAGCCGGCCGCGTGGTTCGCGGCCCAGGAAGAGGTTGCGGGCCACGCTCATCAGGGGGACGAGGTTGACCTCCTGGTAGATGGTGGAGATGCCCGCGTGCTGCGCCTCCAGCGGGGTGGAGAACGACACGGGGCGGCCGTCGTACGTCAGGTCGCCCGTGTCCGGCCGGTACACCCCCGTCAGGACCTTGATGAGCGTGGACTTGCCCGCGCCGTTCTCGCCGATCAGCGCGTGCACCTCGCCCGCGCGCGCCGTGAAGTCGACCGCGTCCAGGGCGCGCACGCCCGGGAACGTCTTGGTCAGACCGGTGACTGACAGCATGTCAGTAGGCCTTGCCCAGGTCCGCCTTGGCGTTGTCCTTGGTGTAGGCGCTGTCCTTGATAACGATGTCAGGTGCCACCTTCTGCCCCTTGGTGAAGGTGTCCAGGGTCTGGAAGGCGAGCGGGCCGAAGCGCGGGTTGGACTCGATGACACCGTCGATCCAGCCGTCGACGATGCCGCGCACGGCGCCCTTGGTGCCGTCGATCGTCACGATCTTCACGTCGCCGGGCTTCTTGCCCGCGCCCTTGAGCGCGTTCATGGCGCCGAGGCCCATCTCGTCGTTCTCGGCGTAGATCCCGGTGATGTCGGGCTTGGACTGGATCAGCTGCTCGGTGACCTGCTGGCCCTTCTCCCGCGCGAACTCGCCGGTCTGCTTGAAGACGACCTTCAGGTTCGGGGCCTTCTCCTTGATGCGCTGCTCGAAGCCCTTGGTGCGCTCGGTGGTGACGTTGTTGCCCGCGGCGCCGAGCAGGATCGCGATCTTTCCCTTGCCGCCCGTCGCCTCGATCATGCGGTCGGCGGCGCGCTCGCCCTGCGTGACGAAGTCGGAGCCGATGAAGCTGACGTAGTCCTTGCAGGCGGTCGCGTTGATCTTCCGGTCGATGGTGACGATCGGTATGTGCTTGGCGCCGGCGGCCCGCAGCACCGGCTCCCAGCCGTCCGAGTTCAGCGGGGCGATGACGAGGACGTCGGCGCCCTTGGCGATGAGGTCCTGCACGTCGCTGATCTGCTTGGAGAACTGCGACTGGGCGTTGGCGGTGAGCAGCTTGACGCCGCGCTTCTTCGCCTCGGCCCGCATGGAGGCCGTCTCCGCGATGCGGAAGGGGTTGGCCTCCTTCTCGGACTGGGAGAAGCCCACGGTGGCCGATTTCAGGTCGAGCTTCTTGCCGCCGTACGCGTCGACCCCGCAGGTCTTGCCGCTGCCCCCGCCCTCGGAGGAGACCTCCTGCCCGGCATCGCTCTGCTCCTGCGAGGAGGCGCTGTCGCCGCCGGAGTCGTCGTCCTCGGACTTCGCGCAGCCGGCAGTGAAGACGAGGCCGGCGGTGAGGCCGGCGGCGACGAGGGTTCTTGCTGAGGTACGGCTGAGGAGTGTGGTCGGCTTCATCGAAGTCCCCAAACGGCACGGCCCCGGCACTGAGAGCGCTCACGGGAGAGATGGCACTTACGGTCAACTCGGCGTTACGGGGAGCTTTTTACATCGTTGAAAGAGGCCTGTAAACCCTCCGCGCATTCTTCGCCGACCGGCGGGGCCCCGCGCACGCGAGGTGTCCGCTCAGCGTCTGCCCAGCGTGCTCTCCCGCTCGACCAGGCGGAAGTCCGCGGTGAGTTCACGTCCTGCGGGCTCGTCCGGGTGCGCCAGGCTGTGCAGCAGCGACTCCACCGAGAGACGTGCGATGGCCTGCTTGTCCGGCGCCACCGTGGTGAGTGTGACGGCTCCGAACTGTCCCTCCGCGATGTCGTCGAACCCCACCACCGCCACGTCCCACGGCACGCGAAGACCGCGCTCGTGCAGTACCCGCATCGCACCGATCGCCACCAGGTCGTTGTACGCGAACACCGCGTCCGGCCGCACCCCCGCGTCCAGCATCCGTGCCATCGCCTTCGCCCCGTCCCACCGGTCCCAGCCGCCGACCGGGCCCACCAGGGACTCGGGTGCGGCGATCCCGGCGGACGTCAACTCCTCGCGCCATCCGGCGAGTCGCAGGTGGGCGGGCCTGTTCGCGGAGTCCGTGCGGGCGCCCAGGAAGGCGATCGTGGTGCGGCCGCGGCCGATGAGGTGGCGCACCGCGGTGCGGCTCGCCGCGACGTTGTCGATGGCGATGTGGTCGTGGGGAAGGTCGTACTGGCGCTCGCCGAGCAGCACCAGCGGCACGTCGTCCTCGCGCCCGCGCAGATCCTCCGCGTCCAGCTCGAGCGGGCTGAGGATCAGGCCGTCGATGACCCGGGCCCGGAAGCCCTGGCTGACGAGCACCTCCTGCTCACGGGTGCCCTGGGTGTGGTCGAGGAGGACGGTGAAGTCGTGCTCGGCCGCGGCGTCGATGACCGCGCCGGCGAGTTCGGCGAAGTACGGGTTGCCGAGCTCGGGGACGGCGAGCGCGATGATGCCCGTACGCCCCTTCCGCAGATGACGTGCCGTCAAGTTCGGGCGGTAGCCGAGCTCGTCGATGGCCTCCTGCACGCGGGCCCGCATCGCCGGGGTGACGTGCTGATACTTGTTCACCACGTTCGAGACGGTCTTGATGGAGACGCCCGCGTGCTCCGCGACGTCCTTGAGGCTTACCCGCACCTGATCTCCCTGCGTCGGTGGCCGCCCCGTTCGTCCGGGGCGTTCGTCGTGACCCTGGACAGCGCGCCGGGGGGCGTGCTGTCATGCCAACTGCCGTTCCTTCCAACGTTGTACAGATTCGTTGTACAGACTGCAGCGACGAGCCGCCACCCTTCCTCACCAAGGAGGATCCGTGCGCACCAGACGACATCCCAGACGCCCCGGACGACTCGGCCGACGCCTCGCCCTGCTGCTCGCAGGTGCTCTCGGCGTCGCGGGTCTGACCGCGGTCCCCGCCGCCACCGCCGCCGACGACCCGGCCGAGATCCACGGTCTCAAGGGGGAGTACTACACCCAGTCCGCCCCCGGTGCCTTCGACTTCGACGAGCTCAAGGCCACCGGCCTCGACCCGAACATCGACTTCGGCAACCTGGAGTCACGCCTGAAGGCCACCACCGGGAAGGCCGACGACGCCAGCGTCCGCTGGACCGGCCGGATCGTGCCCGAGAAGTCCGGCGCCACCACCTTCTCGATGATCGGTGACAACGGCTTCCGCCTCTGGGTCGACGGCAAGCTCGCCATCGACCACTGGCAGGACGACTGGGACAAGGAACAGACCTCCCAGGCCCTGCAGTTGGAGGCGGGCAAGGCCTACGACATCAAGGTCGAGTACTTCGAGCACTTCGGCGGCTCCAACCTGCGCCTGAAGTGGACGCAGCCCGGCGCCGAGAAGAAGGCCGTCCCGCGGTCCGCCCTGCGCATCCCCGCGGACTTCGATTATGACGGCGCCATCGACGCCACCGTCCTCAAGGACGGCCGCAGCCTCAAGCTGGACTTCGCCCAGCGGCTCACCGCCCCGCCGGCCTCCCTCACCGACCACCTCGACGCCGTCATCGGCGGCGCCAAGTGGCCGCTGGGCACGGTCAAGGCCGACCCGGCAGACGACCGCAGCCTGATCGTCGGCCTGAAGGAACCCGTGGTCGGCAAGAAGGGCGGCGACGCCCCCGGCCTCGCCGACATCCAGTACGACGGCAAGGGCGGGCTGACCGGCGCGGACGGCGACGCCGTCGGCCAGTTCTGGACGAGCGGGCCCAACCACTCCGAGTACCAGCTGCGCACCAAGTGGGCCGACGACGTCACCCCCGGCAACGCCCACCGCGAGTACCCCCGTCCGCAGCTGAAGCGCTCCGACTGGCGAAACCTCAACGGTTCCTGGCAGTTCGCCGCCGCCGACGCGGGAGAGAAGCCCCCGGTCGGCAAGAAGCTCGCGGAGAAGATCCTCGTCCCCTACCCGGTGGAGTCCCAGCTCTCCGGCGTGGAGCGGCACGAGGACCGCATGTGGTACCGCCGCACCTTCACCGTCCCCAAGGACTGGCGGATCGGCAGCGGCAAGCGGCTCAACCTGAACTTCGGCGCCGTCGACTGGCAGTCCGAGGTGTACGTCAACGGCAAGAAGGTAGCCGAACACAAGGGCGGCTACGACAAGTTCAGCGCCGACGTCACCGACGCGCTGAAGCCGGGCGGCACCCAGGAACTGATCGTCGGCGTGTACGACCCGACGGACGCCGAGGGCGGCGCGAACCCGCCGGTCGGCAAGCAGCGCCTGGACCCGAGCGGCATCTGGTACACCCCCTCCTCCGGCATCTGGCAGACCGTGTGGATGGAGCCCGTCACGGCCGACCACGCGGACTCCCTCAAGATCACGCCGGACGTGCCGGGCCAGCGCGTCACCGTCGAGGCCAAGGGCGTGCGCGACGGCGTGCCGGTCAAGGCCGCCGCGTACGAGGGCCGCAAGAAGGTCGCCGAGATCAGCGGCCGCACCGGACAGCCGCTGCGGCTCAAGATCGCCGATCCCCGGCTCTGGTCGCCGGACGACCCGTTCCTCTACGACCTGAGGGTCCAGGTCGGCGGGGACAGCGTCACCAGCTACTTCGGGATGCGCTCGATCGCCGTCGAGAAGGTGAACGGCACCCCGCGCACCGTCCTCAACGGCAAACCCACCTTCCTGATGGCCACCCTCGACCAGGGCTTCTGGCCGGACGGCCTGCACACCGCGCCGAGCGACGAGGCGCTCGCGTACGACCTGAAGATGCACAAGGCCATGGGCTTCAACTCGGTCCGCAAGCACATCAAGGTCGAGCCCGACCGCTGGTTCTACTGGGCCGACAAGCTGGGGCTCCTCGTCTGGCAGGACATGCCCGCCATGAAGGCGGGACGCACCCCGGACACGGCGGCCCGCACCCAGTACGAGCGCGAGATGAAGCAGATGATCGACGAGCACGCGAGCAGCCCCTCGGTCATCATGTGGGTCACCTTCAACGAGGGCTGGGGCCAGTACGACGTGGGCCGCGTCGCCGACCAGGCCAAGGCCTGGGACCCGACACGGCTGGTCAACAACATGTCGGGGCTCAACCTGGGGGCCGACGGAGGCGCCGGCGACATCATGGACGAGCACGGCTACCCGAGCCCGGCGCTGCCGCCGCACCCCGACGGCAAACGGGCCCTGGTCAGCGGCGAGTACGGCGGCCTCGGCCTCGCGGTGCCCGGCCACGCGTGGGCCGTGCAGCAGAGTTACGTCGACGTGGATCCGGCCACCTACACGGACGACTACATCGCCAAGCTCGACGAGGTGCGCGCGCTCGCCTGCAAGGGCAACAACGGCGCCGTCTACACCCAGATCACGGATGTGGAGGGCGAGTTGAACGGCCTGCTCACCTACGACCGCAAGGTCGTCAAGCCGGACGTGCAGCGGGTGAAGGCGGCGCACGACGCGCTGATCCGCGACGCGTCGCAGGCGACGGTGCCCGGCTGCCCGAGCTCCTGAGGTGCTGACCTGCTGCCCGTGAGTTCGTGAGTTCGTGAGTCACCGTCTCCGGTCCGCCGTTGGGGCGGGCCGGAGACCGCGGGCGCAGTACGTCGACCTCCCCGCCCAGGCCTCCGCTGCTGGGCGGGTCCCCGGGCCTATCGAATCTGCCGCCGCACCAGTTCGTGCAGCCGCCCGCCCGTGTCCGCCAGCAGCTGGGCGGGCGGTCCCTGTTGCACGACGCGGCCCTCCGACATGACGAGGACCCGGTCGGCGTCCAGGACGGTGGAGAGGCGGTGGGCGATCACGACGCGGGTGGCGTTCAGGGCGCGCGTGCTGTCGATGACCGTGCGCTGCGTCTCGTTGTCCAGGGCGCTCGTCGCCTCGTCGAAGAAGAGGACGCGGGGGCGGCGGATCAGGGCCTGGGCGATCATCAGCCGCTGGCGCTGGCCGCCGGAGACCGCCCCGCCGCCGGAGATCATCGTGTGCAGGCCCATCGGCATCCGCTTGATGTCCTCGGCGAGCCCCGCCATCGCTGCCGCCTCCCACGCCTCCTCCTGCGTGAACGACTCGGCGCCGCAGATGCAGTCCAGGATCGATCCGGTGAGCGGCTGGGCGTTCTGCAGGACCACCCCGCACTGGCGGCGCACCGCCGAACGGTCCAGCGCCGACAGGTCCTGGCCGTCGTAGAGGACACTGCCCGAGACCGGTTCGTCGAAGCCGATCAGGAGGCGGAGCAGCGTCGACTTGCCGCAGCCGCTCGGGCCGACGACGGCCACGAACTCGCCGGGGCGGATCGCCAGGGACACGTCGTCCAGGACCAGCGGGCCGTCGTCGGTGTAACGGAAGGACAGGCCGCGTGCCTCGATCTCCCCCCGCAGCTCACCCGGTTGCGTGCTTCCCGCGCGCACCTCCGGTGCCTCGTCGAGCACCGGCTTGATCTGTTCGAACATCGGGAGCACCGAGGCCGCCGACAGCAGCGCGCCGGTGAGTTGGGTGACGGACGTCAGGAGCATCGTCACGGCGGTGCTGAAGGTGAGGAACTCGCCCGCGGTCAGGCTGCCCCGGGCCGGGCCCGCGAGCAGCACGAACATGACGAGCGTGCAGAGCGGCAGGTAGACCGAGTTCAGGACCGTCGTGAGGTTCTTGACGTGACCGGCCCGCTGCTGCAGCTCCCTGCTGCGCGCGAACTCCCCGGCCCAGGACGCGTACGCGAAGCTCTCCGCCCCGGCCACCCGGAGTTTCGGCAAGCCGCGCAGGGTCTGGAACGCCTGGTTGTTGAGCTTGTTGCCGAGTTCCACCAGGCGCCGCTGCCAGCGCAGTTCCCACAGGCCGAGGGCGAGGAACACGGCGGCGATGACGGTCAGCATCGCCAGCGCGGCCAGGGCGAGGGGCACGCTGTAGACCAGCAGCAGGACCACGTTCATCGCGCCGACCGACCCGGCCTGCAGGACGACGGGTCCGATTCCCGAGAGGACCCGGCGGATCGCGCTGACCCCCATTGCCGCGCTCGCCAGCTCACCGGTGGAGCGATCGGCGAAGAAGCGCGTCGGCAGCCGCAGCAGACGGTCCCAGACCGCCGGCTGGAGCGTGCTCTCCATGCGCCCCTCCATCCGCAGGACGGTGAGGTTCTGGAGCAGCATGAACGCCGCGGAGACGATGCTGCTGATCATGACGGCCAGGGACACCTGGACGATGAGGCTCTTCTCGGCGTTCGGTACGAACACGCCGAGCACCTGGCCCGTCGCGATCGGCACCAGGGCACCGACCGCGACTGTCACCAGACCGGCGAGCGCGAGATTGCGCAGGTCGCCGCCGGTGCCCCGCAGCCCGAAGCGGAACAGCCGCCACGGCGTCAACGGCCGCTCCGGCAGCGGCCGGTAGAACATGACGGCCTGCGGTTCGAACTCGTCGGCGTTGCTCCGCCCGACCCGGGTGCGCCGCCCGGACGTGGGATGCACCGACTCGTACCCGCCGCGCCGCCACAGCAGCGCGACCGGCGCGCCGCTCGCGGCACGGTGTCCCACCAGCGGGCCCGCATACTCGCGCCACCAGGCGCCGTCGAGGCGGACGGCGCGGGTGCGGATCCGGGAGGCCACCGCGACCTGTTCCACCGGGTCGATCCGCTCGCTCACCGCGCCGCCCCGCACCGCGCCGGACAGCGTGATGCCCGAGGCCTCGGCGACCAGGCGGCAGGCGGCGTACGTCGCGTCGTGGTCGCCCCCGGCCCCCGCGCGGCGCGCACCGCGCCCGCCCGAGCGGCCGATCGAGGCGATCAGGGTCCGGTCGGCCTGCTCGCGGACGTTCTCGCCCGCCTTGATGCCGGCCGCCGTGCGGTCCTCGTGGGCCCGCTCCAGGCGTTCGATCCACCGGTCGAGGGTGGCGAGCAGCCGGTACTGCTGATTGACCATCCGCTGCCACATCGCGGCGTCGACGAGCAGGTCGCCCGTGGCCTGCTCGCTGTAGGCGGCGCCGTACTGGACGCTCCCCGGCGCGACCGGCATCCAGAGGACGTCGTCGTCGGTCGCCACCTCGTCGCCCGCGGTGCGGCCGTCGAGCGGCGCCTCGAACAGGACCCGGTGGCCGCGCCCGATGCCGAGCGCGAAGGCGTGCTCCAGGATGCTGAGGGCCGCGTCCTGGGAGTCGTACTGGGTGGGGAACCGCTGCTCGGAGGACCAGGTGTCGCCGTAGTCCGGGCGGTACAGCTCGCGCAGCGGGATGCGGCGCAGCTCGCAGCCCTGGAGGGGGCGGCCGACGAGGGTGTGCCGGGGCCCCTCGACCGGGCCGAGGAGCAGCGTGCCCGGTTCGAGACGCCCCAGGTAGTGCCAGTGGCCCTGCTGGGCGGCGTCGACGGCGAACAGGTCGAGGGCGCCGGCCACGACGAGCCACAGGACCTGCGGGCCTTCGAGGTGCACGCTGCGCAGGCCCGTGCAGTCGGCGTGTGTGCCGAGCGCGCCGAAGGCCGCGGCGACCGCGTCGTGGGCATGGGCGCCGTGCTGCTGCGGTACCGAGCTCACCTCAGTGCTCCTTGACCAGGTCGGCGTACGGGCCGCCGGCGGTGACGAGGTGTTCGTGGCGTCCGCGCTCGACGACCTGGCCGTGGTCGAGGACGACGATCTCGTCGCTGTCGCGCACGGTGCTCAGGCGGTGGGCGATGACGACGCAGGCACAGCCCCTGCGGCGCAGGTTGTCGATGATGACCTGTTCGGTCTCGGCGTCCAGGGCGCTGGTCACCTCGTCGAGGACGAGGACGCTCGGGCGGCGGACCAGGGCCCGCGCGATCTCCAGGCGCTGGCGCTGTCCGCCGGAGAAGTTGTGCCCGTCCTGCTCGACGCGGCCGTGGATGCCGCCGGGCCTGCGGGCCACGACCTCGTACAGGCAGGCGTCCTGAAGGGCGGCGACGACGGCGTCGTCCGGGATGGAGGGGTCCCACAGGGCGACGTTGTCGCGGATCGTGCCTTCGAAGAGGAAGACGTCCTGGTCCACGAAGGAGACGGAGGCGCAGAGCGCGCCGCGCGGGATGTCCTCAAGGCGCTGCCCGTCGATGCGGATCGTGCCCTCCCACGGGCTGTAGAGGCCCGAGATCAGCCGGGAGACCGTCGACTTGCCGCTGCCGGATCCGCCGACGAGCGCCACCTGCTGCCCCGGACCGACCGACAGCGAGAAACCGGTCAGGAGAGGCTTGTCGAGAGGGCTGTAGCCGAAGGTGATGTCGTCGAGGGTGACATGGCCCTTCAGACGCCGGGTGCTCGCGGCCGGTTCGGAGCGCGAGTACAGCGCGTCGACGGGGAAGTTCTCGACGTCCTTGAGGCGGGCGAGGTCGGCGGCGAAGTCCTGGATGCGGCCCGCGACGCCGTTGAGCCGGGTGATCGGCGCGGTGAACCGCGTGACCAGCGCCTGGAAGGCGACGAGCAGCCCGATCGAGAGATGGCCCTCGACCGCGCGCAGCCCGCCGATCCACAGGATCAGCGCGCTGTTGAGAGTCGCGAGTGTCGGTGCAACGACCCCGAGCCAGGCACTCGGCACGCCCAAGCGCTGCTGCTCCTCCAGGGTGGTGGCGTGCTGTCCCGCCCAGCGCCGGAAGTAGCCGTTCTCGCCCCCGGTGGCCTTCATCGTCTCGATCAACTGCAGGCCGGTGTACGAGGTGTTGGTGAGCCTCGCGCTGTCGGCGCGCAGCTTCTGGGTGCCGGTGGCGCGCAGCCGGATGACGACGCGCATGGCCACGACGTTCAGCAGGGCGATGCCGACACCGACGAGAGTGAGCTGCGGATCGTACGTCCACAGCAGGGCCGCGTAGAGGAGGACGACGACGCCGTCGACCCCGGCGGCCGTGAGGTCACGGGCCAGGGTCTCGGCGACCGTGTCGTTGGACGCGAGGCGCTGCACGAGGTCGGCGGGGCTGCGCTGGGCGTAGAACGTGACGGGAAGGCGCAGCAGATGGCGCAGGAAGCGGGCGCTGCCGAGTGTGGAGGAGATGATGCGGCCGCGCAGCAGATTGGCCTGCTGCAGCCAGGTCAGCACCACGGTGAGGCCCACCATCGTGCCCATCGAGGTGAACAGCGCGCCGAGCAGCGAGGTCTGATGTCCGATCAGGAACATGTCGATGTACGTCCGGCTGAGCGCCGGCAGCGCCGCGCCGACCGCGACGAGCAGCAGGCTGGCGAGGAGGGCCGCGACCATCGTGCCCGTGGTGCCGCGCAGCCGGGCGGGCAGGGCCCGCAGGACGCCGGGCCTGCGGCCACCCGGACGGAAGCCCGCACCCGGTTCGAGCACCAGGACCACACCGGTGAAGCTGGTGTCGAAGTCCTGGGAGGGCACGAACCGGCGCCCCTTGTCCGGGTCGTTGATGTACACGCCCCGGCGGCCGAAGCGTCGCCCCGCACCGTCGTACACGACGTAGTGGTTGAACTCCCAGAACAGGATCGCGGGCGCCTTCACCTCGGCGAGCGCGGCGGGCTCCATCTGCATGCCCTTCGCCGTCAGGCCGTAACTCCGCGCGGCCTTCAGGACGTTGCTGGCCCGCGAGCCGTCGCGGGAGACGCCGCACGCGATGCGCAGCTCCTCCAGCGGGACGTGCCGTCCGTGGTGGGCGAGGACCATGGCGAGCGCGGCGGCGCCGCACTCCACGGCCTCCATCTGCAGGACGGTGGGCGTGCGCACGGTCTCGGGGCGCCTGCCCTTGGACGCGGGGCGCGGCGCCGCACGGCGGCCGCGCCGCGGGGGCTCGGGGCGGTGCCTGCGGCGGCCGCCGGGCGGTGGCAGCTGCTGCTGGTGCGCCGGGGAGGGGAGCGGTGCGGTCACGGAAGCAGCCAATCGATCGGGCGCTGCTCGGCGAGGTGGAAGGCGCCGGTGGCCAGGGTCATGGAGTCGAGCGCGAAGGGCGGTCCGCCGTCGGTCGACCAGGCGTAGCCGGACTCGGTGTGAGCGGACGTGTCGAGGCGTACGAGGACGGCCACGGGGGGTCCGTCCTTCGTGAACCGTCCCGACAGTTCCTGGTCGCCGAGGAAGCCGGTGATCTTCTGCCGGCTCTGCGCGGCGCGCCCGATCGCCTTCACGTGTCCGCGCAGCGTCCCGTACTCCTGGGCGGGCACGGACTGGACGGTGAGGTCCACCGAGGCGCCGACGGGCACGGTCGCCGCGCTGTCGGCGGGTACGTAGAGCATCGCGAGGAGGGGGTCGTCCCGGCCCGCGACGCGTTCGAGGGTCGCGACGTCGGCGCCGGTGGTGACGACGGTGCCGATCCGGGCGACGAGCGAGGTCACCCGTCCCGAGGTGATGGCACGTACGACTCTGTCGCCCTTCTCCGTACGGACCTTGAGCACGGGGGCGCCCGCGGCGAGCTGCCTGCCCTCCTCGGCCAGGACGTCGGTCACCTGGCCGGTGACGGGGCTCTGCAGGACGTAGCTGCCCCGGCCGTGCGTGAGGATGCCGGGTGCCCGGAGCGTCGAGGAGACCGATCCGGTCACGGCCCAGACGCCCGCGGCGGCCATGACGACGAGGGTGACGGCGAGGACGAGCAGGCCCTGGGGACGGGCGTAGCGCACCGGAAGGTCGAGTTCCTCGGGCGACTGCAGCTTGGACAGGGCCTGTTGGCGGAACTGCACGGAACGCTTTCCTCACTGTGCCTGTCGCGTCCATGAGCCCCGGAGCCCAAGGCTCCGGGGCTCACGAATCATGGCGTCTCGATGAGCGGAAGGCTCAGAGACCGGCGGTCAGGCCGGAGGCCAGACCCGAGACGGCGCCGGTGTTGAGGCCGGTGGCACCCTCGACCGTGCCGACGACGCCGCCGACGACGTCGGAGACCGGGGCGACGGAGTCAACGGTGCTGGTCACGTTGCTCGCGACACCGGCGACGAGGCCACCGGAGACGTTGTCGAGGTCGGCGTCGGAAATCTCGAGGGTCTCGACCTGGGGGACGTTGTTCATGGTGTGAGCAGCCCTTCTCATGAATATTGCGGAGGTGTTTCCAGTTCCACGGAATCTGGGGATTCGATTTCCGCGGAGCCAGGATCAAAGCACGTTCGCAGCTCGTACATCCAATCGACGAAGCGACGGCCGACCGCCCTGGCGGTCATGAATCACCGCTGCGTGCAGGCGGGTTCACCGCGTGGTGGCAGCTCCTTCACAAGATTCACAGAAGGAAATCAAGGAAGCGGAGCGACTCCTTCCAACAAATCGGACACCTCCACGCCAAAACTCAAGTTCGGTGGTCACTGCAAGAAAATAAGCGGTGCGTGTGCGCCGAATGGAGTGACCGGAGTGCGCATTCGATGTGCAGGTTTATTGAAGGCGCGCTTATTCATGGCCGAAGAGGGCGCCGGTGGCGTGCCGGAGGGTTCGCTTCTGCACCACACGGGTCGCAGAGGCCTCGCCGTCCCCAGGGGGACGGGGTCTTAATCTGCTGTTAACTCAGCGTAGCGCGACCGTACTTGACCGTAGTTGTCCGGAGCGATTGACTTCACGTTCGACATCCCCCGCATCGTCCTCGACGCGAGAGCGAGTCCGTGACTTCATCCTCTGCTCAGAGCTCTGACCTGCTCGCACCTCTCGATCTGGCCTTCTGGAACATCGAGACCGCCGAACACCCCATGCATCTGGGCGCACTCGGTGTCTTCGAGGCCGAAGGGCCCGGCGCGGCGGACCGCGCCGCCGGGCTCCTCGCGGCCCGCGCGGCAGCCGTCCCCGGGCTTCGCATGCGCATACGTTCCGTCTGGCTGCCCGTCGGCGGCGCGATGCGGGTGCCGGTGCCCGCCTTCGACCCGCTGGAACACGTGCGGCTCGCGGCGCCGGTGGCCGACTTCCACGCCGCGGCAGGGGAGTTGATGCGGCAGCGCCTCGACCGGGACCGGCCGCCCTGGGAGGTGCACGTGCTGCCGGGTGCCGACGGCACGTCGTTCGCGGTGCTCTTCAAGTTCCACCACGCCCTCGCCGACGGGCTGCGCGCGCTGACGCTCGGTGCGGCCCTCCTCGACCCCGTCGACCTGCCGCCCTCGCGCGAACGGCGGCCGGCCCCCGCCCCTTCCCCGTGGTCCGTCCTGGACCCGCGCACCCTGCCGGATCGTGTGCGCGGCACGGTCGCGGAGGTGGGCCAGGCGCTCGGCATCGGTACCTCCGTCGCTCGCGCGAGCCTGGGTGTACGTTCCTGCGCCGCGCTCACCTCGGACGCGTCCGGCACCCGCCGCACCGCAGGCGTCGTCCTCGACCTGGACGACGTGCACCAGGTGCGCAAGGTCGTGGGCGGCACCGTCAACGACGTGCTGATCGCCGTCGTCGCCGGCGCCCTGCGCCGCTGGCTCGACGAGCGCGGCGACTGCAGCGAGGGCGTCGAGCCGCGTGCCCTGATCCCCGTCTCCCGGCGCCGGCCGCGCACCGCGCAGCCCCCGGGCAACCGGCTCTCCGGCTATCTGGTGCGCCTCCCCGTCGGGGACGAGGACCCCCTGGCCAGGCTGCGCGGCGTGCGCGCCGCCATGGACCGCAACAAGGAGGCGGGGCCCGAGCGGGGCGCCGGAGCCGTGGCGCTGCTCGCCGAACACGTGCCCTCGCTCGGGCACCGGCTCGGCGGACCCGTCGTCGCCCAGGCGGCCCGGCTGCTCTTCGACATCCTCGTCACCAGTGTTCCGCTGCCCGGCATCGGCCTGCGGCTCGGCGGCTGCCGCCTCACCGAGGTCTACCCCTTCGCGCCGCTCGCGCGGGGGCAGTCGCTCGCCGTCGCCGTCTCCACCTACCGGGGCCGGGTGCACTACGGCCTGATCGCGGACGCCGCGGCCGTGCCCGACCTGGAGCTCCTCGCGCGCGGCCTGCGGGACGAGCTCGACGCCCTCGCGGCGGTGTGCGCACGGGACACGGGTTTGGTGAGCGGACCGACCGCTACGTAAACTCCTCCTTTTGGAGCTTCCGCGGACGACCAGATGCGCCGTGGCACGGATGGACACGAGGACAGCGGCGATGACGGTGACAGACGAAAGCCAGGAGGAGGCCGTCGTGCACGGCCCCGGCATCGACCCGGACCGTCTCGCCGTCTGCCTCAGCGTGCTCGACGAGCTCGACAAGCTCGACGTCGACCACCCGGACGCGATCGCCGTGCGCCGGGCCACGGCCGGCATCTACCGGACGGTGAAGCAGCGCCGCCGCCAGGAGCGCCGGGCCGCCAAGACTGCCCATGACAAGGCCGTCACCGAGGCCACCGCCACCGGCTCCGCGCAGCGCATCGACGACGAGACCGAGGGGCTGCTGCCCTCCTCGCAGACCGAGGAGGGCCGGATCGCGGGGATACTCCAGCGCCCGCGCTCCTGCTACACGTGCAAGGCCCGGTACGTGGAAGTCGACTACTTCTACCACCAGCTCTGTCCGGACTGCGCCCGCCTGAACCGGAACAAGCGCGACGCCCGCGCGGACCTCACCGGCAAGCGCGCGCTGCTCACCGGCGGCCGCGCCAAGATCGGCATGTACATCGCGCTGCGGCTGCTGCGCGACGGCGCCCACACGACGATCACCACCCGGTTCCCCAAGGACGCCATCCGCCGCTTCAAGGCGATGGACGACTCCGCGGACTGGATCCACCGGCTGGAGGTCGTCGGCATCGACCTGCGCGACCCGGCCCAGTCCGTCGCGCTCGCCGAGCGGGTCACCGCCGCGGGACCGCTCGACATCCTGATCAACAACGCCACGCAGACCGTGCGCCGCCTGCCCTCCGCCTACGCCGCCCTGGTCGAGGGCGAGAGCGCGCCGCTGCCCGCCGGTGAACTGCCCGCCCACTCCGTCATCGGTGCCTTCAACTCGGGCGCCGTCGACGGCATCGCCGCGCTGCCCATCGGCACCAGCGGCCTGGACGCGCAGAAGGTCGCCGATCTCGCCCTCGTCGCGGGCAACGCCAGCGTCGCCCGGCACCTCGACGGCACCGCCATCGACGCGGGCGGCCTGGTCCCGGACGTCGTCGACTCCAACACCTGGGTGCAGACCATCGAGCAGATCTCCCCGGTGGAGCTCCTCGAGACCCAGCTGTGCAACTACACCTCGCCGTTCATCCTGATCAGCGCCTTGCGCCCGGCCATGGCCGACGCCGCGAAGAAGGCGCCGAGCGGCCGCGCCCACATCGTCAACGTCTCGGCGATGGAGGGCGTCTTCGGTCGCGGCTACAAGGGCGCGGGACACCCGAACACGAACGCCGCGAAGGCCGCGATGAACATGGTCACGCGGACCAGCGCCCAGGAGATGTTCCAGTCCGACGGCATCCTGATGACCTCGGTCGACACCGGCTGGATCACCGACGAGCGCCCGCACTACGACAAGCTGCGCCTGGCCGAGGAGGGCTTCCACGCCCCGCTCGACCTGATCGACGGCGCCGCCCGCGTCTACGACCCGGTCGTGCGCGGCGAGGCGGGCGACGACGTGTACGGCGTCTTCCTGAAGGACTACGAGCCGGGCAAGTGGTAGCCGACGCTCCGTAACCAGCGGCCAGGCCGCTGGTTACGGCAGGCGGCTGAGACGGGCGTCTCGGATCTCGGACAGCCGGTTCGGTCGGCGCGCGGAGCGCGGACCGGACCGGCTGTCCCCTTTCAGCCAGTCGTGACCGGTCGGGCGCGATGCGTGACCGGCGCGCCCGATGGACACCAACGCCCGCCGCCGTCACGGGCGGTGGCCGATCGGCGGCGGCGTGTGCCCGGCATGCGCCGGGCCCGGCCGGCACCCCGCCCCACGTCGTTCTCCCGGATCCCCGGCCTCACGGGCCCCGCACGCCCGAGCAGGCGTGTTGTCCGGATTCCACCCCGACTCAGGCCCCCATCGAGCGGGGCGCCGCTCATTTGGTTAATGTAGTGCGAACGGGCGGCCACGAGAGATCCACAAGCATCCCTCGGCCGCCCCGGGGACAGGCCGGCACCACGGCTGCGGTCCCGCCAGAAACCGGCGCCACCGCGACCGAACTGCCTCTGCCCTTTCGTTACGCGACACAAAGGAGTGCGCGGTGACACCAGATCTGACGAAGCACGAAAAGCGACCGGCGGAACGCGGCGGCGAGCGGGCCGGACGGCCCCAGAAGCTCCGCAATCTGGAGGCGTGGGCCAAGGCGGCCCCGATCCGTCTGGCCGGCTACGAGGACGACCTCGCCGAGCCTCACATCCTCCCCGGTATCGACTGA
Source organism: Streptomyces sp. NPDC040622 (assembly GCF_055593965.1). Classification (NCBI taxonomy): domain Bacteria; kingdom Bacillati; phylum Actinomycetota; class Actinomycetes; order Kitasatosporales; family Streptomycetaceae; genus Streptomyces; species Streptomyces sp. NPDC040622. The sequence goes on along the minus strand of NZ_JBVIXD010000004.1, from coordinate 6,191 downwards.
TCCGGCACTGATCCCGGGCCCGGCCCGGCATCGGACCGCAGCGCTTCGCCACGTGCCCCCGGCCTGCCACGGCTCGGGGGCACCGCTGTGTCCGGCCCGGGCCGGTGGCCCCGTACTCCCTGCTCCACGTGCTCCGGGCCTTGTTCCGGAGGATGATCGGTCCATGACCGACGACGGCGCAGGGACCCTCGACCGGAGTCCACACCGCCCACGCCACGGCCTTCGTCGTCGCCTACGTCGGGTTGCGCTGGTTCGCCGGCCACATCTGGCGGCGCGGCAGCATCGTCACCGACTGGCCCCTGGCGCAGGCGGGCGCCGGGGCCCTGCCCTGGCTGATCTCCCTGTTCGTCGCCGACCCGTGGCGGTACTGGCTGTGGGCGTTCGGCCTCGTCGTCGACCTCGTGGTGCTCCTGGTCTCCAGCCGCGACCGTTTCCTGCGGCACGCAGAAGCCCAGCAGGCCCAGCACGCCGAGCGGCCGGCACCCCGTCACCACCGTGACGGCCCGGCGCCGGAGCTCGTCGAGGCGCGGGTCGACCCCGCACATCTGGCGGAGCGCCTCGGGCTCTACATCATCCTGGTGCTGGGGGAGGGCGTCATCCAGGTCATCGACGCCACCGCCGAGCACGAGCGGTGGAACCTCCCCCTGGCCGCCACGGGGCTCGGCGCGCTCGCGCTCCTCGCCGCGATCTGGGCCCTCAGCCTCCTGTACGGCTCCAACGGCATCCCCCAGCTGCACGACGGGACCCTCGCGCCGCGGCTGACGATGCTTCTCCACGCGCTGGTCACCGCCGCCATGGCGGTGCTCGCCGCCGCCCTCGGGGCCGCCGTCGCCCACGCCGACAGCCACCTGCCGGGCACGGCCCGCCGGCTCCTGTGCGGCGCGATGGGCTGCTACTTCCTCATCGGTCTCGTCGCGTCGCTGGCCCACGGCCCCCGTCCGCGGGGCTGGTACGCCGGCTGGGCCGTGCCCCGCGTACTCCTCTCCCTGCTGCTGGGAGCGTTCGGCGGTGGCCTGCCCGCCTGGGCGATCGTCTGGCTCGTCACCGCCACTGTGTGCCGGCAGATCCTCTACAACCCGGGTCCGCCGCCGAAGTAGAGTCCGATCGCGGGTCGGTTCCGGCCGATGCAGCCGGAATACATCCGATGGATCGGTGTTGGGTGGCGGTGAGGTCACCCGCGTGGGGCCCGTGGGTGCCACGCAAATATCCAAGTCCTCTTGACGAACGGTGCATTGACACCCTTGTGGAGCGCTTGAATCATCGGACCTCATGACTGCACTGCGTTCGCTTCTCGCTGCCGCTCTGCTCATCGTCGCGGCCCCGGTACCGGCGCTCGGTGCCGAGGAAGGCGCCGCCCCCGACACGCCGCGCACCGTCCCCGCCCTCACCGACTGGACGCCCGCCGAGGGGAGTTACCGCTACGGGCCCGGTACCCGGCTCGTCGCCCGCGACCCCGAGTCCCGGCGCGTCGCCGACACCCTCGCCGACGACCTGTCGGACGCGGGCAAGGGCCGCCCCGCCCTGACGCGCGGCGCTCCGCGGACCGGGGACATCGTCATCGACGTCGATCGCGCGCGAAAGCCCCTCGGCTCCGAGGGGTACGAACTCCGCGCGGGAAAGCGCCTGGAGATCACCGGCGCGGGCGAGACCGGCGCCTTCTACGGCAGCCGGACCCTGCTGCAGCTCCTCGTCGGGAACGACCGCGTACCGGCCGGGCGCACGGTCGACGTGCCGCGCTACAAGGAGCGCGGTGTCGGCGTCTGCGCCTGCTACGTCCACGTCTCCGTGCCGTGGCTGGAGAACCTCGTCCGCGACATGGCGTACCGCAAGCAGAACCAGTTGCTCCTGGAGCTCAAGGTCAAGAGCGACCGGCACCCCGAGGCCAACTCCTGGGGCTACTACACCAAGGGCGAGCTGCGCCGCCTCGTCGCGCTCGGCGAGAAGTACCACGTCACGATCGTCCCGGAGATCAACTCACCCGGCCACATGGACCCGTGGCTGGCGGAGCGCCCGGACCTGCAGCTCACCGACTCCGACGGAAAACCGCAGCCGTCCCGCCTCGACATCACGAAGGACGCGGCCCTCACCTACTACAAGAGCCTCGTCGACGAGTACGCCGAAGTCTTCCCGGCCACGTCCTGGCACATGGGCGCCGACGAGTACATGCTCGGCTCCGACTTCGCCAAGTACCCGCAGGTCCTGGAGTACGCGAAGAAGAAGTACGGCGAGAACGCCACCCCGCAGGACGCCTTCATCGACTTCGTGAACCGCGTGTACGCCCATGCGGCGAGCAAGGGCAAGCGCCTGCGCATCTGGAACGACGGTCTTACGGGCGACAACACCGTTCCGGTGGCAGCCGGTACGACCGTCGAGCACTGGCTCGACGTGAAGACGAAGCCGAGCCGGCTCATCGAGCAGGGCTACCCGGTGATGAACGCCGCCTACTCCCTCTACCTCGTGCGGGGCGGCTTCCACACCGATACCGGGAAGCTGTACGGCCGGCGGTGGGACCCGCGCAGCTTCGAGGGTGAGAAGCTCGCCACGAGCGACGGCATCACCGGCGCCAAGATCAGCCTGTGGCCGGACAACGGCCGCGGCGAGACCGAGAACGAGGTCGCCGCCGCGACCGAGCTGCCGCTCGCCCACATCGCGCAGGTCACCTGGGGTGCCGCACACCCCGACCCGACGTACGCGGAGTTCGTGTCCCGCGCCGGATCCGTCGGCCACGCACCCGGTTGGCGCGACCTGGCGAAGGCTTCCGTCGCCGAGGGGACGTACACCCTGCGCGACACGGCGGGCCGTGCCGAGCCCCGCGACGTCGAGGTCGCGCACACCGCTGACGGCTACGTGACGCTGCGCACGACGGCCGGCGGAAAGTGCCTGGAGACCCGCAGCGGCAAGCTGACGCTCAACGTGCCGCTGGAGCCGGGCACCGCCGTCACCGAGGAGACGTGCGACGCGAAGAACACCCTGCAGCGGTGGGAGATCGCGCAGGCCCCGGGTGGGCACCGCCTGACCAACGCCATCACGCGCATGGCCGCGCACGTCACGAAGGACGGCCGGCTCCTGCAGTACCCGGACGACCAACAGGCGCCCAGCACCTGGACGTTGACCGCCGCACGCTGATTCCCGCCTTCCGCTCCCCGCCCCCCGTTCCGTCCCGAAGGAGTCCGGCCACCATGACCGTCAGCAGACGCCTCTTCATGGCCGCCGCCGTCACCACGGCCGCCGCCGCGTCGAGCACCTCGCTCGCCGCCGCGGCCACCGCCGGGCCAGGCGGCGCCGAACCGCCGTACCGCATCCGCCTCGGCCCCGGCGACTCGCCCGAGACCCTGGTGGCGAAGGCCTCCCAAGTCCGCCCCACCGCACGCCAGATCGCCTGGCAGAAGCTGGAGCAGACCGCCTTCCTGCACTTCGGCGTCAACACGTTCACCGGCCTCGAATGGGGTACGGGAGACGAAGACCCGGACGTCTTCCAGCCGTCGGGCCTGGACACCGACCAGTGGGCGCGCGCCCTGCGCGACGGCGGCTTCAAGCTCGCCATCCTCACCGTCAAGCACCACGACGGGTTCGTCCTCTACCCCTCGCGCTACACCAAGCACGGTGTCATCAGCAGCAGTTGGCAGGGCGGCGCGGGCGACGTACTGCGCTCCTTCGCCGGGTCGCTGCGCCGGTACGGCATCAAGGTCGGCGTCTACATCTCGCCCGCCGACGAGAACCAGTACCTCGACGGCGTCTACGCCAACGGCAGCGAACGCTCCGCCCGCACCATCCCCACTCTGGTCCCGGACGACGACCGGGCGGGCGACGGCCCGCGCACCTTCACCCTCGACGCCACCGACTACGGCGCCCACATGCTCAACCAGCTCTACGAAGTGCTCACCGAGTACGGCCCCGTCGACGAGGTCTGGTTCGACGGCGCGCAGGGCCGCATCCCGCCGGACAAGGTGGAGACGTACGACTGGGACAGCTGGTACACGCTGATCCGTGCGCTCGCGCCGAACGCCACCATGGCCGTGCGCGGCCCGGACGTGCGCTGGGTGGGCAACGAGGGCGGCCTTGCGCGCGAGAACGAGTGGAGCGTCGTCCCCGTCAAGGACTCCGGGAACGGCAGCATCGACTACGCCCTCCGGTACGACGCCCCCGACCAGGGCAGCCGCGAGGCGCTCGCCGCAGCGCGCGCCGTCGCCCAGTACCTCCAGTGGTGGCCCGCCGAGTGCGACGTGTCCATCCGGCCGGGCTGGTTCTACCACGCGGACGAACAGCCCAAGAGCGTCGACGAGCTGACGGACATCTGGTTCCGCTCCGTCGGGCGCAACTCCGTCCTCCTCCTGAACGTCCCGCCGGACAGGCGCGGCCTGCTGCCCGACGCGGACGTGACGCGCCTGCGGGAGTTCCGCGAGCGGATCCGGCGCGAGCTCCCGCGGGACCTCGCGGGCGGCAGGCGTCCGCACCACGACCGCTCGGCCGGCACGGTCACCCTCGATCTCGGCAGGGACCGCGAGGTCGACCGGATCCGGCTCGGGGAGGACATCCGGCACGGCCAGCAGCTGGAACACGCGGTCGTCGAGGCGCGCGCCGGGGACGGCTGGCGGACCGTGACCGAGGTCGACACGGTGGGCGCGAGCCGCGTCCTGACGCTCCCCGAGCCGGTGACGGCGCGGCGCTGGCGGCTGCGGGTGACGCGGTCACGGGCCACGGTGCGGATCGCGGAGTTCGGCCTGTACCGGTCGCAGGTGTGAGGGACCGCGTGGGCCGGGGGCGAGAGGCCCCGCGTTGACACACGGGGGAGTGGGTGTCTGTAATGGTGCTCGTGCCGCGTGGCGCCGACCACAGAGCAGTGGGCAGGTCGGCGAACCGGGCGAGCACCTTCACTCAAGGACGACGCCGATGAGTACGTCGTGAGTTCACCCTCCGAGGCATTCGCCTGACCCGTGCGCCTTCGCGCGCCCCGGCCACGCCTCTCGCGCGGCCCTCTCTCCCCTTCACCGCGTCCGACGCGGTCCCGAACATTGCGTACGGAGACCTGACACCGTCATGCCCACACCCTTCAACCAGTCCGTCATCGACGAGTTCCGCGCCCACGCCGGAGAGGTCGGCGGCCCCTTCGAAGGCAGCGAGCTCCTGCTGCTCACCACCACCGGCGCGAAGTCCGGCAAGCCGCACACCACCCCGCTCGGCCTCGTCCGCGAAGGCGGCCTGCTGCTGATCGTCGGGTCGAACCTGGGCGGCCCGCGCCACCCCGACTGGTACCGCAACGTCCTCGCCCACCCCACGGTGACCGTCGAGCTCGGCACCGAGGAGTTCGAGGCCGTCGCCGTCCCCGCCGAAGGGGAGCGGCGCGAGCGGCTCTTCGCGCGGGTGGTCGCCGCCGAACCCGGATACGGGGACTACCAGGCGCGGACCGGCCGGACTCTGCCCGTCGTCGTCCTGGAACGTCCCGCGCACGAGGCGGACATCCCCGCGGAGCCCGCGAACTTCGCGGACAAGATGGTCCAGGTCCACCGCTGGCTGCGCGGACAGCTGCGGCACGTGCGCGAAGAGACCGACGCGCACTTCGCCGCGCTCGCCGCCCACCAGGGGCCGGGGGTGCCGCCGTCGCCGGGCCTCGGCCTGCAGATCCGCCAGCACTGCCTGGCGTTCTGCGACGCCCTGGAGTTCCACCACACCGGCGAGGACACGCATCTGTTCCCGGTGATGGCCGGCTACCACCCCGAGCTGCGCGAGACCTTCGACCGGCTCGCCGAGGAACACCGGACGGTCGCCCGCATCCAGGGCGAACTCGCCGCGCTCCTCGCCGACGTCGGTGGCGCGGACCCCGTACGCTTCCGCGCCGAACTGACCCGGATGTCGGACGAGTTGACCGCACACCTCGACTACGAGGAGGAATCCCTGCTCCCGATCTTCACCGCGTTGCCGTGGCCTCCGGGGCCCCCGGCGGAGGCGGACGAGGGGGAGGGCGAGTCCTAGGACCCGCCGGGCCGCGTCGCCGATGTCAACTGCCGGGGCGGACACGGGCTTCGACCGGGAGCCCGGGGCACGTCGAACGCCGTGCACCGGGCCGGGAAGACCCACTCCTACGGCCCCGCGGCGGGGGGCGGCCCACAAAACAAAGGGGGAGACCCCCACCCCGCCCCTCTCTTCTCTTTTTCGCGTGGGGTGGAAAATTCTTTGCCCTTTTTTCCTCACCC
>NZ_JBVIXD010000003.1:720756-815494 GCF_055593965.1 Streptomyces sp. NPDC040622 | reverse complement strand
TTTCCCTTTCCGGCGAGTCCGACTCTATCAGATCCTTTCGGGCCTGACTCCCAGTCAGCGGGCGTTGTCTTCGCGGCTGTTGGGCCGTTCCGACGTCTCAAACTTTAGCGGGTTTTCCCGGCGACTCATAATCGAGTCTTGGAATTGAATTCGGGCATGCCGAACGGGTTCCGTTGGGAGGTTGTGCTGAGTTTGTTTTGCCGCTCCAGGCGGCGGGAGGTGCTGCCGAAGAACCGTTACGGCCCCGTGGCAACCCGAAGAACTCTACGGATCGGGCGGGTGGCTGTCAACCCCCACCCGCCGCCCGTTGGCCAGTGGGTCAGGCCAGGTCGTTGAGGCGTCCGCCGGCGTCCGGCTGGGCGTCCTCCACGCGGTGGAGGAGGCGGGTCAGCACCTCGCCCAGGACACCGCGCTCCTCCTGGGACAGGTCCTGGAGGAGGTCCTCCTCGAAGACCGTGGCCAGGCGCATCGCCTCCAGCCACTTCTCGCGGCCCTCCGCGGTCAGCTCGACGATCACGCGGACGCGGTTGGACTCGTCGCGGTCCCGGGTGACCAGACCCTCCGCCACCATGCGGTCGATCCGGTGGGTCATCGCGGCCGGGGTGAGGCCGAGACGCTTGGCCAGTTCGCCGGGGCCCATTTGGTACGGGGCTCCGGAGAGGACGAGGGCCTTGAGGACCTCCCACTCGGCGTTGCTGATGCCGAGGGTCGCGGTCTGCCGCCCGTAGGCGACGTTCATGCGGCGGTTCAGGCGGCCGAGGGCCGAGACGATCTCCTCGACCTGGGGGTCGAGGTCCTGGAACTCCCGCTGGTACGCGGCGATCTGCTCTTCAAGTGTCGGCTCACTTGGGCCGGGGGTGTCACCCATGGGCCGAGTATGGCACGGGCCCGCTTGGCGTCGAAGTCCTTCGGTGTGTATTGTTTAGATCCTAACTTTAGCTTCGAAGTCTTCACGTCTAACTCCTAAGGCAGGTGAAAGTGACCAGGGCGATGGGCGCAGCGATGCGTCGTATTCAGGCAGGCAGCGCGCTGAGCGCGTTCGGCATCGGGTTCACGGTTCCGTTCCTCTACGTCTATGTGGCGCAGGTGCGGGACCTGGGGGCCAGTGCGGCGGGGATCGTGCTGGCCGCCTTCGCCATGGCCGCTCTGATCGTCCTGCCCATCACCGGCCGCGTCATCGACCGGCGCGGCCCGCTCCCGGTGCTCGTGGGCGCGGCGGTCGTCGCCTCCGTGGGCGCGGTCGCCCTCGGGTTCGCGAACAGCGAGCCGACCGCGATCCTGTCCGCCGCCCTGCTGGGCGCGGGCACGGCGGTCATGCAGCCCGCGCTCGCGACGATGATCGTCTGGTCGTCGACGCCGGCCACCCGGACGCGGTCCTTCGCGATGCAGTTCTTCCTGCAGAACCTGGGCCTCGGCATCGGCGGCCTCATCGGCGGCCAGATCGTCGACGAGAGCCGGCCGGGCAGCTTCACGCTGCTGTTCTCCATCGAGTCCGTGATGTTCCTGGTGCTCGCGGCGATCGCGCTCACCGTACGGCTGCCGCACGCGCCGTCCATCCAGGACGCGATGCCCACGGACGGTGCGCCCCGCGGCGGCATGCGCGCGCTCCTGAAGCACAAGGCCATGCTGCAGCTCTGCGTGCTCGGCTTCGTGATCTTCTTCGCCTGCTACGGGCAGTTCGAGTCGGGGCTCTCGGCGTACGGCGTCGAGGCCGCGGGCATCTCGCCGTCGACGCTCGGCATCGCGCTGGCCGCCAACACGGCGATGATCGTGATCGCGCAGTTCGCGGTCCTGAAGTTCGTCGAGCGGCGCAAGCGGTCCCGGGTGATCGCCGCCGTCGGTCTGATCTGGGCGTTCGCGTGGATCCTCGCGGGGTACGCGGGGCTCGGGCACGGCAGCCAGGCGATGGCCACCGCCGCGTTCATCTCCACGTACGCGCTCTTCGGGCTCGGTGAGGCGATGCTGTCGCCGACCGTCGCGCCGCTGGTCGCGGACCTCGCGCCGGGCGGCATGGTCGGTCAGTACAACTCGGCCTTCGCCCTGGTGAAGCAGCTCGCTCTCGCGGTGGGTCCGGCCGTGGGCGGGCCGATGGGTGCCGCGCTGCACGTGCCGTACATCGTGACGTTCATCCTGTTCTCGCTGGGCATCACGGTGCTCGCGGTGCGCCTGGGACGGCAGCTCACCCCGGTGCAGAACCAGCCGTCGCTGGCCAAGAGCCCGGTGGTGGCGCAGGGCGGTCCGGCCGCGGCGGAGCCCGCAGCGGCGAACGCGTAACCCCTGAAGAAGCGCCCCGGGGAGTCTCCGAGACTCCCCGGGGCGCTTTTTCGTCTACTTGGGCAGCGCGAACTCGCACCAGACGGCCTTGCCGCCGCCCGGTGTGCGGCGCGAGCCCCAGTTCGAGGCGATCGTGGCGACGATGGCGATGCCGCGTCCCGCCTCGTCGGCCGGCTCGGCGCGGCGGCGGCGCGGCAGGTGGTCGTCGCCGTCGGTGACCTCGATGATCAGGCGGCGGTCGGTGCGGCGCAGGCGCAGGCGCATCGGCGGGGTGCCGTGCTGGAGGGAGTTCGCGACCAGTTCGCTGGCGGCGAGGACGCCCAGATCGTGCAGCTCCGGCGAGAAGCGCCAGCTGGCGAGGACGCCGGTGGCGAAGGCACGCGCGCGTGGCGCCGCTTCCACGCCGCCGAGCAGCTCCAGGGCCGCGTTGCGGAAGAGTTCCGCGTCCGAGCCGGTGCGGGCGGGGTGCTGGAGGACCAGGACGGCGACGTCGTCGTCGTGGTCGGCGGTCACCCCCAGGGCGCGGATCAGGCGGTCGCACACCACCTGGGGCGTGCCGGTGGCGCCGGCCAGGGCACGCTCCAGGGAGGCCACTCCCTCGTCGATGTCCTCGCTGCGCCGCTCGACCAGGCCGTCCGTGTAGAGGACGGCGGTGGAGCCGGGGCCGAGCGGGACGGAACCCGAGGTGTGCAGCCAGCCGCCGGTGCCGAGCGGCGGTCCCGTGGGTTCTTCCGCGCGGTGGATCGTGCCGTTCTCGTCGCGCACGAGGATGGGGAGGTGCCCCGCGGACGCGTAGACGAGGCTTCCTTCGTTCGGGTCGTGCACCGCGTAGACACAGGTGGCGATCTGGCTGGCGTCGATCTCGGCGGCGAGGCCGTCCAGGAGCTGCAGGACCTCGTGCGGGGGCAGGTCCAGGCGGGCGTAGGCCCGCACGGCCGTGCGGAGCTGGCCCATGACGGCCGCCGCGCGCACGCCTCGGCCCATCACGTCGCCGATGACGAGGGCGGTGCGGCCGCCGCCGAGGGTGATCACGTCGTACCAGTCGCCGCCGACCGCGGCCTCCGTGCCGCCCGGCTGGTAGGTGGCGGCGATGCGCAGGTCGTCGGGCTGCTCCAGTTCCTGGGGCAGCAGGGACTTCTGGAGGGTGACGGCGGTCTCGCGCTGGGCGCGCTCGCTGGTGCGCAGGCGCTCGGCGGCCTCGGCGTGGTCGGTGACGTCCGCGGCGAACACCAGGACGCCGCCGCCCTCTTCGGGTCCCGCCGCGGAGCCGCCGAGCGGCAGGGTCACCGGGGTGCAGGTGAAGGTGTACGAGCGCCCTGAGGGTGCCTTGCGGGACTTGACGGTGCGCGGCTTGGAGCTGCGCAGGACCTGGTCCAGGAGCGGCAGCAGGCCGAGCTCGTCCAGTTCGGGCAGGGCCACGCGCGCGGGGTCGCCGACGGGGCGGGGTCCGAAGGCGGCGACGTACGCGTCGTTGACGTAGGCGATGCGGTGGTCGGCGCCGTGCACGAGGGCGACGAGGGCCGGGATGCGGTCGAGCACCTCGCGGACCGGCAGCTCGTCGATGCCGACGGTGCCCACCGTACGGACGACGGTGTCCGGAGGGCCGGTCTCCGCTCCGCCGGAGGGGCGTTCGGCGCGGGCCGCGGGGACGGAGCCGTCCCCGCGCGGTGCCGCGGCGACCGCTTGTTCGGTGCGCGCTGCTGCGCGACGCTGCGTTCCGGGGAGCCGGGCGCTCCAGCGCGTGAAGTTCACTGCGGTAGGCCTCGTGGTGTCGCTTCTGGATCGGGAACACAGCATGTCGAGAGCGGACGTCCCTGGTGTCGGCCTGGCGGCCTGCCCATGGTCACACGAACAGTCTGACCGACCGGACTGACATCCGTCAGACGCCGGTCCTGTGCGGGGAGTTCCTGACTCGGTTCAGGAGGACTCCTTCGGGCGCTCGCCCCCGGCCGCGAGTTCGAACTCGGCACGGGGGTGTTCGAGCGATCCGAGGGAGACGATCTCGCGTTTGAACAGGCCGGACAGGGTCCATTCGGCGAGCACACGGGACTTGCGGTTGATGGTCGGCACTCTGCTCAAGTGGTAGACGCGGTGCATGAACCAGGCAGGGTAGCCCTTCAGCTTGCGTCCGTAGACGTGCGCGACGCCTTTGTGCAGTCCCAGCGAGGCCACGGAGCCCACGTACTTGTGCGTGTACTCCTGGAGAGGGCGCTCGCGCAGGGAGGCGACGATGTTGTCGCCGAGGACCTTGGCCTGGCGTACCGCGTGCTGGGCGTTGGGCGCGCACTCGGCACCGTCCCGGTCGGCGGTGACGTCGGGGACGGCGGCCGCGTCTCCGGCCGCCCACGCGTGCGTGGTGCCGTCGATGGCGAGCCGGGCGGTGCACTTGAGGCGGCCTCGTTCGTTCAGCGGCAGGTCGGAGGCGGCGAGGACGGGGTGAGGCTTGACGCCGGCCGTCCACACGACGGTGCGGGTGGGGAAGCGTGCGCCGTCGTCGAGGACGGCGACGCGGTCCTCGCACGAGTCAAGGCGGGTCTCCAGGCGTACGTCGATATTGCGCCGTCGCAGTTCGCGCACCGTGTACTTGCCCATCTCCTCGCCGACCTCGGGCAGGATCCGGCCCGCGGCCTCGACGAGGATCCACTTCATGTCCTCGGCCTTGACGTTGTGGTAGTAGCGGGACGCGTAGCGCGCCATGTCCTCCAGCTCGCCGAGCGCCTCGACCCCCGCGTACCCGCCGCCGACGAAGACGAAGGTCAGGGCTGCGTCGCGGATGGCGGGGTCGCGGGTGGAGGAGGCGATGTCCATCTGTTCGATGACGTGGTTGCGCAGCCCGATGGCCTCTTCGACGGTCTTGAAACCGATGGCGTACTCGGCGAGCCCGGGGATGGGCAGGGTGCGCGCGATGGAGCCGGGGGCGAGGACGAGTTCGTCGTAGGCGATCTGGACGGCCCCGGTGCCCTCCTCCTCGGTGGCGAGGGTGGTGAAGGTCGCGGTGCGCTTGGCGTGGTCGACCGACGCGACCTCGCCGATGACGAGGCGGCACTTGTCGAGCAGGCGGCGCAGCGGGACGACGACGTGGCGCGGCGAGATGGATCCGGCCGCCGCCTCGGGCAGGAAGGGCTGATACGTCATGTAGGGATCGGGCGTGATCACGACGATCTCGACGTCACCCCGCCTGAGCTCGCGTTTCAGCTTCCGCTGGAGGCGCAGCGCGGTGTACATCCCGACGTAGCCGCCGCCGACGACGAGAATGCGCACAGTGTCCGGAGGTACGGGGGTGCTCCCCCGGGAGATCACAGCCTTCACCATCCCATGACGCACCCGGCTCCCGAGTTTGTCCACAGGCCCGGCAAATTGTGTGACCGGACGCGCCGTGCGCCCACGGTTCGCGGATTTGTTGCCTGGTGGGAAAGGTGTGCAGGTCAGTGGGTGTGAGGGGGGTACGGGGGTGGGGTTCAATAAGGCCTGAAAAGGTGCGTACTCCGATCGGGGGGCGTTCCTTGCGGAACCCGCCTCTTCTGAATTGACTCCAGCTCAACTATGTTCGTGTGACGTCGGGGTGTCGGGGGATGCGCTCGTCGAGCCGGGTTTCCGGACTCGCGGAAGGGCTCACCCCTCACACGTCGGTAGCCAATGGCGGGGAGTGTCTCCGGGGGGAGACGTCATTACCGGGGGAACGTGTATGCACATTCAGGAAACTCACTGGACTTCCGCGGGCATGGCGGCGGCAGCCGTCGGCCCGAGCGGGAACGGACGCGACATGGGGGAAGGAGCGCGCACGACACCGCTGCGTGTCGACGCACAGCGCAATCTCGAACATGTACTCAGGGCGGCTCGTGAGGTCTTCGGCGAGCTGGGGTACGGCGCGCCGATGGAGGACGTGGCGCGCCGTGCGCGGGTCGGTGTCGGCACCGTCTACCGCCGTTTCCCGAGCAAGGATGTGCTGGTCAGGCGGATAGCCGAGGAGGAGACCTCCCGGCTGACCGACCAGGCGCGTGCGGCGCTCGGGCAGGAGGACGAGCCGTGGTCGGCGCTGTCGCGCTTCCTGCGGACGTCCGTGGCGTCGGGCGCGGGACGGCTGCTTCCGCCGCAGGTGCTGCGGGTGAGCGTCGAGGACGGCGCCCCCGTGGAGGACGAGGCGCGGGTGCCGCAGCAGCGGCAGTCGGCCCCGGACGCCCCCGAGCTGCGTCTGATCGAACAGCGCCAGGCGCCGGTCGAGGAGTCGACCTCGCTGGGTGACGACGCGGGGGCGGCGACGCTGCTCGACGTCGTCGGCCGCCTCGTGGACCGGGCCCGCGCGGCGGGCGAGCTGCGTCCGGACGTGACGGTGTCGGACGTGCTGCTCGTGATCGCGACGGCGGCGCCCTCGCTGCCGGACGCGGCGCAGCAGGCGGCGGCCTCTTCGCGGCTCCTGGACATCCTGCTCGAGGGCCTGCGGTCGCGGCCCTCGTAGCCGGTCGGCGCGCCCCGGATCCTGCCTGTCCGGCGGAGGGTTCAACTCCATGTGGCAAAGCGGGGGTTGAGCCTTCCCCGAATGGGTGAACGGTAGTGCTCGGTTGCGGGAAGTCGCCCCGGACGGGTGGTTGAACGTCTTCACTGTCGGCCCGGGCGCACCTGTGTGGCACTCTTTCCCGGTGGTCGGGTCTGAGTGTGCAACCGGGGGCTTTCCGCGATGAGTGTTGACGGTCGGGACGAGTCGTCCGCCGGCTTCGGCGAGGAGGCCCCTTCGGGCGGCACCGGTGCGGAGTCCGGTGGGCCGGCTTCCCGGCAGGTACCGCCCCAGGGCGGCCAGGTACCGCCCTCGATCGGTCAGGCGCCGCCCCAGAGCGGTCAGGTGCCGTCCCAGGGCGGGCCCGGCGGCAGTGCGGGTTCGCCTGCGGGCGCGGGCGTCGCCCCGGCGGGCCCCGTGGACGCGTCGTCCGGTGCGGCCGATCCGAGCGTGCCCCCGCAGCGCGAGGGCGGCGTGGTCGTCCCGCTGCCGGTGGGCGGCGAAGTGCCGTTGTCCGACGCCGACTTGATCGCGCGCATGCGCTCCGGTGACGACTCCGCGTACGAAGAGCTCTACCGCCGGCACGCCGAGGCCGTGCGCCGCTATGCGCGCACCTGCTGCCGTGACGCCCACACCGCCGACGACCTCACGGCCGAGGTGTTCGCCCGCATGCTGCAGGCGGTGCGCGGCGGCAGCGGGCCCGAGCACGCCGTGCGCGCCTATCTGCTGACCACCGTGCGGCGGGTCGCCGCCGGGTGGACGAAGTCGGCGAAGCGGGAGCAACTGGTCGAGGACTTCGCGGTGTTCGCCGCCCAGGCCTCGCGCGGCTCGGATGTATCCGACGACGACACCCTGGACCTCGGCGCGGACGTCCTCGCGATGCACGAGGCCGAGCAGTCGATGGCCATGCAGGCCTTCCGGAGCCTGCCGGAGCGCTGGCAGGCCGTGCTGTGGCACACGGAGGTCGAGGACGAGTCGCCGAGCGACGTCGCCACGCTCTTCGGCCTCGACGCGAACGGCACGCGCGTGCTCGCGAGCCGTGCCCGCGAGGGCCTCAAACAGGCCTATCTGCAGGCGCACGTGAGCACCACGCTCACCGAGAGCGAGGAGTGCGCGCGCTACGCCGACCGGCTCGGCGCCTACGCCCGCGGTGGTCTGCGCACCCGCGCCGAGCGGGGCCTGCGCAAGCACCTGGAGGAGTGCGCCAAGTGCCGGCTGGCCGCCGGCCAGATCAAGGACGTCGCCAACGGCATCCCCGCGGTCGTCCCGATCGCCGTCATCGGCTGGTTCGGTGCCGCCGGGTACGCGAAGGTCGCCGCGCTCATCGGCGGCGGCACGGTCAGCGCCGGTGCCGCGGGGGCCGCGGGTGCGGCCGCGGCGGGCGGCTCGTCCGGGGGGTCGGCCGCGGGCGGTGGCGCCGCCGCGTCCGAGGGGCTCGGCGCGCCGGCGAAGGCCGGGATCGCGGCGAGCGTCGTCGTGGCCGCGGGGGTCGCCGCGGCCATCGCCCTCACCGGGGGCGGCGGCAAGCCCAAGGACGACCCGCCGAAGGCCAAGGAGCCCGCGGTCTCCGAGTCGATCGTGCCGCAGAAGCCGCCGCCCCCGAAGCCGAAGCCCACTCCGCCGCCGCCCGCACCGAAGCCGCCGCCCGAGCCCGCCCCCAAGCCGAAGCCGAAGCCGCCCGCCAAGGCGAAGCCCAAGCCGAAGCCGCCGCCCGAGCCCGCTCCGAAGCCCACGCCCGAGCCGCCCGCGCCGCCGAAACCGCCGAAGCCGAAGCCGACCCCGAAACCGCCGCCCCCGCCGCCGCCCGCCCCGAAGGTCTACCAGTGGAACGAGCTGCGGTACGGCGTCACCGGCGACGGCACCGAGCCCGAGATGCGGCTCGGCGAGAGCAGCTGGGTGTGGCAGCGCTGGGGTCTGTCGATCGGCGACAGGAAGTACTCCCACGGTGTGACCGTGCACGGCCGGTCCTCCGTCACGATCGACCTGAACCGGAAGTGCTCGACGTACGAAGCGGTCGTGGGTGTCGACGACATGACGATGGGGCTCGGCAAGCTGCGCTTCTCCGTGTTCGGGGACGGGGCGCGGCTGTGGCGGTCCCCGCTGGTGAGGGGCGGTGACCCGGCGGTGCCGGTGCGGGTGAACCTGAGCGGCCGCAAGACCGTCAGGCTCGTCGTCGAACCGCACACGCCGTTCGACTCGGTGGCGCTCGCGGACTGGGCGCAGTCCCGGATGACCTGCGGCTAGCCGCGGATCCTCAGGGAGACGGCTCCGCAGCGAGTGCCCCGGCCATGACGGCGAGCGCCCCGTCGGTCGTCAGCGCGGCGCCCGCGGTCCGCTCCCGCTCGTACCCCTCCGGGCCGAGTGCGGCGACGGCCGCCTGCTCCACCCGCTCGGCGTCCGCGGCCTCCGGCTTGGGGCGCCTGCGTTCTCTGCGCAGGGACGTGCCGGCGGCGAGCACACGGGTCGCGGGCGCGTGCTCGTCCAGTTCGCTCAGGAGCGTGGCGGCGGAGTCCACCAGGGAGGCCACGATCACCTCGGAGCACTGGGACGACACGGCCCGGCGCACCGCCGCGATGACCATCGGGAGTCCCGCGGCGGGTCCCGACTCGGCTGCGGTGATGCGGGCCTCCACCCCGTCGAGGGCGGCCTCGAACTGCGGGGGCGGCGTGCCGTGTTCGGACTCGGCGCGGGCCTCGTCGCAGAGCCTGCGGGCCTCGGCGGTACGCCCCTCGCCCACCGCCATCAGCGCCCGCAGCAGCCGTACGAAGGCGCGGGAGTCCGTCACGCCGGAGCGGTCGGCCTCCCTGGTCGCCTCGTCGAGCACCTTGGACGCCACGACGCCGTCGCCCTCGCGGTAGGCGATCTCGGCGAGCCTGGCGAGCAGGAACGGCACCTCGGCGAAGGCGCCCACCTCGTGGGCGAGGCGCAGCGCCTCCTCGTACTCGGCGCGGGCCTCGTCGTGGTGGCTGCGGGCCATGGCCGCCTCGCCCGCGGCGCTGGACACCTGGGCGCGCATCCAGCGGTCGCCGACGCGGCGGCTCAGCTCCCGCAGCTCCGCGAGGTCCTCGTCGACGCCCGAGAGGTTGCCCGGCATGTCGACGGCCATGTGCGTGCGGAACATGAGGATGACGCCGAGGTCCCAGTCGGTGCCGTTCCTGCGGCAGTTCTCGACCGTACGGTTCAGCGGTTCCAGCGCGTCCTCGTGGCTGCCGTCCGTGAGGAAGACGGTGAAGGGCCAGATGAGGCCGGGGAAGCGGGCGGCCTCGGGCACGTCACGCGCGAAGGCGGCGCGCAGCGTTTCGATGTACTCCCGGTCGGCCGGGACACCGCGGTGCACCGGCACCTCGGGGTGCCCGGCCTCCGAGGCGAGGTGCAGGTGCAGCAGCCGCAGGTTCATCCACGGCCAGTAGAGCGGGTCGTCCTCCTCGGGCAGCCGGGAGGGCGCGAGCTCCAGGACGCGGCCCATCCAGTCGGCGCCCTCCCTGCGGTAGTTGCGCAGCCACCAGAACCAGCCCGTGTGCAGCACCATCGTGATCGCCGTCTCGGCGTCGCCGGCGTCGACCGTGCGCTGCAGGGCGGCCCGGATGTCGTCGAGCTCGGTCTCCAGGCGGGTGATCCAGGGCAGTTGCCCGGCGGAGCGGATCATGGGGTCGGCGTCGGCGACGAGGGCGCCGAAGTACGCCGCGTGGCGGGCCTCGGCGGCGGCGAGCAGTTCCGGGGTCTCGGCGGCGCGCTCGGACGCGTATTCGTGGATGGTCTCCAGGAGGCGGTAGCGCATGCCGTTGTCGCCGTCCCGCGCCCCGGGGACGGCCACGATCAGGGACTTGTCGACGAGGGCGCCGACCGGGTCGGTGGCGGGCGCGGCGCAGACTGCCTCCGCCGCCGCGAGGTCCCAGTCGCCCGCGAACACGGACACCTCGCGCAGCACGGTCCGCTCGGCCTCGTCCAGCAGGTCCCAGGACCAGTCGACGACGGCCCGCAGGGTCTGCTGGCGCGGCAGGACCGTGCGACTGCCGCTGGTCAGGAGGCGGAAGCGGTCGTCGAGACGGTCGGCGATCTGGCGCGGGGTGAGCAACCGCAGGCGGGCGGCGGCCAGTTCGATGGCGAGGGGCAGGCCGTCGAGGCGGCGGCAGATCTCGGTGACGGCCTCGACGTCCTCGTCCGGCGAGAAGCCGGGCCGCGCCGAGACGGCCCGCTCGATGAAGAGGCGGTGCGCGGGGTCGGGCGGGAGCGGCTCCACGGGGCGCACCGCCTCGCCGGGCACGCCCAGGGGCTCGCGGCTGGTGGCGAGGATGGTGAGGTCGGGACAGTGGGTGAGGAGGGTCTCGGCGAGCTCGGCGGCGGCGCCGATCACGTGTTCGCAGTTGTCAAGGAGCAGGAGCAGGCTGCGCGAGGCGCAGTACTCGACGAGCAGGGCGAGCGGGTCGCCCTGCGGGGCGGTCATCTCACTGGTCATCAGCACGGTTTCGCGCAGGTTGAGCGCGCTGACGACGGCGCCGGGCACGGCCTTCGGTTCGTCGAGCGGGGCGAGCTCGGCGAGCCATGCCTGCGGATGCCCGGCGGCGGCTTCCTCGGCGAGGCGGGTCTTGCCGGAGCCGCCGGGTCCGGTGAGGGTGACGAGGCGGGCTCTGTGCATGTCGGAACGGATGGCGTCGAGTTCGGGTTCCCGGCCGACGAAAGACGTCAGGCGGGCGCGGATGTTCCCGCTGCGCTCGGGGGGTTCCGGACGCTCGGGGGGTTCCGGACGCTCGGCATGCGCTGTCTGCCTCTGGTGGGCCGGTCCGGGGTGGTGGTTCGGCTCGTGGGGCCGGCGCGGTTCCTGGGACTGACGTGACCCTTGGGACTGGTGTGATCCTTGGGGCTTGCGCGGCTGATGGGGTCGGCTCGCCTCCCGGGCCCCGCGCGATTCATGATCCTGATCCGCCCGGCCGGCCCCCTCGCCGCGCGCTCCGCGCGGGCGCGGCGCCGACCCGTTGAGCAACTGCGCATGCAGCGCCTTGAGTTCAGGGCCGGGATCGGTGCCGAGGCCGTCGGCGAGGGTGCGGCGGGCGTCCTCGTAGGCGGTGAGCGCGTCCGCGCCGCGTCCGGCGTCGCGCAGGGCACGGATCAGCAGGGCGTGCAGCGTCTCGTCGTACGGCTGGGCGGCGGTCAGTTCCCGCAGTTCCGGTATGACGTCGAAGGCGCGGCCCAGCTCCAGGTCCGCCTCGATCCGCGCGCGGACCACGTCGTCACGCAGGGCCTCGGGCCGTGCCGCGGCCGCGCGGTCGGGCAGGTCGGCGAGGGCGGGCCCGTGCCACAGGGCGAGCGCCTCGCGCAGGTCGCGGGCGGCCTGTGCGGGCTCGCCGCGGTTCAGGGCGGCCCTGCCCTCGCGCGCGAGCCGCTCGAAGCGGTGCAGGTCGACGTCCTCGGGGGCGACGGTGAGGCGGTAGCCGCCGGGGGCCGACGCGACGGCGTCCTTGCCGAGGGCGCGGCGCAGCCGTCCGACGAGTGCCTGCAGGGCGGCGGGTGCGTCGGCGGGCGGGTCGTCGGCCCAGACCTCGTCGATCAGCGCGCCGACGGTGGCCGTGCGGTTCGCCTGGAGTGCGAGGGCGGCAAGGAGGGCGCGCAGCCGCTGGCCCCCCACGGACAGGGGGGCGCCTCGGTCGTCGTACGCCTCGGTGGCGCCCAGGATTCGGTACCGCACCACGTCATTCTCCCCGGCCCGGACCTCCTGGGCGCGGGGTTTCTTTCCGAGGGTGCGTCGCCGGGGCGAGGGAGGCTTCCGAGTACGGCGACAGGGGCGCGTCCGTCGACGCGCACGCCCCGTTCCGACGGCTAACGGCCCGCTCCTAGGGCGCCCCTCTCCGGAACCACACTCCCGGTAGGAACCGCTCGTTGCCGTGCCGGGGTCCCGGTCCAGCACGTTCCTCTGCGCGACAGGAGCCGCCGCAGCCACAGCTCGGTGGAGACCAGGTCGGCCAGGCCGTCCAGCGGCAGCGGCTCTCCTTCGGCGGCGGAGCGCAGGGCCTTGCGGACCACGCGGGCCTCGACCAGGCCCGCCTGCGCGAGGAGCGGGGTGTCGAACAGGGCGATGAGATCGTCCACCGCGATGCGCAGGCCGGTGCGGGCGGCGGCCGCGTTCGAGGCGTGGGAGGGGGCGCCCCAGCCGGGCGGCAAATCGGCGACCCCGGCGCCCTCCAGGACGGTGCGCAGGATCGCGGCCCGCGCGCCGGGCTGGACGCGCAGGGCCTCGGGCAGCGCCCTGCAGGCGCGGACGACCTGGTTGTCCAGGAAGGGCGCGTGCAGGCGCTGGAAGCGGACCTCGGCCGCCTGTTCCAGGACGCGCAGGTCGGCGGCGTGCCGGGCGAGGGCCGCCCGCGCGCGGAACTCGCCGGGGCGCTGGCCGGGGCCGCCCGGACGCATCGTCGTGTCCTGCAGGCGAACCGATACTTCAGCGAGCGCCTCTCCCGTCAGCCAGCGTGCGGCGGGGCCGGGCCTGGCCCAGGCGAGGGCGGCGAGCGAGGCGGCCACGGCGCCGCCCGGTTCGTCGAAGCGGCGGTGCAGCAGCCGGTCGGCGAGCGATTCGACGCCGGCCCGGTGCGGCATCCGGGCGAGCTTGCGGGCCGCCCCGTACACGCGCGCGGGCACCATCACCGAGCCGTCGGCCTTGGCGAGGGCCGCCACGGGACGCACCATGTGGCGCCGCTTGCGGTCCATCAGGAGGTCGGCGAGGCGCGCCGGGTGGGCGTCGAGGACCTGCCGGGCGCCGTGGCCCGTGAAGTGGTCGGCGCTGCCCGAGGAGAGCCGGGCGCGGTGGCGCTGGGCGCTCACCAGGACGGCGCTCGGCTCGTCCGTCAGCGGCCCGTCCAGGTCGGCGTAGGGCAGGGCGTCCTCGCCCGCGGCGACGACCACGTGGTGCAGGCGCGGGTTGGCCGCGATGGCGCCGGCCCGTTCCAGTTCGGCTTCGCGGCCGTTGACCGCGAGGTCGTTGAAGGTGACGGCCAGGAGCCGCTCCCCCGCGCCCGTGCCGTGCCCGAGGACCGTGCCGGGCATCCCCGGCAGACCGGCCGCGAGGAGGGCGAGGGTTCCCGACGCGGGTCCTCCGGAGAGGTCGGCTCCGATGCCGGGCACCGGCATGCCGCGGGCCGCGCGTCGTTCGGCGGGGCCCATTCCGGGGACCGGGCCGGGGTCGACGTCCGTGCCGGGGACGTGGCGCGGGGCGGTGAGGCGGGTGCGTACCGCCTCGACGAGGGCGTCCCGGACGCCGTCCACGGCGCTGTCCGCGTCTTTGGGGGGTGCCGCGACGGCCAGCGAGGCCACCGGTTCGTACCCGGCGATCTCCCGTGCGCCCGCGCGCAGGATCAGCGCGTGCCCCGGTGGCACGCGCCGCACGCCCTGGTACGGCGTGGAGTCGTGCAGGGCCTCGGGTACGTCGGGGGCGGCGAGCAGCGCCGCGAGGTGGCCGATGTCCAGGTGGGCCTCGATGAGGTCGGCGAGCGGCAGTGCGGCCGTCGCGTAGGCCGAGCCGCCCGCCCAGGGCGTGTAGAAGACGGGGCGGGCACCCGCGAGGTCTCCGGCGATCATGACGCGGCGGCCGACCTGGACGACCGCCGTGTAACTGCCGGACCAGGCGGTGAGGTGGCGCAGGGCGCCGCCGCGCGCGGCGAAGAGGCCGACCCGCAGCTCCTCGTCGGAGGCTCCGCAGGTGCCGAGGACGGCGATGCGGGTCTGCTCGTCGGCCGTCACTGTCCGTACTTCGTCGGCGCGCCAGTCGCCGACCGCCCAGAGCGGATCTGGGTCGCCCCACAGGAGTTGGGAACCCACGGGACGCACGGTCTCGCCGTCGTCGCCGGTCGCTCCGGCCGAGCCCGGCACCGTGGATCTCGCGGTGGTACTGCTCCACCCCACCAACCACCGCATCGCTGCCTCCACAGGCTGTGGACGGCCGCCGACGGACCGCTGCCGAAGCGCCGTCGGGCACGGCCGACCGGTGCACCGAAGAACTGGGGTCCCATGCTGCCACGAAGGAGGCGCACGGGAAGGCCTGCGGGGCCGCTTCGGCGGCGGCGAATCCACCCTGGGAGGGCGGTTGTTGAAGGGCTGAACGACCGCCCTCTCCTTGCGGACGCCTCGCGCACGCCCTGTGTGTACGGTGTGCCCGACCCCTTCGAAGGGCGCGCACAGCGCCTCCATGGGCGAAATGTCCACCCTCGCCCATGGGCGCTTTTCGGCCAAATCGGCCTGTGATGGGCCCAGAACGGAACCGTTCGAAGGCAACACACAGCCCGGGAGGCGGCGTTCGCCTCCCGGACCGGTCCGCCGCCCGCGGGGATGGAGGCGGCGGTGTCCCCCAGCCCACTGACTCCAGCGCAGCGGGCCGACCCACGCATCGCCAATGGAAGCGCTCCCGACATGGCCGGAGAAGAGCGCACACACGGGCGCACGGCCACACAACGGGAGCACGCATCGGCGTCCGCGCGCTTCCGCACGGACAACAATCTCGCCATCCGGAACTGGGCCTCTTAACGCTTGGGATGCGGCGAACTACGCTGTGTGTGCTGATGTTTTCGCGGAGGCATATACCTGGAGGATCGGCCAAACGCTCTTGCGGCCGCTATTCCGGCCACCGCGCGCGGGGCCCTGGGCGCGACGCCCGGGACCGTCGTGCGCGTCGGCCCGGTTCGGGTGGCCGTGGCTCACGTCACGGCGACCGGGACGGCGGGTGACCCTGCCCCCGGGGGAACGCAGCACGAATGCCGCGCGGTCCAGGCACCGCCCGGCAGCCGTCTGTGTCGAGGGGTGGCGCATGTCCAGGGAGCAACGCGGGCCGAACGAAAAGCTCGGCACCGTTCTCGCCCTCGCGGGAATCAGCAATGCGGGACTCGCCCGCCGGGTCAACGACCTCGGCGCTCAACGCGGGTTGACGCTCCGTTACGACAAGACATCGGTGGCCCGCTGGGTGTCCAAGGGCATGGTGCCCCAGGGCGCCGCCCCGCACCTGATCGCGGCGGCCATCGGACAGAAGCTCGGCCGCCCCGTGCCGCTGCACGAGATCGGCCTCGCGGACGCCGACCCCGCGCCGGAGGTGGGCCTCGCCTTCCCCCGGGACGTCGGAGCGGCGGTGAAGTCCGCGACCGAGCTGTACCGCCTCGACCTGGCGGGCCGGCGCGCGGGCGGCGGCATCTGGCAGTCCCTGGCGGGCTCCTTCGCGGTGAGCGCCTACGCGACGCCCGCGTCGCGCTGGCTGATAACCCCGGCGGACAGCTCCGTCGCACGGGACGTCTCGCGCGAGGTGCCGCGCGACGTCGTGCCCAGCGACGACGGCGCGCCCATGAAGGTCGGCCACAGCGACGTGCTGAAGCTGCGGGAGGCCGCCGAGGACGCCCGGCGCTGGGACTCCAAGTACGGGGGCGGCGACTGGCGTTCCTCGATGGTCCCGGAGTGCCTGCGGGTCGAGGCGGCCCCCCTGCTGCTCGGCTCGTACTCCGACGAGGTCGGCCGCG
Organism: Streptomyces sp. NPDC040622; assembly: GCF_055593965.1. NCBI lineage: Bacteria > Bacillati > Actinomycetota > Actinomycetes > Kitasatosporales > Streptomycetaceae > Streptomyces > Streptomyces sp. NPDC040622. Next base: position 799,246 of record NZ_JBVIXD010000003.1, on the reverse strand, counting down.
CGCTGTTCGGGGCATCGGCCGAACTGACGCGCCTCGCGGGGTGGATGGCCTTCGACACCGGCCAGCAGGAGGCCGCCCAGCGCTACTACATCCAGGCGCTGCGGCTCGCCCGCGCGGCGGCCGACGTGCCCCTTGGGGGGTACGTCCTGGCGTCCATGTCCCTCCAGGCGACGTACCGCGGCTTCGGGGACGAGGGCGTCGACCTCGCGCAGGCCGCCCTGGAGCGCAACAGGGGCCTGGCCACCGCCCGCACCATGAGCTTCTTCCGTCTCGTCGAGGCACGGGCACACGCGCGTGCCAACGACGCGCAGGCCGCGGGGGCGGCGCTGCGGGCCGCGGAAGGGTGGCTGGAGCGGGCCAGGGACGGCGACCACGACCCGTCCTGGCTCGGCTTCTACGGATACGACCGCTTCGCCGCCGACGCGGCCGAGTGCTACCGCGACCTGAAGGCGCCCCGGCAGGTGCGGCGCTTCACCGAGCAGGCGCTGTCCAGGCCCACGGAGGAGTTCGTGCGCTCGCACGGCCTGCGGCTCGTGGTGTCGGCGGTCGCCGAGCTGGAGTCCGGGAACCTCGACGCGGCCTGCGAGCAGGGCACGCGCGCGCTGGAGGTCGCCGGGCGGATCTCGTCGGCGCGCACCACGGAGTACGTGAAGGACCTGCTGCACCGCCTGGAGCCGTACGGCGACGAGCCACGCGTGGTGGAGCTCCGCGAGCGGGCGCGGCCGCTGCTGATGGCTCCCGCGTAGGCCGGGTGGGCATCGGTCGCGTGGGCTGCTCAGGCCGCGTGGGCCGCGCAGGTCCGGCGGACTCCCGCACGCTCCCGCCCGCCCCCGTGCCCCGCGACGTCCCGGGGGACGGGGGCGGTGGCCCGGCTCCGGGCGGCGCGGTGGGTGAACGGGAGGGCGGGCCCGGGTGAACCGGCGCGTAGCGGCGGAGGAAGGATCGGGCGCCCGAGGTTTGGCGGCGTTGTCAGTGGCGCAGGGCACTATCTGTGGTGGGAGGTGAGGCGCGGTGAAGAAGGTCGCGTACGACTGCGACGTGCTGGTGATCGGCGGGGGCATCGTCGGGCTCGCGACGGCGTATGCCCTCACGCGCTCCGCCCCCGGCACACGGATCACCGTCCTGGAGAAGGAGCCGGGCCCCGCCCGGCACCAGACGGGCCGCAACAGCGGTGTGATCCACAGCGGGATCTACTACCGCCCGGGCTCCCTCAAGGCGAAGTACGCGGTCCGCGGCGCCGCCGAGATGGTCAAGTTCTGCGCGGAGTACGACATTCCGCACGAGGTCACCGGCAAGCTGATCGTCGCCACCGAGCGCTCCGAGCTCCCCCGCCTGCACTCCCTCGTCCAGCGCGGCAGGGAGAACGGCATCCCGGTGCGCGAGCTGGGCCCCGCCCAGATCACCGAGCACGAGCCGGAGGTCCGCGGGCTCGCCGCCATCCACGTGGGCACGACCGGGATCTGCGACTACGGGGCGGTGGCCGCGCACCTGGCCGACGTCTCCGGCGCCGAGATCCGCTACGGCGCGGGCGGCGAGGTCGTCCACATCGACCGCCGACCCGACCTCGGCGTCGCGGTCCGCACGGCCGACGGCGCGGTGGTCCGCGGCAAGGTCCTGGTGAACTGCGCGGGGCTGCACTGCGACGAGATCGCGCGGCGCACGGGGGACGATCCGGGGATGCGGATCGTCCCGTTCCGGGGGGAGTACTTCGAGCTGGCCCGCCCCGAGCTGGTGCGGGGCCTCGTCTATCCCGTACCCGACCCCTCCTTCCCCTTCCTCGGAGTCCACCTCACCCGGGGCATCGACGGCGGCGTCCACGTCGGGCCGAACGCGGTCCCCGCGCTGGCCCGCGAGGGGTACGACTGGTCGGTCGTCCGCCCCCGCGAGCTCGCCGGGACCCTCGGGTGGCCCGGCTCCTGGCACCTGGCCCGCCGCCACTGGCGGTACGGGGCGGGCGAGCTGCTCCGCTCCGCGTCCAAGTCCGCGTTCACCTCGGCGGTGCGGAGGCTGCTGCCCGCGGTCGGGCCCGACGACCTCGTGCCGGCTCCCGCCGGGGTCCGCGCCCAGGCCGTCCTGCGCGACGGCACGCTGGTCGACGACTTCCTCATACGCGAGGGGGCGCGGACGGTCCACGTGCTGAACGCGCCGTCGCCGGCGGCCACGGCGTCTCTCCCTGTGGGCAGGGAGGTCGCTCGGCGGGCGTTGGAGGTCCTGCGGGCTTCTGGCCCCTGGGCCTTGGGCTGACTGTGTGGGCACCCTGCGGGTGGGCGGGACCCTGCGGGTGGGCGGCACCCTGCGGGTGGGCGGGACCCTGCGGGTGGGCGGGGCCACCGCTGGGCCCTGGCACTGGGTCCTAGCACTGGGCTCTCTGGCTCTGCTGCGGGTCGTGTGTGGCTGAGCGCGCAGTTCCCCGCGCCCCCGAACACCGAACCCGCACCGACGCCCCGGTCCCCCGGCGCCTCCCGGAGCTCTCCGCCCCACCTGCGGGCCGCATCTCGCTGAGCGCGCAGTTCCCCGCGCCCCTGGAAAGCCGACCCGCACCGGCGCACCGGCCCCTGCCGGAGCTCTCCACCCACCTGCCGGCCGCATCTCGCTGAGCGCCCAGTTCCCCGCGCCCCTGGAAAGCTGACCCGCACCGGCGCACCGGCCCCTGCCGGAGCTCTCCACCCACCTGCCGGCCGCATCTCGCTGAGCGCGCAGTTCCCCGCGCCCCTGGAAAGCCGACCCGCACCGGCGCACCAGCCCTTGCCGGAGCTCTCCACCCACCTGCCGGCCGCATCTCGCTGAGCGCGCAGTTCCCCGCGCCCCTGAGCACCGAACCCGCACCGGCACCCCGGCCCAGGGCGGGGAATGTCGTCCTCTGTCTCCTCTAAAATTGCCGCACTGTGTCTGACTCATCCATCACCCCCGATGCCCCGTCGCCGAGCGATGCCGATGTCTCCCGGGTCGGGGGGCGGCCGCAGGCCGTGCCTCGGTTTCCCGGGGGGCCCTCGCCCGATCCCGCGGGGTCGCACCACGAGCGGCGGATCCGTAGTTTTCAGCCTCGGCGGAGCCGGGTGACCACCAGCCAGGAAGATGCCCTGCGGCGGCTCTGGCCCTCGTGGGGGCTGGACATCGACGGGCTGCGCACGCTGGACCTCGGCGCGCTCTTCGGCGATCCGGAGCTGCCCGTCGTCCTGGAGATCGGGTTCGGGATGGGCGAGGCCACCGCCCAGATGGCCGCCGACGACCCGGGCACCGGCATCCTCGCCGTCGACGTGCACACCCCGGGTCAGGGCAATCTCCTCGGCCTCGCCGAGCGGAACGGCCTGCGCAACGTCCGCGTGGCCAACGGCGACGCGATCATCCTGCTCCGCGAGATGCTCCCGCCCGCCTCGCTCGACGGCCTGCGCGTCTACTTCCCCGACCCCTGGCCCAAGGCCCGCCACCACAAGCGCCGCCTGATCCAGCCGGAGTTCCTGACGCTGGCCGCGCCCTCCCTCAAGCCCGGCGCGCTGCTGCACTGCGCGACCGACTGGGAGCCGTACGCCGAGCAGATGCTCGAGGTGCTCACCGCGCACCCCGACTTCGAGAACACCCAGGCCGACGGCGGGTACGCGCCCCGCCCCGCCTTCCGCCCCCTCACCCGCTTCGAGGGCCAGGGCCTGGACAAGGGCCACGTCGTCCACGACCTGCTGTTCCGCCGGAGCGCACCGCAGGGACACTGAGGCCGAGGCAGAGGCCGAGGCCGAGGCCGAGGCCGAGGCACCGTCGCGGCCAACCCCATCCCTCGTTAGGGTCAACGCGTGGCCATCAGTCCTCCGTATCCGATACCCCCCGAGGCGCCCGCCCCGGGGGAGCTGCGCCGTGTCCGCTGGTGGCAGCGGCGGGCGATACGCGTGGCCGCGCTCGTCACGCTGCTCGCCCTCTCCGGCCTGGTGATCCTGGCCCTGGTCAGGGAGCAGACCGGCACGGAGGGCTTCCTGGTCGGGCTCGGCCTCGCGACCGTGCCCGTGCCGCTGCTGGTCGCCGCGTTCCGCTGGCTCGACCGCGTGGCGCCGGGCCCCTGGCGGAACGTCCTCTTCTGCTTCTCCTGGGGGGCCTGCGCGGCCGCGCTCGTCGCGATCGTCGCGAACAGCTTCGCGATCCGCTGGATAGCCACCGCCACCGCCGACCCCACCAGCGCCGACACCCTCGGCGCGACCGTGATCGCCCCCATCGTGGAGGAGAGCGCGAAGGCCGCGGCCGTGCTGCTCGTCTTCCTCTTCCGCAGACGCGACTTCACGGGCATCGTCGACGGCGTCGTCATAGCGGGGGTGACCGCGACCGGCTTCGCGTTCACCGAGAACATCCTCTACCTGGGCAACGCCTTCGTCACCGACCAGCTCAGCCGCGAGAGCGGCCTCGCCTCCGTGACGGCCGCGACCTTCTTCGTACGCGTGGTCATGTCCCCGTTCGCGCACCCGCTGTTCACGGTCCTGACCGGCATCGGCTTCGGCATCGCCGCCACGCTGTCCGTCGAGCGCCACCTCCCGCGCCGGGTGCTGATCCCGGTTGTCGGGCTGCTGCTCGCGATGGGCATGCACGCGCTGTGGAACGGCTCGGCGGTCTTCGGGCAGTACGGCTTCTTCACCGTGTACGCCCTCTTCATGCTCCCGGCGTTCGGCCTGCTGACCTGGCTGGCCGTCTGGACCCGGCAGCGCGAACTGCGCATGATCCGCGCCGAGCTGCCCGTGTACGCGGCGGCCGGCTGGCTCACCCTCCCCGAGCCGTACGCGCTCGGCTCGATGCGCGCCCGTTCGCTGGCCCGCGACTACGCCTCGTACACCTGGGGCAAGGACGCGGCCCGCACGGTCGCGGAGTACCAGACCTACGCGACGTCGCTGGCGTTCCTGCGCCACCGGGGCCGCCGCGGCCGTGCGGGCGCCGACTTCGTCGTACGCGAGCGGGAGTTGCTCGAAGAGCTCTGGGAGCGCCGCGAGCCGGCCCGCCCCGCCCTCGCCTACGCGGCGCAGGCGACGGCCCCGGCCATGCCCCCGATGCCGTACGGGGGGTTTGCGGGATACGGCCAGTCCCCCTACGGCCCCGCCGCCCCCTACGGACAGCCCTCATACGCACAGCCCCCGCACGGGCAGCCCCCGCACGCACAGCCCTCGCACGGGCAGCCGCAGCCCTACCCGGCCTACGGCCACCCCGCCCACGGGTACGGCTATGGGTACGGGTACGGGTACGGCTATCCCGCGTACAACCCCTATCGCCCCTAGGGGCCGGCCCGAGCCAACTAGGCGGACGCAGCCGTCAGCCGTGCGAGCTCCGCCTCCGTCAGCTCCAGCTCCGCCACCGCGAGCAGCGCGGGCAGCTGTTCGACCGTGCGGGCGGAGGCGATCGGCGCCGCCACGGTGGGCTGGGCCGCCAGCCAGGCGAGCGCCACGGACGCGGCCTGGATGCCGCGCTCCCCGGCGATCTCGTCGAGCGCGGCGAGGACGCGGTCGCCCCGCTCGCTGCCCACGTACTGCTCCACGCGTCCGCTGCGCGCGCTGTCGACCTGCGCGCCCGGACGGTACTTGCCGGTCAGGAAGCCGGCCGCGAGCGCGAAGTAGGGGACGGCGGCGAGGCCGGAGCGCGAGGCGATCTCCTGGAGCGGGCCCTCGTAGGTGTCGCGGGAGACGAGGTTGTAGTGCGGCTGCAGCGCGACGTAACGGGCGAGGCCCTCGCGGTCGGAGAAGTCCAGGGACTCCTGGAGCCGCTCGGGGCTGATGTTGGAAGCCGCGATGGCCCGCACCTTGCCCGCCCGCACCAGGTCGTCGAGGGCGCCGATGATCTCCTCGACGGGGACCGACGTGTCGTCGAAGTGCGTGTAGTACAGGTCGATGTAGTCGGTGCCCAGGCGCTGCAGGGAGGCGTCGGCGGCGGCCTTGACGGTGGTCGCCGAGAGGCCCTTGTACGCGGGGTGGGAGCCGACCTTCGTGGCGACGACGACGTCGGAGCGGTTGCCGCGCTCGGCCAGCCACTCGCCGATGAGGGTCTCGGACTCGCCGCCCTCGTTGCCGTCCACCCAGGCGGAGTAGGCGTCGGCGGTGTCGATGAAGTTGCCGCCCGCGGCGGTGTAGGCGTCCAGGACGGCGAAGGACGCGGTCCGGTCTGCGGTCCAGCCGAAGACGTTGCCGCCCAGGGAGAGCGGGAAGACTTCGAGGTCGGATGAGCCGAGGGAGCGAAGAGAGGTCATAAGGTGTTCAACGCGCCTGCGGGAAGCGGAATTCCGTGTAAGCGCCAACCGTGGGGGCGCCGGCCGGGTGCACGTCAGGCGCGCAGGTCGCGCCGTCGCATGCCGCGTCCGCGGGCGGGGACGAGGAACCGGCGGCCCTGGCGTCGGGGGGTTGTCGCCAGGACCACCGGAGTTCCAGGTGTCCTAAGGGATCCGAGTGGCTACGGGATCCGAGTGCCTACGGGATCCGAGTGTCCTGAGGGATCCGAGTGCCCCGCGGATTGCGGGTACGGGCTGGGGCTCACGCCTTACGGGTTGAGGCCCTTGCCCTGCAGCCAGCCCAGCGGGTCGATCCCCGTGCCGCCGGGCGTGTGGACCTCCATGTGGAGGTGCGGCCCGGTGACGTTGCCGGTCGCGCCGACACGGCCGATGACCTCGCCCGTGGTGACCTTCTGGCCCGCGCTGACATTGAGCGAGGACTGGTGGCAGTACCAGATCTCCGTGCCGTCCTCGAGTTCGAGCACGGTGCGGTAGCCGTACGCGCCCGCCCAGCCGGCTTCCTTCACGGTGCCGGTGTGCACGGCCTTGAGCGGGGTGCCCGTGGGCGCCGCGAAGTCCAGGCCGGTGTGGTGGCCGGAGGACCACATGGCGCCGGAGTCGCCGAAGTGCGAGGTGAGGGTGTACGAGGAGGTGGGGATGGCGTAGCTCTTGGCGAGCTTGGCCAGGCGCTCGGCCTCGGCCTTGGCCTTCCGGGCCTCCTCTTCCTTCTTCTTCTTGGCGGCGGCCTTGGCCGCCACCTCCTTCTCGGCCGACTTCTGCTGCGCGGCGGCCTCTTCGGCCGCCTTCTTGACGGCGGCGTCCTCGGCGGCGCTCTGCACGGCGCTGTCGGCCTGGTGCTGCTGGTTCTCGGCCTGCTGCATGATGCGGGCCCGCAGCGCCTCGCCCGCGTCGGTGGTGCCCTGCTCGGCGTCGGCGGTGCTGACACCGGCGGCGCTGAGCGGGGCCGCCGCGGCGGCGGTCGTGGTCTGCGACGAGTCGTCGCCGGATATCAACGCACCGACGCCGGGAAGGGACTTGGCCTCCGGCAGCGAGTCGGCGACGGCGTCGACACCCGGCAGGTCGGGCATCGAGATGGAGACCGGCGGCTTGCCGTCCTGCGCGGTGGCGATGCCGCCCGCGCCGACGGCGGCGATGACGCCCACGCCGAGGACGGTGGAGCTGCGGGCGAGCCCGCCGCCGCCCTTCTTGTGCACACGGTGCCTGCCGCGGACGGGTCGGACGGAATCCTCTGTGGGGTTCCACTCCTCGAAAGAGCCCTCGTCAGGACCCTGGTGGTACGTACCGAAGTCGTCGTCATTCGGTATGTACACGGCTTGGGGGGCAGGCCGGTTGGACGCCACTGGGGCGCACTCCTTTCCTTCCTTCTCGCCTACCGGGTTAGCTGACGGGTTCGGAGCAGGAAGGTCTCCTACGAACACCTGGCACGAAGGCACAGATGCCCGATTCACCCCATGTTGGTGGTTCCCCGGCTCCCTTGCGGGATTAGGCGCATGCGCACGGAGCCGCCTCTAGTGACGGCTGGGACGACCGCGCTGCGTTATCGAACGTTAATAGACAGCACCTCTGTATTCCAAGCCGTTCCAGTTGATCGTTAACGCTCATCGGCTGTACGTAACGGGACACGGGGTGGGTGAACGGGGCGAGTTGACCCCGCCTCTTCACACACCGGAGCTTCACATTCCCTTGACAGTGCGTCAGTCTTTGTGCGGAGGGGTGTGCCTCAGTCACCGGTGGTGACCTCTGCCTCGCCGGCCAGCGGCCGCCGCACCGCGAGCAGCGCCATGTCGTCCGTCATGCCGCCCCCGGTGTGCCGCCTGACCTCCTCGGCGAGTGCGGCGAGCAGCGCGTGCGGCCCCGCGCGGCCGGGGAAGATCCGGCCGCCGAGCCGGGTCGCGGGATCGTAGAAGACCCCCGCCGCGTCGCGCGCCTCCGACAGGCCGTCCGTGTAGAAGAGCAGCAGCGCGCCCGGCGGGAAGTCCGTCTCGTCCGCCCGGTCCGGCCAGACCCCGAGGTCGCCCATGCCGAGCGGCAGCGCAGGCTCGCTCGCCGACAGGACGCACAGACGTCCGTCGCCACGCAGCAGCAGCGGCGGGGGATGCCCGCGGTTGACCAGCCGTACGACGCCCTCGCCGTGCCGGATCTCGGCGAGGACGGCGGTGGTGAACCCCTCGAAGGCGTCGAGCCCCTCGCGCCGGGTGCCCTCGCGCGCGAGGGCCCGCTCCAGGCGCTGCGCCACCGCCTCCAGGGTGGCCTCCTGCTCCGCGGCCTCCCGGAAGGCGCCGATGACGACGGCGACCGCCGCGACCGCGCCCATGCCCTTGCCCCGGACGTCTCCGACGATGAGCCGTACGCCGTGCGGGGTGTCCTGCACCGCGTACAGATCACCCCCGATGAACGCGTCGGCCTGCGCCGCCTCGTACCGCGCCGCGATGTCGAGCCCGCCGATGCGCGGATCCGGCTCGGGCAGCACGGCGCGCTGGGTGGCCTCGGAGATGGAGCGGGCGATGGCGAGCCGGTCGTTGCCGCGCCGCACGACACGGTTGATGACGATCGCGAGGGCCGCGACGGTGACGACCGTGATCACCTCGGTGACGGCCTCGACGTGGCTGCTGACCGAGTTGCCGTAGTGCAGGAAGAGCACGGCTCCGGTGGCCGCCGCGCCGGTCAGGACGGTGTTGAGCCGGGAGTAGAAGGGGGCCGCGATCAGAGGGGCGGCCGTGAAGAGGGGGGCGGCGGTGAACTCCGGCGGCGTCGTCGAGTCGTACACGACACCGACGACGAGGAGCAGGAGGGGCAGCGCCCGCACGAAGGTCCGCTCGTGCGCGGCGACACCGTTGTTGTCCGTTCCTCCTCGCTGCCCCACCGCTTGTCTCCCGCCGACTCCGCGCCCATGACCGCGCTCCACTCAGGGTTCCCGCAGCGGGGGAAGGGTGCGACCTGGTGTGGGCCGACCGGGTTAGGCGGACGGGCGGGCCGGGCGGACGGGCCCGAGGGCGGGCCGGGGCTCCGGGGGGGGGCAGAAAAAAACCTGAGGCCGGGAAGCTGATGCTTCCCGGCCTCAGGCCTTCAGTAGCGGGGACAGGATTTGAACCTGCGACCTCTGGGTTATGAGCCCAGCGAGCTACCGAGCTGCTCCACCCCGCGTCGATGAACACAACTCTACGCCATCCGGAGGGGTGCGTCGAACCACTTACGCGTTGCCCGCGTGCGTGAGCGTCTCCCAGGCCACGAAGAGGTCGTCCGTGCCCTCCGGCCGCCGCTGCTCGGTGTACTTCTCGGTCTGCGGCATCTCCAGGTGCAGCCGCCCCCGCAGGTGGTTCAGGCCGACCTCGGTGTCGGGCCCCATGTCGCGCTGCACCTTGCCGCCGCACAGCCAGCCGGGCGCCTCGGCGCCCAGCTGGTACTTGGAGTGGAACTCGAAGGCGGCCCGCAGCCGGTCCTCGGCCTCCGCGTACAGGTCGACGCCCTGGTGCCAGGCGGTCTCCGCCATGTGGGAGGTGGCGGCGAGCGAGTAGCTGGCGTGCTTGAAGTTGCGGCAGGTCTCCTGGGAGAGGCCGTCGGCGTAGGTGCCCTGGCCGAACCAGTACTTCTTCAGCTCGGCGGCCGTGTTGATGCCACTGCCCGCCGGGGAGACGGGCAGCTTCCCGTCCGACGTCAGGTAGAAGTACGCGGGCACACGCGTCCTGAAGTGCTGCACGGCTTTCTCGAAGGTGGGGTGGTCGTCCAGGAAGACGGCCATGGACATGGTGGCGTCGGCCATCACCAGGTCCCAGTTGCCGTTGCGCTCGACGGAGCCGTCCTTGACCTGGGGCAGGTAGGCGTTGCGCAGCATCCGCTCGAACCGCAGCAGCTGCCCGTCGCTCCAGCCGTCGTACGTGTAGCGCACGGCCTCGGCTGCGCGGGCCCAGGTGGCGGCGGCCCAGGCGGTCTGCAGCCCGGCGTTCTCCTCGGTGTGCTCCGTGATCACCTTCGACCAGGCGTCCATGATCTGCACGGCCTTCTCGGCGTGCGCGCGCTCGCCGGTGATGTTCCAGAGCAGGGCCTGGGTGTACGCGGCCAGGGCGTCCTCGCGCTCCTCGACGCAGCCTCGGCCGGGGCGGGTGCCGGGCGGGCACTCCACGACGGCGTACGGCTTCGCCCGGTAGTCGTCCGCCGCGTACTTGCTCCCCCGCATCTGCTCGTACGCCTTCGTCCAGGGCTGTTCGCGGGCCCGGACGTGGGCGCGTACGCGGTCGAGCTGCGCCTTGCTGACGAGGACGCCGGGGTGCGTGAACGCCTGGTCGAGGGGGCGGGCCGCGGCCGTACGGGTGCCGGACCCGCCGGACCCGCCGGAGCCGCAGGCCGCGGCGAGGGCGACGAGCAGCGCCGCGAGCAGCAGCCCGCCAGCGCCTCGTGCGGCCCGGCGGGCGACCACCGCTCTGCCGTGCCTCGCTGCCATGCCGCACCTCCCGTCGGCCACCGGCTCCCGGTGGACCGCTGGCAGTTCAGCGTGACCCGCCGGACCCGCCCGCGCGCGCCCGGAGAGGGCCGTTCGGGTCAGCCGGCCGCTCGGGTCAGATCACCGGGGGCCGGCCGAGCCGCGTGAGGCGCCAGACCGTGCGCCACCGCATCGGCCTGCGCCCGCCGCACGGCGTCCGCACCCCCTCGACGAACCCGCCCGCCCAGGCCCGCAGGCCCGGCAGCGACCGCGTGCGCAGCAGCGTGAGGAGCGTCCAGACGCCCAGGTGGACCGGGATCAGCGGCAGCGGGAGGCGGCGGCGGACCAGCCAGACGCGGTTGCGGGCGGTGTTGCGGTAGTAGACGGCGTGCCGGGCCGGGGAGGTCTTGGGGTGCTGGAGCAGCAGGGCCGGTTCGTAGAGGACCGTCCAGCCGTCGTCGACGGCCCGCCACGCCAGGTCGGTCTCCTCGTGCCCGAAGAAGAACTGGGCGGGCCAGGTCCCTGTCCTGGCGAGCATGGCCGTGGAGAGGGCGTGGCCGCCGCCGAGGAAGCCGGTGACCGGACCCCGGCGCATCGGGTCGGTGGCGCGCAGCCGGGGGATGTGGCGGCGCTGGGTCTCGCCGTGCTCGTCGGCGATGCGGAAGCCTGCGATGCCCAGGCGCGGGTCGGCGGCGAACAGGTCGCGGATCCGGCGGAAGACGTCGTCGTGGACGAGCAGCCCGTCGTCGTCGAGCTCGACGACGACGTCCACGTCGCCGAAGTCCATGAGCCGCTCGATGGCCACGTTGCGGCCGCCGGGGCAGCCGAGGTTCTCGTCCAGCCCGATGGTCGTCAGCTCGCCGGGAAGGGCGGGCAGGGCGGACGCGTCGGGCAGCGGCGACCCGTTGCCGACGAGGACGACGCGGTCCGCGGGCACGTCCTGCATGGCCACGGAGGCGAGGAGCGCGTCGAGCTCCCGGGGGCGGTTGCCCATCGTGATGACGGCGACGCCCAGGCGTGGCGGCTGCGGCACGGTGAGACTCCCAACGGGCGGGGTGCGGGCGGATCCGGGGCGGTACGGGTCCGGGGCGGTACGGGTCCGAGGCGGTACGGGTCCGTCCGCGGGGGACGGGAAGCCGCACAGTCAACACCACGGTGCCCGCCGGGTCGAAACCGGGCGGGGCGTGTGAGTCGTACCGGCGAACGCCCCACGCACGCCCCACGGGCACCCCACGCACGCCCCACAGGCGCCCCGCGCCCGCAACTCCACTCGACTCGGGGTGGGTTGGCGCTTGAGCAGCCCGAACCTGCCCGTTCGGCGGCGGTATCGTCGGTCAACCCACGACGTCGTCCCGTCCAGAACGTCGTCCGTCCACGACGCCTCTACCAGTGACCGGTTGCGCCGAACGCTTACTGCCTCTTCCACCCCAGGAGTGACCAAGCATGTCAACCATCACCAAGCTCAGTGAGCTGAGTGGCGAGTACGTCCTCGACACCGCCCGCACCCGCATCGGGTTCGTCGCCAAGCACTCGGTGGGGCCCAAAGTGCGCGGCCACTTCGAGGAGTTCGAGGGCAGCGCGCGGCTGGACGGCGACGACCCCACCCGGTCCGACATCCGGCTCACGCTCCGCTCCGAGAGCGTCCAGAGCCACAGCAAGTCCCGCGACGGCCTGGTGCGCGCCAAGTTCCTGGACGCGGCGAACCACCCCGTCATCACCTTCGTCTCGACCGGAGTGCGGCAGGTCGACGAGACCCACTACAAGGTCACCGGCGACCTCACCCTGCGCGGCACGACCCGGTCGCTCACCCTGGACGTCGAGTCGACCGGCGGCGAGAGCGACGCGCAGGGCGAGGTCCGGGTCGGCTTCAAGGGCGGCATCCCGATCGACCGCAAGGACTGGGGCGTGACCGCGAACGCCGTGGACACGCTCATCGTCAGCTCGAAGGTGACGGTGGAGTTCGAGGTCGAGGCGGTCCGCAAGCCCTGACGGGACTCGGGCGGCGCGCACGGCCCCGGTCTGGCGGGACTCAGACGGCGGGCACGGCCCCGGTCTGGCGGGACTCAGACGGCGGGCACGGCCCCGGCCCGGCGGGACTCAGACGGCGGGCACGGCCCCGGCCCGGCGGGACTCAGACGGCGGGCACGGCCCCGGCCCGGCGGGACTCAGGCCGCGGGCGCGGCCCCGGCCCGGCGGGACTCAGGCCGCGGGCGCGGCCCCGGTCGTCCGGGCTCACGAAGCCAGCGTGACCCCCGCCAGCTCGGACCAGTCGGCCCGCGCCCCCTCCCGCGCCGCCTTGGCGAACCCCGCGTCGCCGAGCCGGCGCCGCGCCGTCTCCTCGATGCGGGTCGCGTCCGGGTGGGAGAGGTCCGGCAGCCCGCGCACGCCCGTGCTCGCCGCGAGGAGCCGGACGGCCTGCTCGTACTCGCCCCTGCGCAGCGCCAGATCCGCGACACCGACGAGCACCTGCGCGATGGCCTGCACGTATCCCGCCCCGGCCGCCGCCTCGCAGGCCGCGGCCCGGTGCGCCCTGGCCTCGTCCAGGTCCTGTGCGAGGTAGCCGAGCAGGTCGTGCGTCGCGGCGCGGACGTGCGCCATCTCGTCGCCCAACACGTCCCGCGCCACGGCGAGTTGCCGACGCGCCTCCTCGGTGTCGCCCGCCCACCGGGCGAGCTCCGCCTTCGCGAAGGCCAGGTCGGCCAGCGCGTCGGGCCAGGTGACCCGCTCCGCGCACCGCTCGGCCTCGGCGAGGGCGGCCGCGACGGCGTCCGTGTCACCGAGCAGCCAGGCCAGCTGCGCCTGCCGCGCCCGCAACCGGATGACGTCCTCGGCGGCACCCGCCTCGGAGACGACCGCGATGGCCTCCTCGTAGTGCGCGCGCGCCCCGGCGAAGTCGCCGCGCACGGCGATCCGGTCGGCCAGCTCGCTCAGGGCGAAGTACGTCCCGTACCGCTCGCCGAGCGCCCGGAACTCGTCGAGCGCCGTCTCCAGATACGTGTCCGCCTCCTGCGCGTCCCTCCCGCCGAGGCCGAGCACGATCCGCATCTTGCCCAGGTGCAGCCGGGCCAGCGCGCGCACCCACGGGTCCTCGTCGTCGAGCAGCGGCTCCCACGCCTCCCGGAACGCGCCCGGCGCCGCCAGCAGGCGTTCCAGCGCCCCGACGAGTCCGAGCAGCGGGTAGCGGCTCGTGCTGCGCCGCCCGAACTCGCACGCCTGGTGGATCCACTGGGCGGCGTCGTGCTCGCTGCCCCGCCCCGAACTCACGAACAGCACGACGATCGCGTACGCCATCGCCCTGGCCTCGTCGCTCACCTCGCCCGGCGTCCTGGTGGCCGCGGTGATCAGCTCGAAGCCCTCCGTCCGGTGCCCGCCGAGCCACCAGTACCAGCCCGCGCCCGCCGCGAGCCGCATCGCCGCCTGCGCCTCGCCCGCCGCGAGCGCACCGCGCATCGCCGCGCTGATGTTGACGTGGTCGGTCTCCAGGCGGGCCAGCCACTCCAGCTGCTCGGCGCGGCGCAGGTGCGGGTCCGCGGTCTCGACGAGTTCGGTGAAGCAGGCCAGGTGGGCGTGGCGCGCCAGGTCCGACTCCCCCGCCTCCGCGAGCCGTTGCCCCGCGTACTCCTTGATGGTGCCGATCATGCGGTAGCGCGGTGCGGTGTCACCCTCGGCTAGCAGCAGCGACTTCTCGGTCAGCGCGGTGAGCAGCTCGAGGACCTGCCACTCTTCGACGCCGTCGCCCGAGCAGACCCGTTCGGCGGCTTCCAGACCCGCCCCGCCGGAGAACACGGAGAGCCTGCGCAGGACCGTGCGTTCGGCGTCGGTGAGCAGCTCCCAGCTCCAGTCGACGACCGCGCGCAGCGTCTTGTGGCGCGGCAGCGCCGTCCTGCTGCCGCTGGTCAGCAGGCGGAACCGGTCGTCGAGGCGGTGGGCGAGCTGGTCGACGGACATGGTGCGCAGCCGGGCGGCGGCCAGTTCGATCGCCAGCGGCATCCCGTCCAGGGCCCGGCACACGCGCACCATCGTCGCGAGGGTGGCGGCGTCGACCGTCGTGAGGGTGGCGGCGTCGACGGCGAGATCGCGGCGCACGGCACCGGCCCGGTCCCGCAGCAGCCGGACGGCGGGGGCGGCGGCGAGCTCGTCCGGGCCCGCGCCCTCGTCGGGCAGGGCCAGCGGCTCGGCCTGCCACAGCGCCTCGCCGGTGATGCCCAGCGGTTCCCGGCTCGTCGCCACGATCCGCAGCCTCCGGCACTCCCCGAGCAGCCGGTGGGCGAAGACGGCCGCCGCCTCGATGACGTGCTCGCAGTTGTCCAGGATCAGCAGCGCGTCCCGCTCGCGGATGGCGGCGACGAGGCGGTCGGTCAGCTCCGCGTTCGGGGCGCCGCCCAGGAGGGCGTCGCGCAGGCCGAGCCCGGCGAGGGTCGCCTGCGCCACGTCGGCCACGTCGCCGTCCGCGCCGAGCGCGGCGAGCTCCACCAGCCAGGCGCCGTCCGGGAGTTCACCGAGCAGCGTGCGGGCGGTCTCAGTGGCCAGCCGGGTCTTCCCCGAGCCGCCGGGACCGATGACGGTGGTGAGCCGGTGCTCGGCGACGAGCTCGCGGACCGCGGCGACGTCGGCGTCCTTGCCGACGAAACTGGTCAGCTCGGCACGGAGGTTGGTCCGGCCGGCCGCCTCTTCCCGCGCCGGGTCGGGCCGGCGGAGCTCGCCCCGCAACAGTGCGACGTGCAGGGCGGCGAGATCCGGCGTGGGGTCGACGCCGAGCGCCCCGGCCAGCGCCTCCCGTGCGCTCTCGTACGCCAGCAGCGCCTCGCTGTCGCGGCCCGCGGCGACGAGGGCCCGCATCAGGGCGGCGACGAGCCGTTCCCGCAGCGGGTGGGCGGCCACCAGGTCGGTCAGCTCCGTGACCATCTCCGCACCGCGCCCGAGGGCGATCTCCGCGTCGACCCGCTCCTCGGTGGCGGTCAGCCGCAGCCCGTCGAGCCGGGCGATCACGGCTTCGTACGCGCCGCTGTCCTGAAGCCCGACGTCCTGCATGACCGCGCCGCGCCACAGGCCGAGGGCCTCGCGCAGCTGCCGCACCCGTCCGGAGGGGTCCCCGGCGCGGGCCTGCCCCGCGCCGACGAGGCGTTCGAACCGCACGGCGTCGACGGCGTCGGGCTCCACGGCCAGCCGGTAGCCGTCCGTCTGCCCCTCGACGGTCCCGTCCGGGAGCACCTTCCGCAGCCGGGACACCAGGCGCTGCAGGGCGTTCGTCGCGTCCGCGGGCGGCTGCTCCCCCCAGATCCAGTCGACGAGCACCGCCTTGGGCACCGCGTGCCCCGGTCGCAACGCGAGGGCGACGAGCAGCCCGCGCAGCCGCGCCCCCGGTATGTCGGCAACCCGGCCGTCCTCGCCCCGCACCTCGAATGGCCCCAGCATCGCGATCTGCACCCGCCGAGTTTGCCATCCGATCCCGGCGGGCGGATCGGGAAGCCAGGACCCGGATGTGCGGCCGGCGGCCCGACGGACGCGTCGGCAGCGTGAGGCGGCGGAGGACCGCGACGAGGGGGTACGGATCCGGCGCGTGCCGAGAGCCGCCCGCACAGCGCCGGCGTTTCCCCGTGACCGGGTGCGGGCCCTGAAAAAACCATGACCGCCGCCCCTACGGCCGACAGCGGGACGCCCGGGGATCCCCGGGCCACCAGAACGACGTCGGGCCCCTGGCCAGATCTCTCTGACCAGGGGCCCGTCCGGTAGACCGTGTGGGACTCGAACCCACAACCAATGGATTAAAAGTCCACTGCTCTGCCAATTGAGCTAACGGTCCTCGTCGGTGCACCCCCGAGCATAGCGGGACGGGCCGCGGCATCCGATCGGGTATCGCCGTCGAGGGCCGGTGCCGTTACGGATCGAGGGGTTCCGGACGGCCCGCGCGGGCCGCGTCGCGCGCTCGTGTGCGGGCGTGACCGGGGTCGAGGAACCAGTGCCTGGCCGACACCAGCCACCAGACCGCCGCGAAGCCGAGGACGACCAGGACGGCGATCGGCGCGTAGTTGAAGGTCTCCCAAGTGACCGGCGAGACCTGCGGCAGCATGAACAGGACCGTGATCACGCCCACCCAGGCCACCGCGACGATGCCGATCGGCCGGGACCACCGGCCCAGGTGCCAGGGACCGCGCTCGAAGTCGTCCCCCTTGCGCAGCCGCAGCAGGGTCGGGATGACGTACGCGATGTAGAGCCCGATGACGGCGATCGAGGTCACCGCCGCGTAGGCCGTGACGTTGATCAGGTACGGCAGGCCGAGCACCAGCGCGCCGAGCGCCGCCAGCCACACCGCCGCGACGGGGGTCCTCGTGCGCGGGCTGACCGAGTGCCAGACGCGGGAGAACGGCAGCGCGCCGTCCCGCGAGAAGGCGTAGATCATGCGGGAGTTGGCGGTCACGGACGCCATCCCGCAGAAGAGCTGCGCGCCGATCACGACGAGCAGGAGCAGCTTGCCCGCCGTCGCCCCGAGCGCGTCCAGGAGGATCTGTGCGGGCGGGGCGCCCGTCGCGGAGCCGCGGGCCCCCTCGTACGACTGGATGGCGAAGGTGAAGCCGAGGAGCAGCACGAAGCCGGCGACCCAGGACGTCCAGATGGCCCGGACGATGCCCTTCGGTCCCGCGGTCGAGGCGTCGTGGGTCTCCTCGGTCATGTGCGCCGACGCGTCGTAGCCGGTGAAGGTGTACTGCGCCATCAGCAGCCCGATGAGGGCGACGTACAGGCCGCTGCCCCAGCCCGTGTTGTTCACGAACTCGGTGAGGACGAAGGACGCCGACTGGTGCGAGTCCGGCGAGAACGCGAGCGCGCCGACGATGACGGCGACGCCGCCCACGTGCCACCACACGCTGATGCTGTTGAGCAGCCCGACGATGCGCACCCCGAAGGTGTTGAGCAGCCCGTGCAGCACGAGGATCGCGGCGAAGAGCAGGATCGTGCGCTCCTCGGTGACCGCGAAGTCGAACTGGAGGTTCAGGTACGCCCCCAGGAACGAGGCCGCGCCGAAGTCGATCCCGGCGGTCACGGCGACCTGCCCGAGCACGTTGAACCACCCCGTGAACCACGCCCACGCGGCGGCAGAGCGCGCGGGCGCGAGCCGGTGCGCCCAGAAGTAGAGCCCGGCGGAGGTCGGGTACGCCGAACATATCTCCGCCATGGCGAGCCCCACGAAGAGCGTCATCAGCCCGACCCCGACCCACCCCCAGGTGATCAGGGCGGGCCCGCCGGTGTTCATCCCGAACAGGTACATGGTGAGGCACCCGGACAGCACGGAGATGATCGTGAACGAGACGGCGTAGTTGGAGAAGGCGGACATGCGGCGCGCGAGGACCTGGGTGTAGCCGAGCTGCGCGAGACGCTCCTCGTCGGAGCCGGGGGCGGGTGGGGGCGAGCCGGGCACGGGTGACGGGGAGCCGGGCACTCCCCGCGAGTCATTTGTCATGTCCCCAGCGATGCCCTCGCCGGGGGCACGGCATGCGCCACGGCCCGCCTTCTCCGGATACGCCGAAGGGCCCGCACGACGTGATGTCGTGCGGGCCCTTCGGTCAGGCGGTCCTGCCGGGCCTCGCGGTCCTGGCTACAGGTCAGCCGTTGCGCTTCCAGCGCGGCTTGTCGTCACGGCGGCCGAAGGAGCCCGTGCCGGTGCCGGAGCGGTCGTCGCGGCGGGTGTGCGACGGGCGGTCGTGGCCGCCGGAGCGGAAGCCGCCGGAGGGGCGGTCGTCACGGCGGTCGCGGTTGAACGGACGGTCGCTGCCGCGGTGGCCGCCGGAGGGGCGGTCGTCGCGGCGGAAGCCACCGCCACGGTTGTCGTCACGACGGTCACGGTTGAAGCCGCCACCACGGTTGTCGTCACGACGCTCGAACGAACGGCCACCGCCACGGTTGTCGTCACGGCGCTCGAAGGAGCGGCCGCCACGGTCGTCACGACGCTCGTCGCGGCGGAAGCCGCCACCACGGTTGTCGTCACGACGGTCACGGTTGAAGCCACCGCCGCGGTTGTCGTCACGACGCTCGAACGAACGGCCGCCACCACGGTTGTCGTCGCGGCGGAAGCCACCGCCACGGTTGTCGTCACGACGGTCACGGTTGAAGCCGCCACCACGGTTGTCGTCACGACGCTCGAACGAACGGCCGCCACCACGGTTGTCGTCGCGGTTGAAGCCACCGCCACGGTTGTCGCGGCGGTCCCGCTCGTAGTTGCCGCGCTCGTCGCGCTGCGGGCGGCGGTTCTCGTACGAGGAGGAACGCTCCTCGCGCTCCGGGCGCTCGGCCACGGGCTGCTCCGGCACCGACACGGCGGCCTCGACGACGGCCTCGGCGGCAGCGGCGGCCTCGGCGACCGCGACCTCGGGGTCGTCACCGCGCTCGCGGGCGGCACGCGCGGTGAGGCGCTCGGCCTCCTCGCGCAGCTCGGTGGCGCGGCGGGTGGCGCGCTCCAGCTCCTTGGTGAGGTCCTTGACCTCACGCTCGGCCTGGGTCGCGGCGTTGCCCGCGGAGTCGGCCTGCACCTCGGTCATCGAACGGGCGCCGGTGATCTCGGCGACCTCCGGGTCGAAGGTGCCGCCGCCGTTGATGATGTGGCGGCCGGCGTCGACGCCCGCGTCCTCCATGAGGCGGAAGATCTGGCGGCGCTGGTGCGGCAGGGAGAGGGAGACGACCGTGCCGGAGCGGCCCGCGCGAGCCGTACGGCCGGAGCGGTGCAGGTAGTCCTTGTGGTCGCCGGCCGGGTCCACGTTCAGGACCAGGTCGATGCCGTCGACGTGGATGCCCCGGGCGGCGACGTCGGTGGCGACGAGGGCGTTGACGTAGCCCTTCTTGAAGTCCTCCAGCACGCGGGTGCGGGCACCCTGCGTCATGCCGCCGTGCAGCGCGTCGGCCTTCACGCCGGAGTCGCAGAGCTGCTCGGCGATGCGGTCGGCGCCCAGCTGGGTGCGGACGAAGATGATCGTGCGGCCCTTGCGGGCGGCGATGGCGGCCGTGACGGGCGCCTTGTCGCGGGGCTTCACGATCAGGATGTGGTGCGACATGGTCGTGACGTTGCCCTGGGCGCTGTCGACCTCGTGCGTCACCGGGTTGTTCAGGTAGCGCTTGACCAGCGTGGAGATCTCGTTCTCCATCGTGGCCGAGAACAGCATGCGCTGGCCGCCGGAGGGGACCTGGTCGAGCAGCTCGGTGACCTCGGGCAGGAAGCCCAGGTCGGACATCTGGTCGGCCTCGTCGAGGACGGCGATCTGGGTGTTCTCCAGCGAGCAGGCGCCGCGGTTGATGATGTCGCGCAGTCGGCCCGGGGTGGCGACGAGGATGTCGACGCCGCGCTCCAGGGCGTAGATCTGGTTGCCCATCGACGTACCGCCGCAGACGACCTTCATCTTCAGGCCGAGCACGTCGCCGTACGGCTGGAGGGCGTCCGCGACCTGCATCGCGAGCTCACGCGTCGGCGTGAGGATGACACCGCGGGGCTTCTTCTTCTCGGTGCGGCCCTCGGCGGCCAGCGTCGCCAGCATCGGCAGACCGAAGGAGAGGGTCTTGCCGGAGCCGGTACGGCCTCGGCCGAGGATGTCCTTGCCGGCCAGGGCGTCCGGGATGGTCGCGGCCTGGATCGGGAAGGGCGTGGTGACGCCGTTCTGCGCGAGCTTGCGGACGATGCCCTCGGGCAGACCGAGGTCTCCGAAGGTGGTCTCGGGCTCGGCGTCGGCGTCGGCGTCGGCCCGGGGGGCGTCGGCGTCGGAGTCGGCGTCGGGGGTGACCTCGGTGACGTCCGCGGCCTCGATGGACTCGACCGGCTCGACGGCGTCGGCGACAACCTCTACGGCGTCGTTCTCGACGGCCTCGACAGCCTCGACGGCCTCGTTCTCGGGCAGGACGGCGTGGTCAGAACTGAAAATGGACATGCGAAATGCGAAACCTTCCGGAGTCTCGGCACGCGCCCGTCAACTCCGTGATTTCGCAATGGACCGCCTCTATGCGGTCAGCCACGGCAAGGGAGAGTACGCGCCACGCGGCGCTCTTCTGTGGCGGCGCCGGGCAAATGGGATCAAACGATCTACCACCATACGCACCCACCACCCCGGATGGCAAACCGCCCTCCCCCGACACCCTCGACCAGGCACGCAACCGGGCCCGGAAAGCCCCGCGGGAACCCGCCCGTGAGCACGTGCCGAGCATGTGCCGAGAACCCGCCGAGGACCCGCCGAGGACCCGCCCCGGCGCTCGCCCTCACGCACGCGCGGAGCCCCCGCCCGGAGCGCGCGCAAAGGCCCCGCCCGGAGCACGCGCCGGAGCCCGCAGGGAGCCCACACCGGGCCCCGCGCCGGACCCCGCACCGGACCCCGCCGGAGCGCCCGCCACGGCCCGCCGGAAGCGCCCACCAGCCCCCGCCCGCGGAATCCCCACCGAGCCGGCACCCGCACACCTACCGGGGCCCCACCTGCGGCGAAGGCTCGCGTCCCGAGATCTCCTCGTGCCGCCGCTGGAGCTGGGCGTCCTGCCCCGAGCCCTCCGACGACGAGGGCTCCGGAGTGGTGGGATCCGGCGTCGGGGTGGGCGTCGGCTTCGGCGGGTCGGGCGTGGGGGTCGTACGGGTCGGGGTCGGCTTGGGCCGCGTCGGCGTGGGCTTCCCCGGCCGGCCCGGCTTCGGCGGCCTCGCGGGGGCCGACGCGGAGGAGGACTCCTCGGGCTTCGCGCCCTTCGCGTCGTCCGCACCCCCGTGCGCCGTGTCCTTGCCCCCGCCCTTCTTGCCCTTCCCCTTGCCCTTGCCCTTCCCCTTGCCGCGGCCCTTCTCCCGCTCACCGCCGGACCCGGCGTCGCCGCCCTGCGTCACGGGACCGCCGTCGGGTGCGGCCGCGCCACTGCGCTGCCCCGCGGAGCGCCCGGGCCCGGGGGCCGCCCCGTCGTCACTGACGCTCATGCAGCCCGCGGTCGCCGCTACGGCCACCGCGACCGCGGCCCATCGGACGGGAACGTACAACTGGCGCACGGCCGAGCACCTCCTGAGGCGCTGAGAATCCAGACGCCCTGCCCAACTCCCCCGGCACGCAAGAGGACACGGAGGTCCACCCCCACCCGCGCGGGCCCCGCACACCAGGCCGGACCGCCTCGCTCACCCGTACCCGAGCGCGTGCAGCCGGTCGTCGTCGATCCCGAAGTGATGGGCCACCTCGTGCACCACGGTGATCTCGGTCTCGGCCACCACGTCCTCGCGCGTCGCGCACATCCGCAGCGTCGGCCCGCGGTAGATCGTGATCCGGTCGGGCAGGACGCCCGCGTACCACTCGCCGCGGTCGGTCAGGGGCGTGCCCTCGTAGAGCCCGAGCAGCTCGGGATCGTCGGAGGGCGGCTCGTCCTCCACGAAGACGGCCACGTTGTCCATCAGCCGTGTCAGCTCCGGCGGAATCCGGTCGAGAGCCTCGCCGACCAGTTCCTCGAACTCCTCGCGCGTCATCTCCAGCACACCCCCATTGTCGGTCACGCCACCGGCCGCGTCCCGGCATACCCGTCCCCGCACTTGGGCATACGGGACCAATGGCCCGCGACGTCCCAGTCGTCCTCCAGGGCGTACGAAGGGCGGGAAACGCCCTCGTAGGCCACTACCGCGATCGCCGCACCCACCCCACCAGCGAGCTGATCAGCCCCCCGCACCCGTACGCCAGGGCCCTCGGCCTGATCACGGTCGTCCTGTTCGGCGCCTGGCTCGGCCTGCTCATCGTCGGCAGCGTGCGGGCCCCGGTCGGCCCGATGGACACACGCATGACGCTGCGTCCGTCCGTGTCCGGCGGCACGAAGATCAACGTCTCGCCGCTGGGCGCCCTGGAGCTCCGCTCCCACGTCGCCCCCATCCGCCTGGACGTCGACGTGGACCGCCTGGACCCGGTGCGCTCACAGGCCCTCGTCGACCACCCCGAGCGGCTCTCCGGGCTCCAGGAGGAGGTCGCGCGCGACGTCGGGCACGGCACGCTCGACCTCGCCGTACGCTCCTGCGTCGCCGTCGTCTCCGGCGCCACGGCCCTCGGCCTCGCCGTCTACCGCCGCCCGCGCCGCGCGCTCGCCGCCGGCGGCCTGGCCCTCGCCCTGCTCGCGGCCTCGGGCACCGCGGCGTACGCCACCTGGAACCCGAAGTCCGTCCTGGAGCCCAAGTTCTCCGGACTGCTCGGCAGCGCGCCCTCCGTCGTCGGCAACGCCCGCAGCATCGTCAGCGAATTCGACGTCTACCAGCAGGAGTTGGCGCGCCTGGTCACCAACGTCACCAAGCTCTACGACGCGACGTCCACGCTCCCCGCCTACCAGCCCGACCCCACCACGATGCGGGTCCTGCACGTCTCCGACATCCACCTGAACCCGGCGAGCTGGAAGATCATCGCCTCGCTCGTGGAGCAGTACGACATCGACGTCATCGTCGACTCGGGCGACACCATGGACCACGGCTCGGCCACCGAGAACGGCTTCCTCGACCCGATCGAGGACCTGGGCGCGCCCTACGTGTGGGTCCGCGGCAACCACGACTCGCGCACCACCCAGCGCTACCTGGAGCGCTTCAAGAACGTCCGCGTGCTCGACGACGGCAAGGCCGTGACGGTCGCGGGCCTGCGCCTGGCCGGCATCGGCGACCCGCAGTACACCCCCGACCGCTCCGTGAAGGCCGAGGGCGACGCGGTCGAACACATGGCGGGCATCCGGCTCGCCTCCGCGCTGCGCGCCGAACGGGCGGCAGGCACCCCCGTCGACGTCGCCATCGCGCACAACCCGACGGCGGCGCGGGAGACGGACGGCGAGGTGCCGCTCGCCCTCGCGGGCCACGTCCACCACCAGGGGATGGAGGTCATGGACGAGGGGACCCGGCTGCGCATCGAGGGGTCGACGGGCGGCAGCGGGCTGCGCGCGGTCGAGGGCAAATACCCCGACCCGGTCCAGGCCTCGGTCCTCTACCTGGACCGCACGACCAAGCGGCTGCAGGCCTGGGACGAGATCGAACTGGGCGGGCTCGGCCTGACGAAGGCGGAGGTCAGCCGCCACCTCCCCAAGGAGAACCGGCCCGGAGCGACCCCCTCGACGCCCTCCCCCACCCCCTCCCCGTAAACCGTTTTGGCGATAGCTCCCCGCATCCCATATGCTTCTCACGTCCCCGACGCGCTGCAAAGCGCCCAGGCGGGCCCTTAGCCCTCATCGTCTAGTGGCCCAGGACGCCGCCCTTTCAAGGCGGTAGCACGGGTTCGAATCCCGTTGGGGGCACGCAACACCTTGTGCAGTGTTCACTTCTGCACATCATGGTCCTGTGGAGCAGTTTGGAGTGCTCGCCACCCTGTCAAGGTGGAGGCCGCGGGTTCAAATCCCGTCAGGACCGCTTGCAGATCACTTCGGTGACCTGCGTGGCTGGGTAGCTCAGTTGGTACGAGCGATCGCCTGAAAAGCGATAGGTCGCCGGTTCGATCCCGGCCCCAGCCACCAGAAAAAGGAAAGTCCCGGACGGTACGCCGTCCGGGACTTTTTCGTTGCGCCACGCCACGCCACGCCGCCCCGCGAGGGAGCCCCGCGAGGGAGCAGCGCGACAACGATCATTCAACGGTCATGCGCGCCGGCGATACCGTGCGGCAGCCGGTCGGCGAGCAGGCGACCCGGGCGGATCGGCGGGACGCGGTGTGAGTACTCCGTACCGTCCCTGAGGCAGGTAGGCAGGCTGACGCGGGGAGGACACGACGATGGACGAAGAGACCTTCTACGAGGAGAGCAAGAAGTATCTGCGCGAGATTCTGGGCGAGGCCGACCTGGAGCTCGCCTCGGACACCGAACTTCTGGACTCCGGCTTGCTCGACTCACTGTCGACACTGGAGTTCTTCTTCTTCATTGAGGAAGTCAGAGGCGCACCGATCGATCCGGAGGAGGCCAGTCCGGAGTCGATCTCCACGCTGCGCAACGCCTACAAGCTGGTGCAGTCGGCATGACACTCACCGTGGAGCAGGTGCACGCGGGCTGGGCCTGGCAGCGGGAGATCTGTCGGCAGGCCGGGTCGGCCGGCTACGTAGGGATGATCACCGGGGTGATGGACCGGCTCGGTCGCGACCCCCGGCTCACCGAGTTGCTCACCTCGGAGACGCGGGACCCCATCCAGTCCGCCCAATGCCTCAGGCTGCTGGGCGCGGTCAACCGGGTGGCCCTGGCGGAGAACGCCTCCTGGGTCACGGACCACTACCCGGTCTTCGGCGGGCGGTGCGATGTCGATCGACTCGTCCCGGCCTTTCTGGCCTTCCTCCAGGACCGGATGCCGGCGGTGCGGCGGGAGCTGCCGGCCGGTGTGCAGACCAATGAGGTGGGACGAGCGGCTCCGCTGTCCGCCGCGATCAATTACGTGGCCGAGGCGACCGGAATGCCGGTCCGACTGCTCGAGGTCGGCGCCAGCGCCGGTCTCAACCTCCTCATCGACCGGTACTTCGTCGCCTCGGGCGAGCGGAGCTGGGGCCCTCCGGACTCGGCCCTGCGCCTGACCGGGCAGTTCAAGGACGGCGATCCGCCGACCGGAGCCCCAGAGGTCGTCGAACGCCGGGGCTGCGACCTCAACCCGATCGACGCGCGAGACCCGAGGTGCATGGACCTCTTGAGGTCGTTCGTGTGGCCCGAGCACGTCGAGCGCATGACCCGGCTCAACGCGGCGCTCGACATCGCACGGTCCGCTCCCGCCGTCCCGATCGATGCGGACGAAGCCTGCGCGTGGGCCTCCCGGCAGCTCGCCACCCGCCCGGCGGGCCAGGCCACCGTGCTCTACCACTCCATGGTCCTCACGTACTTCGATGACGCCGAACGTGCCAAGTTCGCGGACCTCGTCCGTGCCCACGGCGCCGGTACCACCGCCGACCGGCCGCTGGCCTGGATTTCCATGGAGCCGAACGAGGACGACTCGACCGTGGTCGAGGTCAGCTGCCAGCTGTGGCCCGACGGGCGGCGCTTCCTGCTCGCCCGGTGCACGCCGCACGGCGGCGAGGTGCGGTGGGCCCCGGCGGAGATCCCGGCATGAGCGCGGACACCCTGCTGGAGGTCTACGAGCGTCAGGCGGCGAGTACGCCGGACGGCGAGGCGCTCGTCTACGCCCGCGCTCCCTACGAGGGGACCACGCTGACCTGGCGTGGGCTCCTGGAGCGCGGCCGGGAGCTCGCACCGAAGCTCCGGGAGGCCGGACTCGGTCCCGGCGGCCGCTGTGCCGTGGTCATGATCGACCACCCGGACGTTCTTCCCGGTGTGCTCGCCGTCTGGCAGGTGGGCGGCGTGCCGGTCCTCCTGGACAGCCAATGGGGGCGCACCACCACTCGCTCGGTGCTGCGTCTGAGTGCCGTTGAGACGGTCTTCGACGCGGCCCGTGGTACCTGCGAGAGCGCTCCGGCCGGCGGCGCGGATCCTCCACCGTTGCCGGGGGACACCGCGCTGCTCAGCTACACCTCGGGCTCCACCAGTGACCCGAGGGGAGTGGTGCTGACGCACAGCCAGCTGCTCCACGCCTATCGGGCCGGCGGTGCCGCGCTGACCGAACTCCTGGGGCAAAGACGGCAGCGCTTCGGCGTCACCATGCGGCTGTCAGGTCTTGGCATCCTCGGCATGAACTACCTGTGGCCCGCTGTCATGGGACTGCCTGTCACGGTCCTTCCCGAGCTCACCGTCGCCTCGGCGAAGGGCTATTGGGCGGGGCTCAGGGAACATGACGTCGACCTCACCTATCTGGTCCCGCCGCTCGTGGATCTGCTCACCAAGATGTCGGTGGACCCCGGAGCCGAACACGGGGACACCATCGTCTGCCTGTCGGGGGGCGCACCCCTCTTCGAGCAGTCTCAGCGGGCCATCCAGCAGAACTGCCGGGCCGTGCTCCTGAACGTCTACGGCCTCACCGAAGTCTCCTTCGCCGCCTTCTTCGGGGACATCGGGCCTGACGGGCGGGCGACCCACTCCATCGGCCGGCCCGCGACCGTGTCGGCGAGGCTGCGGTCGGCGGACGGCAGCATCGTCGTCGGCCCGGGCGAAGGCGAACTCGAACTGCACGGTGCAGCGGTGAGCCACGGCTACTACGCGAACGACACCGCGAACAAGGAGTTGTTCCGGGAGGGCTGGGTCAGAACCGGAGACCTTGCCGGCCGAGACGCCGGCGGCCGCTACCGCATCACCGGCCGGCACAAGGACGTGGTGCTCAGAGGGGCATTCACCGTCTACCTGCATGAGATCGAAGAGGCGGCCAACGGGCATCCCGGTGTACTGGAATCGGCGGCCGTCCGACTTCAGCTGCGTACCGGTGAGGATGTGGGGCTGCTCGTGCGAGTGGCACCAGGACCGGATGCGGAAACCAAGACCGCGGACCTACGTGAGCACCTCGCTCTGGAGTTGGGGGACCAGCGGACACCGCGCCGCATCGTCAGAACGACGGAACCACTTCCCCGACTGGCACAGCACAAGATCGACCGTCGCGCTGCCCACGCGCGATGGCATGAGCTGAGCACGCCTAACGCCTAGGAGTGAACATGACCGCAGCAGGCTTCGACCTGGACTGGGCAAAGTTCCGACGGAACGGCTTCCTCGAACTCGGACCTCGTCTGTGTGAAAGTGACCGGCTGGCCGTACTCGAGCACTTCGACAAGCTGGATGCCGCGGACCGGATTCCGCCGGGCTATCAGGCGCAGTACGACGAGTCGGGCGGAACACGCAGGTTGCGCAAACTGCGTCGGCTCCTGTGGAGCGACAAGAAGCTCTACGCGCCGATTCTCCACCGGATGGGGGCGCTCGACCTGGCGGAAACGCTCATCGGTCCGAGTGCCGTGGCGATCCTCCATGCGGCCTTCCTCAAGCCGGCCCGGATCGGCACCCACGTCGCGCCGCATCAGGATCAGGCTCTGTGGGACCGCCACCTCCCCGGCTCCTTCAACATGTGGACCGCGCTGACCGACGTGTCGCCCGCCAACGGCGGCCTGCACGGCTATCCGGGCTCGCATGTCCACGGCGTGATCGAACACCGCGACGACCCCGATCACCCGTGGCACGAAACCCTGAGCTACAAAGTGCCCGAACTCGCCGAGCGCCACGACTTCTTGCTCAAGCCCGGCGAATCCGCGATGTGGGAATCCACCTTCGTGCACGGGAGCGAGCCGAACACCTCCGACGAGGACCGCCGGGGCATGGTCGTGGTCTTCGCGGACAGCTCCGCGGCGAACTTCCACGAGCGTGACGTCATGACACTCGAGCAGATACGTTCCCTCGCCGCAGCTGGAGCCACGACGGAGTCCAGGTGACCAACGACGGGGTCCAGGTCGAAGAGCGGAACGCCAAGCCGACACTCTGGGTTCCGGATTTCCGGCTCTTCTTCACGGCCAGGACCACGTCACTGCTCGGGGACGCCGCACTCCCGGTCGCGATCACTGCCGCCATGCTGGAGGCCGGCTACGGCATCTCGGGTGTGGGGTACGCGCTGGCCGCGCATCTGGGGCCGTTCGCGGGATTCATGATCTTCGGCGGGGTGCTGTCGGACCGGCTCGGCGCGCGGCGACTGATGATCTTCGCGGACTTCGTGCGCCTGGCCGTCCAACTCACCCTGGCGGCCCTGCTGCTGACCGGACCACCGCCACTCTGGGTGATCCTCACCTTGCTGGCCATGCTCGGCACCGGCGGTGCGCTGTTCCAGCCGGGCGTGGCCAGCGTGACCCCCAGGCTCGCGTCCGACGTGCAGCGCGCCAACGCCGTCCTGCGCATCACGGAGTCGTCCGCCGTCGTGGTCGGCCCGGCTGTCGCCGGCGGGCTGCTGGCGCTGATGCAGCCCGCCGCCGTGATCGCCTTCGACGCGCTGACGTTCGGCGCCAGCGGCTGCTGCCTGCTGCTGCTGCGCCTGGCGCCCCTGCCCGCGCCCGACGGGCCGAGGAGCTCGCTGCGCAGCGATCTCTTCGTGGGCTGGCGCGAGTTCGTGGCACGGCGGTGGCTGTGGCAGGTCGTAGCGGTGTGGATGCTGTTTCAGCTGGGCTCCTGGGGGCCGACCCTGACCCTCACCAACGGCATCCTGGTCGACCGACTCGGCGCTTCGACCTTCGGCCTGATCATGTCCGCCATGGGACTCGGCAGCGTTCTGGGCGGAGTGATCGCGATCAGACTGCGTCCGGTGCGACCGCTTCGTGCGGCCACCATCGCGATGTTCTTCTACGTGCTGATTCCCCTGAGTTCGTCATTCGACCTGTCGGCTCCGATGCTCGGCGCCTGCTATTGCGTCGGCGGGGCGAGCATGGCGTTCTGGGGAGTCATGTTCCACACCAGCGTGCAGACGTACATACCGGTCCAATTCCTTGGGCGAGTGCACGCATACGACGCGGCGGGCTCGCTGATGATGAAGCCGGTGGGGCAGGCGCTGGCCGGCCCCGTAGCCGGAGTCATAGGTGCTGTTCAGCTACTCCATATCGCAACCGGAATAGGCATCGTGGTGTGCCTCATCCTGCTGCTGCTGCCTGCGGTCCGTAATCTCCCCCGGAACGAATGTGTGGGATAAGTATGCGCATTGACATCGCCAGCAGGGCTTCCCTCGGAGCCGTGCAGAACGAGGATTTCGCCGCTGCCGCGCTGCCGGCCGTGGGACGCGGAGGCGTGGCCGTCGTGCTCGACGGCGTCAGCGCGCCCGTCGCCCCCGGAACGGGATGCTCACACGGCACTCCGTGGTTCACCACCTCGGTCGGCGGGAGCCTTCTGGAGCTCGCCGCAAGAATGGACAGGCCCTTCGCCCAGTGTCTGGCCGATGCGATCTCCAGGACGACCGAGCAGCACTCCGGCGTCTGTGATCTCGGGCATCCGCGCACACCGCAGGCGACGCTGGCGGCGGTCCGCTGGGACGCGGACCACCTGGAGTACCTGGTCCTCGGCGACAGCGAGGCGATGCTGGAGACCGCGGTGGCAGCCACGGCGGAGGTGCACTTCCTCCGCGACATTCGCGTGGAGGCCGTCAGGGAACGGCCGGACATGCGGGCCTGGCGGGCCCGGCTCGACGCCCTGCCGATCGGATCCGACGAGTGGGCGCGCACCACCAAGGAGTACCAGGAATTCGGTGACGCCTTCCGAAATTCCAAGGAGGGCTTCTTTACGGTGGCCGCCGATCCGGGAGTGGCCGCGGAGGCGGTGAACGGGCGCTTCTCGATGACCGAGGTCGCCGGTGCCGCGCTGCTGACGGACGGCGTGACGCAACTTACCGACATATTCGGCCACATCGACCGCCACGAAATCTACCGATCGCTCGGGGCGACCAGTTGCCAGGAGGTCATCGACAGGACCAGGGCGCTGGAGCTGGCCGATGAGTCAGCTACCAGATTTCCCCGCAGGAAGGCCTCGGATGATGCGACCGCAGTCATGATCGAGTTCTCTGCTTAGCCGTCGTTCCGCTGAGTGGCCGCCGTACTGCAGGAAAGTTGGATGAGACATGAAGGAAGACGACAACCTGCTGGAACTCAATCCATCCCAGCTGCGAAACCACCGTAATTGGACTGAAGCCGAGCTGCCGGAACGAGTTCAGACGCTCATCGTCTCGCCGGTCGAGGACATTTCCCCGGACGCCGCGACGCAGGCGCTGAGGGAACTGATCAGCGCGCACGAGGGACTCCGCAGCCGCCTGTGCGACGACGACCACGGAAACCCGCGGCAGCGGGTGGTCTCAGCACGTGAGGCACTCGCCACGATCCACGACAGCATCGAGACGAGGCCCTACGAGCCCGACGAGGACCGGTGGGGCACGGTTCCGGTCCAGCCACGGGAGTCGTCCGTCAAAGCCGTGTTCTACCTCGCGGGGGACCGCGTATCGGCGATCAAACTGAGCCTTTCGCACGTCTTCGTCGATTCGCTCGGCAAGCAGGCGGTGGCCGCGCATCTGGCCGAGTTGCTGCGCAGGAACGGCAGCGCCGCGCCCAGCATCACGCCGCAGGCGAGCACCTATGCGAAGGGCAACGAGCACCCGGACGTTCGAAAGAGCACCGCCTACTGGAAATCAGCGCTCGCGAACGCCCCGCGGTCCTGCACGTACGGTGCGGGAGAGCGGCCGGAGACCGAGCAGGCCCAGGTGAGTCAGGTGCCGTTGGGCCGGGACACGACGGACCGCCTGGTGGCGACCTGCCGCAGGCTGCGCGTGTCTCCGCAGACGGCGTGGGTGGCCGCGCTCAGCACGGTGGTCGGCCTGTTGTCGGGCCAGCATCGTCACACGTTCAAGACCACCCACGGCAATCGTGCGCTGCCGGCGGACTTCCGGGCAGTTGCGCAGATCGCGCAGCCCTTCTTCTCTGTCGTGGACGGTGACCGTGAGGACACCCTCCGCGGGAGACTGGAGAAGTCGGGCCAGGCGCTCGACGCGGCCACCGGAAACACCATGTACGACGCGAACGCCCTGCTGGACTGGCTCAATTCCGAGGAGCGCTCCAGCGGCTCGGTGTTCCAGCCCGCCTTCGAAGTGAACTACGTACCGACGATCCGTCGCGCACACGCATCGTTCCTCTACGGACCCGCTCCGGAGCAGCTGCGGAACGTGACGATGCGATACGACCCGGCCGCGGGCAAGCCGGACCTCGCCCTCACCATCCGCCACCTGCCGGAGCCGCTCCTCCTGCTCACCGTGCGCGGCCCGCTGTGCGCGGAGCGGGATGCGCGGAAGATCCTGGACCACGGACTCACGTTCCTCGAAGCGCTGGCCGAACATCCCGACCTGCCCGTCTCAGAGCTGGGGATTCCGGAACTCGGCGCGCGGGGCTCGCTGCTGTACGGGCACCGGAGTGACGTCGCCGTCGATCCGGAGATGACCAGGCGGCTGCTGCTTTCCGCACCCGGCGTCACGGGTGGCGAACTGACTCCCCGGCACGCGGACGACGGCTCGGTCGAGCTGCACGCGCGGCTGACCGTGCGCGGTGCGCCGGACGAGAGGGAACTGCGCGCGCAGTTGCGCCGAGCGCAGCCCTGGTACGCGGGCGCCATTGTTCCTGACGTGCTGGTCATCGAGCCGCACGGCGAGGGCGCCGGAGAATCCAAGGAGGGCGCGTGAGACGAAGGGTTCTGATTACCGGAGGCTGCGGGTACGTCGGATCTGCCCTGGTGAAAAGGCTGGTTCGGGACGGGGGGTATCACGTCACCGTTCTCGACAACGGGCTGATCCCGGGCTGGCGCATGGAGGGAGGCCCCGTTGACTATATCGAAGGCGATGTGCGCGACATCGCTGATTGGTCGGCGGTGCTGAAGACCGTGGACAGCGTGGTTCACCTGGCAGCAGTCGTAGGCGATCCGGCCAGCAGCATCAATACCCAGTTGACCTGGGAGGTCAACTACCTGGCCACCGTGCGGCTGGTCGCGGAGTGCCGCAAGGCCGGGGTGTCCCGCTTCGTCTTCTCCTCGACCTGCAGCAATTACGGTGTCGTCGACGAGGTGGCGGACGAGGAATCCCCTCTGCAACCGCACTCGGAATACGCGGAATCCAAGGTCCGCGCCGAACATCATCTCCTGGTGAGTCAGGATGTCGGATTCACGCCTGTCATCGTGCGGCTCGCCACGCTGTACGGGCTGGCGCCTCGCATGAGATTTGACCTTGCGGTGAACGTGATGACGGCCAACGCGGTCCGCAACGGCAAGATCGAAGTCCATGGCGGAAAACAATGGCGGCCTTTCCTCCACGTCAACGACGCGGCGAAGGCGCTGCACCTGGCAGTGGAGGCGGACGCCACACCCTCCGTACCGCAGGTGTACAACTGCGGATCCGCTGCCGACTGCTACCAACTCGGTGACATCGGACGGCAGATCGCGGCCGAGGTGTCAGGATCCGAACTCGTCACGCTGGATTCCGTCACCGACGTACGTGATTACCGGGTCAGCTTCGACCGCGTAGAGAAGCGCATCGGGTTTCACGCGGACCTGCGAGTCGTCGATGGCATCAGGGAGATGAGAGATTCACTCGCCGCGGGCGAGTACGCCGATTACACCCATGAGCGCTACAGCGACCTGTTGTCCGTTTCCGCATCCGTCCAGCGTGGTGTGCCGGCGGCACAGTGCCGGTCC
Source organism: Streptomyces sp. NPDC040622 (assembly GCF_055593965.1). NCBI lineage: Bacteria > Bacillati > Actinomycetota > Actinomycetes > Kitasatosporales > Streptomycetaceae > Streptomyces > Streptomyces sp. NPDC040622. Next base: position 766,556 of record NZ_JBVIXD010000003.1, on the reverse strand, counting down.
GGTCGGCGGCAACCGGACGTCACGAGTGATTTCCGTGCGGGAAGTGGCGTATGACCGAGGTACGCACCGCACCGACAGCGGTGGCGGGAGACTGGCTCGGAGCGGACCTGTCCGCCGACCCCGCACAGTGGCGCCTCCCCATTCCGCGGCACGTCGCACACGAACTGCTCATGCTGGCCCGTGAATTCCTCGACGAGGCGGCGGAGAAGAATCCCACCGCATCGCCTCCCGAGGTCGGTCCCGCGACGCGTGCCCTGGTCGGGCAGGTGCACCGGCGTCTCGCCGGCTTCCCCGGCTTCGTCCGGCTGACCGGTTTCCCGGTGGATGCCGAGCCCGACCTGGTGGAAGCAGCGTACTGGCTCTTCGGCACGTTGATCGGCGCGCCTGTTTCGCAGACCCGCGCCGGAAATCTCATCGCCCGGGTCGAGGACCAAGGGGCGAAGATTTCGGTTCCCACCCAGCGCGGCCACCACAGTTCCAGCGCCCTCGCCTTTCACGCCGACCGTACGGACGTCATCGGACTGCTGTGCATCCGTGCCGCCGCCGAGGGCGGGCACAGCCAACTGGTGTCGAGCAAGGCCCTCCACAACCTCGCGCTGTACGAACGCCCCGATCTGCTGGCGGTGTTGTACCAGCCGTTCCCGCACGACCAGCGGGGCGAGGCCCCTCCCGGCCGTCCCGCCTGGTGTGAACTCCCGGTGTTCAGCCGGTTCGCGGGGGATTTCTCAGCCCGCTATGTGCGGCGCTTCGTCGAGGGTTCCCAGCGTCATGCGCGGGCACCGCGGCTGACCGCCGAGCAGGTCGCTGCCATGGATTTCATGGATGAACTGCTCCACCGGCGGGGAGTGGCGCTGCAGATGGAACTGCAGCCGGGCGACATTCAATGGATAAACAATTTCCACATCCTGCACTCCAGGAGTGCGTTCCGTGATGCCGCCGGTCCCGACGAGGGCAGGTTGCTTCTGCGGTTGTGGCTCTCTTTCGCGGGCAGTCCTGCCCTGCCGCCCGAATACGCCGACATGTACGGCAGTACCAAAGGCGGCGCGTACCGGGGCGGAGTGTGCGCGGCGGAGTGCTGGTCTGATTCGGGCAACGGAGAGGGGCGACCATGAATGACCGGCCGGTGCGCATCATCGACGCCACGCTGCGTGAAGGAATGCAGGCTGCCAACGGCGCCTTCACCACGGAGCAGAGCGTGGAAGTGGCTCAATGCCTCATAGCGTGCGGCGTCGACATGGTGGAATGCGGGCACCCCGCGATCGGCCACCATGAGCAGCTTCGGGTGGCAGCCGTGGTGGAGGCCAGTGGTTCGGTGCCGGTGCTGGCACACGCCAGGGCGAACAACAACGACGTCGATGCGGTGGCCAAGACCGGTGCCGGCTGGGTGGGCATCTTCCTCGGGGTCAACGAGATTTCACTCAACAGCAGGCTCCCCGGCTGCAGCAGAGACGACATTCACCGCAAGATCGACGAGTCCGTCAGTTACGCACGCCAATTGGGCCTGCAGGTGCGGTTCACCGTCGAGGACAGCAGCCGTACCGACATCGACCTCCTGGTGGAGACGTACACCAGAGCGATCAAAGCGGGTGCTGACCGGATCGGTATCGCCGACACCGTGGGGGTGCTGGAACCGGGGAAAACGGGCGAACTCGTGCGGAGGCTGGTGTCGAGCGGCCTGGACGCCGAGATCGAGGTGCACCTGCACGACGACAGGGGTCTCGCCCTCGCCAACGCGCTCGCAGCCATCGATGCCGGCGCCACCTGGGTCTCCACCTCGGTCAACGGGCTCGGTGAGCGGGCCGGAATCGTCGATCTGGGCGCCCTGCTCGCCAACCTGGACCACCGGGGCACCCGCGCGTGTGCGAACGGTCGGCGGCTGCGCGACCTCAGCCGTCGCGTCGGCGCCTACTCCCGGTCGGCGCCGGACGACCGCCGGCCCGTCGTGGGCAAGAACGCCTTCCGCCATGTGTCCAGGCTGCATCTCATGGCGGTGGACCGCGACCCTGCCTCCTACGAGTGGATCGCTCCTGAACTGTTCGGAGCCGAACGGGTCATCGGCGGTGACGGGCTGCCGAGGACTCCGGCCGAGTGGATCGTCAAGCCGCCGGTCGTGTCCGCGACGGAACTGCGGCACCACCGCGCAGGGCCCGGCGACCGGTTCGTCCTGGTGGACGACAGGTTCGTCGCCGGCGCCGGCCAGTACTGCATCGCCCGCCGCATCCCCGAACTCGACAGCTACGGCGCCGGGCATGTGGACGGCCATGTGCATCACTGCGACAGCCTGTTCGTCTTCCTCGGCACCCAGGACGACTACCGGGGGCTCGAAGTGGACGTACACCTGGGTGAGGAGTCGTTTCGGGTGCACAGTCCGGGCGCGGTGTTCATCCCCGCGGGGGTGCGGCACAGCTACCAAGTGGTCGCCGGTTCCGGCACCTACCTCAACCATGTGCTGGCCGGCGACTACAACAGCAGTCTGCTCGATCCGCCGGCCTTCGGAAGCCGGGACTGACCGTGTGCGGCGTGGTGGGTGTCTCGCTGACACCGCACGCGGGGGAACGGTCGGCGAGCGAAGTGGCCGCCGGGGTCCTCGAACAGCTACGGCATCGCGGGCCGGACGGCCTCGGCCTCGTCGACCACGGAACCGCGGCCCTGGGGATGGCCCGGCTCCGGGTACGGAGCAGACAGCGGGATGCCGTGCCCTTCGCCGGATCAGGTGCCGTCTACGCGTTCAACGGGGAGGTCTACCGTGCCGACGGCCTGGTGCCGGAGGGCGGTTTCGACGAGGCGCGGCGTGCCAGCCGGCCGGACGCGGCAGCGGCGGTGGACGGGATGTACGCGGTGGTCGGCGGGCTCCCCGACGGGACGCTGCGAGCCGTGCGCGACCCGCTGGGCATCAAGCCTCTCTACGTGCGCGAATCGGCGGACGGCGTCGCGGTCGCTTCCGAGGTGGGGCCGCTGGTGGATGTCTTCGGCCGGGCTCCGGTCAGGCCGGCGGCGTTCGCGCAGTTCCTGCTCAGTGGGCGCCGAGTCGTCGACGGCGGTTCGTTCTTCGAGGGGATCAGACCGGTCGGGCCGGGAGAGCGGCTGACGCTGCGCGACGGGCGCATCACCCAGTCGGTCCTGACCCGCCCGACGCCCTGTGCCCCCGGCGTTCCCGAGGCGGCGGAGCTGCGGACCGCCCTTGAGACGGCTGTTGACCGGATGCTGCTGACCGATCGCCGAGTGGGCCTCGCCGTCAGCGGAGGCTTGGATTCCACCCTGGTGGCCCTGCTGCTCGCGCGGCGCGGCATCCGCGATCTGCCCACGGTCAGCGTCCTGCCCCAGGACACCGGCGACGGGGTCCGCGACCTCAGCGACCTGGGTCTTTCCGACGGCGTCATCACCACCTGGCAGCACCACTCGACGTCGTTCGGCCCGGCCGACCTGCTCGCCGGGTTGCCTGCCGCGGTCCGGTCGCTCGGTGAACCGGTGGCCATGTCGAGCCTGCCGATGTACCGGGCGCTGGCGAAGCTGGCCGGAGCCGCTGGGATCACGGTGCTGCTGGTCGGCGAAGGAGCGGACGAGTTGTTCGCCGGCTACCACCGCTACCGGGCGCTCTACGCCGGTGCGTTCACCGATCCCGTCGACTTCTACCTCCCGGACGACCGGCTGGAGCTCGTCACCGCACTCCTGGGAAGAGACGCGTGTGCCACCGCCACCGGAGAACTGAGGAGGGCGGTGGGCCGGTCGCGCGAGGCCGCCGCCCAGCGCCACGGCATCGAGCCCACCGTCGTCGACGTGGTGCGGGAGCACGAGTACGAGCACAGCCTCGAACCGCTGCTGCGCCGCACCGACCATCTGTTGATGGCGGAGGGCATCGAAGGCAGAACGCCCTTCCTGCACGGCGGAGTCGCCGAACTCTCCAGGCGGTACCCGGCGCGTTCGCTGGTGCGTGGCAGCCAGACGAAGGCGGCGCTGCGCGAGGCGTTCGCCGACCTGCTCCCGGCGTCCTCCCGCATGCAGCCGAAGCAGCCCTTCCGTGCCCCCGTACGCCAGTGGCTGCGGGGCGACCTGCTGCCGCGGGTGGACCGGACCCTGGCCGACGCCACCGAGTCGCTGCACCGGCGGCTGGGTGTGCGCCCCGCCGGAATGCGGCAGTTGCGTGAACGCTTCGCCGCCGGTGACGCGGTGGCCTGCACCCTGGCATTCGCGCTGTTGTCCACCGTGGAGTGGCTCCACTGGCTGGATGATTCCGCGGCCAGGAGCGAGGTGCCGGTCAGTGCCTAGGCACCGCCGACTGATCGTCGCGCTGCACGGGTACGGGGGGACGGGGGCGGGGATGGCCGCAGTCCTGGCCGCGGCCGTGGACGACGGCCGGCACCCCGACACCCGAACGGTGGTGGCCGGCCCGGACGGGCCGTGCACCCCCAGGTTCGCCCGGGAGGGGCGGGCCTGGTTCGACATCTCCTCGCAGTCCTCGGTGATCGCGGACCGGTCCCGCCGCGCCGCCCCGGCCGTGGCCGAGTACATCGCGCGGCTGCAGCAGCGCCACCGGGTGCCTGCGCGGCATACCGGCGTCGTGGGGTTCTCTCAGGGAGCCTCGGTGGCCGCCGCGGTGGCGGCCGGCTCGTCGCTCTGCGGCCGGGCCGTGCTGGTCTGCGGTCGGATACCGGCTCCGGACGTCGGGCAGGCGGTGCCTGACGTCCTGGTGGTGACCGGAGGGCGCGACCGGTTCGTCCAACACGACGCGGTCCGCGCGGATTTGGACCGGGGATATGGTCGGCTTGCCCGTCATGTCGTGCTGCCCGAGCTGGGGCACGAGTTCACCGAAGAGGTCGCACGGATCGCCTTGGCCTACGTTACGAGCACAGAGAGTTGAGCCATGGACTACATCAAGGAAATGCGCGGCCTGGTGGGGACCAGGCCTCTGCTTCTTCCCGGCGCACTCGTCATCGTGGAAAGGGACGACGGGAAGATCCTTCTCACCCGGCGCACCGACACGGGTGAGTGGAGTCTGCCCGGCGGCCACATGGAGCCGGGTGAGACCATCCAGGACACGGCACGGCGAGAGGTCCGCGAGGAGACCAATATCGAGGTCGGCGAGCTGGCGCTGGTCGGTATCTTCTCCGGGAAGGATTTCTACTACAAGTATCCCAACGGGGACGAAATCTTCAAGGTCACGGTCGTCTATTCGGCGCCACTCCTGCCGAGCGAGGTCCGCCCCGATCGCGGCGAGGTTCTGGAACTCTCCTATTTCGACGTCCACCGCCTGCCCGGTGACCTCTTCGACCAGGAGCGCACCATTATCGAGGCATACGCCGAGTCTCGTGCGGCGGGCTAGCGGCGGCCTTACGGGGCGATATCGGCCGTTGCGCACCATCAGGCGCCGACCGGTCTTCATCCCCGCTCACCGACCGGCCCGGCCGTGCATTGATCCTCAAGGTCTAATTTAGTTCATAAGTTCAACTTGAGTGCTACCTTCGCCCCCAGCAAAACCGCTGGGGACGGAGGTATTGCGCGTGACGGGGGATATTCGGCTCACCGTAATGGGGGCCGTCCGCATCGACCGGGAAGACCGTAGCCTCGACCTGTCCTGCAAACTGCCGGGCTACGTGCTGCGCATCCTGGCACTGCGACGGGGCGAGGTCGTCGCCAAGGACCGGTTGATCGACGGGATCTACGAAGGAACTCCGCCCCAGAGTGCCGGCGCGCAGCTGCGCGCCCACGTCAGTGTGATCCGCAAGGCGCTCAAGCCCGGCGCCGCGGCGGTCGACAGCGTCCACGGCGGCTACCGCCTCACGCTCTCCGCCACGGCGTCCCTGGACCTGGCCGAGTTCGAGCAGGACTGCCGTGCGGGGCTCACCGAGATACAGGACGGACGATGGCGGGAGGGCGAACGGACCCTCAGCCGCGCCGTGCGGTCATGGGGGGACCTCACCGTTCCCGACCCGGTGGCCGCCGGGGTGCACGGCGCCGTCAACTGGCACGAGGGGCTGCATCGCGGGGCGTTGGAGAACTGGGTCGAGTCGCAGCTGCACCTGGGGCAGGCGGCCCTGGCCATCCCGGTCATCGAGGCCGCCGTGGAGAGCGATCCCCTCGCCGAGCGGTTCCGCCGCCTGCAGTTGCTCGCGCTCTACCGGACCGGCCGCATCGACCGGGCACTCGCGGAGTTCACTCGGCTGCGCACGCTCCTGGCCGATGAGATGGGCCTGTCTCCGAGCCCCGAGCTGGAGCGGCTCCACGGACAGATCCTCAACCGCGATCCCGCACTCGCCCCGGCCGCCGAGGCGTGGCCGTCCCCGGCCCCCGCCCCTCGCCAGCTCCCCGCCCGCGCCGCGGGCACCGTGCGGCAGGCAGACGTCGCGGCGACCACGGCCGCACTCGCCGGAAACGGGTCACGGGAGTGTCCGCCCATTGTCGTCATGACAGGACCGCCGAGCTTCGGGAAGTCCACCATCGCGGTGGAGGCGGCGCACCGGGCAGCCGTCGACTATCCCGACGGACAGCTCTTCGCCGCCTTCCACTCGGCCGGGTCCAGGGCGTCCACCGCGCATGAGATCCTCGGCCGGTTCCTCTGCGACCTCGGTCTCGGAGACGCGGAGATCCCGGGCACGCCGCAGGAGCGAGCCGTCCGCTTCCGCTCGCGAACCGCCGGCAGGCGCCTGCTCATCGTCCTGGACAACGTGAGCGCCGCGGCCCAGGTCGAGTTGCTGCTTCCCTCGGAACCACGGTGCGCCGTGCTCATCACGGCCCGCGCCGCCCTGTGCGGACTCCCGCAGGCGACGCACCGGATCGCCATCCGGCAGGTCTCGGCCGGTGAGTCACTCTCCTTGCTCGAATCCCACGTGGGCCGCTCCCGGGTGCGGACCGAACCGGAGGAGGTGCGGCGGGTCCTGCAGGTGTGTGCCGGCTCCATGCTCGCTCTGGACACGCTCGGCGCACGGATGGCCGCCCGGCCGGACCAGCGCTTCTCCCAGGTCGCGGAACGGCTCGCCCACGACGGCATCCGCCTCGACGAGTTCGAGGCCGGCGGACGCGGCGTGCGCGACGCCCTGACGCTCAGCTACGTCCGGCTCCCCGCCGGGGCACGGGCCACCCTGCGCAAGCTCTGCTATCTGGGCATCGCCGAGTTCCCGCTCCAGGCCGTCGCCGCGCTCGAGGATCTCAGCCTGGCCGAGGCGGAAGACCGCCTCGACCCCCTCCTCGAGGCACACTTCGTCACGGTCACTCGCGTCGCCGGTGACCAAGCATGGTTCCACGTGCACAAACTCACGCTCGCCTTCGGTCTGGAACGCGCCGCCGCCGAAGATCCCCCCGACATCCTGCAAGAGGCGTCCCAGCGCGCCTACGGCCTGCTCCCTTCGCTGGGCCGGCGCGCCCAGCCGCGCGGCGACGGGGAACTCGTCGGGTGAGGATTTCTCGCGGGCCCCGCCTCGCGCGGTCCCGGCAGGCCGGGAAGGCACGTTTTCCGGGTCCGAATCCCGTTGGGGGCACGCAACACCTTGTGCGAGACTGGTGCTCGCACAGCGCCTGGTCCTGTGGAGCAGTTTGGAGTGCTCGCCACCCTGTCAAGGTGGAGGCCGCGGGTTCAAATCCCGTCAGGACCGCTTGCGATTCCTCGCGGATCGCGTGGCTGGGTAGCTCAGTTGGTACGAGCGATCGCCTGAAAAGCGATAGGTCGCCGGTTCGATCCCGGCCCCAGCCACCTCTCCACGGAAGCCCCGCCCCGGCGGGGCTTCCGCCGTTTCCCGCGCGGGCCCGGACGGGAAACGGCTGCGGGCCCGTCGTCGCCGATCGCGCAGTTCTCCGCTCCCCTGACAGCAGCAGCGCACCGGCAGCCGCAAGCGCCCCGCCCCACCGGACGGACAGAACCGCACGGACAGAGCCGGACGGACAGAAGGCGAGCGAGCCCCTAGGCCCCGGTGCCGGCCGACGCATGGGCGGGCACGGACACCCGCCCACCCGGATGCCGATGCCGCCACACCCAGAAGACCGCCGAGGCAACCAGCGCCCACGCCCCCAGCACCAGGAACGGAAACGCGTGCTGATGGCCGCCGAAGTACACCGCCGTGTGCTGCGCGTTCACCGACGCACCCGGCGGCAGCCACTGACCGATGTGCCCGAGCACGGACGGCAGCAGCGGCCAGGACACCGCACCCCCGGACGACGGGTTCCCGAGCAGCACCATCAGGCCCCACGTCGGAAGCATCGCCCACCGCCCGAACAACGTGTTGAACATCGTGAAGACCATCCCCGACGCGAACATCGTCAGCGCCAGGATCAGCCACGACTCCACGAAGGGCAGGTCCACCGCGCCCAGCCACCAGTCCACCACCGCCGCGATGACGAACGCGCCGAGCAGCGCGTACAGCACGGTGAACCCGATCCGCTCCGCCGGATTCAGCCCGCGCGCGTGCACGCTCAGCTGGATCGCCCCGACGAAACCGATGATCACGGCGGCCAGCGAGATGTAGAAGATGGCGAGGCCGCGCGGGTCGCCCTCCTGCAGCGGCTTGATGTCCCGCACGGTCACCGGGACCCCGACCTCCTTGCCCACCTTGGGCGCGGTCTCCGCGAGCACCTGCGCGACCGAGGCGCCGGACGCCCCGGAGACGTCCAACGTCACCTTTTCCCCGCCGGAGCCGCCCGAGCCCGCCGCCACGTCCAGGATCGCGAAGACCTTCTGCTCCTCCACGTCCTGCCGCGCCGCCGCCGTCGTCCCGTACCGCCGCACCTCGAGCGAGGCGTTCAGCGCCTTCTCCATGCCCGCGAGGAACGCCTTGCCGCGCGCCGAGTCGTGCGCGCCGACCGCGGCGGTGGGGATGTGGTGCGGGGTCGGCTTCGCCATGGAGAACGTGTACGAGCCGGCGAAGAGCCCCGCCGCGGCCGCCAGGATGAACACCAGCACGATCGCGGGCAGGAACGGCGAGTCCTTGAAGGCGGTCCACCGCTCGCTCCGGGTGGGAACGCGCCCGTGCGCTCCGTGCTGGTGCGCGCCGTGCTGGTGCTGTTCCGGCTCCTGATCAGGCATACGAATACGCTAAACCACGTATAAGCATCCTTCTCACTCGGTAACCGTTGAATGCGGCTCAATACGGCCAATCAGACATCGGCCTCACTCCACGGCGGAGGAAGCCGCGTCCGCCGAACCACCCGCGCCGCCCCGCGAGGGACCCGCCTCCGCGTCCCTCCGCCGCCGAAGCCACCCCCGCCCCACGAGCACCGCACCCACCAGCACCACCACGCCGATCAGCAACACGGAGTCCGGCACCGCGCGGCCCACGCCGCCCGCCCACTGCTCCACGGCGAACGAGTCGTCCACGTCCAGGAGGCCGGGCAGCGCCGTCGTCCCGTCGTAGGCGAGGAACAGGCCGCCGAGCGCGACGAAGAACAGGCCCGACGCCAGCGACGTCGTGTGCAGCTCGAACCGCCCGATCCGCACCGTGCGCCCCCGCAGCCACCTGCGCCGCCCGAGGTCGAACCGCTCCCAGAGCAGGGCGAGGAGGAAGAGGGGCACGGCCATGCCGAGCGCGTAGACGGCGAGCAGCAGCCCTCCGTAGACCGGGCTTCCGCTCACCGCGGCGACGGTCAGCACGCTGCCGAGGATCGGCCCCGCGCAGAAGCCGGCGAGCCCGTAGACCGCGCCGAGCGCGTACACGGAGAAGGCGGTGGTGGGCCGGATCCGTCCCGAGAGCTCCGCCATCTTCCGGGAGGCGAAGCCCATGCCGAGGATCTGCAGCACGCCGAGCCCGATGATCAGCCACCCGGCGGCGAGCACCAGCTGGTCGCGGTGGCCGAAGAAGAACCGTCCCGCGTAGGAGCCTGCCGCGCCGAGCGGCACCAGGGTGGTCGCGAGCCCGGCGTAGAAGATGCCGGTCCGCGCGACGAGGCGCGAGGCCGAGTCGATCGAATAGGCGAAGAAGGCGGGCAGGAGCAGCGCGCTGCACGGGCTCACCAGTGCGAGCAGCCCGCCCAGGAACGCGGCGAAGTACCCCACGTCGGCGGTCACTCGCCACCGCCCTGCCCCGCGGCGCCACCGGACTTCCCGGCCTCGGCGCCCTTGGAGCCCTCGGAGCCCTTCGCGCCCTTGGCGGCCGTCTCGATCGCCTGGTGGAAGACCTCGTCCGGCTGGGCGCCGGAGATGGGCCGCCCGTTGACCAGGAAGGACGGCGTCGACGCGGCCCCGAGCCCGTACGCCTCCTCCTGGTCCTTCTTCACCGCGTCCTTGGCCGCCCCGCTCCCGGCGTCGCGGACGAACCGGTCGACGTCCTTGACCCCGGCCCGCTTCGCGAGCTCCTTGACGCGGTCGTCGCCGAAGCCCTTCTCCTTGGACCCCTCGGCGTACGCGGCCTCGTGGAACTGCCAGAAGCGGCCCTGCCGCCCCGCCGCCCACGCGGCGCGCGCCGCCCGCTCCGAGTCCTCGCCGAAGATCGGGAAGTTGCGCCATTCGATGCGCAGGGTGCCCTCGTCGACGTACTTCTTCACGAGGCCCGGTTCGGTGTCGCGGGCGAACTTCCCACAGAAGCCGCACTTGAAGTCGGCGTACTCGACCATCACGACGGGCGCGTCCGCGCGGCCCCGGGCGAGCGGGTCCTTGGCGTCGCGCCGGGCGAGCTTCTCCAGCTCGGGGTAGACGCCGTTCTCCCGGTCCGCGGAGGGGGCATCGCCTGCGGCTTCCTCCTTGACCTGGCCGTTCGAGGAGGCGGTGGCGGAGGAGGAGTCGTTGGGCTTGGTCGCCGTGTACGAGGCGACGCCGAGCAGCACCGCGGCGACGGCGACTCCGGCGCCGATGGCGATGTTGCGGCCGTTGCGGCTGTTGCGGCTCTTCTTTTTGTTGTCGTTCTCGGGCATCAGAGCGGTCTCTCTTGTCCTGTTTGTACGTCGTTGAAGGGGCCCCTGGAGCAGGGGCCTCCTACACGCGCAGGACGGAGAGACCGATCGGCGACGGCGGGTCGAGGGCGGGCGGCGCGCGGCCGGGCGCCATCGAAAGGACCGCCTGGTCGAGGCCGCACGCGCCGGGTGCGACGTGGGCGTCGTACAGCGCGGGGAGCAGCTCGCAGGAGGTCCCGGAACGCGCCGGGGTGGCCGGCACGTGGTCCGCGTCCTGCGGGCTGCCCTTGCCACAGCCGGGCCTGCCGGGGCCGTCGGCGTCCCGGACCACGGGCGCCTCGGCCGACGCCCCCGCGGACGCCACCGGAGCCGAAGCCCCCGCCACCCGCTGCACGGCCCCCGCGGCCGCCGCAGCGGGCCCGCCGCAGAGCAGTCCGAGCACGACGAGCAGCACCACCGCGAGGGGGCTCCACGGACGAGCACGGGACGACATGCCCGGAATCGTACGTGCCGGTCCGCGCCCCGCGGGAAATCGGTTCGCCACTGCCGAGTCGCGGGTGAGATCCTGGACGCCGTATGTCTACGCAGCCCGCCCTCGCCCTCGACACCCTCGCCGCCCGCCTGTCCGAGCTCTCGCTGCGCGACGAGCACCGGATCGGCCGCCGCCTGGAGGGTGCACGCCGGATCCGCAAGCCCGAGGCCCGTGCCGCCGTCCTCGCCGAGATCTCGGCGGACGTGGAGAAGGCCGGGGCGCGGATGGCCGAGCGCGGCTCCCGGCTGCCCGTGATCACGTATCCGGAGCAGCTGCCGGTCAGCCAGAAGAAGGACGAGATCGCCGACGCGATCCGCGACCACCAGGTCGTGATCGTCGCGGGCGAGACCGGTTCGGGAAAGACCACGCAGATCCCCAAGATCTGCATGGAGCTCGGCCGGGGCGTGCGCGGCATGATCGGCCACACGCAGCCGCGCCGGATCGCCGCCCGCACGGTCGCCGAGCGCGTGGCCGAGGAGCTGAACACCCCGCTCGGCGAGGCGGTCGGCTGGAAGGTCCGCTTCACCGACCAGGTCGGCGCGGACACGTACGTGAAGCTGATGACGGACGGCATCCTGCTGGCCGAGATCCAGACGGACCGCGAGCTGCGCGCGTACGACACGATCATCATCGACGAGGCCCACGAGCGATCGCTCAACATCGACTTCCTGCTCGGCTACCTCGCGCAGCTGCTGCCCAAGCGCCCCGACCTGAAGGTCGTCATCACCTCGGCGACCATCGACCCCGAGCGCTTCTCGCGGCACTTCGGGGAGGCGCCGATCGTCGAGGTCAGCGGGCGTACGTATCCGGTGGAGGTGCGTTATCGCCCCCTCCTCGAAGAGGACAGCGACGACACCGACCGCGACCAGATCACCGCGATCACCGACGCCGTCGAGGAGCTGCAGGCCGAGGGCAAGGGCGACATCCTCGTCTTCCTCTCCGGCGAGCGCGAGATCCGCGACACGGCGGACGCGCTGAACAAGAAGAACTACCGCTTCACCGAAGTCCTCCCCCTGTACGCCCGGCTCTCGCACGCCGAGCAGCACCGCGTCTTCCAGCAGCACACGGGCAGACGCGTCGTCCTCGCGACGAACGTCGCCGAGACGTCCCTGACCGTCCCCGGCATCAAGTACGTGATCGACCCGGGCACGGCCCGCATCTCCCGCTACAGCCACCGCACCAAGGTGCAGCGCCTGCCCATCGAGGCGATCAGCCAGGCCAGCGCCAACCAGCGCAAGGGCCGCTGCGGCCGTACGTCGGACGGCATCTGCATCCGTCTCTACAGCGAGGACGACTTCGTCTCGCGCCCGGAGTTCACGGACGCGGAGATCCTCCGTACCAACCTCGCCTCGGTCATCCTGCAGATGACGGCGGCCGGTCTCGGCGAGATCGAGAAGTTCCCCTTCATCGACCCGCCGGACCACCGCAACATCCGGGACGGCGTCCAACTCCTCCAGGAGCTGGGCGCGTTGGACCCCACGCAGAAGGACCCGAAGAAGCGCCTCACCCAGCAGGGCCGCAAACTCAGCCAGCTGCCCGTCGACCCCCGCCTGGCCCGCATGGTCCTGGAGGCCGACAAGAACGGCTGCGTGCGCGAGGTCATGGTGATCGCCGCGGCGCTCTCCATCCAGGACCCGCGCGAGCGCCCGGCCGAGAAGCAGGCGCAGGCCGACCAGCAGCACGCCCGCTTCAAGGACGAGACGAGCGACTTCCTCGCCTTCCTCAACCTGTGGCGCTACGTCCGCGAGCAGCAGAAGGAGCGCGGCTCCTCATCCTTCCGCCGGATGTGCAAGGCGGAGTACCTGAACTTCCTGCGCATCCGTGAGTGGCAGGACATCTACACGCAGCTGCGCACGGTCGCCAAGCAGATGGGCATCCATCTCAACGAAGACGACGCCCCCGAGCAGCACGTCCACATCTCGCTCCTGTCCGGCCTGCTCTCCCACATCGGGATGAAGGACGTGAAGGAGAACAAGGACAGCAAGGAGAAGGACCCCAAGCAGCGCGGCGGGCGGAACGAGTACATCGGCGCCCGCAACGCCAGGTTCGCGGTCTTCCCCGGCTCCGCCCTCTTCAAGAAGCCCCCGCGCTTCATCATGTCGGCCGAGCTCGTCGAGACCTCCCGCCTGTGGGCCCGGGTCAACGCGCGCATCGAGCCGGAGTGGGTCGAGCCGCTCGCCCAGCACCTCCTGAAGCGCACGTACAGCGAGCCGCACTGGGAGAAGGACCAGGCGGCGGTGATGGCGGTCGAGAAGGTCACGCTGTACGGCGTCCCGATCGTCACCGACCGCAAGGTGAACTACGGCCGCATCGACCCCGAGGTCTCCCGCGACCTGTTCATCCGCAACGCGCTCGTCGAGGGCGACTGGCGCACGCACCACAAGTTCTTCGCCGCCAACCGCAAGCTCCTCACCGAGGTCGAGGAGCTGGAGCACCGCGCGCGGCGCCGCGACATCCTCGTGGACGACGAGACGCTCTTCGACTTCTACGACCAGCGCGTGCCGGCGGACGTCGTGTCCGGCGCGCACTTCGACTCGTGGTGGAAGAAGCGGCAGCGGGAAGAGCCCGAACTGCTCGACTTCGAGCGGTCGATGCTGATCAACGAGAAGGCGGGGGACGTCTCCAAGGACGACTATCCCGACTCGTGGCGTCAGGGGCAGCTGAAGTTCAAGGTGACGTACCAGTTCGAGCCGGGCGCGGACGCGGACGGCGTGACCGTCCACATCCCGCTGCAGGTCCTGAACCAGGTCACGGACGAGGGCTTCGACTGGCAGATCCCCGGGCTGCGCGAACAGGTCGTGGTCGAGCTGATCCGCTCCCTGCCCAAGCCGATCCGCCGCAACTACGTCCCTGCGCCCAACTTCGCGCAGGCCTTCCTGGAGCGCGCGGTGCCGCTGCAGGAGCCGCTGCACGTCACGCTGGCGCGGGAGCTGCAGCGGATGGTCGCGGTGCCGGTCGCGCCGGACGACTTCGATCTGACGCGCGTGCCGGACCACTTGAAGATCACGTTCCGGATCATCGACGAGCGGCGCAAGAAGCTCGCCGAGGACAAGGACCTCGAGGCGCTGAAGCTCCGCCTGAAGCCGAAGGCCCGCAAGGCGCTCTCGCAGGCCGCCGCGGCCACGGCGGAGCGGTCGGGCGGCGCGGCGGTCGAGCGGTCCGGCCTCACGGACTGGACGCTCGGCACGCTCTCGCGCGTCTTCGAGACCCGCAGGGCCGGCCAGCCGGTGAAGGCGTTCCCGGCGCTCGTGGACGACGGCGACACCGTCTCCGTACGCCTCTTCGACACCGAGGCGGAGCAGCAGCAGGCGATGTGGAAGGGCACCCGCCGCCTCATCCTGCGCAACATCCCCGTCAATCCGGCCAAGTTCGCCTCCGACAAGCTGACCAACCAGCAGAAGATCGCCCTGTCGGCGAACCCGCACGGCTCCGTGCAGGCCCTCTTCGACGACTGCGCGACGGCCGCCGCCGACAAGCTGATCGCGGACTTCGGCGGGCCGGTGTGGGACGAGGAGTCGTACCGCAAGCTCTTCGACAAGGTGCGCGCCGAGATCGTCGACACGACCGTGCGGGCGGTCGGCCAGGTGCAGCAGGTCCTCGCGGCCTGGCAGGCCTGCGAGCACCGCCTGAAGTCGACGAGGAGCCCGACGCTCCTCGCCAACCTCGCGGACGTGCGGGAGCAGCTGAACTCCCTCATCAGGCCGGGCTTCGTGACGGAGACGGGGCTGCGGCGCCTCGCGGACCTGATGCGGTACATGGTGGCGGCGGACCGGCGGCTGCAGCAGATGCCGACGAACGTCCAGCGGGACACCTCCCGCATGGAGAAGGTCCACGAGATGCGCGACGAGTACCTGTGGCTCCTGGAGCAGATGCCGCAGGGCCGGCCCGTCCCGCGGGAGGTCCTGGACATCCGCTGGATGATCGAGGAGCTCCGCGTCAGCTACTTCGCGCACGCGCTGGGCACGGCGTACCCGATCTCGGACAAGCGGATCGTGAAGGCCGTGGACGCCGCGGCGCCGTGATCGCGCGGACACACAGGGTGAGTTCGACCGCCGGGCCTGCGCTGCTGTACAGTCTCTTTTCGCAGCGCAACGCAGCAACAAGCGCCGCAAAGCAAGGTCCTGTGGAGCAGTTTGGAGTGCTCGCCACCCTGTCAAGGTGGAGGCCGCGGGTTCAAATCCCGTCAGGACCGCAGTAAAGGAACGGGCCGCATCCACTGGATGCGGCCCGTTTCGCGTTGCCGCTCCCCGGGAGGCCGCACCCCCGGCCCCAGCAGCCGCGCACGCGCCCCGCGGCGGGTCCGGACCGCTCCGTCTCCCCCGCGCGCCCCACCGCCCCCACGCACGCGGCCCGTTGTGGCACCCGCACCTTGACTGCGTCACATTCCACCGGTACCCCGGACAGCAGGGAGCCGCGGGAGGCTCCCAGGAGGTGACGCATGTCCGCTTCTCCGAGCTCTTCAGCTTCTTCTGCTTCTTCTGCTTCTTCTGCCTCTCCGGCGTCCGTGAGACACGAAACGCGCGCCCTGCTGCGCGCGCACCTCGCGGCGGCCGCCAGCTACCGCCATCTGACCCGGCACTGCCCGATCTGCCACCGGCTGCTGAGGCTCGCCCTGGAGCCCTCTCAGCGCCTCCCCGGCGAGCGCGAGGCCCCCGAGGTGGTCCTGGTCCGCGAGAGCGCCGCACCCGGCCGCGACGAGCCCGCCGCGGCCGGCGGGCAGCCAGTGACAGGCGAGCCGGGTGCGCCGCGAGAGCACCTGGAGCACAGCGGGGACGAAAGTCCCCCCAACGCGTGACCAAAGCCGACGCACACCCCTCCTTCCCGGTGGGAGGCTGAAGCTCGAAGGCCTTCGAATGCCGCCGCAGCCCCTCTAGCGCAGGGGCATCGCGCGCAACAAGCTTCCCGACGTGTGACGGGTGTCACCGAACAAGTTTTGGGAACCCCGGAACTTACACCCTTCCTACAACGGGCCAATTTAATATGTGCAATTGCACCGCCCCGGAGGCGCTGTCCGGGCACCCTCCCCGGGGACTCCCCAGAGACCGACCAGAGACCAACAAGGGCGCTCACAGACCGCCCACCAGCGAGTCCTCGGGCGCACAAAAAAGATCGCGCTGGACCCGGCGGAGTCCAGCGCGATCAGAACGACTCACCCATGCGTGTCGGGCGTGGGTCCCGTTGGGGCAGGACCCTCGTCGCGTGTAGCCATATGTCGGACGTACGACCAGGTTGGGGGACCCGGCAGTAGTGCTGCTCTTCGTCCGAGTTGTGCGGGTTACTGCTGGTTAAGCGGTAGTTCAGGCCTCGCTGCGCTGCTGCGGAATGCCCGCGAGCAGTGCGCGGACCTCAGCCTCGCGGTAACGGCGGTGTCCGCCGAGCGTGCGAATCGACGTGAGCTTGCCAGCCTTGGCCCAGCGCGTCACCGTCTTCGGGTCGACGCGGAACATCGTGGCGACCTCAGCCGGGGTCAGCAGCGGCTCGGCATCAGGGGTGCGAGCGGTCATGAGCGGCCTCCTCGGGAGAACCGAACCTTCTCGGTTCATTCCTCTAAATTCTGCACCTTGACCCGCGTTGCCCGAAATGGCGGACGCGAGTCGAGTCGGTTATAGGACGAACGGCTTGTCCTCGGCACTACAACTACACCATCCGTCCAGCCGCGTCGGCCAAACCGATGGAATTGCCCTCCCAGGTGTTCATCACCGACGGAAGCCGATGGACCATGCCATAGCGGACAGTCACGCCACAGTGACGATCAGTCACAGAGCGATCAGGAGTCAACAGACCCCCCATAGCGTGCAATGCTGAGCATTCCGCCCGTACTTGGGCGGAAGGAGCCCTCCCCGGACTCCTTGTCCTATTTTGGCACGAGGAGGGGTGATGGGCGCAAGGGCGCAGTAAGTGCGGTCCGTCACGCTTGAGGCAAAGGCCCGGATCGGGACCTACGTCCCGGCACGGAGTGACCACCGGCCGGCCGGGTCACGGACCATCGCCCCGCCCGACCGCGCGACCACGGACCTCAGTTCGCGAACTGAAGGTCCCGGATCGCCCGCCATCGCTCCACGAGCCTTGCATACGCCTCGCCGGCCGCCGCGCCGTCACCGTTGCGCAGCGCCTCGATCCCCTCGGCGACATCGGCCGCGGAGTGGTCCTCGTCGAGCTCGTCGGCCGGCACCGCGTGCACGAGACCTCCGTAGTCGAGCTCGACCAGGGAGCGCGGGTGGAACTCCTCCAGCCAGCGGCCGACGTCCATGAGCCCGTCGATGATCGGCCCTTCGTCCAGCGCCTCCCGCAGCGCCTTCAGACCGCGCGCGAGACGGCGCCGGGCCTGCACCATCGGCGTGCGGTAGCGCAGGACCGGCGGCCGCCCGCCCTCAGCGCCCTCAGCGCCCTCCTCGCCCCGCTCCTCCCGCTCCGCCTTCCCGTCCCGCTCGTAGCTCCGCTCCTCGTCCGCGACGAGCACGAACCAGTGCAGGGGCACCTGCCACGTGGCCGTGCGGATCCAGGGGCGCGCGTCGGGGTTGCGGGCCAGCCACCGCTCGTAGTCCGCGGCCGTCTGGCGGCGCAGGACCGGCGGGACCACCGCGTCCAGGACGGGCGTGGGCAACTGCTCCGCCAACTCCTCCATGGCCTGCCAGCCGCGCAGCCGGGTCCGCCACGGGCAGACGCACAGCACCCCGTCGACCTCCACCACGAACGCGTCGCCGCTCTCGTGCACCGGCACGGGCACCGGCGGCGTCGGCAGCAAGTCGGCCAGGGAGCGGCGGAGTTCGTCCTGGTAGGAGGGCAGGTCGGGGCGGCGGGCATAGCGGGCCCAGTGGCCGCGCTCGGGTTCGGGGAAGGCGGCGAGCGGCTCGTACACACGCAGGTAGGACGCGTACGGGACCGTCACCGATGACACCTTGGGCACGGCTGCTCTCTCCCCCACGTACCGGCTGGAAAACTCCGCACAGCGTGCCATGGCCGAACTCCGACGCACCCGGTCCCGCACCCGCCGGACACTCCGCGCGAGGGTGATCCTCGGCAGGGGGCGGCCAAGGAAGGTGGACAGCCTCTAGTCTCATGCCCATCGGGCCCCCGCCACCCGTACGGGAGCCCGCCCAACCGCCGCACTCGACCGGGAGTCACCACAGTGACCGAAGCAGACAACGGCGTCCTGCACACCCTGTTCCACTCGGACCAGGGAGGCCACGAGCAAGTAGTGCTCTGCCAGGACCGCGCCAGCGGCCTCAAGGCCGTCATCGCCATCCACAGCACCGCCCTGGGCCCCGCCCTCGGCGGCACCCGCTTCTACCCGTACGCGACCGAGGCGGAGGCCGTCGCCGACGTCCTGAACCTCTCGCGCGGGATGTCGTACAAGAACGCCATGGCCGGACTCGACCACGGCGGCGGCAAGGCCGTGATCATCGGAGACCCGTTCCGGATCAAGAGCGAGGAGCTGCTGCTCGCCTTCGGCCGCTGCGTCGCCTCGCTCGGCGGCCGGTACGTGACGGCCTGCGACGTCGGTACGTACGTCTCCGACATGGACGTCGTCGCCCGTGAGTGCCGCTGGACCACCGGGCGCTCCCCGGAGAACGGCGGCGCCGGCGACTCCTCCGTGCTCACCGCGTTCGGCGTCTTCCAGGGCATGCGGGCCAGCGCCCAGCACCTGTGGGGCGACCCGGCGCTGCGCGGCCGCAAGGTCGGCGTCGCGGGCGTCGGCAAGGTCGGCCACCACCTCGTCGAGCACCTCCTGGAGGACGGCGCCGAGGTCGTGATCACCGATGTGCGCGAGGAGTCGGTGGCGCAGATCGTCCACAGGCACCCGTCGGTGACGGCGGTGGCGGACACGGACGCGCTGATCAGGACCGAGGGCCTCGACATCTACGCGCCCTGTGCGCTCGGCGGCGCACTCAACGACGCGTCCGTGCCGCTGCTGACCGCGAAGGTGGTGTGCGGCGCCGCCAACAACCAGCTCGCGCACCCGGGCGTGGAGAAGGACCTCGCCGACCGCGCGATCCTCTACGCGCCGGACTACGTGGTGAACGCGGGCGGCGTGATCCAGGTCGCCGACGAGCTGCACGGCTTCGACTTCGACCGGTGCAGGGCAAAGGCGGCGAAGATCTTCGACACCACGCTCGCAATATTCGCTCGCGCAAAGGCGGACGGCATTCCGCCGGCCGCGGCGGCGGACAGGATCGCCGAGCAGCGCATGGCGGAGGCGCGCTGACACGCACCGGAATCCGATGTTCCGGGATCGCGCGACATTTTGACAGGGCCCCGTCGACGTACACGAGAGACAAGACTCACCCCCGTCGGCGGGTCGCCCGCCAAGAAGAGGTTAAAATCGCAGTTGACCAGCGAGGACGGGGCTCCTCGCGGGTGGTGCGCCGAGGCGCGTCCTGCGGGCGACGTACCGTATGGCCGCAGGAGCAGGTACCGTGGAAGCCCTACGGACCGGTCTCTCCGAGGAGAGCCCGTTCCCGATCATGAACGCGTGTCAAGACTCTGGGGCCACCGAGCCCCATATCCGAGGGGGTCGAGCCATGGGGCGCGGCCGGGCAAAGGCCAAGCAGACGAAGGTCGCCCGCCAGCTGAAGTACAGCAGCGGCGGGACTGACCTGTCGCGTCTGGCCAATGAGCTGGGCGCTTCGACTTCGCAACAGCCGCCGAATGGCGAGCCGTTCGAGGACGACGACGAGGAAGACGACCCGTACGCCCAGTACGCGGATCTGTATAACGACGACGAGGACGAGGACTCCGACGAGTCCGGTCCGTCGTCGCAGCGCCGCGGCGCTTGACCTCGTTGCATACGCATTATTTGTTGCCTACGCAGTATTCGCAGTTCTCATAGCAACTGCACTTCACCCGGTCCGGGGTGGTCACCACACCGGACCGGGTTTTGTGCTGCCCCGGAGGGCAGCACCACCGTCTACTTGGCGTAGTCGCCGATCAGAGCGGCGCCCGTCGGGTGCTCGCCGCGGTCCGTGATCTCGCCGGCGATCCAGGCGTCCACCCCGCGGTCCGCGAGGGTGGTGAGCGCCGCGTCCGCGGACTCCTCGGGGACGATCGCGATCATGCCGACGCCCATGTTCAGCGTCTTCTCCAGCTCCAGGCGCTCGACCTGGCCCGTCTTGCCGACCACGTCGAAGACCGCGCCCGGCGTCCACGTCTCGCGGTCGACGATCGCGTGCAGCCCGTCCGGGACGACCCGGGCCAGGTTCGCCGCGAGGCCGCCGCCGGTGACGTGGCTGAAGGCGTGGACGTCCGTGGTGCGGGTGAGCGCCAGGCAGTCCAGGGAGTAGATCTTGGTGGGCTCCAGGAGCTCCTCGCCGAGCGTGCGGCCGAACTCCTCGACCTGGCGGTCCAGGGCCCATCCCGCGCGGTCGAAGACCACGTGCCGGACGAGCGAGTACCCGTTCGAGTGAAGACCGGAGGACGCCATGGCGATCACCGCGTCACCCTTACGGATGCGATCGGGGCCCAGCAGGCGGTCGGCCTCGACCGCGCCGGTGCCGGCGCCCGCGACGTCGAAGTCGTCCGGGCCCAGCAGGCCCGGGTGCTCGGCCGTCTCGCCGCCGACGAGGGAGCAGCCGGCGAGGACACAGCCCTCGGCGATGCCCTTCACGATGGCGGCGACGCGCTCGGGGTGGACCTTGCCGACGCAGATGTAGTCGGTCATGAAGAGCGGCTCGGCGCCGCAGACGACGATGTCGTCCATGACCATCGCGACGAGGTCGTGGCCGATGGTGTCGTAGACCCCCATCTGGCGGGCGACGTCCACCTTCGTGCCGACGCCGTCCGTCGCGGAGGCCAGCAGCGGGCGCTCGAAGCGCTTGAGCGCGGAGGCGTCGAAGAGGCCGGCGAACCCGCCGAGGCCGCCGAGGCCCGCGACCTCGGGACGCTGGGTCTTCTTGACCCACTCCTTCATCAGCTCGACGGCGCGGTCGCCCGCCTCGATGTCGACGCCCGCGGAGGCGTAGCTGGCACCGGTGCCCGTGTGCGGAGCACGCTCAAAAGGCTCAGTAGGCATGGGGGTGAGAGCTTTCGTGTCGTTACTACGGGTGGCTTACGGGCGACGGATCGCGTCGGCCGCTGCCGTGGCGGCAGGGCCTGCCGCCAGCTCCGTCTCCAGGAGCTGCTTGCCGAGCAGCTCGGGGTCGGGCAGATCCATCGGGTACACGCCGTCGAAGCAGGCGCGGCAGAGGTTCGGCTTGTCGATGGTCGTGGCCTCGATCATGCCGTCGATGGAGATGTACGAGAGCGAGTCGGCACCCATCGAGGTGGCGATCTCGTCGATCGTCATGCCGTTGGCGATGAGCTCGGCGCGGGTCGCGAAGTCGATGCCGAAGAAGCAGGGCCACTTCACGGGCGGCGAGGAGATCCGGATGTGGATCTCGGCCGCACCGGCCTCGCGGAGCATCTTGACCAGGGCGCGCTGGGTGTTGCCGCGGACGATCGAGTCGTCGACGACGACCAGACGCTTGCCCTTGATGACTTCCTTGAGCGGGTTGAGCTTGAGGCGGATGCCGAGCTGGCGGATCGTCTGCGAGGGCTGGATGAAGGTCCGGCCGACGTAGGCGTTCTTGACCAGGCCGACGCCGAAGGGGATGCCGGAGGCTTCCGCGTAACCGACCGCGGCCGGCGTTCCGGACTCCGGGGTCGCTATGACGAGGTCGGCGTCCGCCGGAGCCTCCTCGGCGAGCTTCCGGCCCATCTCGACGCGCGAGAGGTAGACGTTCCTGCCGGCGATGTCCGTGTCGGGCCGCGCCAGGTAGACGTACTCGAAGACACAGCCCTTGGGCTTCGCTTCCGCGAATCGGGACGTTCGCAGTCCGTTCTCGTCGACCGCGATGAACTCACCGGGCTCGACCTCGCGGACGAAGCTCGCGCCGCAGATGTCGAGCGCCGCGGACTCCGAGGCGACGACCCAGCCGCGCTCCAGGCGGCCGAGGACCAGCGGGCGGATGCCCTGCGGGTCACGGGCCGCGTACAGCGTGTGCTCGTCCATGAAGACGAGGGAGAAGGCGCCCTGGACGTCCGGGAGGACCTTCATGGCGGCTTCTTCGATGGTCAGCGGCTTGCCGTCGTCGTCCGTCTGCCCCGCGAGGAGAGCCGTCACCAGGTCGGTGTCGTTGGTCGCCGCGACCTGGGTCGCGCGGCCGTTCTCCTTGGGGAGTTCGGCGACCAGCTCGGCGAGCTGGGCCGTGTTGACGAGGTTGCCGTTGTGCCCGAGCGCGATGGAGCCGTGCGCGGTGGCACGGAACGTCGGCTGGGCGTTCTCCCATACGGAGGCTCCGGTGGTCGAGTAGCGGGCGTGACCGACCGCGATATGACCCTGGAGCGAGCTGAGAGAGGTTTCGTCGAAGACCTGGGAAACGAGGCCCATGTCCTTGAAGACGAGGATCTGGGAGCCGTTGCTGACCGCGATTCCCGCGGACTCCTGGCCCCGATGCTGGAGGGCGTACAGCCCGAAGTAAGTGAGCTTGGCGACCTCTTCACCCGGAGCCCAGACACCGAAGACGCCGCAAGCGTCCTGGGGGCCTTTCTCGCCGGGGAGCAGATCATGATTGAGTCGACCGTCACCACGTGGCACGGCATCGAGTGTAGGCGAGATCGACCACTGGTCCGAATTGGGGATACAGACCATGCACGGACGGTGATCGCGGCCCCTCGTCGGCCCTGGTGCCGCACGGCCGCCCGCCGTGACGTGCCCGCCCCCGGGTAGTACGAAGCCCTTGTGAACAGGCGGCCGCTTTCGTTGACACGTGCATGGCCTCCCGACCAGGATCCTGGCCCATGCAGCCGCCCCTGAGCGACCCGAAGGTCGCCCTCGTGGAGCGCCGCCACGTCGACCTCGTCCGTGTCGCGAGCGCCATCTGTCGTCGCGCTGCCTGAACGTTTCCGCCCCTTCCTCCGTCTCCTCCCCCTTTCTCTCCGGGCGCGGGACACCGTTTCCCGTGACGCCCTGTGAGCGCGCCGGTCCGGTGTACCCGGCCCCGTTCAGGAGCGCACTGTGTCTTCGTACGAATCCAAGCTGTCCCGGCGCGCCTTCGGCGGTGCCGTCGGCGCCTCCGCGACGGCCGCCGCGATCGGGCTGCCCGCCGCACCGGCGCGGGCCTCCGCCGCCGACGAGGAGCGGCCGTTCCGCGCCGCGGCACACCGGCGCGCGAAGCGGCCCAACATCCTCTTCATCCTCGGCGACGACCTGGGCTGGGCCGACCTCTCCTCCTACGGGTCGCCGCACATCAAGACCCCGAACCTGGACCGGCTCGCCCGCCAGGGCGTGCGCTTCACGGATGCCTACTCCGGCTCCGCCACCTGCTCGCCCACCCGCTTCAGCCTCTACACGGGACGCTTCCCCGGACGTACGAAGGGCGGGCTCGCGGAGCCGATCGCCGACAAGTCCGTGGGCCTGGAGCCGACCCACCCCACGCTCGCCTCGCTGCTGCGCGACGCCGGGTACGCGACCGCGCTGATCGGCAAGTGGCACTGCGGCTACCTGCCGGACTACTCCCCCACCCGGTCGGGCTGGGACGAGTTCTTCGGGAACTTCGGCGGGGCCCTGGAGTACTACTCGAAGCTCGGGCTCGGCGGGGAGTACGACCTGTACGAGGGGGACGTGCGAGAGGGCGACGCCGAGTACAAGGACCTGCGGTACTACACGCGGATCCTCACCGAGCGCGCGAGCGCGTACGTGCGGCGCGACCACGGGGACAAGCCGTGGCTGCTCAACCTGAACTTCACCACCCCGCACTGGCCGTGGATCGCGGACGGCGACGAGGAGCAGAGCGCGGAGATCGTCCGCAGGATCAAGGCGGGCGAGAAGGGCGCGCTCTGGCACCAGGACGGCGGGTCCGTCGAGAAGTACACGGAGATGGTCGAGGACCTGGACCGGTCCGTCGGCGAGGTGCTCCGCGCGCTGAAGAAGTCCGGGCAGGAGCGGGACACCCTGGTCTTCTTCGCCTCCGACAACGGCGGTGAGCGCTTCTCGTACAACTGGCCGCTGTCCGGGAACAAGGGCTCGCTCAAGGAGGGCGGGATCCGGGTGCCGACCATCGTGCGGTGGCCCGCGCGGCTCGACGGCGGGCAGGTCAGCGACGAGCCCGTCTACACGCCGGACTGGACGGCGACGCTCCTGGAGATCGCCGGGGCCCGGCCGAACCCGGCGTACCCGCTGGACGGCACGAGCCTCGCCCCCTACCTGCTCAAGGGCACGGAGATCGCCGAGCGCGAGCTGTTCTGGCGGGTGCGCGGGGAGCGGGCGCTGCGCCGCGGTGACTGGAAGTACTACCGGGGCAAGGGCGGCCCCGACCAGCTCTTCGACCTCGCGGCCGACCGGCGCGAGCAGGCCGACCGGGCCGCGGGCGAGCCGGCGCTGCTCGCCGAGCTGAAGGCCGCGTGGGAGCGGACGGACAAGGAGCTGCTGCCGTACCCGGGTGGGGAGGGGGCTTCCTGACGGGTTCCCGACGGGGCTTCCCGACGGGGCTTCCCGACGGGGACGGAGACGGGAGTGCTCGCGGGCCGCGGGGCGGCCCGCGGCGGCCTCGGGGAGGTGGGTTTCTTACGGCAGGCTTAAGTGCGCCCTAACGGCCGCCGGGTGGGGGTCTCAGGGGGCGCGGTGATCGCTAACGTCCCTCGGGCGACGGGCGATCGATCCGCCGCTGCCCCTTGCCGATCGCGCGGATCTCACTGATCTCACTGATCTCACTGATCCCGCTGATCTCGCTGATCTCGCTGATCTCGCTGATCCTTCGTATCCCCCCACCCCGGAAGGTCCGCCATGAAGCTGTCCCCCCGCGCCCGACTCGTACCGGCCGCCCTGGCGGCGGTCACCGTCACCGCGTCGGGCGCCGCCCAGGCGTCCGCGGCGGACCGGGCCGAGCGCCGCGTCCAGGTCGCCATGGTGAACTTCACGGACAGCCGGATACCGGACGCGGGCAAGCTCGAAGCCTCCCTGAAGGACCACTACTTCGGCGCCGACTCCTCCCTCACCTCGTACTACAACGAGGTGACCGGCGGCGCGACCACCTTCGAGGCGGCCGAGGGCGACGGGATCACCGGCCCCGTCGACATCGACCTCGCGGCCACCGGCTGCGACACCGGCAAGATCAACGACCTGACCCGCAAGGCGCTGGCCGCCAAGGGCGTTCCCGAGGACCGCTACGACCACCTGTCGCTCGTCTTCCCCTCCGAGAAGGCCGGCTGCGACTGGCTCGCGCTCGGCACCGTCGGCGGCGGCACCACCTGGATGCCGGTCGGCGCCGACGGCGAGATGTCGATGACCGCGCTGGTCCACGAGTTCGGGCACAACGTCGGCTACAGCCACCACATGCGGCTGCGCTGCCCCGACGGCGACCTCGGCGCGGGCTGCGAGGAGGACGGCACCAGCCACAAGACCCCGATGGGCGGCGGCGGTCGGGAGGCCGGGCTCGCCTCGCCCGAACTGCTCCACAACAAGTGGCTGAGCGGGGACGAGGCCGTGAAGGTCGGCAAGTCGGGTACGTACGAGCTGCGGCCCCTGTACGGCAGCGGGGGCGGGAACGGCGGCGGCGAGGTCCGGGCGCTGGACATCCCGCTCGGCGACGACCGGCTCGTCGTCGAACTGCGGCACGCGTCCGGCAGCCTCGACGCCGAGATCCAGGGCGTCCACGCCTACCGCGTGCCGGGCGGCGACTACGCCAAGTCGGCGCTGATCGACCCGACGCCCGACGCCGACGAGTCCACCGGCGGCGACGCCCCTGCCGACGCGGACGCCCTCGCGGCGGGCGAGAAGCTGACCGACTCCCGGCGGAAGGTCGAGGTCGAGGTCGTGAGGGCCGGGGACGCGTCGGCGACGGTGTCGGTGAGCCTGGACGGGGTGGCGGCGCCGGCCGCGGCCGCGGGGACGGCTCGAGACGACGCCGGGGCCGGGTCCGGGAACGGGTCCGGGAACGGGTCCGAGAGCGGGTCCGAGAGCGGGGCGGCCGCGGACGGCGAGACCGGCAAGAACCGCGAGGCCGACGCGGCGGGTCCGGGTGCCGACGAGGCCCGGCCCGAGGGCGGTACGTCCGCGCTGGCCGAGACCGGGGCGGACTCCGGCACCTCGGTTGCTGTGACGGTCGGCGGCGGGCTGCTGCTCGCGATCGGCGCGGCGTTCGTGCTGAAGTCCCGGCACCGGCCCGCCGCCTCCGCCGCTGCCGCTACTTCTTCGGGCCGCTCTGCGCGTCGTTCGTCTTCTTCGCGTCGTCCGTCTTCTGCGCATCGCTCTTCCGGTCGGCGTTCGCGCTGATCACGGTGCCGTCGGCGGCGGTGATCCTCAAGGTGCCCTGCGTGACCTCGTAACGCGCCTCGCCGCCGAAGAGCTTGAGCAGCTTGCGTTCGGTGGTCATCGCGTCGCCCGGGCACATCTTCCGGGTGGTCGCGGGCGCCCCGAACGTGATGCGGCCGTCCGCGGCCTCGGCCTTGGCGGTGACGTCGTTGCAGCCGAGGTTGCCGCGCACCTTGCCGTCCTTGCCGAAGGTCAGGTGGACCTTGTCCGCCAGCGCCTTCGGCAGGGCCGCGGCCGTCTTGGCGTCGCCGACGCCGTTCACCGTCCACTTGGTGCCGGTGAGCGGGGCGTCGGGCTCGGCGGGCTGCGAGGTGAGGTCCACGCGGGCTCCCTTGGCGGTGGTGAGGGTCATCCGGTCGCCGTCGACCTTCGCGGTGAACCTGCCCGAGTCGAGGGCGCGCATGAAGTTCTTCTCGAACGCCATGCGGTCGTCGTCCGTGCAGGCCCGCTTCGTCATCAGCGGCTTGCCGAAGTCGACGGTGTCGCCCTTGACGGACACGTCGGAGCCGACCCGGTTGCAGCCGTAGCTGCCGCCGGCCCGCCCGTCCTTGCCGATCTTCAGGTAGACGTCCTCGGGGGCCGCGTGTTTCTTGCCGCCCAGGGTGAGGCTCTCGACGTTCCAGCGGATGCCGGTCAGGCGCTGCTCGCTCGCCACGGAACGGCCGCCGGAGTCGCCTTCGGAGCCGGCTCCCGACTCGGTGCCGCATGCGGTGAGCAGCAGCCCGGCGGAGGCCAGCGCGGTCAGGTTGAGGGTCAGACGCTGCGTGTGCATGACGATGTGACGGGACGAGTGGGGGTGCCGGTTCCATCGACCGTCCCGTCGTACCCGCGACGCCTCACCCCATGATCGGCAGCAGCCCCGACAGATCCGCCCGTTCGCCGCTCGCGCTGACCTTCGCCGTGTCGAGCGCCGTCGCCCAGTCCGTGCGCCCGGTCGCGAGGCGGATCCAGGTGAGCGGGTCGGTCTCGACGACGTTGGGCGGGGTGCCGCGGGTGTGCCGGGGACCCTCCACGCACTGGACGACCGCGTACGGCGGGACGCGCACCTCGGTCGAGGCGCCCGGCGCCTTCACCGCGAGGGCGTCCGCGAGCAGCCGGGCGCAGGAGGCCAGGGCGTGCCGGTCGTACGGCACGTCGAGGCCCGGCACCGCGTCGTTCAAGTCGTCGGTGTGGACGGTCAGTTCGACGGTACGGGTGACCAGGAAGTCGCCGAGGGTCATGGCGCCGAAACGGGACGGGACCAGGCGGTCGTCCGGGGCGGCGGGCAGGGCTTCCCCGATGCCGGTGAGCGTGCGCGTGAACAGGTCGTCCAGGTCGGCGCCGTCCGCGACGGCCCGGGTGTCCTCGTCGACCCGGGCGGCCGCGGTGACGGTCGCGAACGGCCAGTCCATGAGCGGCACTTCGCGCTGGGACGGCTCCGGCATGTCCAGGTAGCGGTGGGTGGTGGCGAGGACCATCGCGAGGTGGGCGGCCAGCTCGTGCACGGTCCACGCGCCGAGCCGGGTCGGGCGGGCGAGCTGCTCGGGGGTGAGGGTGCGTACCGCGTCCCGGACGTTGCCGAACTGGGCGAGGACGGCGGCGCGGGTCTTGGCGGAGTCGTACGAGCGCGTGCGCTTCTTGGCCGGGGACATGGCGTCGAGCCTAAGCCGTCCCGGGGTACCCCTGAAGTCCCTTTTCGACCAGGTCGAAGGCGCGTTCCGCGAGGGCGGCGCAGTCGTCGGCCATGTCCTTGGCCGTGTCGCCCGCGAGCAGCCTGCGGTGGTTCTCCAGGATCACCGCGTCGCGCGCGGCGGCGAGCTGGTGGGCGGCGACATGGGCGAGCAGCCGGTCGCCGGTCTCCTCGGCGAGGACGTCGGCGAGGAGCTCGACCCCGCGCATCTGGAAGAGGACCGTCCGGCGGGTGAGGGCGGGGGTGTCGCTGATGAGCCGGCGCATCTGGAGCAGGCGCGGGTCGTCGGAGAGGCCGATGGAGGGGTCGCGTTCGGCGACCTTGGCGAGGAACTGGCGGCGCAGGGCGGCCACCGCGGACTCGCCGGGACCGCGCTCGCGCACCGCGTCGGCGGCATCGGCGACGTGCTCCTCCATCGGGCCGAGGAGCACGTCCTCCTTGGTGCCGAAGTAGTTGAACACCGTCATCTTGGAGACGTCGGCCGCGGCGGCGATCTCCGCGACGGAGACCTTGTCGAAGCCGCGCTCCAGGCAGAGGTCGAGCGCGCTCCGCCAGATCCGGGACGCGGTCTGCCGCTTCTTGCGCTCGCGCAGCCCCAGCGGTTCCCGCGTCACGCCCGCGTCAGCCATGCCTGCACCAGCCGTGCCCACTCCAGCCATACCCGCACTGTACCAGGACGAAATTTTTACTCAGTACATGACTCGCGGTGCGGTTTCCCCGGCGGCCGGTTCCCCACCGTCCTGTGGTTCCGGGGCGTCCTGTGATTCCGCGCCGCCCTGTGGTTCCGGGGCATCCTGTGGTTCCGGGGCGTCCCGCCCCTCCTCCGCCGTGAAGAACTCACCGTTCGCCGGTACGCCGATCCCGCGCCAGCGGAAGGGCACGCCCCGCGCCGTGTCCATGTCGGGCCCGTCCATCAGCTGGAAGTGCACGTGCGGCTCGGTGGAGTTGCCGGAGTTGCCGCAGCCGCCGAGCCGCTGCCCCGCGACGACCTCGTCCCCCGCCCGCACCGCGAGCGAGCCCCGCTGGACGTGCGCGTACAGGGCGTACGTGCCCCCGCCGAGGTCGAGGACGATGTGGTTGCCGACGATCCGGCGGTTGCCGCCGATCGTCCTGCCGACGCCCTCGACCAGGAAGAAGTAGAGGACTCCGAGGAGCGAGCTGCGGCTGTAGTGGTCGCGCTGGCCGTCCTCGGCGCGCACGACGGTGGCGTCGGCCACCGCCCGCAGCGGCGCCCCGAAGGCGGGGTAGTCCCGGCCGTGCCTGGCCACGGGCCAGAACCAGATGGGGGCGGGGCGGGCCGGTCCCTCCGCGGGCTCGGCCGTGATGTCGATCGCGTAGGTCTGCCCGAGGTGGTGGGTGCCGTGGCTCGGGACCTTGTCGGCGGGACTGTTGAGGGCGGACCAGCGACCGGTGACCGGGGGTCCGACCTCGACCGGCGCCGGGGGCTCCGCCTGGAGCCGCCGACGGACGGTGCGCGAGGTCACGAGGGTGATGGCGAGGGCGCCGAGCGCGGGCAGCCAGCCCAGCCAGTAGTTGTAGGGCAGGTCCACGAAGGTCCCGGCGACCGCCTGGACGAAGAAGATGACCCACAGGACGTGCTGGGTCACCGCGATGATTTTGCGTCGGCTTCCGGACATGACGACTTCCCCCTGGTTCGGACGTACAGAGCGCGGACGTGCGGGAGCGGCCCCGCCGCGCCGAGAACGGTCAGGTCACCGGTCGCGCGGCCGTGAGCACCACGAGCAGCGGCACCACCCGCCCGGCAGGGATCTCGTAGCGGCCGCGCTCCGCGGTGTGCAGCCAGCCCGCGCCGGTCAGCTGGCGCAGGTGGTGGTAGATCTGGCCGGTCGTGCCGACGTCGTCGAGCGCGGCCAACTCGGCGGCGGTGCGCAGGCCGCCGAGGATCTCCCGCAGCAGCCGCAGCCGTACGGGATTGCCGAGCGCGGCGAACGACTCGGCGGCGTCCGACCAGTCACCCGCGAACAGCGCCTCGGTCAGCCGGCCGTACTGCCACTCGTACCGATGTCCCGTCGGGACGCGCACCGCACCGGTGAACAGCACCGCGCCGTCCGCGTCCCGCGTCACCGGGTGCCGCTCCTTCAGCGCGTCGAGGGCCCAGAAGTCACTCTCGCCCTCGCCCACGCCCACGACGGGCGCGGCCGGGGCCGCGCCCTCCAGCTCCGCCATGCGCCGTTCGAGCTCGGCGACGCGCTCTTCCAGATCCATGATGCGAGATTACGTAATTACGTAATAACGTGCAACCCCTGCCCCGGAGAACGACGAAGCCCCCGTCAGGACCAGGACCAGGTCCGGACGGGGGCTGTCGGCTCTCAGCGGCTCTCAGCGCAGAAAACGATCAGGCGAAGAGCCCCGGAATCGTCTCCTCGTGCGCCGTGCGCAGCTCGCTCAGCGGCAGCGTGAACTCGCCCTGCACGTCGATCGCGTCGCCGTCCACGACACCGATGCGCCGCACGGGCAGACCCCGCGCCCCGCACATGTCGGTGAAGCGCAGCTCCTCGCTGCGCGGCACGGCGACGACCGCACGCCCCGCCGACTCGCTGAACAGGAAGGTGAACGCGTCCAGGCCGTCCGGCACGACGAGCCGGGCACCGCGCCCGCCGCGCAGGCAGGACTCGGTGACGGCCTGCACCAGACCGCCGTCGGACAGGTCGTGCGCCGCGTCGATCATGCCGTCGCGCGAGGCCGAGATCAGGATCTCGGCGAGCAGCTTCTCGCGCGCCAGGTCGACCTTGGGCGGCAGACCGCCGAGGTGCCCGTGGACCACCTGCGACCAGGCCGAACCGCCGAACTCCTCGTGCGTCTCGCCGAGCAGGTAGAGGAGCTGGCCCTCTTCCTCGAAGGCGATCGGCGTACGGCGTGCGACGTCGTCGATCACACCGAGCACGGCGACGACCGGCGTCGGGTGGATCGCCGCCTCGCCGGTCTGGTTGTAGAGCGAGACGTTGCCGCCGGTGACCGGGGTGCCCAGCTCCAGGCAGCCGTCGGCGAGGCCGCGGATGGCCTCGGCGAACTGCCACATGACGGCCGGGTCCTCGGGCGAACCGAAGTTCAGGCAGTCCGAGATGGCGAGCGGCTTGGCGCCGGCCGCGGCGACGTTGCGGTACGACTCGGCGAGCGCGAGCTGGGCGCCGGTGTACGGGTCGAGCTTCGCGAACCGGCCGTTGCCGTCGGTGGCGATGGCGACGCCGAGACCCGTCTCCTCGTTGATCCGGATCATCCCGGAGTCCTCGGGCTGCGCGAGCACGGTGTTGCCCTGCACGAAACGGTCGTACTGGTCGGTGACCCAGGACTTCGCGGCCTGGTTCGGGGCGGCGACCAGCTTGAGGACCTGCTCGCGCAGTTCGTCCGCGTTCGCGGGGCGGGCCAGCTTGTTCGCGTCGTCGGCCTGCAGCGCGTCCTGCCACGCGGGCCGCGCGTAGGGACGCTCGTAGACCGGGCCGTCGTGCGCGACCGTCCGCGGGTCGACGTCGACGATCTTCTCGCCGTGCCAGAAGATCTCCAGGCGGTCGCCGTCGGTGACCTCGCCGACGACGGTGGCGATGACGTCCCACTTCTCGCAGATCGCGAGGAAGCGCTCGACCTTCTCGGGCTCGACCACCGCGCACATGCGCTCCTGCGACTCACTCATGAGGATCTCCTCAGGGGTGAGCGTGGAGTCGCGCAGCGGCACGTCGTCCAGCTCGACGCGCATGCCGCCGGAGCCGTTGGACGCCAACTCGCTGGTGGCGCAGGAGAGTCCGGCGGCGCCGAGGTCCTGGATGCCGACGACGAGCTTCTCGGCGAAGGCCTCCAGGGTGCACTCGATGAGGAGCTTCTCCTGGAAGGGGTCGCCGACCTGCACGGCGGGACGCTTGCTCGGCTTGGTGTCGTCGAAGGTCTCGGAGGCCAGGATCGAGGCGCCGCCGATGCCGTCGCCGCCCGTGCGGGCGCCGTACAGGATGACCTTGTTGCCGGGGCCCGACGCCTTCGCGAGGTGGATGTCCTCGTGCCGCATGACACCGATGGCACCGGCGTTGACCAGCGGGTTGCCCTGGTAGCAGGCGTCGAAGACGAGCTCGCCGCCGATGTTCGGCAGGCCGAGGCAGTTGCCGTAGCCGCCGATGCCCGCGACGACGCCCGGCAGGACGCGCTTGGTGTCGGGGTGGTGGGCGTCGCCCATCCGCAGCGGGTCCACGACGGCGACCGGGCGCGCGCCCATCGCGATGATGTCGCGGACGATGCCGCCGACTCCGGTGGCCGCGCCCTGGTAGGGCTCGACGTAGGAGGGGTGGTTGTGCGACTCGACCTTGAAGGTGACGGCGTAGCCCTGGCCGACGTCGACCACACCGGCGTTCTCGCCGATGCCGACGAGCATGGCGTCGTTCTCGGGGACCTTCTCGCCGAACTGCTTCAGGTGGATCTTGCTGCTCTTGTACGAGCAGTGCTCGGACCACATGACGGAGTACATGGCGAGCTCGGCGCCGGTCGGGCGGCGGCCGAGGATCTCGCGGACGCGCTCGTACTCGTCCTCCTTCAGGCCCAGTTCGGCCCAGGGGAGCTTGACGTCGGGGGTCTCGCTCGCGTGCTTGACGGTGTCCAGAGTCATCAGGCGTTGACCAGCTTCTTCAAGATCGAGGTGAAGAATCCCAGGCCGTCGGTGCGGCCGGTCCCGATCAGCGGCTCGACCGCGTGCTCGGGGTGCGGCATGAGGCCGACGACGTTGCCCGCCTCGTTGGTGATGCCGGCGATGTCACGGAGCGAGCCGTTGGGGTTGCCGTCGAGGTAGCGGAAGGCGACGCGGCCCTCGGCCTCCAGCATGTCCAGCGTCCGCTCGTCGGCCGTGTACTGCCCGTCGATGTTCTTCAGCGGGATCAGGATCTCCTGGCCGGCCGTGTAGTCGGCGGTCCAGGCGGTCTCCGCGTTCTCCACGCGCAGCTTCTGCTCGCGGCAGACGAAGTGCAGGTGGTTGTTGCGGAGCATCGCGCCGGGCAGGAGGTGCGTCTCGGTGAGCACCTGGAACCCGTTGCAGATGCCGAGGACCGGCATTCCGGCCTTCGCCTGCGCGATGACGGACTCCATCACCGGGGAGAAACGCGAGATGGCACCGGCCCGCAGATAGTCGCCGTAGGAGAACCCGCCGGGCAGCACCACGGCGTCGACCTGCTTGAGGTCCTTGTCCTTGTGCCACAGCGGGACGGCTTCGGCGCCGGCGACGCGGACGGCGCGCTGGGTGTCGCGGTCGTCGAGGGTTCCCGGGAAAGTGACGACTCCAATTCGAGCAGTCACTTCGCGGCCTCCTCGGCCTTCTGCGCCTGCCGGCCCTCTTCGACCTTTACGACGAAGTCCTCGATCACGGTGTTGGCGAGGAAGGTTTCCGCCAACTCGTGGATACGGGCGAGGGCGGCCTCGTCGACGGGCCCCTCCACCTCGAGTTCGAAGCGCTTTCCCTGACGTACGTCGGAGATGCCCTGGAAACCGAGGCGCGGCAGTGCACGCTGCACCGCCTGGCCCTGGGGGTCGAGGATCTCCGGCTTGAGCATGACGTCGACTACGACGCGTGCCACTGGCACTCCCGGTGTGTGGTGCTGGCGTGTGCTGCTTGCGAGGTGCTGAGCAGGTTCCTTCAGACTACCGGCACAAAATTTCTACTCGCGTAGATTCGTAGCAACCTACGAGATGACGGTCACATTCCGGCCCTCAAGCAGGTATCGAAACGAGAACCTTCACGATGAATCCATGAAAGATCACCCGCCGTCATTGGAGCCGGACACGCGGAGGTATTAGGACAGGCTTCACAATGCAATGCCGGGCACTGTACAAAGGAAATAGCAATAGTCGATACTTTGCCCAAAACATCCGTGCAGTCGGCATCACCGCATGTCAAAGGCGGTAGAGCCACGCGAAGGGACCGATATTCGTGGCGCAACGTGTCGTGGTCACTCTCTCTGACGACATCGACGGCGGGGAAGCGGCAGAAACGGTCGCGTTCGGTCTGGACGGCAGGTCGTACGAGATCGACCTCAATCAAACCAATGCCAAGAAACTGCGCACGGCACTTGCCCCGTACCTGGAGGCGGCCCGCAAACGGTCGAAGTCGGGCATGGCGTTCCGGCACACGGCGGTCTCCCCCGACCCGTCGGCCGTCCGCGCCTGGGCGCGCTCGCACCAGATGGACGTACCGCCCCGCGGCCGCATCCCCAAGAGGGTCTACGAGGCCTTCGAAGCGGCCAACTGACCTGGCGCCCGGCACGACCCCCGGCCCCTCGCGGCAACCGACTTGCGCTGCACCCCTCCCGGTCGGCTAGAGTCTGGAGCACGCCGAGGGGCAAGGCCGAAAGGCCGGACCTCACGGAGTCACGCGGGTGTAGTTCAGTAGTAGAACATCCCCCTTCCAGGGGGAAGGCGCAGTGTGCAATTCCTGTCACCCGCTCTGCATCGCTCACCGACCGGTCCGCCGGTTGCGGTAGGCTGATGCCCGCGCCGATCGGTGAAAGCCGGTCGGAGGCAATGCGAACGTAGCTCAGTTGGTAGAGCGCAACCTTGCCAAGGTTGAGGTCGCGAGTTCGAACCTCGTCGTTCGCTCCACGTGAGAGACCCCGGTCGATTCGACCGGGGTCTTCTTCGTGTCTCCCCTTCTCCCGCCTGCGGGAACGTCGTTTCTGACATTTGTCATGCGGGCCGGTGACAGCGCGCACTGCCGACGGCTCCCCGGCCGGGGGAGGCTCGAACCATGACTGACCACGTGATCGACGTGACCGATCTCCGGCGCGTGTACGGAGGAGGTTTCGAGGCGGTACGCGGGATCTCCTTCGCCGTGGGACGCGGCGAACTCTTCGCGCTCCTCGGCACCAACGGCGCCGGCAAGACCTCCACCGTCGAACTCCTGGAAGGACTCGCCGCCCCGGCCGGCGGACGGGTGCGGGTGCTCGGGCACGACCCGTACACCGAACGCGCCGCCGTACGGCCCCGCATCGGCGTCATGCTCCAGGAAGGCGGCTTCCCCGCCGAGTTGACCGTCGCGGAGACCGCCCGGATGTGGGCCGGCTGCACCAGCGGGGCCCGGCCCGTCGCCGAGGCCCTGGACATGGTGGGGCTCGGCAAGCGCTCCGGCGTCCGCGTGAAGCAGCTCTCCGGCGGCGAGAAGAGGCGCCTCGACCTGGCCATGGCCCTCATCGGGCGGCCCGAGGTGCTCTTCCTCGACGAACCCACCACCGGACTCGACGCCGAAGGGCGCCGCGCCACCTGGGAGTTGGTGCGGGACCTGCGCGACAACGGGACGACCGTGCTGCTCACCACCCACTACCTCGAAGAGGCCGAGGCGCTCGCCGAACGCCTCGCGATCCTGCACGAGGGCCGCATCGCCGCCGAGGGGACCGTCTCCGACGTGGTCGCGCGCCAGCCCTCGCACATCTCCTTCGAACTGCCCGACGGCTACTTCGTCGGCGACCTGCCGCCACTCGGCGAACTCGGCGTGAGCGGCCACGAGACCGCGGGGCACCGGGTCGTGCTGCGGACGGACGACCTCCAACGCTCGGCCACCGGGCTGCTGTTGTGGGCCAGGGACGCGCGGGTCGAGCTCGGTGGGCTCGATGTGCGGGCGGCCTCGCTGGAGGAGGCGTTCCTGCGGATCGCGCGGGCCGCGGGGACCAGGGACAGTGCGGCGGACGGAACGGGCGAGGGCTCCGAAGGACGCCCCGCCCAGAAGGAGATGGCGACATGAGCACGATGGCCGTGACCACCCCGGCGAGGCGGCTGCAGGCCCTGGCCCGCACCGAGATGACACTGCTCGGGCGGAGCAAGGGAACGCTGTTCGCGGCGCTGTTCGTGCCGTTCGTGATCCCGTTCAGCATGCGGCAGGCCGCCAAGGGCATGGACCTGAAGGGCACCGGGCTCGACGTCGGCACCGTCGTGCTGCCGAGCGCCCTCGGCTTCTCGCTGCTCTTCGCCGTGTACTCCGCCCTCACCGCCGTCTACACCGCCCGGCGCGAGGAACTCGTGCTCAAGCGGCTGCGCACCGGCGAGCTGCGGGACCCCGAGATCCTGGCGGGCGCCGCGCTGCCCTCGGTCACCATCGGGGTGGTGCAGTGCGTGGTCCTCGCCGTGGGCTGCGCGGCGCTCCTCGACGCGGGGGCACCGAGCGCACCCCACCTCGTCGTCCTCGGCGTCGCCCTGGGCCTCGTGATGTTCTCCGCGCTGGCGGCCGTCACCGGCAGCTTCGCCCGGTCCACCGAGTCCGCCCAGGTCATGAGCATGCCGCTGATCTTCGGTTCGATGATCGGCTCCGGGCTCTTCATCCCGCTGGAGGTCATGCCCGACAAGGTCGCCGCGGTCTGTGAGCTGCTTCCGCTCTCGCCCGTGATCGAGCTGATCCGCGGCGGCTGGGCGGGCCACCTCTCGGCCGGGGACACGCTGGGTGCCGTCGCGACGGCGGTGGCCTGGACCCTGCTCGCGGTGTTTGCTGTACGACGGTGGTTCCGGTGGGAACCGCGGCACTGAGGGAGGTACCGGGAGTGCTGATCGACCGGGTTCGGGACTGGCAGCGCCGCTGGCACGGACGCAGCAAGATCGAGAAGGTCGAGCTGCAGAGCATGGCCGTGTGGCACGCCATGCCGTGGATCTTCTTCATCAGCTGGAGCTTCCTGCCGCTCGGCCTGAGCCTGCGGCACGAGCCGGTCGCGCAGATCCTCGGCTGGTCGCTGATCGCGGTGGGCGCGCTGCAGAGCCTGCACGCCAACCGTTCGGTCCGGCACTCGCTCGACCACTACCTGAAGCGGCGGGAACTGCCGCGCCGCGATCTCGCGGTGGCGGGTGCCCTGATGGGCGTCGCCTACGCCCTCGCGATCGCCCTGGAGGCCGTGGGCGGCGCCAAGGACGGCCTGATCACCCTCACCGTCATGTACCTGCTGATCCCGTTCGGCCAGGCCCTCGCCTTCGCCCTCCCGGTCCGGGCCTACCTGGCCCGCATCGCGGCCCTCGACCTGGTCGTCGTCGCCGCGTTCGCCACCGCGGGCGTGCGCGGCGGGCGCCTGTTCGCGACCGCCGCGCTGTTCGCCTTCGGCGGCCTGCTGACCCTGCTCTCCACGCGCTGCGGCGCCTGGACGCTCTCCGTGATGTGGGAGGCCGACCGGGCCCGCGAGGTCGAGGCGCGGCTCGCGGTCGCCGAGGAGCGGCTGCGGTTCGGCCGGGACCTGCACGACGTGATGGGACGCAACCTCGCCGTCATCGCCCTCAAGAGCGAGCTCGCGGTGCAGCTCGCCCGCCGGGGCCGGCCCGAGGCGGTGGACCAGATGGTCGAGGTGCAGCGCATCGCGCAGGAGTCCCAGCGGGAGGTGCGGGAAGTCGTACGGGGCTACCGGGAGGTCGACCTCGCGGTGGAACTGGCCGGCGCCCAGGGCGTGTTGGAGGCGGCCGGGATCCGATGCCGGGTCGCGGGCTCCACGGCGGGGCTGCCCGCGTCGGTGCAGTCGGCCCTCGGGTGGGTCGTGCGGGAGGCGGCCACGAACGTGCTGCGCCACGGCGACGCGGGGCGTTGCGACATCGCTCTGGCGGTGAGTGAACGGCGGGCGACGCTGGTCGTCGAGAACGACGGCGCGCCCGACGCCCCGCCCGATGCCCCGCCCGGAGTCCCGCCCGAGCGGCGCGGCTCCGGCCTCGCGGGCCTCCGGGAACGGCTGGCCCCGGTGGGCGGCGTCCTGGACTTCGCATCCGGCAAGGACACGTTCCGCCTGTCCGTGGAGGTACCGCTGCCGCCGCCGGGGGATGGGGAAGGGGCGCCCCCCGTGAGTGAGCGGGAACAGGCCGATGGGCCTCAGCGGGAACGGGCCGATGGGCCTCAGCGCGGACAGGCCCACGGAATCCGCGCAGACCGCGCAGACCTCGTAGGGGAGCCGGAACGGGCCGACGGTCCGGAGCGGAACCAGCCGTGCGGGCACGCGCGGGAACAGGACGGCGGCGCCGAGGCCGACCCGACCCACACGCAGGCACGAGAACCGGGCGCCGGAACCAAGGCCGACCCGGCCCACACGCAGGCACGGGAACCGGGCGCCGGAACCAAGGCCGACCCGGCCCATTCCGAGCAGGCCCGCTCCCGGGGGCGGGCCGCCGAGCCCGAGCCGGCGCAGGCTCACCCCCGCACGCCGGAACGAGCCGCCGGGCCCGAGCCCGCACAGGACCCCGCGAAAGACCCAGACCAGGAGGTGGCCGCATGAGCGTGCGCGTGTTGCTCGCCGATGACGAGCACCTCATTCGGGGAGCGCTCGCCGCGCTGCTCGCTCTGGAGGACGATCTCGTCGTGGTCGCCGAGGCCGCATCCGGGCCCGAGGCGCTGGCCATGGCGCGGGCCCACCGGCCCGACGTCGCCGTGCTCGATCTGCAGATGCCGGGCGCCGACGGTGTGAGCGTCGCCACATCCCTGCGCGACGAACTCCCGCAGTGCCGGACCATGATCGTGACGAGTCACGGCAGACCGGGACATCTCAAGCGGGCCCTCGCGGTGGGGGTGCGGGGCTTCGTGCCGAAGACCGTGAGCGCCCAGCAGCTCGCCGAGATCATCCGCACGGTGCACTCCGGAAACCGTTACGTGGACCCGGAGTTGGCCGCCGACGCGATCTCCGCGGGGGACTCCCCCCTGACCGACCGCGAGGCCGAGGTGCTCGAACTCGCCGCCGACGGCGCACCCGTCGCGGAGATCGCCGAGCGGGCCGCGCTGTCCCAGGGAACCGTCCGCAACTACCTCTCCTCGGCGGCCACCAAGGTGGGTGCGGAGAACCGGCACGCCGCGGTGCGTCTCGCACGCGAGCGAGGTTGGGTATAGTTGTCCTCGCGCTTCGGCGCAGCGCGGACGTAGCTCAGTTGGTAGAGCGCAACCTTGCCAAGGTTGAGGTCGCCAGTTCGAACCTGGTCGTCCGCTCCAGATGAAAGGCCCCGGTCAGCAGACCGGGGCCTTTTTCGTGCGCCGGTCACCGCCGGCTGCCGCCGACTACCAGGGCGTGCCCGTCAGCCGCTCGTACGCCTCGATGTACTTGGCGCGCGTGGCGTCCACCACGTCCTGCGGCAGCGCCGGCGGCGGCTGCTCGCTCTTGCGGTCCCAGCCGGAGGCCGGCGACGTCAGCCAGTCCCGTACGAACTGCTTGTCGTACGACGGCTGGGCGCGGCCCGGCTCCCACTGGTCGGCGGGCCAGAAGCGGGAGGAGTCCGGGGTCAGGACCTCGTCGGCGAGGATGAGCGCGTCGCCCTCGAAGCCGAACTCGAACTTCGTGTCGGCGAGGATCAGACCCCGCTCGCGCGCGATGTCCAGTGCCCTGCCGTAGACGGCGAGGGTCGTCTGGCGCAGCTGGGCGGCGGTCTCCGCGCCGACCTGCCGGGCGACCTCCTCGTACGACACGTTCTCGTCGTGCTCGCCGACGGCGGCCTTCGCGGCGGGCGTGAAGATCGGCGCGGGCAGCTCCGACCCGTCGACCAGGCCCTCGGGCAGGGCGAGGCCGCAGACGGTACGGGTGTCGTTGTACTCCAGGAGGCCCGAGCCCGTCAGATAGCCGCGGGCCACGCACTCGACCGGGACCATCTGCAGGGACTTGCAGACCAGGGTGCGGCCCGCCCAGTCGGCGGGGGCGCCCTGCGGCAGCTCCGTGGAGATGACGTGGTTCGGGACGAGGTCCGCGAGCTGGTCGAACCACCACAGGGAGAGCTGGGTCAGGACGCGGCCCTTGTCGGGGATCTCCGAGGGCAGCACCCAGTCATAGGCGGAGAGGCGGTCGCTGGCGACCATG
This sequence comes from Streptomyces sp. NPDC040622, assembly GCF_055593965.1. NCBI lineage: Bacteria > Bacillati > Actinomycetota > Actinomycetes > Kitasatosporales > Streptomycetaceae > Streptomyces > Streptomyces sp. NPDC040622. Next base: position 726,492 of record NZ_JBVIXD010000003.1, on the reverse strand, counting down.
ACGAGCTCGCCCGCCTCGTTCTGGTACAGCTCGCGCACCTTGCCGGTGTGGAGGTGGACCAGGCCCGGAACCTCAAAGGGCTCGGGCTTTTCTACGAATCCGGACACGGTTCCCTCCCGTGGTTCTGGCCAAGTGACGTCGATTCTCCCGTATCGGGAGTGCGGTCTTGGCCAGGGGTTGGTCGGGGGCAGGTCAGACGTGGTGCGGGGGTGGGCCGGAGGCGGTGCCGGGCCGTGCCGGGCGGTGCGTCGTACGGGACCGGCGGGCCCGGGACCACGGGGTCAGTCGCGCTTGCAGATGCGGTCCAGGAGGTTGGCGGTGGCGCGCTGGATACGGGGGTCCACGTGGCCGGGGCGGTCCAGGGCCGGGGACCAGGCGAAGGTGCCGGACGCGAAGACGAGGGCGCCGGACGGGGCGCGGTACAGCGAGGACTCCTGGTGGCGGGTGACGCCCTCGGTGTCCTCGTACGGCGAGTGGGCGAGCAGGATGCGGTCCTGGTGCTCGGGAAGCGCGGTCCGCGGGAAGTAGCGGTCGGCCTCGCCGGCGACCATGCCCTCGATCTCGTCGCCGTCGTGCGCCCCGGTGGCCTCCCACAGCCAGTGGTCCGCGTTGCGTACGACGAGGGGGCGCGGCTCGGGGACGCGGCCCGCGTACTGGATGCCGAGCAGCTGCTGCTCGGCCTTGTCCTGCTCGCGCCAGAGCGCGGGACGGCCGGGCCCCCGGCGCTTGCGGCAGGTGAGCAGGCGGTCCTCCACGCCGGACGGGGAGGGACCCAACTCCACCTGCCAGTACATGGTGTTGGCGGAGAGGAAGACCAGGGACGTGCCGTGCTCGCGGGCCTGCTCGGTCGCGCGGCGCATGCTCGGCGACCAGTACTCGTCGTGGCCGGGGAAGACCAGGCCGCGGTAGCGCGTGGGGTCGATGCGGCCCGCGTGCAGGTCACGGGCGTCCGCGTACGCCAGGTCGTAGCCGTAGCGCTCGGCCCAGCGGATGAAGTCGTAGGCGTGGCCGACGTGCAGGGGCAGGCCCGCGCCCGCGTAGGGACGGTCGAAGGAGACCGTGACGGCGGCCTCGCTCTCGCCGAGGAGAGCGCCCTGCTCGTCCCACGCGTGGTAGAGGCTGGCGCCCGTGCGCCCGTCCTCGGGATAGAGGTTGTACGCCTGCCAGGTGACGTCCGGCAGGAGCAGCAGCAGGTCGGCGGGGTGGTCGTCGCGGACCGTGAAGGGGACGTGCGAGCGGTACCCGTCGGCGGTGGTGAGGACCGCCACGTACGCCCCGATGCTCCAGTAACTCGGGATCTGCAGCCGCCAGGAGAGCCACCAGTGGTGGCAGGAGACCGTGCGGTCGGCGGTGAGCGGGGCGGGCTGGACGATGCCGGACAGGCGCGGGCTCGTGGTGATCTTCGACGCGCCGTCGCCGCCGTAGTGCCCGATGCGGTAGATGTCGACGCTGAACTGCTGGGGCGGGTCGACCGTGACGTGGAAGTCGATGGCCTCGCCCGGCGCCGCGGCGCCGGTGGAGGTGAAGCCCTTGATCTGGCGGTGCACGTCATCGGCGTTGAGCGGGCCGCCGGTGCGGGGGGCCGGGATGTTCGCGCCGGGGGCGGGGGCGTGGTCGACGTACCAGGGAACGACGTGGCCCGTGTCGTCGAAGTAGTGCTCGGTGCCGCGCAGCCAGGGCAGCGGGCCCTGACCGAAAGGGTCCGAAACGGCGTGCGCCAGCGCGCCCGATTCCCATCGGCGGTTCGGCTCCGACTTCATCTCCACCCCTCCCTCGCTCCCCCGAGCCGCGGCGCCTGCCTGTGCCTGCGGTCGGCGGCCGCTCCCAGCACATCACATTAAGCACGCACACCGTCACCGTTCGTCGCGAATTGACGGGAACGGAGCGTGACGTTCCGAGTGGGGTGGCGGGAGGGCTGGCGCGCGGGGTGGCGGGGCGGGGTGGCGGGCCGCGTGGCGCAAGGGCGGCGCCTGCCTGCGGCTTTGTACGGGGAGGGGGCGCGCGGGGCGCGGAACGGGATGCGGCGGGCGCCCCTTGGAGACACCGCGAAGTCTCTCGGCGTCCTCGGGTGATTTTTGGGGCTCCGCGCGTGCTCCGCGCGACCGGACCCGTCCTCCGTCAGACCAGCCGGACCGGCTTCTCCGGGCGGACGCCGAGGCGCGTGAGCCAGTCCCGCAGGGGGAACGGGTCGCCGTCCTCGACGAGACTCAGGACGCGCGGCGAGAGATCCACCGCACGCTCGCCACCGACGAGGAGGGCGGGACCGTCGAGCCAGTCGAGGCCGGGAGCGGCTCCCGCGGTGTCCACCGCGGCGCAGCACACCATCGCCGTGACGTGGTCGGCCAGCAGCTCACGGCCGGTGCGCGGCGGCTGGAGCGGGAAGAGCGGCAGCGCGCCGTCGTCCCACAGGGCCTCGTCCGGGCCCTGTCCCGTGGGAGCGGGCCGGGGCGGGGCCGCGGCCTCCTCGCGGGCGATCTCGGCGGTGAGGCCCGCGGCGAGCATGCCGCCCAGGCTGTCCGCGTCGGCGTCGTCGGCGTCCTCGTCCACCGCGGGGAAGAGGCATTCGGCGCGCTCGGCGGGCTCCGCGCCGGACCCGTGCGGCGCCGTACCGGAGGCGGCGTCCGGCAGCCGGCCGTCCGCGGCCCCCGCGCCACCCCCGCCGTCACTCTCCGTGACAGAAGGCACGGCGGTCGTCAGGTGTTCCAGGACGCGGTCGAGGGTCGGGCCGTCGGGGTCCGGAGCCGTCGGATCGGCGGAGTGGCCGACGCCCAGCGAGTCCAGGACGCGGTGCAGCCGGGCGGCGTCCATGCGCCACTTCCGGTCGACCACCTCGTCCGGATACTCCTGCCAGGCCACCGGCGCCCAGTCCGGTCCCGACTCCGCGGGGCCGCCGTGGAAGAGGCGGGCGGCGAGCAGCGAGGCGGCCTCGTCCACCGAACCCGGCTCCTCCAGGAGGTCACAGGCGGGACGCTCGCCGAGCCGGGAGGCGAAGCCCTCCGCCAGGCGGTCCCTGCGGGACAGCTCGGTGAGCGCGGAGACCACGCCCGCGTCGAGCCGGGAGGGCCAGCGGCCCATGCGCCACGCGGGCAGCGCGACGCGGGTGAGGAGCCGGTCCCACCCCGCGTACGCCAGACCGACCTGCTCCTGGGCGACGATCCGCACCCCGTAGTCCACGGCCTGGGCACGCTCGGCGGCCGCCGCGGCGACACCGCGCTCCATCTCCGCGGCGTGCACCCTGCAGTGCCGCAGCAGGAGCCGGGCGACGCGGCCGATGGCGCCGAGCACCACGCGCGCGAGGGGACCGCGGCCGGGGGTCGAGGCCACCGCGACCGCGGCGTCCAGACCGCGCACGAAGCGCCGGGCGGCGGCTATGTCGGGGTGCGCCGAGGGTCCCGTACCCGCCACGACGGGGGCCAGGACGGCGCGCAGCTCGCCGACCCGCATCCACCACAGGAACGGGGAGCCGATGACCAGCACGGGCGCGACCGTGGACGGGGGCTGCGGTGCGCGCCCGCCCTCGGAGGTGGCCGGCCCGTCCTGCCGGGCCCGGGCGGGCGGGCCGTGCGCGGGATGGGTGCGGTCCTCCAGCCAGCTGTCGCAGTCCGGGGTGAGCGCTATGGCCGAGGGCGCCGGCACGTCCAGGCGGTCCGCGAGGTCCCGCACCAGGCGGTACAGATCGGGGGCGGACGACTCGGCGATCGGGACGGTGGGGCTCAGGGCGGGCCTGGCCCGTGCGACGACCAGGGCGACACCGGCCGCGCCCAGCAGGACGAGCACGGCGACGACCGTCACGACCCAGCGTGCGACGTCCCAACTCCCGCCGCCCGCATGGCCCGTGACGCCTGCCGCGATGAGCACGACGGCCACGGCCGCGGGCAGCAGGGCGACGGCCAGCGCCCGGCTGCGCAGACGCAGCACGGCGAGGGCCCGGGAACGCGCGGCCTGCACGCCCACCTCCACACCTGTACCTGACACGACCGATGGCACCCCCTGGCTGCCTACTGTTCGGCCGCCGGCCCGAGCCGGCGGCGCACATCAATGGCCTTGGCGGCCCTGGTCCTGCTCACTCCCCCACTGTGGCACCCGCCACCGACATCGCAATGCCGGTGGTCTGTTTGGCTCTGGGTGCCTTGAACGCTTGCGCCGCACCCTAGTTGGGGCGCACGGCGTCGTCAGCCGGATGGGCCACCGGTCACTCGATGGAATGGCTTTGGCTAAAGGTGGATGCCGAGAAGGCCCCGGATCCACGGTCGGATCCGGGGCCTCGAGTTGGCCGAAAGGTGCGCGGCGACGGCGCCGGTCAGGCCTCCGCGGCCGCCTTCGCCGCGATGTCCGTGCGGTGTTGGGACCCGTCGAGGCGGATGCGGGACAGCGCCGCGTAGGCGCGCTCGCGTGCCTCGGTGAGGCCGGCGCCGACGGCCGTCACGGACAGCACGCGACCGCCCGCGCTGACCACGGCGTCGCCGTCCCGCGCCGTTCCGGCGTGCAGGACGTACGCATCCGGGGCATCCTGCGCGGCGACCTCGTCCAGGCCCTCGATGGGGTCGCCCGTGCGAGGCGTACCGGGATAGTTGTGCGAGGCGACGACCACGGTCACCGCGGCGTCGTCGCTCCAGCGCAGCGGCGGCAGGTCCGCGAGGGTGCCGTTCGCCGACGCCAGCAGGATCCCGGCGAGCGGGGTCTTGAGGCGGGCGAGGACGACCTGGGTCTCGGGGTCGCCGAAGCGGGCGTTGAACTCGATGACGCGCACGCCTCGGCCGGTGATCGCCAGGCCCGCGTACAGCAGCCCCGAGAACGGGGTGCCGCGGCGCCGCAGCTCGTCCACGGTCGGCTGGAGCACGCTCCGCATGACCTCGTCGACCAGCTTCGGGTCGGCCCACGGCAGCGGCGAGTACGCGCCCATGCCGCCGGTGTTCGGCCCTTCGTCGCCGTCGAGCGCGCGCTTGAAGTCCTGCGCGGGCTGGAGCGGGACGACGCTCTCCCCGTCGGTGATCGCGAAGAGGGAGACCTCGGGGCCGTCGAGGAACTCCTCGATGACGACGCGGTCGCAGGCGCGGGCGTGCGCCCTGGCCGTCTCGACGTCGTCGGTGACGACGACGCCCTTGCCGGCCGCGAGCCCGTCGTCCTTGACGACGTACGGCGCCCCGAAGGCGTCCAGGGCCTCGTCGATCTCGGCCGGCGTCGTGCACACGTACGACCGTGCGGTCGGCACGCTCGCCCCCGCCATCACGTCCTTGGCGAAGGCCTTGGAGCCCTCCAGGAGCGCGGCCTGCCCGGACGGGCCGAAGCAGGGGATGCCCGCCGCGCGCACGGCGTCGGCGACGCCGGCGACGAGGGGGGCCTCCGGGCCCACCACGACCAGCCCGGCACCGAGCTCTCGGGCGAGGGCGGCCACGGCGGCACCGTCGAGGGCGTCGACCCGGTGCAGCTCGGCCACCTCTGCGATGCCGGCGTTGCCGGGGGCGCAGTGCAGCTCGGAGACGTCGGGGTCGAGGGACAGAGAGCGGCACAAGGCGTGTTCGCGGGCACCACTGCCGATGACAAGGACCTTCACGCCCGCCAGCCTAGCCCGCGGGGCGATGTGCCTTTGTACGGGCTGCCAGGTCTGGCTCCGGAGCCTGTTGTGGGTTCCTCCAGGGATCGGGGGGTGTTTGGCGGGCTTGGGGGGTGTCCGGCGAGCCCGGAGGGTGACCGGCGAGCCCGGAGGGTAACCGGCGAGCCCGGAGGATATCCGGC
>NZ_JBVIXD010000003.1:547392-720659 GCF_055593965.1 Streptomyces sp. NPDC040622 | reverse complement strand
CGCGAGCCCGGAGGATGACCGGCGAGCCCGGAGGATGACCGGCGAGCCCGGAGGATGACCGGCGAGCCCGGAGGATGACCGGCGAGCCCGGAGGATGACCGGCGAGCCCGGAGGATATCCGGCGGAGCGTGGACATCTCGGCGGAGCCCGGCGGGTTACGGCGAAGCGTGGCGGTTACGGCGGGGCCGGTCGCGGACGGAGCCCGGGGCACGCGTCAGGTTTCGGCGAAGCGCGGCGGGGGGGCGGACGCTCGGCTGAGCCCGGGTGGTCCCGGCAGATCGCGGGTGAAGCCGGGGTGGTCCCAGCAGATCCCGGCAGACCGCGGGCGGAGCCGGGGCGGTACCGGCACATCCCGGCAGACCACGGGCGGAGCCGGAGCGGTACCGGCACATCCCAGCAGACCACGGGCGGAGCCGGAGCGGTCCCGGCACATCCCAGCAGACCACGGGCGGAGCCGGAGCGGTACCGGCACATCCCAGCAGACCACGGGCGGAGCCGGAGCGGTCCCGGCAGACCGCGGGCGGAGCCCGGACGGCGTCCATGCCGTCGGGGGCGCGGCGGATTCCCCCCCCGGGGGGTCTCCCTGGTTCCGGGGGGCCGGCCGGGCCCCCCGGGCCCCTGCCCTCCCCCCCCTCCTTCGCGCTACTCGTTCGGGTACTCGTCGACCACCGTCGCGCCCAGTTCCCTGACGATCAGGTCGTGGCCGGAGAGGGCCGATTCCACCAGGTCCGGGTCGTCGTCCTCCGGGATGTCGTCCTCGGGGGACACGTGCTCCGGGGCCGGGGCCGACCGGGGGGCCGGGGAGGGTTCCGGGGCCGGCGGGGGCGGCGCCTGGGGGGCCGGGGCCGACCTGGGCGGCGACGGCTGCTGCGGAGGGGCCGCGGGGCGCGGGGCCGCCGGGGCGCCGCCGCCGAAGTTGACCGCGGCGGGCGGGGGCGCGGAGCCGCCGGACGGGTCGACGATCGCCTCGACCTTCCACTCCACGCCGAACTGCTCGGACAGCGCCTGGCGCAGCACGTCCTCGCTGCCGCTGCTCGCGAAGTTGTCCCGGGCGCCCGCGTTGACGAAGCCGATCTGGAGGGTCGTCCCGTCGAACCCGGCCACCTGTGCGTTCTGGCTCAGCAGGATCCAGGTGAAGCGGCGGCGGTTCTTCACCGCTTCGAGGATGTTCGGCCACAGGGTGCGCGGGTCGGGGCCGCCCGCGGGGGCCTGCGCGGCCATGGGGGCGGGCGACTGCGGGGCGGCCGGGGTCTGAGGCTGCGCCGGGCGGGCGGGCTGGGCCGCCGGGGCGCCGGTTGCGCCGGTTCCCGCGGAGGCCGCGGTGGGCCAGCCGCCGGGTCGCGGTGCGGACTCCGGGGCGGGGGCGGACGGCGCCGGGCCGGACGGGGCGGAGCCGGGCGGTGCGGTCGCGGCGGCCGGGCCGCTGCCCGGCGCGGAAGCCGTCGGCCAGCCGCCGGGACGCCGTTCGCCGGCGGCGGCCGAGGGAGCGGCAGGGGCAGCAGAGGCGGCAGGGGCAGCAGGCGCGGGCGGAGCCGAGGGGGCGGCCGGTCGGGCCACCGGAGCGGCCTCCTCAGAAGCCGCCGGAGCCGCCGGAGCCGCCGGGGTCACCGGAGCCTCCGGGCCCTGGCCGGACTGGGGCGCGCCGGAGCCCCGTACGGCCGCACGTGCCGCGGCAGGGCCTCCCCCGGGCGCCACGGGCGGCCCCTGCGGGACCGGCGGCGGCCCGCCCGCGGGCATGGCCGCCCCGGGCTGCGGCACGCCCGCGTGGGCCTCGGGCCCGGGCACGTACCCCATCGCGGGCCCCTGGCCGCCGGGCACGAAGTTCCCGCCGCGCTCCAGACGGTCCAGGCGGGCCATGAGCGAGCGCTCGTCGTCGAAAGCGGCCGGCAGCAGCACGCGCGCGCAGATCAGCTCCACCTGGAGCCGCGGCGAGGTCGCGCCGCGCATCTCGGTGAGGCCGTCGTTGACGAGGTCGGCGGCGCGGCTGAGCTCGGCGCCCCCGAAGACGCCGGCCTGCGCCTGCATCCGCTCCACGACGTCGGCGGGGGCGTCGATGAGCCCCTTCTCGGCGGCGTCCGGCACGGCGGCGAGGATCACCAGGTCCCGCAGCCGCTCCAGGAGGTCGGCGACGAAGCGCCGCGGGTCGTTGCCGCCCTCGATGACGCGGTCCACGACCTCGAAGGCCGCGGCGCCGTCCCCGGAGGCGAAGGCGTCGATGACGGAGTCGAGCAGGGAACCGTCCGTGTACCCGAGGAGGGACGTCGCCATGGCGTAGGTCACACCGGCCTCGCCCGCGCCGGCCAGGAGCTGGTCCATGACCGACATGGAGTCACGCACGGAACCCGCGCCGGCCCGCACGACCAGCGGGAAGACGCCGTCCTCGACGGCCATGTCCTCGCGGCCGCAGACCTCGGCGAGGTACTCCCGCAGCGTGCCGGGGGGCACCAGGCGGAAGGGGTAGTGGTGCGTGCGCGACCGGATGGTGCCGATGACCTTCTCGGGCTCGGTCGTCGCGAAGATGAACTTGAGGTGCTCCGGAGGCTCCTCGACCACCTTCAGGAGGGCGTTGAAGCCCGCCGGGGTGACCATGTGGGCCTCGTCGATGATGTAGATCTTGTAGCGGCTCGACGCAGGGCCGAAGAAGGCCTTCTCGCGCAGGTCGCGCGCGTCGTCCACACCACCGTGCGAAGCGGCGTCGATCTCGATGACGTCGATCGAACCCGGGCCGTTCCTCGCCAGGTCGCGGCAGGACTGGCACTCGCCGCAGGGCGTGGGAGTGGGACCTTGCTCACAGTTGAGACAACGGGCCAGGATGCGCGCGCTCGTCGTCTTGCCGCAGCCGCGCGGGCCACTGAACAGGTAGGCGTGATTGACCCGGTTGTTGCGCAGCGCCTGCTGCAACGGGTCGGTTACATGCTCCTGCCCGATGACCTCGGCGAACGACTCCGGGCGATAGCGGCGGTACAGCGCGAGAGACGACACATCTACGAGGTTAATGGCGACCACTGACAACCTGGACCGCCCCAACGCAAAGCGCCCCCCACGCACCCGCCAGAGCCGACCTACCCTTGCTGCCTTCCGGCCCTGGGGGAGTTCAGTCAGATAGCGCCACGTGAGGGGCTGGCCCCCACAGTAGCGGATCCCCCGCCCCGGAAGCGACGTCGGTCCCGGCCGGGTACGACTCCGGAGTCGATCACGACGACCACCTCGGGATCGTGTTCGCGAGCACCCCTCGACGTCTTGTATTGTTTGCGGCGGAGGATTCGCCTAGTGGCCTAGGGCGCACGCTTGGAAAGCGTGTTGGGGGCAACCCCTCACGAGTTCGAATCTCGTATCCTCCGCACTCGCCCGTCAGGGCAGACGAAGGGTCCGACCGCTCAGCGGTCGGACCCTTCGTCGTTGCGTGGTCTCAGTTTTGCCCCCCGGCGAACTTTCCTGCCGTACGGGGGAACTTCACTGGGCCCCGCCAGGACACCGGCCAGAGCACAGAGCCGGCCGGCTCCTAGGACACTTCATCCGGAACAGCACCTCGCCTGCGAAGCGTCAGCCGCACATCGCAATGCAGCCCGGACACGTGGCCCGAGCCGTCGTCGAACTCCTGGCTGGCCGGCCGTTTCGTACGGATCAGACCGTTTCCCAGCCGGGCAGCGAAGCCATACCTAGGCGGCAGCAGCCACGATCAGCGGGTATGCCCGGTACGTCTCAGCCAGAGCCCGACCCGCTCTCACCGTCACCAGTCGGTCACGGATAGCGTTGCTTCGCTCGAGTTAACCCTCACCTCATCGGAGACAACAGTGAACCGCTCGACCCGGCGCGTGGCGGCCGCGCTCACGGCCTCCGCCACCCTGTTGCTGACCGCCTGCGGCGGATCGGACGACAGCAAGGACAACGACAAGATCGCCGGTGCCGACGCGGGCAGCGAGAAGTCGGCATCGTCTTCACCGTCCGCGTCGACGGACGGCATCGAGCGGCCGGAGATCAAGCTGCCCTCTGACGTGAAGCTCACTTTCACTCCAGAACGGGCGGGGGATTCCGTCAAGGACGCGGTCCTGCGGGACAACGCGGACATGGTTCGTGCGCTCAACATGGCCATCGTGGCCGGCGATCCTCAGCTGCCCGCCCTGGAGTTCTACACCGAGGGCGAGGGTGCTGTGGCCGCCAGGGACTGGGCGAAGTCGTTCAAGGACGCGGGCTGGACCGTCACCGGGACGGTGCGCTATTTCGACCGGAAGGTGAAGGTCAAGTCCAAGGACAGCGCGGCGATCGGATACTGCGCCGATGAGAGCAAGGGCTTCACCAGGGACGTCAAGACGGACGAGATCAAGCGGACGAAGGTGACGAAGGACAGCTACGTCGCCTACAGCGCACAGCTCAGAAAGAACAAGCACGGGGTCTGGGAACTCTTGAAGATGGCATCCACTCGCGGCGCGACGGGCTGCCAACCGTGAGCCAGCTCCTCCGTACCGCCGCGATCCTGGTCGTAGCGGGAGCGACCTGGCTGTGCGCGGCGCCTGCCGCCGTCGCCGACCAGAAGCCTCCAGGAGGAGGCTCATTCGGTGGCGGGCCGGGAAGCGACGCCGCCGTGTCCGGCGATGCCAGCGGTCCGGCCCTCTCGGCGTCGGCCAAGGGGATCGTCTACGACTTCTCGAAGAACGGAAAGGGCAACTCCGCCGGTCCCGTCACTTCGTCTTCCGCCGCGTGGACTCCCCCTGCCTGCTACTACGCTCCCAAGTACACCCCGAAGTCACTTGAGGCGTACATGCGGTACCAGTGGATGGGCACATCGACCACCGAAGAGTGGGACAAGGAGACTCAGGGGCGGTACGTCGACAAGGGCGGCGACTCCGACAAGGACTTCAACAAGGACAAGGCCGGCAAGGGACATTGGTGGGGTGCCTTCGTGACCGAGGGGCGAGAGGCTGACCCTGCGGCGCAGGACTGCGACAAGATCCCCTTCTGGGTCGACAAGGGGGACCCTCCTCCCGCTGACGCTCCGCAGGCCGTCACCCCGGAAATCCTCGCTCAGCTCGCCTACGCCGAGATTCGTGTTCCCGGTACGAAGGTCGAATTGAAGCCGCAGAACAAGTCGACGGTGAATCTGCCGACGTGGGCGTGGCTGGAGGAGGCGGAGTTCAAGCCAGTGTCGGTCACGGCCTCCGTTCCCGGGCTCGGGATCGAAGCAACCAGCACAGCCGAGCCCGCCGCACTGAAGATCGAACCGGGGACGCCGGACGCTGAACTGCACCCGGCCTCCGGGCAGTGCCCGATCCAGGGCGGCCGCATCGGCGTGCCGTACAGCAAGGGCGACAGTGGCGACACTCCTCCGTGCGGCGTGACGTACATGCGGGCGTCGGGCGACGACGCGTATCAGCTCAAGGCCACCGTCACCTGGAGGATCCATTGGACGGGAACCGGGGTCGAGGGCGAACAGAAGCTGCCTGATGGCGTGTTCGGCACTGAACAGGACGTCGTCGTGCAGGAGATCCAGTCCATCAACCGCTGACCGAGGCCGTCGGCCGGTCGGCACACCACACGTGGAACCACCGCGGCCGCAAGCAGCTGCACGACTTCAAGGCAGCCCCGCACGACGTGTCCGCCTTCGGTGTGCTCCACCTCAAGACATGACTTCCGGTTCGAGGACACGCGGGGCAGGTCCTCGAACCGGAAGTCATGCCGCCACTTGGGCCCGGTGGCTCCGGACCGGCACTCGGTCCGGAACCACTCGCTGGGGCAACGGCCCCCGGCACCCTCAGCCCCCTCACCTCCCCCCCGACTGCCACAACGTGACCGCCAGGGCCGTGCAGGAGGTGATTGCTGCCAGGGAGGGGAGGGGCCAGCGGCTGCGTTCCAGGGCGTCCAGGCGGTCCTCGTGTTCCGAGAGGGTCTTGTCCGTCTGGTCGGCCCGCTGCAGGAGCAGCGCCAGATCGCCGCGGGTCGTGGCGAAACCGACGTCTACGGAGCGGCGCAACCTCTCCAACTCCAGGGGGACGCTCCCCGTCTCAGCTCCCGCCATCGTCGGCCCCCTCGCCGGAAGGGACGGGCCGGGTGGGCCGGCTGTCCGTTCGGAGCCAAGGAGGCAGGAGCGCCTCCACCGCCGGCAGCGACATCAGGCGGCTCAGGCCCGTGGCGAAGGCGACCAGGGCCGCGAGGGCCGGCACGTCGGCGACCTCAGGGGCCGTCGCGAGCAGCGGCAGCGCGGTGACGAGCGTGAACAGTGCCTGCACCGCGGTGCGCAGCGATCTGCGCGTGGCATCTTTCATGGTGTTCCTCCAGAACCCGGACCGTCAGGACCGCGGTACGCGCAGGCGGTCCCAGCTGGCCCGCCCCGGCACCCCGTCGGCCGCCGCGCCCCGGTAGCCGAGCTTGTACTGCCAGGCGGCGTACGAGGCCCGGTCGGCCTCGGTCCAGACCGGCCCGGGGCCGACCGCGTACCGCCCGCAGCCCTCCTTCACCAGGCGCCGCCCGACCGCCGTGCACAGCTCGCTGCGCCGGCCGACCGCGAAGAACGAGGCGCCGGGGAACGGTGCGTACGCGGGGGCGCCGCCGCCCTCGCCGCCGCCCGGTTTCGCGGAGCCGAGCCGCTCCGAGACCCGGCGCCGCATCACCGGCATCGAGAAGGAGGGGTCGATTTTCCTGCGGGTCCACTCCTTGTGGGCGATGACGCTCGATCCCGACCAGCCGTGCGCCCGGCACAGGGCCGCCGAGAGGCGTTCGACCGTGTCGAGCTGGGCGGCCGGGTAGGGGTCGCTGCCGTTGCCGAGGTTCTCGATCTCGAATCCGTAGAAACGGGCGTTGCCGTCGACGGCGTCGGGGCCGGGACGGGACGGCGGCGTCCGCGACGTGCGGACCGCGTCGAGCACCGCGGTGGAGCCGCTGCCGGCGTGGTTGGTGCGGCCGTAGCCGACGAGGTGGAGCGTGCCGTCCTTGGCGATCAGGCCGACGCAGAGCGGTCCCGGCAGGTCGGGTGTGCCGCGGAGGCAGAGGGTGAGGCTGTCGCGGCCGGCCGTGTGGTGCAGCATCACGCCGTGCACCGGACCCCAGGAGCCCTTGTGATTGCGGTTGTGCGTCCTCCAGTTGCCGTGTTCCTTCATGCGGACGCCCTCGGCGCACAGGGCGCGGACGAGAGCGTCGGGGGTCAGCGGGGTGGCCATGGGGGCCTCCTCGTGCGTCGGTTCACAGGGGCGTGATGGTGAGGAATCGGTTGGTGAAGGTGGCGGTGCCCGCGGTGGTGCGGTATGCGGCGGTCACGGTGTAGACGGCACCCGCGGTGAGGCCGGTGACCGGGAACTGGGTGCTCGCCGAGACCTGGTTGGTGCCGCCGGCGATGGCCGCGCGGGTGTCGGCGGCGGCCAGGACCACCCGGGTGCCCTGCTTCACGGCGGCCGAGAAGTGGACCGTGCCGGCCACGCTGTTGCTGAGCCGGGCGCCGATGGCGAGGACCAGGGACCCGGACGGCGGCGCGAGGGCGTTGACGGTGAAGGGGTCGGCGGCGCCCGTCAGCGTCTCGACGTACGCCGTGGACGTCGTCGTGCCGGGCGTCGTGCCCCACCAGTGCGCGGGGCCGGGCGTCAGCAGGGCCCACTGCTTGGCGGCGGTGAACTGGTAGTGGCGGCCCGGGTTGTTGAGCCAGGCGATCATGCCGGGGACCGGGTCGGTCAGCTTCGCGTCGCGGGCCGCGGCGTCGGCGAACCGCAGCACGGTGCGGCCGTCGACGGCCTCGGCGAGGGACTGCAGGTGGACGGGGATGTCGGCGTTGTCGGCGGGCTGCGGGTAGGGCAGGCTGCCGAGCGGGGTGAGAGCGACCATGGTGGCGATTCCTCCGGATACGGGGCTGGTTGGCGTCAGCCGTCGAGCGGCGGCGGCAGGGTCTCGCTCGGGTCCATCCCCTCGTCGTCGGCCGCCACGAGGGGGTCGTCGATCTGGATGGGACCGGGCGGCGGCACGTAGGCGTCGGGGAGCGTCTCCGCGGACACCCCGCCGGTTGTCTCCGTCATCCCGTGCCTCCCGTCGTCTCCAGGACCTTCCGGTAGCTGAGACCCGCCGTGGTGAGCGCGCCGAGCGTCGCGTACTGGGCGGTGAGCAGCTGGTACGTCCGCTGCTTGCCGTAGGCGGGGTCGACCGGTGTGTCGGGGGTGAGCCCGGCGTCGGCGGGCACGCCGTTGAAGGAGGTGCCGCGCAGGGTGAGCACCTGTTGTGGCACCGCGCCCGCGGCGTGCGTGGTGCGGATGCCCACCACCCAGGCCAGGGTGTCGAGTTCGGCGCCCGCGGTGTCGACCACCCGGACCACGTCGCCGAGCTGGATGCGCGGGTCGTGCAGGACCTCGACGTCGCCGAGGAGCGGCACGGGGTAGCGCCCGGCGACGAGCATCGCGTTCACGAGGGCGGCGGCGCTCCCGGACGTCTGCACCCAGTCACTGGCGGGTGCCGTGTACTGCTGCTTGCCGTAGTACTGCTGGCTCGGGGAGTGCCACAGGGCGATGGAGCGCTGCCTGGGGTCGGCCGAGCGCTTGATCGGCTGGATGCGCACGGAGGGGCTGCCGTCCTTGAGGACCGTCCACACGCTGGTCGTGCCGCGGTTGACGAACCGGACGTAGTAGATCGGCCCCTCCCGCCAGCAGCTCACCGTGACCTGGCCCTTGACCGCGGTCCCGCCGGTCCTCGCGGTGCCGAAGCGCACCCGGTGGCCGGTGCTCGTGACGGTGTCGTCCAGGACCGGGAACGGCCCGATCTCGTTGTCGTCCTCGGCCATCGCGTACTCCACGACGACGGGGACGTTCGGCTTGATCTCCCGCACCGCCGTGTCGTCGACGAACTCGCCGAGCGTCCAGCTGACGGCGCCCCAGTCCTGGTAGGTCTGCTCGCAGTGGTTGCGGCAGGCGTCGATCTCCTCGGTGACGGTGAGCGAGGCGATGTCCCGGCGCGTGGTGACGGTGAGGTCGGGGACGGCCGGCACCTTGGTGAACCGCGAGGGGCCGCGCCAGCGGAAGATGCCCTGCTCGTCGAATTCGGCGGTGGACATGGCGGCCCGCGCGATCTCGGTGATCACGTCCCACTGGGATCCGGACACCTTGGGGATGTCGTAGAGCGGCAGTTCGGGGGTGTCCAGGACGGCACCCTTCGTCCACGTCCCCGACTGGTTCCACAGCTCCTTCGGATAGCTGGTGGTGCCCGTCCACACCCGGTCGGTGACCTGCAAGCACTCCACGGCCATGTCGGTGGTCAGGTCGATCCGGTTGAGCTCCGAGATCGGCTGCCACGCGTTCTCGGTCGGGAAGACGACCTTGTCGGCCTCGTGGAACGATCCGTCGGGAGCCGTGGCGCGCACCTGAACGGTCGGGGAGACGACCGAGCCTGCGGACGTCGTGTCGACCATGAAGCCGAGGTGCCAGACGCCCCGCAGGGACCCCAGTTTGTCGAAGGTCCTGGTGACCTTGTCCGGGGTGTAGCCGTTGGTGCCGGAGGCGAGGGTCACGACGCCCGTGGAGATGTCGAAGGTCCCCTTGATGTACCCGGTCCTGGTGCCCATCTGGTCGAACACCGCGGACAGCTCGACGAGATTGCCGCGGGTGTACGCCGTGTTGACCCAGCACTCCACCTGGAAGACCTTGCCGGGCAGGATGATCCGCGAGCGCGGCATCCAGGACGCCTTCAGCCCGGCGGCCTTCGGCATCAGGGCGATCTCGAAGGGGGCGCCCTCCCGTATCCAGTCGTACGTCGAGGGCAGCGGGAGATCCTCGGGCTGGCCGTAGGTCGCGTTGAAGCCGCCGTGCAGCGAGGCGTACAGGACGGTGAAGGGCTTGTCGTCCGTCGGGTCGTCCTTGAGGACGAGCGGGGCGCGCGGCGGCGGGCAGGTGTGGATGCCGCCCTGGCGCAGGAGTTCGTCGACGCACCAGGTGGCGGTCGCCACCGGGCGCCGGTGGTAGAAGCCGTGGTACGGCCGCGGGAGCATGGCGGGGCCGCGCAGCCGCTCGGCGCCGTCCAGGGCCTGCACGGTGACGGTGTCGCTGCCGGAGGCCGCGGTGCGCGAGCGCACGGTGCCCCGGAAGGCGGGCAGGGTGCGGCCCGCGGCGCCCGTCCTGTGGACGACGGACTGGCCGGGCCGTACGACGTCTCCCGTCATGCGTTCGGCCCAGGCCGAGTACAGGCGCGGCGCGGGGACGGTGTCCGTGCCGCCCAGGAGCAGCTCCAGCTGCGCGGACGCGCTGCCCGAGAAGGCCCGCATCGCCTCCGGCAGGTCCGTGGCGTACGCGCGCTCGACCTTCCACGACTGGACCTGTCGGCCCAGCTCCTCGCCGCCGAGCCGGGTGGTGTGGGACGGCACCCGCTCGGGCGCGGCCAGGGCCTCGTCCAGCGCCTCGTCAGACCGCTGCACGGCGCACCTCCACGAGGTCGACGGTGACGTTGCGGTACGGCAGGGGGGCCGCGGGCACGTCGGTGTACGCGGTGACCGACATGGCCGGGCAGCCGTCGCCGAGGGCGTGCGCGACCGGGACGTCGCCGATGGTGAGGCAGGCGCCCGCGAGCCCGAACTGGCCTACGGCGCCCGGGCGCCCGACCGGGGTGGCGAAGGCGGCGCCCGCCGGAGCCGTACCGGTGACGCTGGTGCTCCCGACGACCTGGGTCGTGCTCACGTACGAGCCGTCGGCGGCCTTCCAGTCCAGCTGGGCGACCGCGGTGGCCGGGTTCCAGCCGGCCGGCAGGAGCCAGGACATCCGCATGCCGGGCGCCACCGGCCAGCCCGCCCAGGTGCCCTGGACCCAGCCGACGGCGGCCGCCGCGTCCTGGCAGTCGGCGGTGGTGACGAGGTCGGCGTTGCGGGAGAGGGTGACGGCGCCGTTCATGGTGAACCAGTGGTCCCAGCCGCCGGGGCTCTCCGACTGCCCGGCCGCCTGGTGGGGGTCGAGGAGATTGACGGAGGCCGGGTCGAGGACGGCCACGGGTCCCCTGCCGGTGCCGACGCGGCGGGCGAGCTGGACGAGGTGCTGGGCGTCCGCGGGCTCCAGGGCGTCGAACGAGAGCTTGATGCGGCGGGGGGTGCGGGTGGGGGCGAAGGTGGTGACGCGGCCTTCGAGCGCCTTGAACTCGGTCACGTTGAGCTCGGCGGTGCGCTCCCAGCTCTTCGCCGCCTGGCGGATTTCACGGAGCCGGCCTGGCGTTCCGATCCACAGGTTCCTGGCCATGAACTCCTCCTGTTCTGGGGTGGGTTGCGAGGGGGGGTGGAGCCGCGGCCGTGCGCGGGGGCTGTCCACGGGTCCGGCTACGGCGCCTGGTTACGGCGCCCGGCTACGGCGCCTGGTTACGGCATCCGGCTACGGCGCCCGGTTACGGCGTCCGGCTACGGCGCCCGGTTACGGCATCCGGCTACGGCGCCCGGTTACGGCATCCGGCTCCGGCGTCCGGCTCCGGCCTCTACCTGCGGGCGAGGGCGCGCTGCCCCGCGAAGACGGCGCGGGCGATGGTCTGCGAGTCGACGTCGACGTGCACGGGCCGCTCGGCGAGCCGCTCCATGACCTCGGCCAGGCGGCGCAGGGCGGCACCGCTGCCGCCGCCGCGGCCGATCATGCGCTCCAGCTTGGAGAGCGGGATGACGGCCTCGCTCTCGCCGGCCTCGCCGACGAGCGCCAGGGTGCCGCCGCGCCGGGCCTGCACGATGCCGCCCTGGGCGAGGTGCGGGACGGGCACGCGCAGGCTCGGGAAGCCGAAGGACTTGCCGCCCCACTTCGGCACCCAGCTGGGGATGGAAATCTTGATCCCGGCGAGGACGCGGAACAGCGCGTTGATCGCCGTCGCCAGGGCCCTCATCGGGGTCAGCATGATGTTGCCGAGCCCCTTGATCAGCGGCCTGATGAAGTCGATGGCGGCGCTGGTGCCCGACCTGATGCCCTTCCAGGCGGCGGTCATCCCGCGCTTGAGGGCGGCGGTGACCTTGTCCATGTTCACGAACTGGGCGATCAGCGGGGCCGCGAGCGTCATGATCAGCCCGAACGGGCTGGAGGCCATCGCGAGGTTGAGCCCCTTCTGGGCGGTGCTCGCGCCCTTGAGCCCCTTGCCGAGCGACCCCATGGACTTGCCGCCCTTGTCCGCGTTCTTGCCGGCCTTGCCGACGGACTTGTCCACGGCGTCGGCCTGGCGCTTCACGTCGCGCAGGGCGTTCTTGGTCTTGTCGGCGGAGCCCCGGAGCTTGTCGAGCGCGCTCTTGAACTTGTCGGAGCCCTGGCGGGCCTTCGTGAGGGACCCGTCGGCGGTACGGAGTCCGGAGTGCAGTTTCCGGACGGCGCTTTCGCCGTTGTTGGCGGAGGTACGGAGTTTGCCGATGGCGATGGAGGCGGTGCCGGTGGACTTGCCGAACTTGCTGACCGCGGTGGAGGCGGTGCCGCTCGACTTGCCGATCTTGCCGACCGGGGCAGCGGCGCTGCCGGACGACTTGCCCAACGCGCCGATCTGGGAGGCGGCCTGGCTCGCCGCGCTCCGCATGCGGCCCAGTTGGTTGGCCGCGGTTCCTATGGACTGGTTCAAACCCATGGTGCGTACTCCTCTCGTCGGGCGTCAGAAACGGGCGTCGAGGCGGGCGATCTCGCGGTCGAGGCGCTCCACTTCTGTCCTCGCCTCCCTGGACGACCGACGTATCGCCGCAATCTGGCTGTCCTGCTGGTTGTTCCGCTCCGACATGGTCGACTTGTCGGCTTTGCGGCGGAGTTTCCGGTTGATGTCACGGGAGAGGTCGTTGATGCGTCTGTTGGCCCCGTTGGCCTTGGTGACAGCCTTGTCGGCGGTCTGCTGGGCCTTGTCCGCCGCGGTCTTCGCCTCATCGGCCTTCGCCTTGATCTGCGACGGCAGCTCTCCCAGCCCTCTGGCCCGCCTCTCCTCAAGCTTTTGCAGGGGGTCCCAGATGGTCTTCTCGAGCTTGATTCCGGTGAGCTCGCCGGAGACGGCGTTGGCGGCGAACGCTCCGCCGTTCATCTCGCTCTTGAGGGCGGTCAGTTCGACCTTCTTCACCAGTTCGCGCTCGGTGTAGTCCGTGAACCACTTGACGAGCGGGGCGGGCGGGGATTCGCGCCCGGCGGCAGGGGTGGGTGATTCGGTCATGATCAGCTCCCAGAAACACGTGACGGCCCCGAGTGCCGCAGGTGCGGTCACGCAAGGCCGTCGAGGGTGAGGTGCCGGCTCAGTCGGATTCGACCGTCCAGCGGTCGGCTTCGAGCAGGAGATATCCGGGGCCGGCAACGCGGATCTTCTCCCTGGTGCGGTCCGGTGCGGACAGTTCCTCGCCGGTGCCGGATCCGGTGCGGAAGAGCCGCAGGGAACCGGGGGTCTTCCCCTGGTTCCATTCGATGCGCAGGGTCCTGGTCGGGCCGTCCGTGAGCCGCAGCACCCATGGCCCGCGACCGGAAGTGCCGCCCTCGGCGGGCGTCTCGATGTCCTGGTCCGCGAGGCGTGTCACCTTCCAAGGGCCGATGCCGGACGAGCTGCTGCTGCCGACCGAACGGCGGACGATGTTCAGGGAGTTGAATCCCTCGGGCAGCACGATGCGCCGCTTGCCCGCGTCCCACACCTCATACGAAATCCCCTGGGTCACCGTCGCCTCACCCCGCTGGGTGGCGTAGACGGTCAGGGCGGCACCGAAGACGCCCCGGAGCTGCAGCGGTAGGGGTCCGGTCTCGCCGGGTTCGCGGACGAGCACCTCCTTGCTCCGCCACGAGGACCAGCTTCTCGTCTGCACCTTCACGACACTCCCTCCCCGGGTTCCACGACCTTTCGGGCAGATCATCGCCCGCGCGGCGGCACGCGGAAAGGGTCAGGAGAAGAAGGCGGCCAACTGACCCGCAGTCGGGTTGGCGGCACCGCCGTCGGACTGCTGTTGCCCCTGACCGTCGGAGGAGTCCTCGACCCCCGGCCGAGGCAACCGCTTCGGCGGGTCCAGGGGATCCGCGTCCTCGTCCCGGTTGACCGTGGCGAACATCCAGTTCGCGTCGGACAGTTGGTCCACCACGTGGGCCAGGAGGTAGTCGCCGACCGACCAGTCCGCCGACTCGCCCTCCGTCTCCCGGGCCACCGCCCCCTCCCGCGGCAGGTGCCTGATGAGGAGCGCGAGACGGCGGGAGGACAGGCGGCCGCGGTGCCAGTCCAGGAGGTCGAGGCCGTAGAAGCGCAGCAGGTCAGCCTCAAGGGCCTCGGCGTGTTCGTCGACGAACACGCCGAGGCTCAGCCTTCCCCCAGGCCGAGCCCGGTCTCCTTGCCGTACGCCTCCAGGATCGCCCCGATGTCCTGCATCGTGACGTCATGCCGCTCGAAGCGGGCGAACTGCCGTTCGCCCAGGAGGAGTTCGAGCAGGCCGTCGACGTCGTTGTCGTCGAGTTCGCGCAGTTTGCGCGCGGTCGTGCGGGTCAGCTCGGTCGGCAGCTCGAAGCTGTCGGAGTCGAGCTCGAAGGTCCAGGCCCGGCCGAGCGCTTCGAGGCGCTGGGCGCGGGCGGCATTCACGTTGAAGCCGGACATGGGTGTCTCCTTGGGCAGGGCGACGCCCGGCCTCGCTGGGGGCGTGGCCGGGCGTCGCTCGGGATCCTATGCGGTCGCGCGCAAGCGCAACCGCCTATTGCGCACAATCAACCAGCAGGTCGGGGCGGTGGGTTGAGACCAGGGGCACCGCCCTGCGACCTGCGCCACACGGCCTACTGCAAACGGCCTACGGCACACTGCCCACGGCCTACGAGTAGGACGAGGACAGTTCCTTGATCCGGAAGCTGGCCAGCGGCGCAGCGTCGTTCTTGGCCAGCGCCGTGAAGGTCACACCGAGCTTCACCGCGCCGGTCCGGGTCAGCGCGATCTCCTCGGTCTCGGTGACCTGACCGCGCGGGATCACGAAGCGGTACTTGGCCGAGCCGTCCGTGAACTCGATGCCGAGCGCGCGCTCGTCGGCCGTCGGGGTGTGGGCCAGGTCGTACGTGAACTCCTTGAGGTCCTCCGCCAGCCCGCCCGGCGCCCCGCCGGCCGCCGCGGCCACCTCGCCGCCGCCCATGAAGAAGGCCAGGTTCGCCTTGTTCAGCTGCAGCAGCTGGAACTTCACGGTGAGGTCGCGGTCGGAGTAGATGAACCGCGCCGGGCTCACCGACTGCCAGGTGTCGACCGGGTCGATCTTGTCCTTCTTGTTGAACTTGATGCCGTCGGTCGTGGTGTAACCGAGGTCCGTCCACAGGGCCGTGTCCCAGTCGACGGTGGTGTTGGCCGGGGCGTCGGTCCCGGCGGGTGCGATCAGAACGCGTCCGGTACCGGCGACGCGGATCTCCTTGCCGTTGTTGCCTGCCATGCGTACTCCTCAGGTGATTGCGGGACTTCGGGTCCCGGATACGACGAAGGCCCCGCCGGAATCGGCAGGGCCTGCGAGTGCGGACTTACAAGGAAGAGCGAGGAAGTGCGAGGAAGAGAGGAAGAAGGGAAGAGAGGAAATGCGGGAGGGCGTGAGGGAGAGCGGGGTGGCTCTCGGTGTCTCACGCCGGCCGTACGGAGATCCGTACCGTCGACAGGTACCGGCTGCCCGCCGGACGGTTGTAGTCGGGCAGCCAGCGCGGCCCGTCCGTCTCGGCGACGTCGGTGACGACGGCCCCGCCGTACGAGGTGCCGGCCAGTTCGAGCACACAGGCACGGGCGGCGAGGGCGATGCCGTGCGCGGTGGACTTGTCCGGGCCGTACACCTCGAAATCGATCAGCGGCTGGTCGAGATGCCGGTCGTCGACCCACGCGCCACCGACGCGGGAGACGAGAACGGCCTTCTGAGTGCCGTCGAACCCGGCGGGCGGCCTGTTGTCGACGACCGAACCGGCGAGCTCCGCACGGTTCTTGAGGAAGTCGACGACGAGCCGTTCCGCGTCGGGGAAGGTCAGGATGGACACATGGACACTCCCTGTCGTGAGAGGGGCGAGTGCGGGCAACACGAAGCGGCAGGTCCGCCGCCCCCGGTGGGGGCGCAGCTCTGCCGCTGCTCCAACTGTGATCCAGGGCCCCCGTTTTCGCAACCGAGTCCGCCCCGGCCCGGGTCGCGCGGGTTCCCTCCCCGGAACGGCGGAGGGCCCCGCACCACCCGGTAGGTGGTGCGGGGCCCTCTCCCGCCCTGCTGCGCCGCCGCTACTCCTCCGCTACGACGACACACGTGCCGCTACGTCACCCGCCCCAGGCGAACCGACCGCTCGGCGGCGAACACGTCCTCCAGGCGGTACATCGCCCGCCGTCCCTGGCGCCCGGCGGCCGTCAGGTGCCCGAGCTGCACCCATTTGCGGATGGTGGCGGGCGAGACGCCGACCTCTGCGGCGGCCAGGTCCCCGGAGATCAGGGGCGTGTTCGAGGCCGTGCCCACGGTCGTACTCAGAGGTGCGCTCAGAGGTGCGCTCAGGGGTGCGCTCAGGGGTGCGCTAAGAGGCGTGCTCATGGTCATGCCGTCTCCTCGTCGAGCACGTGCCGGCAGGCGGGGTTCACACACATCGCGACGCCGCGCTCGGGAAAGGCGCGCAGCGACACGGAGTCGCAGGCGGGACAGCGCCCCGGCAGCCGCACCAGCTGCTCGGGGTCGCCCAGGGCGCGGGCGCAGCGCCCGGCCATCCGGCGGGTCTCCTCCTCGACGTGGGCCGCCAGGTCCGGCAACTCCGCGACCCGGTCGAGGAGTTCGGCCAGGCGTCGCAGGCGTACCGGCACCGGGGCCGCGGTGATCCGGCGCAGGCCGAGCCGGTCCCGTACGGCCTCCTCCAGCTCGACCACCCCGTCACCGATGTCGCGGAGCGCGTCGGACACGTACAGCCGGACCGGCGCGACACCCGATCCACCAGGTCCGCCGCCCCGCACCTCGCGCAGGACGCGGCCCGTGCCGGGCGCGAGCTCGTCGAGGAGGAGCGGGTACCGGCGGCGGAGGGAAGCGATCCAGAGCGCGGCCCGTTCGGCCGCGACGCGCATCGCGGGATCCCCCGCACCCTCACTCATCACGTCGTCGGCCATGCCACTCGCGACACCACTCATCACGTCACTCCTCGTGCCGTTCATCACTGACTCCCCGCGGTGGACCGGCGGGCCTTGACCTCGCGCCCGTTGCGCCAGAGCCGCCCTCCGCTGACCCCGTCGAACCACGTGCGGGACGGGTCGACGATGGCCTCGCATTCGCGCCGAATGGGGCACTGATTGCAAGCGCGCAATACCGGTGCCGCCTCGGCGGGGACGCGAGTGAAGACGTACTGCTGCGGAAGATCCGCACAGGCAGCGTCCCTGCGCCAGTCGAGGGATTCGCCCCCGGGATCCTGTGTATGGGAGAACGCACTGTTCAGAGCAAGTACGGGGACAGTCGTCCGGTTGGGCATGTTCGGCCCCTCCCCCGGGTATGCGAACATAAGTTCGAAGGTGTGAATGCGTGATCAGGCTTACACGGTGCGTGCGCATGCGCAACTAAAAACATGGGGCCCGAGGGTCGCGAGAGGAGGAAGCGGTGACTGGAAACAGCCGTTGCGGGAGCGTCCGATCGAGGGGCACCCGTGCGCGCCCGCGCCGGATCTTTACAACAACGTGCGAGCGCGCGCACATTTTGGTGCGTGCGCGATCGGTACGCTCTCTCTGCGACGAGGGGAGAGCCACGACATGGCGTCCAGCGCGCGGGCGAGCGCCCGCATCGACCAGGGGTACCGAGCCGAGACCGGCCATTCGCAGGGGCGGGACGGCCGGGAGAGTGGCCAGAATCGAGCGGGTGAACTCGAGGAGTTCGCCGCGTGGATCGAGGGCGTGATGCGCGAGCGCGGCTACGACATCGACAGCCCGCGCGGCGGCGGCAAGTCGAAGCTCGCGGACGACGCGGGTGTGCACCGGGCAGCCGTCAGCCGCCTCATCCAACGGCAGAGCATGCCCGACCTGGAGACGATGCGTCGCCTCGCCACGGTGCTCGGGGTCCCCTTGCGGGACATGCTGATCCGCTCCGGACGGCTGTCCGAGAACGACCTGCCGATCGCGGTCGCCCGAGGCGACGACACCGAAGCCCCCCGGCTGCTCAGCCCCGAGGAGGCGGCCCGGAGAATGGGGGTGCCTCCTGAACTCCAGGCGGTCTTCGTACGGGTCACGAGGGCCTTCCTGCCGCAGGTCGAATAGCACGGGGGCGGAACGCAGCCCGGGGGCACAGAGGGAGTGCGAGTATGCCGAGTGACGAAGCGGAGGGGCCGTCCGGAGGCGCGCGTCGCGGTGCGGAACGCGGGTCGGGGCGCGGTGCGGGGCGCCAGGACATCGAGATCGAGGGGGCGACGGGCACGTCGGAGGAGCTGGCCCTGCTCCTCGGCGGGCTGCTGATCGAACTCGGCTCGAAGATCCAGCAGGCCGGGGTCGACGGCGTCCGCATCCTCACGGAGGAAGAGGCTCAGCAGACCCAGCTGCGCTGGTTCCGCGAGGGCTGGGACGAACACGCCCGCGCCGCGGAGCACGCCCGCGCGACGGACCAGGAACCCGTGGCGCCGGCCGGTCACTCCGAGGGGGAGCCCCCGCCCGGCAGGCTGTTCCAGTTCCCCGCCGTCCCGCCGCGGGGCACGCACCCCCTGCCGATCGTGGGCACGGACGAGGTACGCGGAACACGGAACCTCATGGCGCACCGGCCGCGCAGACGACGGGACGACGGGCCGAAGCGGACGGGCATGGACGAGTAGGTGCCCCCGGCACTCCGTGGTTTCCCGATTTCCGTGGGTTCTCCCGATTTCCCCGGGCTCCCCCGATTCCTCGGGCCCTCGATCTCCCCGGGTTCCCCCACCCCCCTCAGATCTCTCCCACCCGTCACGTACAACCCTCCCGACCCATCGCGGGTCTCCTGTGCGCCGAAGCGTCACGTCCGAGGCCCGGCTCCCGGTGAGCGGGGGACGGGCGGCGCGCGGCACCCCCTTTCGACACGGGGCGTCCGCAGCACGGGCGTCCCGCATGCCGCCGCAGGAGAACTGCATGTCCAAGAAGTTCCGTACGGCCCTGGTCGGTGCCGCCACCGCCGCGCTTACCGGGTCGCTGCTCGCCGCCGCGTCGGCGCCGGCCGGTGCCGCGCCCACCCCGAGCACGGACGAGGTGCGCGCCGACTTCAACGGCGACGGCTACGGAGACCTCGCCATCTCCGCCCCGCTCGCCAAGGTCTCGGGCAAGTCGGGGGCCGGTTCCGTCGCCGTCGTCTACGGCACCGCGAGCGGCCTCGACACCACGAAGCGCACCGTGCTCAGCCAGGCCACCAGCGGCATACCCGGCACCCCCGAAAGCAGCGACTTCTTTGGGGACCGCATCACCACCGGCGACCTCGACGACGACGGCTACACGGACCTGATCGTCGGCGTGCACGGCGAACACATCGGCTCCACCGACGAGTCCGGCACCCTCACCGTGGTCTGGGGCGGCGCGAGCGGCCTCAAGAAGGCGACCGACATCACCTCGCCGCTGCCCCGGCACCGCAACGAACTGGGCTGGTCCGTGGCCACCGGCGACTTCGACGGCGACGGGAAGACCGACCTCGCCGCCGCGAACCTCGCCTCCCCCGAGCTGAACATCTTCAAGGGCCCCGTCTCCCGTACCGGCAAGGCCGCCGCGCGCACCGGCATCGACACGTACGAGGCGACCGGCATCAACACCGACAAGATCATCACGGGTGACGTCGACGGTGACACGGTCACGGACCTGCTGATCATGGGTCAGGAGGAGCACGGCGACGCTTACCGGACCCGCAGCGTCCTCTACAAGGGCGGTACGACGCCCAAGCCCGCGGGCAAGGTCGCGGGCGGCTACGCGGCGACCATCGCCGACGTGAACAAGGACGGCTACGGCGACATCGTGACCGGCAACTTCATGGAGAAGTCCACCGACGAGCCGAACGGCGGCCCCGGTGGCGCGGTCACCGTGACGTACGGCGCCGCGAGCGGCCTGAGCACCCGCACCCCGGTCCGCATCACCCAGGACACCGCGGGCGTCCCCGGCGCCGCGGAGAAGGGCGACGCCTTCGGCTGGAGCCTGTCCTCGGGCGACACCAACGGCGACGGCTACAAGGACATCGCCGTCGGCGTGGCCTCCGAGTCGCTGGGCGCCGCGAAGAAGGCCGGTTCGGTCGTCGTCCTGCGCGGTTCGGCGGGCGGCCTGACCGGCTCGGGCGCCAAGGCGTTCTCGCAGAGCACCTCGGGCGTGCCCGGCACCGCGGAGACCTCGGACTTCTTCGGCGCGGCGGTCCGGCTCACGGATGCCGACGGCAACGGCCGCGCCGAGCTCGTGGCCGGTGCGTACGGCGAGAACGACGGTGCCGGCGCGGTCTGGCTCTTCAAGTCCACCTCCTCCGGCGTCACCGCGAGCGGCTCGAAGTCGGTGAGCGGCACGGGACTCGGCGGTCCGTCGGGCACGTCGTACTTCGGGGACGTGCTGGAGAGCTAGCCGGTACCGGCATCAGCGGCCCCGGTGCCGGCATCAGCACCGGCGCCGACTGTCACGTATCCTCCGCATTCGCCCGTTCGGGTGACTGAGGGCCCTCGCCGGGCAGGAGGACGGACAGCTGATGTCGCGGGTGTCGGGGGTTGTGCGGGGGTCGCTGATGTCGGTGGCGTCCCGCCTGGTCCGTCGGGGCCGGGACGCGCTGCTCCATGAGTGGCGGAACGTCGTCGTCATCCCCTGCCGCATGCTGCGGGAGCGCGGCCCGCTGGGCATCGCGCTCGCGCTCCTCGCCGCCGTCGCCGTGCTCGGCCTGCACGAGTTCCAGCAGACGGACACCGGTGCCGGGGTGCTGCGGGTGGCCAGTGAGGTGCGGGCCGACCAGCCCCTCTGGCTGTCCCTGCTGCGCACTCCCGTCTCGGTGTTCGTGCCGGCGGTGGATCTGCCCGCGTGGGGCGGACTGCCCCGGCTGATCCTGGCGTTCGCCCTCGCCGAGCTGCTCTTCGGACGCGTACGCACACTGGTGGTGGCCTACGCCGCCACGCTCGCCGGGACCCTGAGCGCGCGCGTGATGATCGCGCTCGGGCCCGACCGGCTCGGGCTCCCCGCCGACGCGGCGCACGCGGTGGACACGGGTGCCTCCGCGGCCGTCGTCGGCCTCTACGCCTACACGGCCGTGGCGTTGCGGGCGCCCGTCCTCTTCGTGGCGGCGGTCGTCCCGACGATGGCCGGTTCGATCGCCGACCCCGGTCTGGCGGGCCGCGAGCACGTGGTCGCCGTGGTCGTCGCGATGCTCCTGGCCGCCGCCCTCCACAGGGGGCGACGAGGGCGAGGGCGGTCCGGAGCGGCGAACGAGCACCGTGCATTCACGCGAGGTACCGCCCGTTGTCAGCGTCCGCTGACAGAATCGGGAGCAGCCGGTCAGGTGGGTGTCAAACAGGAGGTCGGGCATGGCGGTTCTCGACGCGGGGGATCCCCTGGCCGTGGAGGTGACCGAGGCGATCCGCGCCGGTGACGTCACCGCGCTGCGGAAACTGCTCGGCGCGCATCCCGGCCTCGCGAGGACGGGCATCAGGAAGGTCGGCGAGGCGGCGGGGACGCGCAGCCTGCTGCACATCGCGACGGACTGGCCGGGGCACCGCCCCGCGGGCCCGGAGGTCATCGCCGTGCTGGTCGCGGCGGGCACCGACCCCGACACCCCGTTCGTCGGCGCCCACACCGAGACGCCGCTGCACTGGGCGGCGAGCAACGACGACGTCGCCGCGCTCGACGCCCTCGTCGCGGCCGGCGCGGACATCGAGGCGACCGGCGGCGTCATCGCGGGCGGCACGCCGCTGGCCGACGCGCGCGGGTTCGGCCAGTGGCGGGCGGCCCGGCGGCTCCTGGAGCACGGGGCGCGAACGACCCTCCAGGACGCGGCGACGCTCGGCCTGCTCGACCGCGTCGTCTCGCTCGTCGAGGGCGACGGGAAGGACACGGACAGGGGCGACCTGCCGGACGCCGACGACATCTCCAACGCCTTCTGGGGCGCGTGCCACGGCGGCCGGACGGCCACGGCACGCTATCTGCTGGACCGGGGCGCCGACCTCGACTGGGTCGGGTACGACGACATGACCCCCCTGGACATCGCCGTGGCGGCGGGAGCCGACGCCGAGGAGGTCACACGGTGGCTGCACGAGCAGGGCGCCAAGTCCCGGAGACAGCTGCCCTGAGGGGACGAGGCCCGGGGCCGTCGCCGGGGCTCCAGCCACGCCTGTTCCCGGCCGAGTCGCACCTGCCCGGTCACGCACCCCACCGTCACCCGGACGGGGTGCGCACCGCCCCGCCCGACCGGGCTCCCCGTACCCGTAGCGGCACTCGCGCCCACACCCGCACCTGCCGCCCCTCCCCCGCACCCCCCGCACTCCCCGTACGCCGCGTCAGCCCGACCCCCACGAGCACGACCACCATGCCCGCCACCACCCGCGCCCCGATCTCCTCGCCGAGGACGAGCGCGCCGAGCACGAGGGAGACCACGGGCAGCAGATAGCCGACGGTGGCGGCCGAGGTGGGCCCTTCGTCCGCGATGAGGCGGGAGTTGAGGTGGAAGGTGATGCCCGTGCCGAGCGTGCCGAGGAGGACGACGGCGACGATGCCGGTGAGCGTCGGGGACGAGGCGGCCGCGGGCGCGGCGGGCAGGGCGAGGGTGGTCAGGCCGGTCGCGGTGAGCAGCTGGGCTGCGGAGAGCGCGAGCGGCGCGGAGCCTCGGCCGACGAGGTGGCGGGCCATGTAGGCGAAGGCGACGGCGTAGCTGACGGCCGCGCCCAGCAGTACGAGCGCGCCCCAACTGGCCAGCCCCGTCTGCTGCCAGGGCGCGAAGATGAGCAGCGTCCCCGCGAAGCCGAGCAGCAGACCGGTCAGGCGGAGCCGCCCGAGGCGGCGCTCGGTGCGCAGCATCAGGCCGATGGCCAGGGACCACAGGGGAGTGGTGGCGTTCAGGACGCCGGCGACGCCCGAGCCGACGGTCTGTTCGCCGATGCTGAAGAGGAAGAACGGCAGCGCGTTGCAGAAGAACGCGGCGACGGCGAGATGCCCCCAGACCTCGCGGCCGCGCGGCATGCGCTGCCCGGCCGAGCGGGCGAGGACGAGCAGGACGGCAGCGCCGAGGGCGCACCGGACGACCGTGAGGTGCAGGGGCGCGAG
Organism: Streptomyces sp. NPDC040622; assembly: GCF_055593965.1. NCBI lineage: Bacteria > Bacillati > Actinomycetota > Actinomycetes > Kitasatosporales > Streptomycetaceae > Streptomyces > Streptomyces sp. NPDC040622. The sequence continues at coordinate 697,589 of NZ_JBVIXD010000003.1, read as the reverse complement.
GCCGCCGCTCAGGGCGAGCTTGATCCAGAGGAAGCTCGACCCCCAGAGCAGGGCGAGCACCGCCATGCGGACGAGGGTGGCACGGGGACCGCTGAACACGGCTCGCCTCCAGGTGCTTCGTAGGGCGTACGGGGGTGGTGCATGGGACGTACGGGGAGTGCGTGTACGCGGATGCGGCCGCGTCACTCCGTACGGTCCCGCGCACCCACTCGTAAGACAAGCGAAAAGATCTGGACCCAGAATTAAGCTGAACTGCATGCTGGGCCGCCCGCCGTGCGGCACACTGACGGCATGCTCGACATGCGGCGGATGCAGATCCTGCGGGCGGTGGTGACCAGCGGCTCGGTCACGGCGGCGGCCCGGAACCTCGGGTACACGCCCTCGGCCGTCAGCCAGCAGATGGCCGCACTGGAGAAGGAGGCGCGCATCGCGCTCCTGGAGCGGACCGGCCGCGGGGTGCGCCCCACGGAGGCGGGACGCCTGCTCACCGAGTACGCGACGGTCATCGGCCGGCACGCGGCCGAGGCGGAGACCGCGCTCGCCGAGCTGCGCGCGGGGCACACGGGCCACGTCTCGATGCGGTACTTCGCGACGGCGGGCGCACCCCTGGTGGCACCCGCGCTCGCCACGCTCCGCCGCGAACAGCCGGGCGTACGAGTCGAGTTGAAGCTGTCCGACCCCGACGACCCGCTGCCCGAGGTGAAGGAGCGGCGGGCCGACCTGGCCCTGGTGGTCAGGCCGCGCGAGGGGGCGGCGGAGGACGGCGTCAGGTTCGTCCACCTCCTGGACGACCGGTACCGCGCGGTGCTCCCCGTGGGCCACCCGCTCACCGAGCGGCGGACGGTCGACCTGACGGACCTGGCCGAGGAGCCGTGGGTCGCGGGCGAAACGCCGGGCCCGTGCCTGGACCCGGTGCTCGACGCCTGCGCGGCGGCCGGCTTCACCCCGGACTTCGTGGTGGAGAGCGGCGACTACGCGACGGCCCAGGGGTTCGTCGCCGCCGGACTCGGCGTCAGCCTGGTCCCCGCGCTCGGGCTCACCGGCGGCCACCGTCCCGACGTGGCCGTACGGGAGGTCAGGGGCCCCGAGCCGGTCAGGTCGATCCACGCGGCGGTGCGCGCGGCCGCCCCGGTTCAGCCGGCGCTGCGGGGCCTGCTCGACGCGTTGCGGGCGGCGGCGGACTCCTCGGCCACCGGCGGGGCCGCGGGGGCCGGGCCGGACTCGCCGGGGGCCGCGTAGCAGCGCAGGGCGACCCGCTGCCCGGGCTGCCACTCCTGCTCGACGACGGCGAGCAGCCGCCACCCCATGCGTTCGTAGAGGGCGGCGGCCGAGGCGTCGGTGGAGACGACGTCCAGGACCGGGTGCAGCCCGCGCACTCCTGCCTCCCGCACGGCCCGCCGCATCAGCAGGGCGCCGATGCCGTGGCCACGCGCGTCCGGCGCGACGAAGAGGCGGCCGACGACGGCGGCCGCATCGACGCCCGCTCCCGCGCGCTCGGCCCACACCCCGGGAGCCTCGTCCCCCGGCCCCGGCCGGGACAGCCCCACGTGCCCGACGACCCGCCCGTCGAGCTCGGCCACCCACGCCCCGACGGCACCGCCGCCTTCAAGCCACGCACCCGGCTCCGCGGGCCAGTTGACGGGATATCCGTCGACCTTGTGGACCACGGCGAGGGCCCCGACACACGCCTCCAGGTCACGCTCGCCGGAACGTTCCCGCACGCGGAGGACGGGGTGCCCCTCGGCCGCGTCGGCGGCACGGTCTCGTCTCATCGCAGCATCGAATCACAGCCACCGGAACGGCACAGGCGTCCCGCCCAAGTCGTCACGTACGCGACGCCGCCTGCCCCCTTCACCGACCCCCCATCTCCTCATCACCCCGCCATCTCCCGCAGCAGGAGGGCTGCGAGGGCGAGGGCCGTGCCGTGCGACGAGGTGAGGTCGAGCCCGGTCAGGGAGGAGACGCGGGCGAGCCGGTTGTCGACCGTGTTCGGATGCAGGCTGAGCCGACGGGCGGCGGCCCGACGGTCCTGCCGCAGCTCCAGATAGGCCCGCAGGGTGTCGGTCAACTCGGGCCGTGAGGCGACCGGTTCGAGCAGCGCGGCTATTCCCTCGCTGCCGGCGCTGGGCCGCGACAGATGGTATTCGAGCAGGACGTCGTCGAGCCGGTGCAGCCCGGCCGGCCGCCCACAGGCGCGGGCGACCCGTACGACCTCTTCCGCGGTACGGGCGGCCTGCGGGATCTGCCCGACGGACCGGGCGACGACGGCGCCGACACGCAGTTGGGGACCGCAGAACTCCCGCAGTGCCCCCACGAGTTCTCCCGAGACGGCCCCGCCTTCGCCGGGCACGAGGGCATGCCCGCCGCCCCCGTCCAACAGGGTGAGCACACCGGTGCCGAAGGCCCGGTCGAGCGTGGCCTGCAGCCGCCGCCCGAGCCTGCGCACCGCCACGGGCCGCCCGTCCCGCCCCTCCGCGGGCAGAGCCAGGAAGAGGACCAGGCAGCCATCCTCGTACGCCCCCGCTTCCTTCCCTCCGTCCCCCACGGAGGCACCCTCCAGCAAACTCCGCGCCAACGACCTCCGCTCCTCCCGGCGTTCGGCCACGATGGCCGCCTGCTCGTCGAGGTAGGTCTCCGTGACGGCGGCCACGATGCGCTCCTGGGCGCCGAACAGGAAGTCGCTGAGTTCGGCGAGCGCGGCCTCCTCCCCCGGCAGGGTGACGTCGCGCAGCTCGCGCCAGAGCACGTGGGCGCCCAGGCAGTGGGTGCCGAGCAGCAGATGCAGGGGCATGCCCTCGTCCGCCCGCTGGGCGGCGCGCTCCCTGAAGTACTCGTAGTCGCGCGTCCGCCCGCGGGGGTCCGCGACGCTGTCGAGGAACAGCCGCAGCCCGTGCCGGGCGGTGGCGGCGATCTCGACGTCCTTCACGTCCGCCGGCAGTTCCTCGTAGCCGCGCAGCCGTGCGAAGGCGTGTCGGGTCATTCGGCGGGCGAGGGCGTTGACGCGCGGTTCGCACCGCGCGGCAATCTTTCTGGCGGTGTCGCCCAGGACCGGTTCCGTGCTGTGCGCCATGTCCCGTCACGGTAATGGTGCGGGTGCGCTCCTTGGCCGGTGGGTTTGGGTTCCCCCGGGTGGGCGGGTGCGGGCCCGCCGTGGCCGCTCGCGCAGTTCCCCGCGCCCCTAAAAACCCACCCGCCACGAAGGGCCCGGACAGTTCGCGAGTGCGGGCCCGCCGTGACCGCCCGCGCAGTTCCCCGCGCCCCCAAAACCCACCCGCCACGAAGAGCCTCGACGCTTCACGAGCGCGGATCCGCCGTGACCGCCCGCGCAGTTCCCCGCGCCCCCAAAAACCCACCCGCCACGAAGAGCCTCGACGCTTCACGAGCGCGGGCCCGCCGTGACCGCTCGCACAGTCCCCCGCGCCCCCAAAAACCCACCCGCCACGAAGAGCCTCGACGCTTCACGAGCGCGGATCCGCCGTGACCGCTCGCACAGTCCCCCGCGCCCCCAAAAACCCACCCGCCACGAAGAGCCTCGACGCTTCACGAGCGCGGGCCCGCCGTGGCCGCCCGCGCAGTTCCCCGCGCCCCTAAAAACCCACTCGCCCCTGCGGGGCTTGCCGGAAGAAGCCCCACCGATGACCGGCAGTCGCACGCGCGCCCGAGGGGGCGCGGGGGTATGTGCGCACGGAGCACCGAGCGGACTGTGGCGTCTTTGTTCTTGAGGCGTGGCGCAGGGATAGCGAGTACGTACATACCCCCGCGACCCCGCCCCACAAGACGGACCCAAGGCGACCCCGCTCAAGGCGCCCCCGCCCGCCCCCGCCGCGCCAGCGACAGCAGCCACGCCACCCCCGCCAGCGACACCAGCACCATCCCACCCACGGAAAACACCGTGAACAGGTGTTTCTGCTCCGACGTGGGCTCGGGGATGTACCCCTGGGCGAACAGCTCCCGGTCCAGCCCCGTAGCCGTGATCCGCACGACCAGCCACACCGCGATGCCGTGCATCGAGTCCCACAGCGCGTGCAGCAGCGACACCCCGAGATACGTCAGGACGACCGCGCCCGGGAACCGGAACCGCCCGCCCGGCTCCCGGAACCTGAGCAGCACGCCGCCCGCGATGGCGGTCCACAACCCGTGCCCGAAGGGAGCGAGCAGCCCGCGCAGGATCTCCGTCTCCAGGAGCGACCTCAGGTCGAGCCCCTTCAGGCTGACCACGGCGTTGAACGCGTACCCGGAACTCTCGAACGCCGCGAACCCGAACCCCACGGCCGCACCGAGCACCAGCCCGGCCCGCAGCCCCCGCACCTCCTTGAACCGTCGCAGCACGATCACGAGCGCGGCCAGCTTCACGGCCTCCTCGATGAGCCCGACGCCCACGAAGATCCACACCGAGGGGTGCAGCAGGTAGTACTCCATGACGGACGCGCCGAGAACACCCAGCACGCCCCCCACGATGAAGCAGTTGAGCAGCACGCCGAGCCCCAGGTCCCGCCCGTGCCGCTCGTAGGCCCAGAGCACGAAGACACCGGGGACCAGGAAGCTGCCGAGCAGGATCAGCGTCGGCAGGAGGTTGGTGTTCTTGGTGGCGTACGTGATGACCGCGGTGAGCAGCCACAGGGCGAGCCCGCCCCACAGACACCGCTTCCACAGCCCGGCCCGCATCCGCGGAGGCCCACCAGGAACACCGGGCGCATCACCACTGGACGCACCACCACCGGACGCGTCACCACCGGACGCACCACGCCCGTGCACGACGCCACCCGCACCAGGGTTCTGACCGGCCCTCACCGGATCCCCTCTCGAACCAGAGACCACAGACAACGGACAACGGACAACAGACAACAGACAACAGACAACAGTCCATTTCGCCCGACTTTATGCTAGATAGATCATTATGTCGCAGCCGGGGACCCTCATCCTGATCATGGCCATCGCGGTCCTCGCCCCGCTCCTCACCTACGGGCTCGCCCGCTGGATCCCGGTCCCCCTGGCCATCTTCGAGATCGTGCTGGGCATCGTGATCGGCCCCGACGTCCTGGGCCTCGCGCACCACAGCGAGGTCATCGACGTCCTCTCCGACCTGGGCCTCTCGATGCTGATCTTCCTCGCGGGCTACGAGATCGAGTTCGCCGCGGTCCGCGGCGACACCCTGCGCCGCTCGGTGCGGGCCTGGCTGATCACCCTGGCGCTCGGCCTCGGCATCGCGTTCGCCCTGAACGGCGGCGCCGTCACCAAGAGCTTCGTCATCGGCACGGCACTGACCAGCACCGCCCTCGGCACGGTTCTGCCGATCCTGCGCGACTCGGGAGACCTCAAGGGCCGCTTCGGCACGGTGATGATGGCGTTCGGCGCGGTCGGCGAGTTCGGCCCGATCATCGCGATGACGCTGCTCCTCGGCGGCAGCCATCCCGGCAGGTCCACCGCGCTGCTCGCCGGCTTCGCCGCGGTCACGGCGGCCGCGGTCCTGTGGGCGCTGCGCCCGCGCCCGCCGTGGTTCGCGAAGGTCATCGCCAAGACCCTGCACAGCAGCGGCCAGTTCGCGGTCCGCTTCGTGATGCTGCTGCTCGCGGCCATGCTCGGGCTCTCGCACGCCTTCGGACTCGACACGCTCCTCGGCGCGTTCGCGGCCGGCCTGCTCACCCGGCTGGTGCTGCAGGGCGCGGCCCCCGAGAGCAGCGAACTGGTCCTCGGCAAAATCGAGGCGATGGGCTTCGGGTTCCTCGTCCCGGTGTTCTTCGTCGTGACGGGCATCGACTTCGACCTGCACGCGCTCCTGGACGGCGGCCGCGCCCTCGTCCTGCTCCCCGCCTTCCTCCTCCTCTTCCTCGTCGTACGCGGCCTGCCGGTCTACGCCCTGGCCCCGCGCGACCTGGACCGCGGCGAACGCACGGCACTCGTGCTCTACAACGCGACGGCGCTGCCGCTGGTCGTGGCGATCACGACGATCGGCCTCGACGAGAAGGCGCTGACGGCGGGCGAGGCGGCGGCGCTGGTGGGCGCGGGCATGGTGTCGGTCCTGGTCTTCCCGCTCCTCGCGCTGAGGCTGCGCGCGAGGAGCGGAACAGAACTGAAGCCACCCCGGACCCCGGCTACCGGAACAGAGTCCTGGTAGCCCACCCCCCTCAGGCCGGCGCGACCAACTCCCGATACCCGGAGCTCCAGAGGTCCTCGGCACCGTCCGGCAGAAGCAGCACCCGGTCGGGCCGCAGCGCGTCGATCGCCCCCTCGTCGTGCGTGACCATCACGATCGCCCCGGGGTACGTGTCCACCGCGCCCAGCACCTCGCCCCTGGAGGCGGGGTCGAGGTTGTTGGTGGGCTCGTCGAGCAGCAGGACGTTCGCGCCGGAGTGGACCAGTCCGGCCAGCGCGAGCCGTGTCTTCTCGCCGCCGGAGAGAACGGCGGCGGGCTTGTCCGCGTCGTCCCCGCCGAACAGGAACGACCCCAGCACCCGCCGCACCTCACTGTCCGTCAGGTGGGGAGCCGCGCCCGCGAGGTTCTCCCGTACGGTCTTGGCGCCCTCCAGGGTGTCGTGCTCCTGCGCGAAGTACCCGAGCCGCAGCCCGGGTCCCGCGACGACCCGCCCCGCGTCCGGGAGTTCCCGCCCGGCGAGCAGCCGGAGCAGCGTCGTCTTGCCGGCGCCGTTGAGCCCGAGGACGACGAGGCGGCTGCCCCGGTCGACGGCCAGGTCGACGTCGGTGAGGACGCGATGGGACCCGTACGACTTGGCGAGGGAGACCGCGCCGAGCGGCATCCGGCCGCACGGCGCGGGCTCGGGCAGCCGGATGCGCGCGACCTTCTCGCCGCGCCGCACCGGCTCGGTCCCCGCGAGCATCCGCTCGGCACGCCGGTCCATGTTCTTCGCCGCGGTGGCGGTGGAGACGTGGGTGCGCATCTTGTCGGCCTGGGCGCGCAGCGAGGCGGCCTTCCGCTCGGCGTTGGCCCGCTCCCGGGTGCGCCGCCTCTCGTCCGCCGCGCGCTGGGCGAGGTAGGTGTGCCACCCGGTGTTGTGGACGTCGATGACGGCGCGCCGCGGATCGAGGTGGAAGACCCGGTTCACGGTGTCGGCGAGCAGCCCGGTGTCGTGGCTGATGAGCACGAGGCCTCCCGGGTACCCCGACAGATATCCGCGCAGCCACCCCACCGAGTCGGCGTCGAGGTGGTTGGTCGGCTCGTCGAGGAGCAGGGTGTCGTGGCGCGAGAACAGGATCCGGGCGAGTTCGACGCGGCGCCGCTGGCCGCCCGACAGCTCGCCGACGGGCTGGTGCAGGGCGCGCTCGGGCAGCCCGAGCCCGGCGGCGACACGGGCGGCCTCGGCCTCCGCGGCATAGCCGCCGCGCGCCTGGAACCGGTCGTCGGCGCGGGCGTACGCGGCCATGGCCCGCTCCTGCGCGGCCGGGGACGCGGCCCGCACCATGGCGGCCTCGGCGGTACGCAACGCGGCGACCGCCTCGTCCAGACCCCGGGCGGACAGGATCCGGTCCGTGACGGACAGGGCGGGGTCGGCGGCGCCGGGATCCTGGGCGAGATACCCGACGGAACCGGCACGGGTGACCGCACCGCCCGTGGGCACGGCCTGCCCGGCCAGCACCTTCATCAGGGTGCTCTTGCCCGCGCCGTTGTGCCCGACCAGGCCGACGCGGTCGCCGGGGGCGATGTGGAAGGAGACGCCGGACAACAGAAGGCGGGCGCCGACGCGCACGTCGGCGCCTCGTACGGTGATCATGAGGTAACGCTCCGCAATAGCGAATGGACACACGGGTGACGTGAAGGCGTGTGTCCTGGCTAGGAAATGCGGGGCGTAGACATACGGCGAGACTAACGCGGCCCCCACCCCCGCGGCACCTCATTTCCGGCGCCCCCGCTCGCTGCCCGGCGCCCCGCGCTGCGACGCGCCGGCCCGCGAGGGATCATCACCTCATGGACGTCACCCTGCACCTCGCACAGGAACCGGAGGCCGACGAGCTCCTCGGCCGCAGCCCGCTGGCCGCGCTGATCGGCATGCTCCTGGACCAGCAGGTCCCCATGGAGTGGGCGTTCGCGGGCCCGCACACGATCGCCACGCGGCTCGGCTCCGACGATCTCGACGCCCACGAGATCGCCGCGTACGACCCAGAGGCCTTCGCCGGACTCCTCTCCACGAAGCCGGCCGTGCACCGCTACCCGGGCTCGATGGCCAAGCGGATCCAACAGCTGTGCCAGTACCTCGTCGACCACTACGACGGTGACGCGACGGGGGTCTGGCGGGACGCGGCGACCGGCGCGGAACTCCTCAAGCGCCTCAACGACCTTCCCGGCTTCGGGAAGCAGAAGGCCCAGATCTTCCTCGCCCTCCTCGGCAAGCAGCTCGGCGTACGGCCCGAGGGGTGGCGGGAGTCCGCGGGCGACTACGGCCCGGCCAAGGCGTATCGCTCGGTCGCGGACATCACGGGGCCGGAGTCCCTCCAGAAGGTCCGCGCGCACAAGCAGCAGCTCAAGGCCGCGGCCAAGTCGGCCAAGTAGCCCCGGCCCACCCGTTCCGTGCGGGGCCTCCGCGTCCTCTGGCCCCTGGGCCTTGGGCGGTGCGGGGTGGGTGGGTTCCTCCCTGCGCGGGCGGGTGCGGGTGTGTTGTGGCTGGTCGCGCAGTTCCCCGCGCCCCTAAAGACCACCCGCCGTTGCGGGCCGCGCTGCGTGTGTGGGTGCGGGTTGGTTGTGGCTGGTCGCGCAGTTCCCCGCGCCCCTAAAAGCAACAGCCCGCCGCCCCCGCGTCCCTAAAAGCAACGGCCCGCCGCCCCCGTACCCCTGAAAGCAGCAGCCCGCCGCCCCCGTACCTCTGAAAGCAACAGCGCGCCGCGCCCGCATCCCTGAAAGCAGCGGCCCGCCGCCCCCGTACCCCTGAAAGCAGCAGCCCGCCGCGCCCGTACCTCTGAAAGCAGCAGCCCGCCGCGCCCGTACTTCTGAAAGCAACGGCCCGCCGCCCCCGCGCCCCAGGAGGCAACAGCCCGCCGCGCCCCGATGCACCGCCCCGCCCAAAGCCCCCTGAGGCACCGCCCCGCCGAGGCCCCCCTGAGGCACCGCCCCACCTGAGGCCACACCTGAAGCCCTCGGGAGGCACCGGCCCTGTGGGGCTTGCCTGGAGAAGCCCCACCGATGACCGGCAGCCGCACACGCGCCCGAGGGGGCGCGGGGGTATGTGCGCACGGAGCACCGAGCCAGCCATAGCGTCTTTGTTCGTGCAGCGTGGCGCAGGGATAGCGAGTACGTACATACCCCCGCGACCCCGCCCCACAGACGCAGCAAAGGCGACACGAGCCCCAGGCGCCCCCGCCAGAGAAGAGCCCGCTACCGAGCGGGGAATCCGCCCGTGGCCACCGGCCCCCACCTCTCCGGAGTGATCCGGATGATCGACTTGTTCTGGGTCAGCATCGCCGCCCGGTACTCGTCCCAGTCCGGATGCTCCCCGGAGATGTTCCGGAAGTACTCCACCAGCGGCTCCACCGACTCCGGCGCGTCGATGACCTCCGCCGCGCCGTCGACCTGGACCCAGGGCCCGTTCCACTCGTCGCTCAGCACGATCACGCTGGCCCGCGGATTCCGCCTGGCGTTGCGCGTCTTGGCCCGCTCCGGGTACGTGGAGACGACGATGCGGCCGGAGTCGTCGACCCCGCAGGTGAGGGGCGAGCCCTGCGGGGTCCCGTCCGACCGCGTGGTCAGCAGCACCGCACGGTGCCTGGGCCGGACGAAGTCGAGCAACTCCTCAAGCGTCACACTGGTGTTGGTAGCGATGTCGGGTGCCATACGGGCACCCTAACGACCCCCCTCACCCCATCTGGGGCAACGACTCCCCCTGCACGGCCTGAATGTCGAGCTCGACCTTCAGCGTCGTGCCGATCGCCGAGATCCCCGCCTGCACCACCTGGTTGTAGTTCATGGCGAAGTCCTCGCGCCGCAGCTCGGCCGTGGCCCGGAAGGCGGCCCGTGTCCCGCCCCAGGGGTCCGCCCCGGTCCCGAGGTAGCTGAGGTCGAGGTCCACCGGCCGTACGACGCCGTGCATGCCGAGGTCACCGTGGACGGTCCACCGGTCCGCGCCCGCGGGCGTCAGCCCGTTGGACCGGTAGGTGATCTCCGGGTACCGCTCGACGTCCAGGAAGTCGCCCGACTTCAGGTGTCCGTCCCGCATGCCGTTGCCCGTGTCGATCGAGGCCGACCGGATGACCGCCTCGACGCGGGACTTCTCGACGTCCTCGGCGATCTCGATCCGGCCGCCGAAGTCCGTGAACCGCCCGTGCACGCTGGTGATCCCGAGGTGCTGGGCGACGGCGCCGACCGTCGAGTGGGCCGGGTCGACGGCCCACGGCCCGGGCGGGGGCAGCTCCGTGCCGCCCTGCCGGGCGAGGACGACGTTGCCGACCTCGGCCCGCCCGCTGGCGGTCACGAGCGCCGTGGAGGCGACCGGTGCGTAGCCGACGGCGGTGACGATGACGGTGTAGGGCCCGGCGGCGAGCACCGTCCCGTCCCGTACGGCGCCTTCCTCGTCCGCGGCGGCCCGCAGTACCTGCGTCCCGGTCATGTCGGTCACCGTGACGACGGCGTGGGGCACGGCCCACCCGTCACGGGTGCGGATCCGAGCGTTGAGTGCCATCCCGTTTACTCCTTGCCGGGCTCCCCGCTCGGGAGCCCCAAAGTCCAAACTCAAGTTCACGCCATGCACGCCATGCACGCCGCATCGAGCGTGATGCCACGTCCAGCGTCATGCCGCGTCAAGCGTGATGCCGCGTCAAGCAGAAGACCCCCGGCGGCGGTGACTGGCCGTCCCCTGCCATGAACGCCACCGCCGGCCCGGGGGCCTCTTCCGCGACCGGCCCGGGCCACGCCCCCGCTCGGGGCGCGACCCGGGCCGGGTCAGGTCACTCGCCCGGGTGGGCGAGCTCGATGTCGTGGCCGTCGATGCCGCTGCCGGCCACCGAGAGGCCCGTGGCCACCGGCGGGTACCCGGTCGCGATGACCGTGTAGTCCCCGCCGTCCAGGTCGGTGAAGGCGTACGCCCCGTCCGATCCGGTGGTCGCGGTGGCGACGACGTTGCCCGCCGCGTCGACGAGCGTGACCCGCGCGTCGTTCAGCGGCCCGCCGCCGGCCCGCACGGTGCCGAGCACCCGCGCGCCGGAGTTGAGCTCGACCTCGACCCGGGTGACCCCGGTGCCGCCGACCTCGACGGGCAGGGCCAGCGGCCGGTGACCGGTGGCGTTCACCGCGATGGTGACCGTACCGGGGACCAGCTCGGCGAAGGTGAACTCGCCCTGCTCGCCGGAGAGTCCGGTGGCCATGACGTCACCGCGCACGTCGGTCACGATGACCATCGCGCCGGAGACGGGCAGCTTGCTGTCCGCGTCCCGCACCAGGCCGGTGAGGCCGCTCGTGCCGCTGAGCAGGATGTCGTACGCGAGGGCGTCGTCGCCCACCACGACGGTCGAGGCCTGCGGCTGGAAGCCGTCGGCGGAGGCGATGAGCACGTACGACCCGGCGCCGGGGGCGTCGACGGCGTAGGAGCCGTCGCCTTGCGCGACCGCGCGGCCCAGCTGGCGTCCCCCGAGGGAGATCAGCGTGACGGCGGCCCGCGGTACGGGCGCGCTCTCGGCGCCGCGGACGAAGCCGCGTACCGGGATGCCGTTGGTGACCGGCGGGAAGCCCGCGGCACCGGACTGGGCGGCGGAGGCCACCGAGGCCAGCGGCTGCGTGGCGTCGGGTGCGGCCTCCGTGTGCGAGGCGACCGAGGCGAGCACGGGCTCGTCGGCGGGGGCGGCAGCGGCGGCCGGGGAGGCGGCCGGAGCGGCGCCGTCCGAGGCATCCGCGGTCTCCGACGCGGCCTGGGCGAGGGCGCCCGACGTCCGCAGCGGGACCTCCTTGATGAAGATCGTGATCAGGAAGGCGATCAGCGCCATGGGCGCGGCGATCAGGAAGACATCGGCGATGCCGTGTCCGTACGCGCTCTCCATCACCGTGCGGAACGGCTCCGGGATCTTGTCCAGGTCCGGGATGCCACCGCCGCCGGTGCCGCCGTGGCCGAAGCCGGCGGCCTTCGGGCCGAGGTCGGTCAGGCCGTCCTTGACGTAGTCGGTGATGCGGGTGGCCATGATCGCACCGAGCGCCGAGACACCCATCGCACCGCCCAGGGAGCGGAAAAAGGTGACGGTGGAGCTGGCGGAACCGAGGTCCTCCGGGGCGACCTGGTTCTGCGTGCACAGGACCAGGTTCTGCATCATCATGCCGATGCCGAGACCCATCAGGGCCATGAAGATCGCGATGTGCCAGTACTCGGTGTCGTACCGGATGGTGCCGAGCAGGCCGAGGCCCGCCGTCACCAGGGCGCCACCGCTGACCAGCCAGGCCTTCCACTTGCCTGTCTTGGTGATGACCTGTCCGGAGACGGTCGACGAGATGAACAGACCACCGATCATCGGGATCGTCATGACGCCGGACATCGTCGGGGACTGGCCGCGGGCCAGCTGGAAGTACTGGCTGAAGAACACCGTGCCCGCGAACATCGCGACACCCACGAAGAGCGAGGCGAGGGAGGCGAGGGTGATGGTGCGGTTGCGGAAGAGCCGCAGCGGGATGATCGGCTCGGTCGCCTTGGACTCGACGAGCACGAAGATCAGTCCGAGGAGGATCGAGCCGCCGACCATGGCGGCCGACTGCCAGGACATCCAGTCGTACTTGTCGCCGGCGAAGGTGACCCAGACGAGCAGCAGGCAGACGGCGGCGCTGATGAAGAAGGCGCCGCCCCAGTCGACCTTGACGTCACGCTTGACGACGGGGAGCTTCAGGGTCTTCTGCAGGACGATCAGCGCGATGACCGCGAAGGGCACGCCGACGTAGAAGCACCAGCGCCAGCCGAGCCACGAGGTGTCGGTGATGACGCCGCCGAGCAGCGGGCCGCCGACGGTGGCGACCGCGAAGGTGGCGCCGAGGTAGCCGGAGTAACGCCCGCGCTCGCGCGGGGAGATCATCGCGGCCATGACGATCTGTGCGAGGGCGGAGAGACCGCCCACGCCGATGCCCTGCACAACACGGCAGGCGATCAGCATGCCCGCGTTCTGCGAGAGACCGGCGACGACAGAGCCGAGGACATAGATGACCAGGGCTATCTGTACGAGCGCCTTCTTGCTGAACAGGTCGGAGAGCTTGCCCCACAGGGGCGTCGTCGCGGTCATCGCGAGCAGCGACGCCGTCACGACCCAGGTGTAGGCGGACTGGCCGCCGCCGAGGTCGCCGATGATCTGGGGCAGGGCGTTGGAGACGATCGTGGACGACAGGATCGCCACGAACATGCCGAGCAGCAGCCCGGACAGCGCTTCCATGATCTGCCGGTGCGTCATCGGAGCGTTCTCACCGTTGTGACCCTGGTGAGCTCCGTGCTTGGCATGGCTGCCCCGCACACCGGCTGGTGTGGTTGTTGCCATGGAATTCCTTTTCTTACGCGGGTGTACGGGTGGTCTCTGACGTGGTCTGCACGTCGTGGGGGGAACCGGGGAGCCGGGCCGAAGCCGCACGGCAGTCCCCGAAGCTGTCGCGCAGGCGCGCGAGCAGCGTGCTGAGCTGGACGACTTCTTCGTCCGTCCAGTCGTGCAAGTAGTGGGTGAGCGTCCGGATGGAGAGCTCGGAGAGTTCGTCGACCTTGGCCTTGCCCTCGGGCGTGAGCCGCAGGATCCGGGAGCGCTTGTCCGCGGGGTCGGGATCGCGGACGATCCACTCCCTGTCCGCGACATGGGCGACGTGGCGGCTGGTCACCGACGTGTCCACGGCCAGCAGCTCCGCGAGCCTGCTCATCCGCATCGCACCGTGCCGGTCGAGCAGGACGAGTACGGCGGCGGATCCGGCCGGGCAGTCGTGCGGCAGGCCCCGTCCGAGGCCTCGCTTCACGGCACCGATGGCGCTGAGCTGTCGGGCCAGCTCCTCGTACTGACGCTGCGCGGCCACGGCACCTCCTCTTTTTTGTTGCTTAGGGCAACGATAGAAGCGGTTGGTTGCCGCAGGCAAATTAAAACGGGGCCAACGGACTAAAGAGTCGGCAAAGTTCTGGGACCCCGCTCGTAAAGTCCCTGGCCAGAGGGGGTTGGGCCGACAGCGCTGAATTCGCTAGGGTCCTGCTCCATGGCACACAACCCCCAGGGCAATCAGGGCACTCCCGACCCTGCCGGCAACACCCAGATGTTCCGCGCCTTCGTCGACGAGGCTCCGCAGGGCCGTCAGCAGCAGGCGGTGACCTCTTCCGGCCCCCGCGTCGGCCTGATCATCGGCGTGGTCCTCGCGATCGTGGTGGTGGCGGGGGTGGCTTGGCTCGCGCTCAAGTAAGGAGTCTGGCCCCTGGGCCTTGGGCGGTTCTCGGTGGGCGGGGGTCGCCCTGCGCGGGTGGGTGCGGCCCGTCGTGGCTGATCGCGCAGTTCCCCGCGCCCCTTAAAAGCCCACCCGCCGTTGCGGGGCGCGCTGCGTGGGCGGGTGCGGGTGTGTTGTGGCTTGTCGCGCAGTTCCTCGCTCCCCTGAAAGCAACAGCCCGCCGCCCCCGTACCCCTGAAAGCAGCAGCCCGCCGCGCCCGTACCCCTGAAAGCAACGGCCCGCTGCGCCCCCGAGGCGCTGCCCCGCCCGAGGCACCACCTCTGCGGGGGTTGCCTCAGCTGCAGTGCATCGTCCCACCGGGCCGCAGCCTCCCAACCGGCCGGAGGGGGCGCGGGGGTATGTGCGCACGGAGCACCGAGCGGACTGTGGCGTCTTTGTTCTTGAGGCGTGGCGCAGGGATAGCGAGTACGTACATACGCCCGCGACCCCGCCCCACAGCCGAACCCCAGGGGCGCGGGGAACTGCGCGACCAGCCACACCACACCCGCAGACGAAGACTCGCCCAGGGCCGGCGCTACTTCCACTTCGCCGAGACGTCCTGCGTATCCACGTGCATGCCCATCGGCACCCGCCACGCGTCCACACAGACGGGCCAGGTCTTCTCCTTCTTCTGGCCCGGCGCGATCGGTGCGGGCAGCTTCACCGTGGACTCGACCGTGGCCCAGTCGACGCCCAGCGCGCCGATGATGTGCGTCTCGAAGGTGAGCGTCCCCGAACGCACCGGTGAGCCACCGGTGTTGCGGAAGGCGACGGTGACGTTCTCGCACCAGCGCTTGTCCGCGGGCTTCCGCTGCGGATCGCCGACGCTCAGTACGGCCGGGCCGGAGGCCGGTGGGTCCGGATCCGGTGAGCTCGGGTTCGGCGAGTCCGGGCCCGGGTGCGACGGGCGGGAAGGGTCAGAGGGGCCGGAAGGGTCCGACGGCGCATCCGCGCCGGAGCCGGACGTGCCGTCGTCCGTCCCGCCGGAGGTGGCAGACGTGCGAGAGCCTCCCTTGCCGTCGGGGCCGTCGGGGCCGTCGGGGCCGTCGGGCAACTTGCCCTCCGCGTCGCCCGCGCGGGGCCCTGAGGCCGCCCCCGAGGCGGAGGAGGGGGAGCGGGACGCCTTCGGGGCGTCGTCCAGCGGGAGCAGCTGCACGCCGCCCATGGGGCCCACCGTCCTGCCCGGGGGCCGCTCGGGCGAGGAGCCCGCCGCGCCGGTCGCCACATAGCCGTCGCCGCTGTCGCCGCCGCAGGCGGCGAGCAGGCCGCCGAGGCACACCACGGCCGCCCCGGCACCGAGCACGTTCCGTACGCCACGTCGCATCGCGCCAGTGTGGCTGACGGTCCGTCAATTAGGAACCCCGTCAGCAACACCGGCCGCGCGATGACCAGTTGGCGTGCGTCAGTCCGAGATGAGGCCTTCGCGCAGCTGCGAAAGCGTGCGCGTGAGCAGTCGGGAGACGTGCATCTGGGAGATGCCGACCTCCTCGCCGATCTGCGACTGCGTCATGTTGGCGAAGAAGCGCAGCATGATGATGCGGCGCTCGCGCGGCGGAAGCTTGGCGAGGAGCGGCTTGAGGGACTCGCGGTACTCCACGCCCTCCAGGGCCGTGTCCTCGTACCCCAGGCGGTCCGCGAGGGAGCCCTCGCCGCCGTCGTCCTCGGGGGCCGGGGAATCCAGCGAGGAGGCCGTGTAGGCGTTTCCGACGGCGAGGCCGTCGACGACGTCCTCCTCGGAGACGCCGAGCGCGGCGGCCAGTTCGGGCACGGTCGGCGAGCGGTCGAGCCGCTGGGCGAGCTCGTCGCTGGTCTTGGTGAGCGCCAGGCGCAGCTCCTGGAGGCGGCGCGGCACGCGCACCGACCAACTGGTGTCCCGGAAGAAGCGCTTGATCTCACCGACGACCGTCGGCATCGCGAAGGTCGGGAACTCCACGCCCCGTTCGCAGTCGAAACGGTCGATCGCCTTGATCAGGCCGATCGTGCCGACCTGGACGATGTCCTCCATCGGCTCGTTGCGGCTGCGGAAGCGGGCCGCCGCGTACCGCACGAGCGGGAGGTTCAGTTCGATGAGTGTGTCGCGTACGTAGACGCGCTCCGGGCTGTCCTGGTCGAGCGCGGCGAGCCGCAGGAAGAGGGAGCGGGACAGGGTCCGGGTGTCGATGGCTTCCGAGGCTGTCGAGCTGTGAAGCGCGTCGGGCGCGGATTCGCTCGGGCTCTTGACGAGCGTGAGCGTGAGCACCTTCGAGCTGCCCTGGTCTGCGGACATGCCACCCCCTTTGGGTCGCGGACGGTCGCGGCGGGCGCTCCCGTCGGAGGAACGCAGCCTCCACCTGAATACCGGAGGTGGGGCTACGGCAAACGCGGTTCCAGCAGAATGTCACATGTCGGCAACACGCTGTAGTTACTTGTCGACAAACAAGGGTGACATCCGTGCAGGAAAGAGGGGGTCTGGGGGATTTCGACAAAGAGTCCCGTCGGGAACGGCTCCGACAGGACTCCACCCGATACGGTTACGCCTCGATCCGATTTGCGGACCGAAGTCGTGCGAAGCTTCTGGCCAGCAGTCTCGACACATGCATCTGGGAAACGCCCAATTCGGCGCTGATCTGTGACTGCGTCAGATTGCTGTAGTAGCGCAGGAGCAGGATCCGCTGCTCGCGCTCGGGCAGCTGGACCAGGAGATGGCGTACGAGGTCGCGGTGTTCGACGCCGTCGAGCGCGGGGTCCTCGTAGCCGAGCCGGTCGAGCAGGCCCGGCAGGCCGTCGCCCTCCTGGGCCGCCTCCAACGACGTTGCGTGGTACGAGCGTCCGGCCTCGATGCAGGCGAGCACCTCGTCCTCGGTGATGCGCAGCCGCTCGGCGATCTCCGCGGTCGTCGGCGAGCGCCCGAAGGCGGTGGTGAGGTCTTCGGTCGCGCCGGTCACCTGCACCCACAGCTCGTGCAGGCGACGCGGTACGTGGACCGTGCGGACGTTGTCGCGGAAGTACCGCTTGATCTCGCCGACCACGGTGGGCATCGCGAAGGTCGGGAACTGCACGCCGCGCTCCGGGTCGAACCGGTCGATGGCGTTGATGAGTCCGATGGTGCCGACCTGGACGACATCCTCCATCGGCTCGTTGCGGCTGCGGAAGCGCGCGGCCGCGTACCGCACGAGCGGCAGGTTGGCCTCGATGAGGGCGCCGCGCACGCGGCCGTGTTCGGGGCTGCCCGGTTCCAGCTCCTTGAGCTGGCCGAAGAGCACCTGGGTGAGGGCGCGGGTGTCGGCGCCGCGGGTGCTCCCGGTGCTCGGGGCGGCCTTCGCGGGTGGAGCCTCGGGCGCAGTACTGGCCGGCACGGTCAACGCCACCCCTTCTCGGTCAGGCACGGTCGAGGTCAGGCACAAGCTCGGTCGACCTCGGTCAACTCATCCGTCAAAAGCGGTCATAGCATCACAAGACATGTGCACTGTGTGCAAGCACCCGATAACTACGTGTTGAAGGCAAGTTGGGGCATACGACGCAGAACGGCCCCGCACCGTGGTGGTGCGGGGCCGTTCGGGGAGCTGTCGCGCCCGGGGGCTCAGAACTCGTAGTCGGCGATCACCCACGTGGCGAACTCGCGCCACAGGGCGACGCCCGCCTGGTGGGCCGGGTGCTCGATGTACCGCTTCAGCGCATCGGTGTCCTCGACCGCCGAGTTGATGGCGAAGTCGTACGCGATGGGGCGGTCGGTGATGTTCCAGTCGCACTCCCAGAACGTCAGTTCCGGGATCTGCCCGCCGAGGGCGCGGAAGGCGGCGACGCCCTCGGCCACGCGGGGCTCGTCACGACGCACTCCGTCGTTGAGCTTGAAGAGGACCAGATGGCGGATCACGGGCACTCCTTGGAGAGGACTGGTGCGGGGCGGCCTCGGCGGCCGCTCAGTCCTTGCCTCCGTTGGCCACCCACGTCATGAAGTCGCCGATGCTCCGAGCGGCGTTCGAGACGCCTTCGAAGCCTATCTGCACGTAGTCGGCGGCCTTGGCCGGGTCGGTGATGATCACATAGAGCGCGAAGACGACCACCGCGAAGAGGCCGAGCTTCTTCCACTGCACTGCCACGATCTGGCCTCCCCTTGCCGTGCCCCGTGTGACCCCTGTGACGGCGGCGAGTCTAACCCGGACCGTACTCACGGGGCTTTTAGGGACCAACGGCCCGGCAGCAGAGGCCCTTTGCCTGCCCTCCACGGGTGGCGCGAGGCGCAGGATTGGTGGTGAGCCCAGCGGATCTGGCAGGAATCCGCGGGTGAGGGACTGGCCCCTACTGCGGGGTCCGCGCCGTCTGCTTCCCCCCTGACGGCGGCGCTGACTTGAGGGTCCGGTCCTCGTCGGGGGGAGCGGCTTGTCCCCCCGATGCCGCTTCCCCCGTCCCGGCGGGAGGAGCCCCGGTGCCTTGCGGAGGCGCCGGGGCTTTCCGCGTGCCCGCATGCCCGAGTGTCCGCGTGTCCGTATGCGCGCACGCCCGCGGATCCGTGCACGACGAAGGGCCCGTCCAGCTGGACGGGCCCTTCGTATCAAGAGCGGTAGCGGTGGGATTTGAACCCACGGTGAGTTTCCCCACACTCGCTTTCGAGGCGAGCTCCTTCGGCCGCTCGGACACGCTACCGAGAGGAACTCTAGCCCAAGGTGGGCCGTGGACAGAAATCCGTTCCCGGCGGCCCCGGACCGGCCTTGTCCCCGCCGTGTGCCGGATTTCCCTCAGCGGTTTCGGAAGAAGTCCGTCAGCCGGTCGGCGCACTCCCGCGCGAGGACGCCCCCGATGACTTCGGGGCGGTGGTTGAGCCTTCTGTCGCGTACGAGGTCCCAGAGCGAGCCGGCCGCTCCCGCCTTCTCGTCGCGCGCTCCGTAGACGACCCGGTCCACCCGGGACTGCACGAGCGCGCCCGCACACATCACGCAGGGCTCCAGTGTCACGACGAGCGTGCAGCCGGTCAGCCGCCACGCGCCGAGCCCGGCGGCGGCCCTGCGCAGGGCGAGCACCTCCGCGTGCGCGGTCGGGTCGCCGGCCGCCTCGCGTTCGTTGTGGCCGGTGGCGAGCACCGTCGTGCCGTCCGGGGACAGCACGACGGCGCCGACGGGTACGTCGCCGTTCCCGAGGGCCAGCTCGGCCTCGGCCAGGGCGAGCCGCATGGGCGCCCGCCAGCGGTCGCGCACGGGATCGTCGTCGGTCGCGGTGAAGGGGTCGGTCGGATCGATGCGGTCGGTCGGGTCGGTGGCGGCGATCGGATCGGTCGGGTCGGTCGGGTCGGTCGGATCGGTCACACGGGGAACCTAGCGGACGGTCTCGAGCACCTCCGCCGCCCCGAGGATGTCGGCGATCTCGCTGAGCGCGTCGCCGCTCTCGAGACCGAGCAGATCCTTCTCGGGCACCCCGAGGTCGGCGAGGATCTCCGAGTCGCCGACCGGTCCTGACGGCACCCCGGACGTGCCGGGGGCGTCGTCGGCCGGGGCATCCCCGTCGGCGTCGGACGCCTCCGGTTCGCCGTCCTCCGTGCCGTCGAGGTCGAGGGCGTCCAGGTCGACCGCCCCGTCGTCGTCCGGATCGCGGCCGAGCATCTCGTCGGTGAGCAGGATCTCCCCGTACGAGCTGCGGGCGGCCGCTGCGGCGTCCGAGACGTAGACACGGGGGTCCTCCTCCCCGTCCACGCGGACGACGCCGAACCACGCGTCGTCCTGTTCGATGAAGACGAGCACCGTGTCGTCGTCGTAGTCGGCCGTGGCCTCACGGGCCAGGTCGGCCAGATCCGACAGGGTCTCCACATCGTCGAGCTCCGTGTCGCTCGCTTCCCACCCGTCTTCGGTGCGCGCGAGCAGTGCGGCGAAGTACACCGTGACTCTCCCACTGGTCATAGGCAGTGCCGGTTGGCGGTTTGGGGTCCCCCCGGCGAGGTCGGGGAGCGGGGAATCGCTGTGCCATGCCCCGCCCATTCGGAATCGTGGCAGAAACAGCGCCGTCAGGAGAGGTCTTCCGGCCGCTGTGTTCCGCGTCGCGTTCTTCCGGGGCCCTCGCCGGGCCCGCCGCCGGCCGGGCGGCTACCAGCGGAACGTGCGCATACGCATCTGCTGACGCATCCGTGCCGCCCGGGCGCGGCGCGGCTTCACACGGTCGCGGAGCTCGATGGCCTCGTCGCGTTCGCGCAGGAACTGGGCGCGGCGACGGCGTCGCTCGACGTCGGTCTCGTCTTCCGGCTTGCGTTCCGTCATGGGCCACACCACCTCAGTCCGTACGTGCCCACCTTCCCCCCGTCGGCGGGGTTGATGCCAACGCGGGCCGGTGCGGGCCAACGGGGGAGCGGGGCCCGGGTCCCGGTTACTGTTGATGTCATGCGGATCCACGTCGTCGACCACCCGCTGGTGGCGCACAAACTCACCACGCTGCGCGACAAGCGCACCGACTCCCCGACCTTCCGGCGCCTCGCCGACGAGCTGGTCACCCTGCTCGCGTACGAGGCCACCCGGGACGTGCGCACCGAGCAGGTCGACATCGACACCCCGGTCTCGCGGACCACGGGCGTCAAGCTCTCCTACCCGCGGCCGCTGGTCGTGCCGATCCTGCGCGCCGGTCTCGGCATGCTCGACGGCATGGTGCGGCTGCTGCCGACCGCCGAGGTCGGCTTCCTCGGCATGGTCCGCAATGAGGAGACGCTGCAGGCCTCCACGTACGCGACGCGCATGCCGGACGACCTCTCCGGCCGTCAGGTGTACGTCCTGGACCCGATGCTCGCCACGGGCGGCACGCTCGTCGCGGCGATCCAGGAGCTCATCAAGCGCGGCGCCGACGACGTGACCGCCGTGGTGCTGCTCGCCGCCCCCGAGGGCGTCGAGATCATGGAGCGCGAGCTGGCGGGCACTCCGGTGACCGTCGTGACCGCCTCGGTCGACGAGCGGCTCAACGAGCAGGGGTACATCGTGCCGGGGCTCGGCGACGCGGGCGACCGGATGTACGGGGCGGCGGAGTAGCGGCGCGGTTCCACGCTGCTTCGGCCGGCGGTCCCTCCCGCCGGCTAGCAGTTCTTCTTGTCTGACGGAGCGGGCGTCGGCCTGGGCTTGGCCAGATCGGCCAGGGCCTTGTCGGCGTCCGCTTTTTTGGCCAGGTTCTTGAACTTGTCGCCGATGATCAGGTCGACCTCGCCGCCCTTGCGGGCGTCGGACCGGGGCTCGGCGCCGGTGAGCTGCGTGCCGAGGACGGGGAGCGCGGTGTCGGCGGCCGACTTGGGGCCGAGCAGTATCCCGGTGCCCTTGACCTTCTTGTCGAACTCCTTCGCCGCGTTGCCGACCTTGCCGATGGCGAAGCCGCGCTTCTTGAGCTCGTCCGCGGTCTCCTTGGCCAGGCCGCCGCGGGGCGTGGCGTTGAAGACGTTGACGGTGATCTGGGCCGGCTTGGGCAGCGGTTTCGGTTCGGCCTTGTCCGCCGCGTCCGCGTCCGCCTTCGCCCCGGCCTTCGAGGCCTCGGTGCCCGAGCCCGGCTTGCGGTCGCAGTCGCCGCCCGCGCGGCTCGCGGCCGATGCCTTGTCGCCGCCCGTGAAGACGTTGATGAGCTGCAGCGTGCCCCAGCCGATCAGGCCCACGGCCGCGGCGGACGCGATCACCGCGAGCACGATCCTGCGGCGCCCGCTGGGGCGGCGCATCCGTGGATATTTGTCCCCCGTGATGCGGTACTTGCCGCCCATGCCGGGGGGAGTGAGCATGCTCATGGGCGCAGCGTAGTGCGGCCGGACGGCGATGCCTACTAAATGATCATTACTCGGGGCCCAGTCCAACCCAAAAGGGCCAATGCCGACTTGGGGCAGGGCCGGGCGGGGGTGCGGTCGCGTCAGCCCAGTTCGAGTACGCGCGCGTGGAGCACCTGGCGCTGCTGCAGCGCGGCGCGGACCGCACGGTGCAGCCCGTCCTCCAGGTACAGGTCGCCCTGCCACTTCACGACGTGCGCGAAGAGGTCGCCGTAGAACGTGGAGTCCTCGGCGAGCAAGGTCTCCAGGTCGAGCTGCCCCTTGGTCGTCACGAGCTGATCGAGGCGGACCGGGCGCGGCGCGACATCCGCCCACTGGCGGGTGCTTTCCCGGCCGTGGTCGGGGTACGGCCGGCCGTTTCCGATGCGCTTGAAGATCACACGGAAAGCCTACCGGGCAAGGCTCTCCGGGCGCAGCCATGGAGACGGAGTGCGACCCTGGGAAATGACGCAGTAAATCGGTGCAAACCGGAAACACGCCAGCCGGGAACAGGGGCCGAAGTGAGCGAGAGCCAGCCGATGCCGTCCACACCGGGCCGCGCGAACCGCCCGAACGAGTCCGCTCCGGTAGTGGGGATGACGGCCGGAGGCGATGGTTCCGGGGGCGGTGGGGACTTCGTGGCGTCCGGGGTGTCTGGGTCGCCTGATGTATCTGATGCGTCTGATGTTTCAGAGCTTTCAGAGCTTTCAGAGGTATCTGAGGTTTCTGGTGCTGACGTGGCGGTCGGCGATGTGGGTGCGGGTGCGGGGAGCGGGAGTGCGTTGCCTCAGGAGGCGACGGAGATCGCCGCCGGATACGCCTTCGCCGGGCCCGCCCTCGACCTGGGCGCGCTCCTCTGGGACGGGCGGTGCCTCGCCGACGCGCAGATCCGCATCCCGCTGCCCATGCTCAACCGGCACGGGCTCGTCGCCGGGGCCACCGGCACGGGCAAGACCAAGACCTTGCAGCTCATCGCCGAGCAGCTGGCCGCGCAGGGCGTGCCCGTGTTCCTGGCGGACATCAAGGGCGACGTCTCGGGCATCTCGGCCCCCGGCGAAGCGGGCGAGAAGGTCGCGGAGCGGGCCCGTGACGTGGGGCAGGAGTGGGAGGCGACGGGGTTCCCGAGCGAGTTCTACGCGCTCGGGGGCATCGGCACCGGGATCCCGGTACGGGCCACGATCACCAGCTTCGGTCCAGTACTGCTCTCGAAGGTGCTGCAGCTCAACCAGACCCAGGAGCAGTCGCTCGGCCTGATCTTCCACTACGCCGACCAGAAGGGCCTCGAACTCGTCGACCTGAAGGACCTGCGCGCCGTCGTCACCTTCCTGACCTCGGACGAGGGCAAGCCGGAACTCAAGGGCATCGGCGGCCTCTCGACCGTGACCGCCGGCGTCATCCTGCGGGCCCTCACCGCGTTCGAGGCGCAGGGCATGGCGGACTTCTTCGGGGAGCCGGAGTTCGACACGAGCGAGTTCCTGCGGCTGGCGCCGGACGGGCGGGGGCTGGTGTCCGTCCTCGAACTCCCCCAGGTCCAGGACAAGCCGCAGCTCTTCTCGACGTTCCTGATGTGGCTGCTCGCCGACCTCTACAACGACCTGCCGGAAGTCGGCGACGTGGAGAAGCCGAAGCTCGTCTTCTTCTTCGACGAGGCCCATCTGCTCTTCAACGGCGCGTCGAAGGCCTTCCTCGAAGCGATCACGCAGACCGTGCGGCTGATCCGGTCCAAGGGCGTCGGCGTCTTCTTCGTGACGCAGACGCCGAAGGACGTGCCCGCGGACGTGCTCGCGCAGCTCGGCAACCGCGTGCAGCACGCGCTGCGGGCGTTCACCCCCGACGACCAGAAGGCGCTGAAAGCGACGGTACGGACGTTTCCCGACTCGGCGTACGACCTGGAGGAGATCCTCACCGGGATCGGCACCGGCGAGGCCGTCGTCACCGTGCTCAGCGAGAAGGGGGCGCCGACTCCGGTCGCCGTGACGCGGCTGCGGGCGCCCGAGTCGTTGATGGGGCCGGTGGAGGCGGGCGCGCTGGAGCAGGCCGTGCGGTCCTCGCTCCTGTACTCGCGGTACGCCGACGCGGTCGACCGTGAGTCCGCGTACGAGAAGCTGACCGCCCAGGAGGCGGAGACGCAGGCCCGCAAGCAGGCGGAGGCCGAGGTGGTGGAGGCGGAGAAGGCGGAGAAGGCGGAGAAGGCGGCGCGGGCCGAGGCACGCGCCAAGCCGCGCGGGGACGGGTCCGTGGTGGAGCAGGTGGTGGGGAGCGGGATGTTCAAGTCCCTGCTGAGGTCCATGGGGACGCAGATCGGGCGGGAGATCTCGCGGTCCGTGTTCGGGACGGCCCGCCGCAGACGCTGAGGCTGCGCCGGGCCGTCGTGGGGTGGGGTGCCGTGCCGGTCAGGCGTCCTTGGGGGTGCCGTGGCCGTGGCCGTGGTTGCGGTCGTGGTTGCGGTCGTGGTCGTGGTCGTGCTGGTGGGGCTGGGGGTGTTCGCCGTCGGGCTGCGGGGGCGTCTCGGGGGATGCGGTGCGTACGCCTTCGGCGCGGAGGAGCGCTTGGAGCGCCGCGTAGGGGTCGATCGGCATGAGGGTGTCCTTGATCTGCGCTTTTGCTGGTGAGGGGGGGAGGAAGGGGCGGGCGGGCGACGTGGGCGCCTTCCTCTGTCAGCAGCGCAGGACCACCGAGCGGGGGGTCGGGACGTGGGGGTGGAGGCGGGAGGAGTGGGGCGTGGCGGGTGTGGCGGGGGCGGGACGTGGTGCGGGGGTGTGGGGGCGTGCGGTGGGCAGGCGGGTGGCGTGGCGGGTGGGCAGGCGCAGCGCCGTGTCCGTGGCGTCCTGGAGGGCCTCGCCGCCGGTCTCCGTGGAGAGGGTGGCGGGGGGTGGGGGTGCGGTCGCCTGGGCGGTGGGGGCCGGGGCGAGGGCGGTGAGGACGGCGAGGAGGAGTACGAGGAGGGTGAGCAGCGCCCGGGGCCGCGTGGGGTGGCGGCGGTGGGGTGAGGTGGGCGGGGCGCTCATGGAGGGCTTGTCCCCGGGTGGGCCGCGTGTCGATCGCGGTCGGCCGAGATGCCGCTCTCATGGGCTAGGGCGGGTTCTGGCCCCTGGGCCTTGGGTGGTCTCGCCTTGGGTCCGTCTTGTGGGGCGGGGGCGCGGGGGTATGTACGTACTCGCTATCCCTGCGCCACGCTGCACGAACAAAGGCGCTATGGCCGGCTCGGTGCTCCGTGCGCACATACCCCCGCGCCCCCTCCGGCGCGTACGCGGGTGCGGCCCGGTGGGGGCTTTCCGGGCAAGCCCCGCAGGGCCGGTGCCTCCTGAGGGCTTCAGGTGTGGCCTCGGGTGGGGCGGTGCCCTCCCCCGGGGGCCCCGGGCGGGTCGACGCCTCGGGGGCGCGGCGGGCTGCTGCTTTCAGGGGCGTGAGGGCGGCGGGCTGTTGCTTTCAGGGGTACGGGGGCGGCGGGCTGTTGCTTTTAGGGGCGCGGGGAACTGCGCGACCAGCCACAACACACCCGCACCCGCCCACGCAGCGCGCCCCACAACGGCGGGTGGGCTTTAAGGGGCGCGGGGAACTGCGCGACCAGCCACACCACACCCGCACCCGCCCACGCAGGGCAACCCCCACCCACCCCGCACCGCCCAAGGCCCAGGGGCCAGCCCACGTAGGGAAGACCCCACCCCGCCACGTTCAAGGCCCAGGCGTCGGGGGGTTCTTGACCAGGAGGGACTCGATGCCCGCGATCATCAGATCGAGAGCGATCGTGAAGTCCCGTTCCCACATTTCCTCGACCGTGTCCCCGTTCCGCGCCGCCATCAACTCGTCCGCGCTCTCCAGCAGCCCGTGCGTCGCAAGCTCGGTGCGGACCGTTCCGGCCGCCTCCCGGTAGTAGTCCTCCTGCGACATCCCCGCCTCCGCGCACCGCGAGATGTAGTGGCCCTCGATCGTGCCGAAGCCGTACACGAACTGGAAGACCGCCGAGATCGCGCCGTTCTGCGTGTAGGCGGGCAAACCCGTGTTGCGGACCGCGTTCTGGATCGCGAGGGCGAACGCCAGCCAGTTCGGGCCGATGTTGAGGTACCGGCCGACCAGCGGTGACACCCAGGGGTGGCGGATCAGCGCCGCGCGGTACTCGTACGCCAGCGCGCGCAGTTCCTCGCGCCAGGCCTCGGGCGACGTCTCCGGGCCGGGGAGCCGCATCTCGCCGCAGACCATGTCCAGGGCGAGCTCCAGGAGGTCGTCCTTGGTGTCGACGTACCAGTAGACGGACATCGCCGTGACGTTCAGCTCGCCGGCGAGCCTGCGCATGGAGAACTTGTCCAGGCCCTCCGCGTCCAGGAGCGCGACCGTGGCCCGTGTGATGCGGTCCCGGTCGAGGCCGCTCGGTTCGCCCTTGCGGCCGCCGCCGCGCGGGGCCTTTTCCTGCAGCCAGACACTCGTCCGCGCCGCGCTCTTCGTGCGGCCGGCAGCCTTCGCCATGGCGCGCCTTCCTCGTTGGTCCTCGGGCCTGGAGCGGTTGTCTCCGGGGGTGCGGCGTGGAGAGGGCGGCCGGTACGGAGCCGGGTGGTCCGCCCTCCCCCGATGCTATGCCGCGCCCTCACCCACGGAGTCTGCCCTCTGCGCCCTGCGCAGCAACGCCGCCGCCAGGATGCCCCCGACGAAGACCGCCGCCGCGCCCACCAGCTGGCTCGTCTCCAGGCCCGAGGCGAACGCGTCGGCGATCCGTTCGCGCTCGCCCGTCGACTTCGCGGCGGCCATGGCGGCGGGGAAGGACGCGGCGGAGACCGCCACGAGCGAGGCGAAGCGGGAGTTGAGGACCGCGCCGAGCACGGCGACGCCCAGACCGTTGCCGAACTCCGCGAGCGTGCCGTTGATGCCCGCGCCCACGCCCGCCTTCTCCGGCGGTATGGCGCTCATGATGGCGTTGGCCATCGCGGGCATGGCGAGGGCGATGCCCATGCCCATGACGATCAGGCCGAACAGCAGGCCCGTGTAGTTGTCGCCGCCGAGCAGCGCGATGGCCGAGAGGCCCGCCGCCAGCATGCTCATGCCGGACGCGATGGTGGCGGGTGTGCCCAGCTTCGCGTGGAGTTTCGCGCCGATGCCCGCCAGATTCAGGGCCACGATGGTCGCCGCGAGCGGCGCCGTGCGCAGCCCCGCCTCCAGCGGCTCGTACCCGAGTACGAACTGCAGGTGCTGGGTCAGGAGGAAGAGCGAGCCGCCCATGCCGAAGGCCACGAGGATGGCGCCCGCCACCGCTCCGACGAACCGCTGGTCGCGGAAGAAGTGCATGTCCAGCATCGGGTACGGGATCCGCAGCTCCCAGCACGTGAACGCGCCGAGCACCAGGACGCCGACGGCGGCGGGGACCAGCACCTGCGACGACGTCCAGCCGTGCTCGGGCCCGGAGATGATCGCGTAGACCACCGCCGCCATGCCGGTCGTCGAGAGCAGCGCGCCCAGCAGGTCGGGGCGGTCGCCCCGGGGGTTCTTGGACTCGGGGACCAGCCTGAGGACGGCGACGAGGCCGATCAGCGCGACGGGGATGTTGATCAGGAAGATCGAGCCCCACCAGAAGTGGTCCAGCATGAAGCCGCCGAGCAGCGGACCGGCCGCGAACCCGAGGGAGTTGATGGTGGCCCAGAGGCCGATCGCCTTCACCCGCTCCGCGTCGTCGAAGATCTGCACGACGACCGCGAGGGTGGTGGTCATCAGGAGCGCGCCACCGACGCCCATGCCCGCGCGGGCGGCGATGAGCTGGCCGGAGGTCTGGGCGAGGCCAGCCGCCAGCGAGCCGATGCCGAAGAGGGCGAGGCCCACCGCGAGCAGCTTCTTGCGGCCGTAGCGGTCCGCGGCGCTGCCCGCGGTGAGCAGCAGGCCCGACTGGACCAGCGAGTACGCGTTGATCATCCACTGGATGTCGGACGTCGACGCGTCCAGCTCCCGGGTGAGGGAGGGGATCGCGACGCTCAGGACGGTGTTGTCGAGCAGCACGGTGAGCTGGGCCAGGCAGATCACGCCGAGGATCAGCCAGCGCTGCGGGTGCCTCTGCGAGGCGGTGGGAGCCTCGGCGGTCGTCGCCGTCATACGGCCCTCCCTCTCTGGTTATACGGTGTACGGGGCTGTGCGACTTACACTGTAAGGCAGCTCCCATACGGCGTACAAGAGATTTCCGGGGAGGGAGACGAGGGAGGGCCGTGGGAGGGCCGTGGGGGTTCCTGCCGCTGCTTCGTCCGCTGCTTTTCCGGCGGCTTCGTCCGCTACTTCTTCGGCTGCGTCAGGTCGTAGAACGTCGCGCTGCCCACCGTCACCTTCTTGAAGGTCGACTCGACCCAGGACGTGATCCCGGACGCGGTGCCGTTGCCCCCGCCGCCCATGCCCCCGCCCATGCCGCCCGAGCCGCCCGAGCCGCTCCCGATGAAGTAGTGCACCTTGCCGTCCGTCACGTACTGCTTGAACTGCGCGAGCGTCGGGGACGGATCACTGCCGTTGAAGCCGCCGATCGCCATCACCGGTTCGCCGGTGGCCAGTTGGTAGCTCGCCGCGTTCTGCGAGCCGATGGCCGCCGCGGCCCACGTGTAGTCACCGGCGTCCGTCTCCAGGAGCTTCTTCGCCGCGGCGGAGACCTGCGCGCCGTTCAGCAGACCGCCCATGCCGCCACCCGTGCCACCGCCCATGCCGCCCTCGCGGCCTCGCTGGCCCTGGGCGTTGTCGCCCTGCCGGCCGGGCCGGCCCAGCGGAGGCTGGCCCTGTTGGCCCTGTTGGCCCGGTGGCTGCTGGCTCCGCTGGCCGGGCTGGCCCTGCTGCTGATTGCTCTGGCCGGCCTGACCCGGCTGCCGCATACCGCCCCCGCCCCCGTCGCCGCCGCCCGGTCCGCCCGGACCGCCGCCGCCCGGCCTGCCGCCGCCGGGGCCGCCCATGCCGCCCGCCGACGCCGGGCCCGCCGTCACGATCGAGCCCGTGTGCGCGCTGTCCACCGTCGACAAGGTGTACGCCGCCGGGGCCGCCACGGACGCCGCGAGGCTCAACCCGAGCGTGGTGAGGGCCAGTCGACGGCCGAGACGGCCCGCGAGCAACAGGCCCGCCGCCCCCACGGCACCGGCGACGAGCACCGCCCACCGCAGCCAGGGCGCGTAGTCCGGCGTGCGGCCCAGCAGGACGTACGCCCAGAGCGCCGTCGCCGCCACCGTCACGCCGAGCGCCGCGCACGCCCGGCGCGAGGTCCGCTCCTCCCACAGGACCGTGACACCCATGCCGACGAGCGCGGCGATGGAGGGGGCCAGGGCCACCGTGTAGTACTGGTGGAAGATCCCCGCCATGAAGCTGAAGACCGCCGCGGTCATCAGGAGCGAGCCGCCCCACGCCACGAACGCCGCCCGCGCGGTGTCCGTGCGCCGCGCCTTGCGGGTGAGGACGAGGCCCGCGACCAGGAGGATCAGCGCGGCCGGCAGGAGCCAGGAGATCTGGCTGCCGACCTCGGAGTCGAACATCCGGCCGAGGCCGGTCTCGCCCCACTGACCACCGCCGCCGCCAACACCGCCGCCCCCGCGGGGGCCGCCGCCCCCGCCCACGCTGCCGGTCTCCTCGCCGTTGATGCGGCCGAGGCCGTTGTAGCCGAAGGTCAGCTCCAGGAAGGAGTTGTTCTGCGAGCCGCCGATGTACGGCCGCGAGGAGGCGGGCCACAGCTCGACGATCGCCACCCACCAGCCGCCCGCGACGACCATCGCGCCCGCGGACAGGGCGAGTTGGCCGAAGCGCCTGCGCAACCGGACCGGCGCGCACACCGCGTAGAGCACCGCGAGCGGCGGCAGGATCAGGAACGCCTGCAGCGTCTTGGCGAGGAAGGCGAGCCCGACCGCGACGCCCGCCCACACCAGCCACTTGGTGCGGCCGTGCTCCAGCGCGCGCAGGACGCAGTGGACCGTGACGGTCATCAGGAGCGCGAGCAGCGCGTCCGGGTTGTTGAAGCGGAACATCAGCGCGGCGACCGGGGTGAGCGCGAGGACCGCGCCCGCGATCAGTCCAGCGGCCGGGCTGAAGCGGCGCCGCACGGCCGCGTGGAGCACGCCGACGGTCGCGACGCCCATCAGGACCTGCGGGACAAGGACCGCCCACGAGTTGAGCCCGAACAGGCGCACGGAGAGCGCCATCGGCCAGAGCGAGGCCGGCGGCTTGTCGACGGTGATCGCGTTGCCCGCGTCGAGCGAGCCGAAGAAGAGGGCCTTCCAGCTCTGGCTGCCCGCCTGGACGGCGGCGGAGTAGAAGGAGTTGGCGTAGCCGGACGCGCTGAGGTTCCAGAGGTAGAGGACCGCGGTGGCGAGCAGCAGGCCGAGGAGCGCGGGGCGGGCCCAGCGGGGGTCGTCGGGGCGGCCGCGCCAGAGCCGGGCGGGCAGCGCGGCGGGCCACCGGCGCGCGGAGCCGTCCGGCGCCGCCGGCAGGGGCGTCGGCGCCGCCGTGGGAGAGGCTGTCGTCATCGTGCGTTCCTCGGGTCGTGGGGAGCGGTCAGGCCGGGGGGCGTGCCGGGGGCGGTGCCGGGTTCCCTGTCGGAGGGCGCGGCGGGGGCGGCTTCTGCGGTCACGCCGGGTGCGCTGCCGGGGGGCGCGGCGGGGGCAGCTTCTGCGGTCACGCCGGGTGCGCTGCCGGGGGGCGCGGCGGGGGCAGCTTCTGCGGTCACGCCGGGTGCGCTGCCGGGGGGCGTGGCAGCGGCGGCGTCGGCGGTCATGCGGGGCGCCATTCCGGCGGCAGCGTCGGCGACCACGCCACGTGCCCTACCGGCGGTCGGCTCGTACGAGGGGGCCTGGACGTCGCGTATGTGTGTGATGTCGTACGCGTGGGCGGGCTCCGGAGCCCGGGTGCCGGGCTCGGGGGAGGGTGTCGGCCGGGGGACGGCCTCGGCCCGCGGTGCGCGGCGGTCCGGGAACACCCACGCCCGCAGCAGCAGGAACCGCAGCACCGTCGCCGCGAGGTTCGCCGCGACCAGCACCGCGAGCTCCGTGGAGTGCGCGGGGTCGCCCGATGCCGCGCCGAGCGCCGCGAGGGAGCCGCTGGTCAGGGCGAGGCCGATGCCGAAGACGACGAGGCCCTGCGCCTGGTGACGGACGGCGTGGTCGCGGCCGCGCACGCCGAAGGTCAGCCGCCGGTTCGCCGCGGTGTTGGCGACCGCCGACACCAGGAGGGCCGCCGCGTTGGCTGCCTGCGACCCCGTGAACGTACGGAAACCGCTGTAGAGCAGCAGGTAGAAGAGGGTGGAGAGGGCGCCGACCACGCAGAAGCCGACCAGTTGGCGGGCCAGGCCGCCGGGGACGCCGGTGAGCTGTGTGTCGCGCGGGTCGTCGCCGAACGGGCGGGCGAGGCGGTCGAGCGGCAGGGCGCCGACGGCGAGCGCGCGGCCCACCCGCCACACGCCCCGCAGGTCGTCCGTGGCCGTCTTTACGAGGTGGACCGTGGAGTCCGGGTCGTCCACCCAGTCGACCGGCACCTCGTGGATGCGCAGTCCGGCGCGCTCGGCGAGGACCAGCATCTCCGTGTCGAAGAACCAGCCGGTGTCCTCGACCAGCGGCAGCAGCACCCGCGCCACGTCGCCGCGGATCGCCTTGAACCCGCACTGGGCGTCGGAGAAGCGGGCGTGCAGGGAGCCGCGCAGGATGAGGTTGTACGTACGCGAGATGAACTCGCGCTTGGGCCCGCGCACCACCCGTGAACTGCGGGCGAGGCGCGAGCCGATCGCCAGGTCCGAGTGGCCGGAGATCAGCGGGGCGACCAGCGGGAGCAGCGCGTTGAGGTCGGTGGAGAGGTCGACGTCCATGTACGCGAGGACCGGCGCGTCGGAGGCGGACCAGACGGCGCGCAGCGCCCGGCCGCGGCCCTTCCGGTCGAGCCGGACGTGCCGCACCTCGGCGACGGAGCCGGCGAGTCCCGCGGCGACCTGCGGGGTGCGGTCCGTGGAGGCGTTGTCCGCGACCGTGATGCGGAAGGGGTAGGGGAAGGTGCGGGTGAGGTGGTCGCGGAGCCGCAGGACGCACGGCCCGAGGTCCTTCTCCTCGTTGTAGACCGGAATCACGACGTCCAGAACGGGTACGTCGCGCCAGGCGGCGGGCAGGTGGTCCCGCGACGGCAGGGCACCCGGGGAAGAGTCGGTTCGCATGGGACCGACACTCGCCAAGTGGTCTGTCAGGGCTGTGTGGTGAGGCTGTGGCCCGGCTGTGAGGTGACGCCGTGGCCCGGCTGCGGCGAGGGGGAGTCATGGCCCGGCTGCGGCGCGGGGGAGGCGTGGTCCGGCTGCCGTGCGGGGAAGTCATGGTCCGGCTGCCGTGCGGGGAAGTCGGGGCCCGGCTGCCGTGCGGGGGTCGGCGGGGCGCTCTCAGCCGCCTCGGCCGGAAGCACGACGGCGAACACGGTCCGTCCGGGCGCGCTCTCCACGCTCACCGTGCCGCCGTGCGCGGTCACGATGGCGCGGACGAGGGCCAGGCCGAGGCCCGTCGAGCCCGCGTGGCGCGAGCGGGAGGCGTCGCCTCGGGCAAAGCGTTCGAAGACGGCGGGCAGCATCTCGGGGTCGATGCCGGGCCCGTCGTCCTGGACCTCCAGGCGCACGCGGGGGCCGTCCGCGCGCAGGCGGGCCGTCACCGTCGTGCCCGGCGGCGTGTGGGTGCGGGCGTTGGCGAGGAGGTTGGCGACGACCTGGTGCAGGCGGGCGGTGTCGGCGCGCACGAGGGCGGGCTCGTCCGGCAGCCGCGACAGGTCGAGCCGCCAGTGGTGGTCGGGGCCCGCGGCCCGCGCGTCGCTGACGGCGTCGACGACGAGCGGTGCGAGATCACTGCTCCGGTACGAGAGCGGCTGTTCCGCGTCGAGCCGTGCGAGCAGCAGCAGATCCTCGACCAGGCCGGTCATCCGCTCGGCCTCGGACTCGATCCGGCCGAGCGCGTGCCGGGTGTCGGGACCGGTGGACGTGGCCTCCCGTCCCCGGCGCGTCAGTTCGGCGTACCCGCGGATCGAGGCGAGCGGGGTCCGCAGCTCGTGGCTGGCGTCCGCGACGAACTGGCGTACCCGCGTCTCGCTGCGCTGGCGCGCTTCGAGGGCGGAGTGGACGTGGTCGAGCATGCGGTTGAGCGCGGCGCCCACCTGGCCGACCTCCGTGCGCGGGTCGGCGTCGGGGGCCCGTTCGTGCAGGGCCACCTCGCCGCTGTGCAAGGGGAGTTCGGAGACCCGTGTGGCGGTCGTGGCGATCCTGCGCAGCGGGCGCAGCGCGACGCCGACCATGGCGGCGCCGGCCAGCGAGGCGGCGGCCAGGCCCGCGGCGGTGACGCAGACCTCGACGACGATCAGGGTGTCGAGGGTGTTCCGCGCCTTGGCCGCCGGGACGCCGACGAGGAAGTCGCCCTTGACGCCGCTCGTGTACGTGGCGCGGTACGCGCCGCGCCCCGGGATGTCGACGTCGTGCGGCTCCCCGTCCCTCGGCACGGAGGCGAGGGCGGCGATCTGGGCGTCGTCGAGCCGCGTGGCGTCCGGCACCGGACTGTCGCCGTCCGCCTCGGTGCTGACGAGGGCGCGGCCCACCGAACCGTCCTGCCCCACCTCCGCGCCGATGGTGCCGAGTTCCTGCGGGCCCCGCGTGACGAACTCCAGCGGGTCGTCGTGCGCGCCGGGGCCGCTGCCCGCGCCCGGGAGCGGCCCCTTGCCGGGCACCGCGGCGGGCCCCGACGCCCGCTTGCCGACGTCGCCGAGCACGCCGTCCAACTGGTCGTACAGATGGGACTTGAGGGCGAGGGTGGTGACGGTCCCGATGACCGCGCACACGACGGCGATCAGCGCGACGGCGGACAGCACGAGCCGCGTGCGCAGGGTGCGGGGCCGGTTGCGCCGTCCCGGGAGGCGCACCGGAGCACGTCTCACAAAGACGCGTCTCACGAAGGGACGACGTCTCACGAAGGAACGGGTACCGCGGACTTGATCAGATAGCCCGCCCCGCGCCGCGTGTGGATCATCGGCTCCCGGCCCGCGTCTATCTTCCTGCGGAGGTAGGAGATGTAGAGCTCGACGACGTTGGCCTGGCCGCCGAAGTCGTAGTTCCACACCCGGTCGAGGATCTGCGCCTTGCTGAGCACGCGCCGCGGATTGCGCATGAGGTAGCGCAGCAGCTCGAACTCGGTGGCGGTCAGGTGGATGGAGTCCCCGCCGCGCGTCACCTCGTGGCTGTCCTCGTCGAGCGTCAGGTCCCCCACCACGAGCGTGGACTCGCTGCGCTTGTCGGCGGCACCGGCGCGCCGGATGAGCCCGCGCAGCCGTGCCACCACCTCTTCCAGGCTGAAGGGCTTGGTGACGTAGTCGTCGCCGCCGGCCGTGAGCCCGGCGATGCGGTCCTCCACCGCGTCCTTCGCGGTCAGGAAGAGCACGGGAACGTCCGGCATCTCGCGGCGCAGCCTGCCGAGCAGGGAGAGCCCGTCCATGTCGGGCAGCATCATGTCGAGCACCACGGCGTCCGGCCGGAACGTGCGCGCGGCCCGCACCGCGCCCGCGCCGTCGCCCGCGCTGCGGATCTGCCAGCCCTCGTACCGCAGGGCCATGGACAACAGGTCGGTGAGCGACACCTCGTCGTCCACGACGAGCACGCGGACGGGGCTCCCGTCCGGCCTGAGCAGTTCGGTACGCGCCTGGGGCGTGGTCGTGGTCATGTCCCACACCCTGCGACGCGCCTCTGAGAGCACTCTTGCGCGAACCTGTGAATTCCCTGAGAAACCCTCCGCGGGGGACGTGGGGGCGCGGGGGGCGCCGGGGGGGGCTCGGGGGGCTCGAGGAGGGGAGAGACAGGTGGCCCCGGGGCGTCGGCTCAGGCGATCCCGAAGAGCCGTGCCGCGTTCCCGTGCACGACCCCGCGCAGCCACGCGTCACCGAGGCCGAGCCGCTCCAGGGCCTGGAGCTGGTGCAGGTACGGGTAGGGGATGTTGGGGAAGTCGCTGCCCAGCAGCACCCGCTCCCCCAGGTCCGCGAGCCGCCCCGCCTCCGCCGCGGGGAACGGCATCAGCCGCTCGCTGAAGTCGGTGAACGCCATCGTCGTGTCGAGGCGCACCTCCTCGTACCGTTCGGCGAGCGTGAGGAACTCCGCGTACTCGGGCATCCCCATGTGGGCCACGACGACCGGCAGCCGCGGATGGCGGGCGAGGAGCCGGGCGATCGGCTCGGGGCCGGTGTGCTTGCCGGGCTCGGGGCCCGACCCGCAGTGCACGACGACCGGGACGCCGGCCTCGGCGAGCAGGCCCCAGACCGGTTCGAGCAGCGCGTCGTTGGGGTCGTAACCGCCCACCTGGACATGCGCCTTGAAGACCCGCGCGCCCGCCTCGACGGCCTCCCGCACGTACCGGTCGACTCCGGGCTCCGGGAAGAACGTCGCGGTGTGCAGGCAGTCGGGCGTGCGCCGCGCGAAGTCGAGGGACCAGCCGTTGAGCCACTCCGCCATGCCCGCCTTGTGCGGATAGAGCATCGAGGTGAAGGCCCGCACCCCGAACTCGCCGAGCAGCGCGACCCTCCGCTCCTCCTCGTGCCGGTAGGTGATGGGCCACTGCACCGCGCCCGTCGCGTCATAGGCGTCGAAGTACGCCCAGACCTTGTCCAGCACGCGCTCCGGCATGAAGTGCGTGTGTACGTCGATGAGTCCGGGCGTCCCGAGCCGCTCCCAGAACCCGCGCACGGCGGCGGCCTCCGCACCGCTGTCGCCGCTGGCCCCGCTGGCCCCGCTGTCCCCGCTCACGGCTTGGGCTCCGCCCGCTCGAAACCGTGGCTCCTCTCGACCTTGGCGACGTGCAGGACGTACGTCTCGTACCAGTCCTCGCGCCCGCGCCGCTGTGCCGCGCGGTGCTCCAGATCGCTCCGCCATGCCTTGATCGCCTCCTCGTCGCGGAAGTACGAGACGGTGATGCCGATGCCTCCCGGCGTGCGGGCCGCGTCGGAGCCGAGGAACCCCGGCACCCCCGTGACCAGGTCGTCCATGCGCGCCGCGGTCTCTCCGTAGCCGTCACCGTGCTCGGTGCGCACGGAGGTGAAGACGACGGCGTAGTACGGCGGTTCGAAGGGTCCGACAGGACCTCTGGCGTGATCGCTCATGTCGTCACACTCGGCCTTCGGCCCACCGGAGTCCACCCCTTTCCGCCGGATCTTGCCGGACGGTCACGCGGACTTGACCGTCCGGTCGGCGAAGGCCCGTACGGAGGGGACGCGGGATCGCGCAGCGGGAGGCCCGAGCCCTCGTCAGCCCACCTGCCCACCTGCCCACCTGCCCGCCAGGCCGACAGGCCGACAGGCCGACAGGCCACCAACCCGGCAGGCCGCCAGGCCGCCAGCCCGCCAACCCGGCAGCCCCACGGAGGCGCCTCAGAAGAGCCCGTCCTGCTCGGCACCGCCGCCCGCCGCCGGCACCACGGCCTGGACGGGCACGCTCACGCCCGCCCCCGCGTCGGCCGCCACCAGCTCCCACCCCACGAGCACCCGTGTGTCGACCACCAGCACGCCCCCGCCGCCAGCCGCACTCTTCCTGCCGGCCCCGCTGATCCCACCGGTCCCACCGGTCCCACCGGTCCCACCGGTCCCACCGGTCCCGCCGATCCCGCCGATCCCGCCGGTCACCGCCAGGTGGAGGTCGGGCCCCGCCGCGGCGACCAGCCGCCCCGCGACCACCCCGCCGTCGACCAACTCCCGCACCACACCGGTCGGCGACGCGGGACCACCCCGCGCCCCCTGTGCCTCACGCACATCCCGTACACCCTGCGCATCCCGCGCACCCCGCGCACCCCGCGCACCCCGCGCCTCAAGCCCGAACGCCTCCGCGTGGTCGACCGCCTCGAACGCCACGCGTTCCAGCGCATCGGCCCACCCGGCGAGCTCCGCGGCCCGCCCGTACAACTCCGCCAACTCCTGTACGCGTACGGCCGGTTCGGGCAGCATCGCCCGCACCCCGCGCTTGCGCGCGTACGGCACCCGGTCCGGCACCCCGAGCGCGGCCCGCAGCAGCTCCTCCGTGCGCCGCGCCGCCATCAGCGGCCCGCGCCCCAGCCAGCAGAACGCCACCGCCCCCTGCTCCAGGAGCCGCACGGGCCCCCGCTCCTCGGCCGTGATCCCGGCCTTGACCATCCCGGGACCGAACCAGGCCAGATACACCCGGTACGTCCGCGGATCGTCCGGCACGCCGTCCGCCGCCACCGAGAACGCCCGGTCCAGGCGCGCGCACTCCGGGCAGCGCGCCTGCGTGGCCCGGCCCGGCACGACGGCCCGCAGCGGGCACGGATTGCCCCGCGCCCCGACGCACCGCCGCTCCCCGACCGCCCGGAAACCGATGCCCTGCCCGTACGCGAGCGGACTCCGCCTGCCCCCTTCCCACCGCAGCACGGGCTGCCCGTCCGGCCACCCGAGCCCGGCGCAACGCCACTCCACTCCCGCAACTCCCTCTGTCCGACCAGCCGTCCGGCCAGGTGTCCGACCGGTCGGACACCTGGCCGGACCAGGTTCACACGGACACGCGCGACTCTCCCGCGGCCACCAGGTCGAACAACAGTTTGGCGGCCACCTCCGTCCCGTCCGCACGGACCTCCCCCGCCACGGCCCGCGCCCGCTCGCCGGTCCGGGGCGCAAGGGCCGTCTCCAGCGCCGCCGACAGGGACGCCACGGTCGGCGTCGGCCCGTCGTGCGCCACCCCGATGCCGAGCTCCGCGACCCGTTCCGCCCAGTACGGCTGGTCCGCGATCTGCGCCACCACCACCTGGGGCGCGCCGGCCCGGGCGGCCGTCGTGGTCGTGCCCGCGCCGCCGTGGTGCACGACGGCGGCCACGCGGCGGAACAGCTCCTGCTGGTTGACCTCGCCGACCGCGAAACAGTCGTCCTGGTCGTCGGTGAGCGCCAGGTCGGCCCAGCCCCGGGAGAGGAGCACCCGGCGGCCTTGCGCGCGCACCGCGTCGACGGCGGCCCGTGCGACGTCCTGCGCGTCCCGCAGGGGCATGCTGCCGAAGCCGACGTACACCGGCGCCTCCCCGGCGGCGAGGAAGGCCTCCAGGTCGTCGGGGAGCGGCCGTTCGTCGGGCCTGATCCAGACCCCGGTCTGCGCCACGTCGAGCTCCGCCGTCTCCTGCCACGGAGCCAGCACCGGATCCGCGGCGAGCCACGGGTGATCGGTGAAGACGTGGTCGCGGGCGCTGTCCACCGGGAGCAGGCCGACCGACTCCCGGTGGGTGTTGATCGCCTCGCGGAACAGCTCGTTCATGTGGTCGCCGTTCATGTCCCACAGCGCCCGGTTGTCGGTCACGTCCGCCGGGGCCGTCCGGCCCGGCCACGCGAGCGGCGGATGGTGCGGGGAGGGCAGGTAGGTCGGGAAGTACGACACGAAGACGTACGGGATGCCCGCCTTCTCGGCGACGGCCCGCGCGGCGGCCGCGGCGGGGAGCAGCCCGGTCGCCACCACGGCGTCGAACCCCTCGGTCGCGGCGGCCTCCTCGGCCACCGCGGCGACCGGTTCGTACGTCGAGGCGATCATCTCGGCCGCGCGCTGGGGCAGCGTCTTCGGCGGGTGCGGCTTCGTCCCTGTCATCTCCCCGCTCGCCATCGCACGCACCGAAGGCCCCAGGGCGACGGTCGGGAACCCGAAGCCGTCGAGCAGCTCCGCGAAGTCCGGCGGCGTGCACATCTGCACGTACGCCCCCGCGTCCCGCAGGCGCATCGCGAGCCCCACCATCGGCTCGACGTCCCCGCGCGACCCGTACGACAGCAACAGCACACGCATTCAGCGACTCCCATGTCCGCGGTTCCAGTGGTTGCCATGGTTCCCGTGGTTCCTGCGGTTCCAGGGAACCCGGCTCCCTGGCTTCCTGGCTTCCTGGCTTCGGCGAGCGATTCTGCGGCCGGACGGGGGTCTTGCCGCAAGCCCCCCGCTGAGCTATAAGTTGAAAGTGGAAAGGAGTGAGTCACCCTCCTTCCCCTCTGGCTTCTCCTCTCCGTCCGTCCGGACATCCCTCCCGTGCACGTCAGCGTCGTACGGTCGGCGTCGCCGCGCCTCTTCACCCTCGCGTGCCCTGGCCAAGCCGGGCAAAGAGGCGAAGACTGGGCGCACCACGGGACGTTCACCCGTATGACAGTGGCGCCACTATCACTCCTGGAGGTGGTGGGGGCATGGGCGAACTGCTGCGCGAGGAGCAGCTGTCGGCGGCGTTCGTCGACCTCGCCGACACTCTGGTGCGGGACTTCGACGTCATCGGCTTCCTCCACCTGCTCACCGAGCACTGCGTGGCCCTGCTGGACGTGGCGGCGGCCGGGGTGCTGCTCGCGACACCCGGCGGACAGCTGATCGACGCGGCGGCGTCGGACGAACGCACCCGCCTGCTGGAGGTGGCGGGCACCGAGTGGGACGAAGGCCCCTGCAGGGACTGTTTCCTGGGCGAGAAACCGATCGCCGACGTCCCGCTGGCCACGGAGGCGGCCCGGATCCGGTGGCCCCGGTTCGCACAGCGGGCCGTGCGGACCGGTTTCACCTCCGTGGTGGCGTGCCCGCTCCGGCTGCACCGGCAGGTGATCGGCGCCCTGAACCTCTTCCGGGACCGGCCGGGGCCACTCGCAGACGTCGACCTGAGACTCGGCCGGGCCCTGGCCGACACGGCCACCATCGGTGTGCTGCAACAGCGCGCAGTGAGTGAGCAGATGACAGTGACCGCACAACTCCAGACGGCCCTGGACAGCCGGATCATCATCGAGCAGGCCAAGGGATATCTGGCGCACCGCCGCGGCACGGGCGTCGAGGAGGCGTTCGTACAGATGCGCCACTACGCCCGCAGCCACCGGATGCGGCTCACCGAGGTCGCCCGCCAGGTGCTGCAGGGCACCGCCGACACGGCGCTCTTCACCCGGCCCGACCGGTGAGGCGCCGGCCCACCGGCGTCGTCCGGTGGGCTCCTCACCCGATTCGCACGGCGCCCGGAAGGGAACGAGTCCGGTGACCCACCAGGTGATGGCCGACTATCTGCGCGCCCTCGGCTCGCACACCGGGCCCGGCCTGGCGCCGCTGCCGCTGGCGGCCTGCGCCGACATGCTGGGCCTCGACGGCCTGGGCCTGCTGCTCTCCCCGGGCGGCCACGCGCCCCAGCTCCTGCAGTGCTTCGGCGAGCGCACCCTGGCCCTGGAGGACCTGCAGCAGGTCCAGGGCCAGGGACCGAGCGTGGACGCGGTCCGCCACGGCGCCCTCCTGCTGCTGCCCGACGTCGCCGACGCCTCCGCGTTCGCGCCGAGCCGCTGGCCCGGGCTGCCCGCGGCCGTCGAGGCGCTGGAAGTGCGCGCGATGTTCTCCTTCCCGCTGCGCATCGGGATCATCGCGCTCGGGGCACTCACCGGCCACCGCACCCGGCCGGGATCGATGTCCACCGGGCAACTCACCGACGCCTTCGGCCTGGTCGACACCATCTCGCAGATCACCATCGCGACCGCGGCCCGGCCCGAGCTGTCGCGGACCCCGCTCCTGGACGAGCCCGGCCTCTACTTCGCCGAGGTCCACCAGGCCACCGGCATGCTCGCGGCCCAGCTGGAAGCCCCCTGCGACCACGCCCTGATCCGCCTGCGCGGCCACGCC
This sequence comes from Streptomyces sp. NPDC040622, assembly GCF_055593965.1. Lineage (NCBI taxonomy): Bacteria > Bacillati > Actinomycetota > Actinomycetes > Kitasatosporales > Streptomycetaceae > Streptomyces > Streptomyces sp. NPDC040622. Next base: position 656,935 of record NZ_JBVIXD010000003.1, on the reverse strand, counting down.
TTCAGCAACGACCGCCCCCTCCTGGACGTGGCCCGTGACGTCCTGGCACGCCGGCTCCACCTGGACGACAGCGGCCGTGACCCGCCGGGGGGCGGGTGACGCGGAACTCCTCACGCCGAGCCCGGCGAAACAACACAAAAGCCAGAGGCCCCGTGGATTCCTCCACGGGGCCTCTGGACCGATGTGCACTCGGCAGGATTCGAACCTGCAACCTTCTGATCCGTAGCTCTATGTGGAGCGGTCAACGTCGGTCAGAACGGGCGTAGCGCAGTCCTAGGCGGACGACACCGTGCGCAAACGGTTGCTGTGGTTGCGGTACTTCGTTGCTGTACGGCACCCCCCAAAAAGGAGAGTGAGGGTTGCCGCCGCATCTGCGTAGGCTCCAACGATCTCCCCGATAGGGGCTGATACGAGCACAATGATGACGATGACCGTGACTAGCCACGGTCGGACACCAGGGTTTGACACACACTGCGGGGTAAGGGACACACTCATGTTGGGCCTCTCGAAGGTTCAGGACCCGTCCCTACCGTTCACGCCTAGGAACCTGTTCGGTATGGGCGGGTCAACTCTGTTCGGACTGACTCAGCGTGAACTCGCTGTGCCGATTCGCGCATTCGATCTGAGGTTTTCGGGAATGAACTGGGGCGATTCGGGCTTTCTGGTCAGCTGTGACGACCCTACTCTCGGGGAAGATTCCGGCCATGCCGATTCGGCAAGCACCCCGAGGTGCCGAGTGGCGCGGCGCCGAATCTAGTCTTAAGAGTCATGACCTGCATTTTTGTAGCTACAAAGACCCCCCACGACCTGGGGGATCTCTATGCGCACTTGCGCCGCACTTGCACTATGGGATCTCATACGCGAGCACCGAGAAGCGACATAGTGCACATAAAGGGGCAGGATTTCCAGCTCAAAAACGCCCCTTTCTCAGCCGCCTACCAACACGGGCAGGTCCACACTCGCCACCGATCTCCCAGGATCCTTTGCCTGTTCTCACCGATCTCGCGGGGAAGCTAGCGCGACAAGGGCAGGCTCTTTCATGTCCCGGTCCATGTTGAGGCAACCGGACCCCGGGGCGGCAATTGCAACTGGGGGGCCTCCTGGAAGTAGTTCACCCCAACGCGTTGGGGTGTCAATATTGAAAACCTCCGGCCGACCTAGAGCCCTGACCTGCACGAACGTAATTCAGGCACGAGTCCATACCATGAGCCGCTGGCATCTCGACAAGGGCAATGCCTGCTTTGCTGCCGTATGCCAATGAATGTCTCAGCATCGCTTATGCCATAGCTTTACTAAATGGCGTAGATGGAGTACGTCATTCGGCTTCTATCGGTTGGCGGCTCTGAGGGTATTTCGGCGGAGGCAGACGGCGCGGTCGGCGGAGCGGCTTTGGGCGGGAGCTGCCATGGGGCGAGTGATCATGGCCCCGTAAGCTCATGGCGAGTCGGGCGGTCTGTGGACCTGCCCGTTAAAGCACGACGTTGGGGCCATGATCTTCGAGGCTCGCCCCATGGTGGCTGCCTAAAGCCGTGGAGCCGACCGCCCCAGCCACGGGGCAACGGCCCAGGTAGCGGGTTTGCCCGCCGGGTACCGCCGCCGCGATCCGGCCTTATCGGTAACACAAAGCTGTCCCTGGCCTGCTGTGCGGCACTCCCCTGTGCCCTATGGCTCCGTGCTTGGTTTTGGCCGCTGCCGGGGCGACGGACGGACGGCGCGCGCAGCTGGTGGCGGAGACATGGAAGCGGCGGGCGGCGGCCGGCCGGCGCCCCCGCGCTGTGCGCGGCCCCTCGGTCCTTGGATCGATCCCGACTTCGTTGGGTGGCGCGTGCCTGGTGGTCTTGATGGGGGTGTTCTTCGGCGTGCGCTTCTCGGGCCTACGGATGCTGCTGGTTCTTCTTCCCTCCCTAGGTCGGATCGCGGCGGCGGTACCCGGCGGGCTTCTCCCGCGTCACCAGGGACGGAAGACCCAGGCCAGAGGTGGTTGAAGCTCGCGGCTGACTCTGGCGGCCGCGAGCGCAGCGAGCCTTGATTGAGTAGGGAAACTCTGTCCGCGCTACCCCCTCGTGGGGCCTCCTGACGGTCGCCTTGGCCTTGCGGTAGGCCGCTTACCTGCTGCTTCGCAGCGGTCCTGAATTGGCATATTCGTCTCTGCCGAATCGATGTGTCCCGAGTGGGACGGTCGGGCAGTATCGAGACATGTCCAATCGGCGAAGTAGGCAGCGGCGCAAGCCAGTTGGGGCGAAACGACAGTCGAGGCCCCACGTACCTGTGGACCAGTTCGGCACCGAAACCACGAGCACGCCTGAGGAGCAGCGAGCGGCAGCAGTGCGAAGTCTCGTGGAGCCTGGAGAGCGCCGCCGGATGCTGGCCCAGGAGCTGGCGGAAGTAGAAGCCGGGCTACGCCCCGCCGTGCTGGCTGCCGTGAGTGCCGGCGTTCCGTACCGGCGCCTGGAAGAGCTGACGGGTATCCCTCGCGCCACGGTCGCCCGTTGGGCGAAGGCTGACGGGGTCCTGAACGCTTGAGTCCGTAGAGAGAAGACGGGCCGCATCCGGTGCGAGCGGACGCGGCCCAACCGATTCGAAGGAGTAGCCATGGCGAATCGATCCACGCTCATCATGCCCGAGCGGCCTGACGTTTCCCCTCCAGAGCAGCCCTTGAGGTACGACCTCAGGGCTCCGGACACGCCGCTGGGCAGGGCACGGCTTGAGCGGGAGTGGTCACGCGCCAAGGCGGTCAGGGCCCTGAGTCTCGTCGCGGAGCGGTGGGGCTGGGAGGTTGCCGCGGAGGCATCCCTGAAGGTCATGTACCACCGGTGGGAACACGAAGCGGTCCGTCCGGGCAAGACCTATCAGGTGCTGCTCTGCTCGGTATTTCGCAGGACCCCCGACGAGCTTGGGTTCGTCGAACAGTCCCCGTGTGCGGGTGAAGCGGCACTCCTGGCGCGTATCAGCGCCCTTGAATCCATGGTTCAGCAACTGCTCCGGGAGCGCAGTGATCGATTGACGCCATCAGGAATCACTGCAGGTGAGACAGGGTTAACACCCTAGTTAACCCCGGGTGGATGGAGCGGGCCCGTCGCGCCAGCCTCCGTGCGATCCCGCTGCGGAACACCGGCACACGTACAGCTCGCTCCTGGTCGCCCCGAAGGTGGCGCAGCCTTCGGCACTCGCAGATCGCCATGACGATGGAGGTCTACGCGGAAGCGAGCGAGGAAGAAGTGCGCTCGGCACTCGACCAGCTGTCCGGCGCGATGGACGCCACCGGCTGAGGCGGTTGCGGTACTTCGCTGCTGTACGGGCAACGCAAGAGGCCCCCGGATGATCTCCGGGGGCCTCTCACCTGTGTGCACTCGGCAGGATTCGAACCTGCAACCTTCTGATCCGTAGTCAGATGCTCTATCCGTTAAGCTACGAGTGCTTGTTTTTCTTTTGTTTCTATCTTCGCTCCCCGGCCCTTCGGCCCGTTCGCGGCGACAGGAAGAACATTACATGACTGCCGCCGCCATGTGAAATCCGTTTGCCCGACCCCTTGTGAGCTGCGGAAACGGCCCCTGACGCGGCATATGTGCCGACCGCGGGTACCCCTGTACGCGCCGAAGCCCCGGTCCGTGCGGACCGGGGCTTCGGATCTTGCTGCGGAGGCGGAGGGATTTGAACCCTCGATGGGATTTAAGTCCCAAACCGCATTAGCAGTGCGGCGCCATAGACCGGACTAGGCGACGCCTCCAGCTTGCACACCTGCGCGAGCGCGGGGTGCGTGCAGATGATGACACAGCCAGGCGGCGTGTCACCAATCAGCGGCCTCCACGGTACTAGTCACGCGCCCCGCAGGGCAAAGCGTTACGCCGCACCGCAACGTTGCGCGGCGCGCGGCGTTAGTCCGGTAGAGCCACCCGTCCCAGGGACCACCCGGCCCCAAGGCCCCGTCCCGCCGTTCCCCGTACTTCCCGTGGAGCCCGAAATGCTGCGTCGTCTCGTCCTCACCGCCGTCGCCTCCGCCGCCGCGCTGTCCGCCCTGCCGGCCGCCGCCCACGCCACCACGCCCGGCCCGGCCCCGATCGACCGCCTCACCGTGACGGTCGCCGGATCCGGGGGCACCGGCGACGGGACGTACGTACTGGAGTGCCACCCCACGGGCGGCACCCACCCGGACGCGGCGGCCGCCTGCGAGCGGCTCGAAGGGGTCACGGTCTACGGGACCGACCCGTTCGCGCCCGTGCCGGACGACACCATGTGCACGATGCAGTACGGCGGACCGGCCACCGCGCACATCACGGGAACCTGGCAGGGGCGGCCCGTGGACGCGACGTACGACCGCAGCAACGGCTGCGAGATCTCGCGCTGGGACGGCCTCGTACCGGTGCTCCCCGCGACCTCCGCGTGACCAGGACATACCGAAAACTCACACCTTCTGCGTGCGACCTCCCTCTCATCCGGCATCGCGCGCACAACCACTCCCCGTAGACTCACTCCCGTGACACGCCACGGGCCGAGGGGCAAGATGGCCTGAGCGAGTCGGCAAGAAGCGGTAATCAGGGAGGAAGCGTCGTCGTGAGCAGCAGGCCATCCCGAGGCGCTGCTCGCCTCGCAGCCATACTCGACGCGCTCCCGGACGCGCTGGTCCTCGTCAACGCCAACGGCACCGTCGTGAACGCCAACGCGATCGCGCTGGAGGCGTTCGAGACGCCGGGGACCGCGCTCGTGGGGCGCGGTCTGCTCGATCTGCTGCCGGAGTTCGACTCCCGGCTGATCCCCGGGTCCATGCGGCGCCCGGACACCATCGACGAGCGCGGGCGCACCAAGCCGACGCGGATGATGGCGCGGCGCACGGACGGCAGCGAGTTCCCCGTCGAGGTCACCAGCTCACCGCTGGAGGACGGCAGGACGGCGTACGACGCCCATGGGTACACCGGCGACGAGTTGCTCATGCTCGTCGTGCGCGACCTGTCGGGCACCGTGGACACCGAGGCCGAGCTGGCGCGTTCGCAGCGGCAGACCGAGATGATCCTGCGGGCCGCGGCCGAGGGCGTCGTCGGCACGGACACCGACGGCCGGGTCGTCCTGGTCAATCCGGCCGCCGCCCAGATACTCGGCTTCCGGGCCAGCGACCTCGGCGGGCAGGAACTGCACCCGCTGGTCCTGCACTCCCGGGCCGACGGCGAGCCCTTCCCGTACGAGGAGTCCCCGCTCGCCGACACCCTGCGCTCCGGGCGCAAGCACCGGGTGCGCGGGCAGGTCCTGTGGTCCAAGAGCGGCGCCAAGGTGCCCGTCGACCTGACGACGTCGCCGGTGCGCGACGGGGACCAACTGGTCGGCGCGGTGATGACGTTCACCGACCGCAGGCCCTACGACGAGCTGGCCGAGAAGCACGAGGCCGCCCTCGCGCGGCACGCGGAGGAGCTCGCGGCCGCCGCCGAGCAGCGCGCCGGGGAGATCAGGGCCGCCGAGGAGCAGCGGGCCGAGGAGCTCGCCGCCGAGCAGGAGCGGTACGCGGCACTCGCCGAGCGCGAGAAGGACCGCTTCGAGGAGCTGGCCGAGCGCGAGAAGACGCGGTACGACGAGCTGGCCGCCCGGCACGAGCAGCTGCTCGCCGTCCTCGGCTCGTCCCTGCGCGGGCCCCTGGACGAGCTGCGCCGCGAGCTGTCCGCGCTCGCCTCGGACGACGCCGGCCAGCTGTGGCCCGAGGCCAACCAGGTCCTGCACCACCTCTCGGCCGGGTACGCCCGGATGACGACCCTCGTCGACAACGTCCTCGGCTTCCAGCTGCTCGACGCCGGTGACGAACAGCTCTCCCGTACGACGGTCCTGCTCGACGCGGTCGTCGCCGCCGGCGTGGAGGGCGCGGTCGAGCTGATCGGCCCCGGGCGCGCGCAGTTCGCGGTGCACGCGCCGCCGATCGAGCTCACGGTCGACGCGGGACGGCTCGCCACGGCACTCGCGCACCTCGTCGCGGACGTGGCCGGGATCGACGCGACCGGCAACACGCGCGTGGGGCTGGCTCCCGGCGTCGTGCCCGGTGGCTACGTGGACTCGACGATCGTGGTGGCCGCGGCCCAGCGCGGCGAGGTCGTCCGCATCGAGGTGCGGGGTCCTTACGCCGGGGGAGACCCCGTGCACGAGCCGATCGTGCGGGGCATCGTGCGGGCGCACGGAGGCGTGCTGCAGACGCACGAGGTGCCGGGCATGAGCGGCAGCGCGTACGTACTTGAGGTGCCGATCGGGGCCGGTTCTACGGACTCCGCGGGTTCTGCGGGGTCTGTGGGTTCTACGGGGTCTGTGGGCCCTGCGGATCCTGTGGGCTCTGCGGGCCCTGCGGGTTATGTGGGTCCTGCGGGTTCTTTGGGCTCTACGGAGCGTGGCGGTTCGGGGGCGGCTTCTACGGAGGCGGTGCTTTCGGGGGCAGTGCCTTCAGGGGCCGTGCCTCCAGGGGCAGTGCCTTCGGGGGCCGTGCCTCCAGGGGCAGTGCCTTCAGGGGCGCCCGGTGCCGGGCCCGGCACCGGGCCCGGTGGTTCCGTTGTGGTGCCGGAGCAGGCGTCGGGCGCTTCGGGCGGCGGGCGTCGGCGGGCCCGGCGTTCCTCGGTCGACTCCTTCCTGGAGAGTGCGGTTCCGGGGGGCGCGAGCTCGTCCCTCTCCGCCGGCCCCTCCGCACCTTCCGGCCCCTCCGCCCCCGCTGTCGGTACGGAGAGCGGTGGCGTCGACGCCACCGCGGGTCCCGCGCCGACCGGTACGGGGCGGCGCAGGGGACGGCGCGCGGCGGAGGCCGCGCCCGAGAACGTCGGCGGTTCCGTGGCCACCGAGCTGGTCCTCGGCCCGGGGAACGGTCCCGGGAACGGACCGGCGGAGGGCCCCGGTGCGGGCGACCCGTCCTCGGAGACGTCGGGCGGCCCGGCCGGTGGCGGTACCGGACGGCGACGCGGCCGGCCGAGCGCCGCCGAGGGCTCCGTGATGACGGCCGCCGAACACGCTGCCGGGTCGGCCGCGTTGGGCGAGACGGTGCCGCCGCAGGGCGTCCCCGTGCCCGCCGAAGGGGCCGGGCGTCGTGCGCGGAGGGCCGGCGAGCGGCACGCGCTGCCCGCGCTGGCCTCCGGTTCGGCGGAGACCTCTGGCGGCGTTCCGGGCACGGAGCTCGCCGCGGTGGAGTCCGGACACGGCGACGCCGCGCGGCCCACGGGTCGGCGGGCACGGCGTGCGCTGGCCGCCGCCAAGGAGCGGGCCGCGGCGGAGGAGGCGAACAGCGGACGCGTCTTCGCGCTGCCGCCCGCCACGGCGGACCGCGCACCCGGCCAGGGGGACGCGCCGGGGCAGCGGGTCCCCGGGCAACAGGTCCCCGGGCACCACGCCCCGGCCGTACGCGGCGCCGACGACGACCACACGCCGCCGCAGCCCCACCCGACGCAGGCTCCGACGGGCCACCGCGCCCCGGCGCAGGGGGCGCCCGCACCGGCGGCCCAGGGGACGCCCCCGCAGGGGACCCCCGCTCCGGGCCATCAGGGCTCCGGGAACGAGCCCCAGGGCGGCCAGGCCGGCCAGGGTGCCGGAACCGGGCCGCTGCCCGCGCCGCAGCCGTGGCCCGACGGCACCACGCCGCCCGGCGGAGTGCCCGCGCAGGCCCGCGGCACCGCGCTCCCGCCCGAGCGCGCCGACCGCGCTGAGCACGCCGACCGCGCAGACCGCGGTGGGCCGGCCAGGGCGGCCCAGCCGCTGCCCGCGGAGGCCGGGACCGGTGACCCCAACTCGACGCAGGGGCGCGCGTTCAGCGTGCGCACGCTCGGGCAGGGCGTGCCGTTCGGCCAGCAGATCACCGATCAGCAGGGCGGGGCGCAGGGCGGTACGGCCGTACCCGGGCAGGGCCCGCACCCCCCGCGGAACGCCCGGATCCCGCAGTCGCCGCAGCCCCCGCTGCCGCCCCAGGCTCAGCGGCCCGAGGGACCCGAGCAGGCCGCGCAGACCTCGCAGACCTCGCAGGGGCGATCGCGGGTGGCGGGTCCGATGCCCGCGCCGGAGGCCTCCGGCGAGTCGCCGCAGCAGGCCCAGGGACAGGGGCAGGCCCAGGGACAGGGGCAGGCCCAGGGGCAGAGTCAGGGTCAGGGCTCGCAGTCGCACACGCTCGGGGGGTCCGGGCGTCGGCGCAGGCTGGCCACGCCACCCGAGCCCACGGCCGACGAGCGCCCCGAGGCATCGGCGCGCCCGCACCCGCAGGCCCAGTCGCAGCCCCAGGCCCAGGCCCAGGCCCAGTCGCACACTCCGGCGCACCCGCAGTCCCGCATCGCGTCCGCGACCGAGGGCACCGGGCGGTCGTACGCGATCGGCGCACCGGACCAGGACGCCGACGAGGGTCCCGAGCCGCTGGACGGCCCCGGTGGCGCCGTCGAGGTCGCGAACCAGCCGCACCCCCGGCCGATGGACGACGAGTTGCCGCCCGAGCCGCTGGACAACCCGCGTCGGCTGCTGGTGTGGCCCGCGCCCGACGTGACCACGCAGCAGGCGCTCAGCGACCGCGGCTACCGTCCGGTGATCGTGCACTCGCGGGAGGAGGTCGACGCGCAGATCGCGGCGTTCCCCGCGGCGCTCTTCGTCGACCCGCTGACCGGTCCCATCACGCGCACCGCGCTGCAGTCGCTGCGGCAGGCCGCGGTGGCCGCCGAGGTGCCCGTGCTGGTGACGGCGGGGCTCGGCCAGGCGACGCGGGAGGCGGCGTACGGCGCCGACCCCGCCGTACTCCTGAAGGCGCTCGCGCCGCGCGACAGCGAGCAGCACCCGCCGCGCGTCCTGCTCATCGAGGAGCACGAGGAGATCGCGCTCGCCCTGACCGCGACGCTGGAGCGGCGCGGCATGCAGGTCGCGCGGGCCGAGAGCGACGCGGACGCGGTGACGCTCGCGGCCCAGATGCGGCCGAACCTCGTGGTGATGGACCTGCTCCAGGTGCGCCGCCGCAGGGCCGGGATCGTGGACTGGCTGCGCGCGAACGGGCAGTTGAACCGCACGCCGCTGGTCGTCTACACGGCGGCCGTCGACGACACGGAGCTCCCCAAGCTCGCGGCGGGCGAGACCGTGCTGTTCCTGGCGGAGCGGTCCACCAGCGGCGAGGTGCAGGACCGGATCGTGGACCTGCTGGCGAAGATCGGCACGAACTAGCGGCGGCCGGCGGGGGTTGGCCGAGGTCGGCCGAGGTCGGCCGGGGGTGCCGCGACTGGCCGCGCGCGGCGGCCGGGACGTGAACGGGCTGCCGTCGGCCAGGCCGTTGTCCGCCGCACCGCCGCCTTGATCGAGGCGCGCGGCCGCTCGCGATCGTCGCCCTCGTCCTCGCCCTCGTCCTCGTCCCCGACCAGGACCCGCCGCAGGCTCGTCGCGGCGCCCTCCCTCGTCACGGCGGTGGCGTCCGCCGCGACGGTCGTGCCGAGGCTGCTCGTACCACTGGTCGCAGAGCGGGCGCCCGCGCACCGGCGGGCCAGCCGTGCCGCGGCGGCCCGGCAGCCGGCCTGTTCACGGGCAGCGTCACGACCTGTGTCCTCGTCGGCCTCGGCGGCCAGGCCTTCGGGGGGCGTTACGTCTTCGTGGGTGCCGCCGTCCTCACGGCGCCGCTCCGGCTCGCTGCCGCCGCCGTACTGCCCGCCGAGCACCGCCGCCGGCGGTCAGGACCGCTCTTCGCGGGGCTCGCCCGGCTGCCGGGCGCGGTGCGGGGCTCGGGGACAGCCGGTCCGGCCGGTCCCGCGGGTCCCGCCGGTCCCGCCGGTCCCGCCGGTCCCGTCGCGTCAGAGCCGCGTGACGTCCAGCTCGCCGTCCGCGTACTGCCTGCGCAGCACCTTCTTGTCGAACTTGCCGACGCTGGTCTTCGGTACGGCGGGGATGATCGCCCAGCGCTCGGGAAGCTGCCACTTGGCGACGCTGCCGGCGAGGAAGTCGCGCAGAGCGGCGTAGTCGGCGGTCGCGTTCTCCTTCAGCACGACCGTGGCGAGCGGGCGTTCGCCCCACTTGTCGTCGGGCACGGCGACGACCGCGGCCTCGGCGACGTCCGGGTGGGACATGAGGGCGTTCTCCAGGTCGACCGACGAGATCCACTCGCCGCCGGACTTGATGACGTCCTTGGCCCGGTCGGTGAGGGTCAGGAAGCCGTCGGGGGTGATCACGCCGACATCGCCGGTCTTCAGCCAGCCGTCCTCGCTGAACTTGTCCTCGGGCCGGAGGGCTTCGCCGCCCGCGCCGCCGAAGTAGGCGCCCGCGATCCAGGGGCCGCGCACCTCCAGCTCACCGGCGGACTCGCCGTCCCACGGCAGGTGTTCGCCGCCGGGTCCGACCAGCCGGCCCTCGACCGAGGCGGGGAAGCGGCCCTGCGTGAGCCGGTAGCCGAACTCCTCGTCGGTGCCGACGGCGTGGGCCGGCGGGCGGGCGACCGTGCCGAGCGGCGACGTCTCCGTCATGCCCCAGGCGTGGCAGACCCGCATGCCGAGCCGGTCGAAGGCCTCCATCAGGGAGGGCGGGCAGGCCGAGCCGCCGATGGTGACCTGGCCGAGCGAGCTGACGTCACGGGGCTTCGCGGTGAGCTCGGCGAGCAGGCCCTGCCAGATGGTGGGGACGGCGGCCGCGTGCGTGGGGCGCTCCGACTCGATCATCTCGGCGAGCGGGGCGGGCTGCAGGAAGCGGTCCGGCATCAGCATGTTGACGCCGGTCATGAGGGTGGCGTGCGGCAGCCCCCAGGCGTTGACGTGGAACTGCGGGACGACGACCAGCGAGGTGTCCGAGTCCGTCAGACCCATCGACTGGGTCATGTTGACCTGCATGGAGTGCAGGTAGATGGAGCGGTGCGAGTAGACGACGCCCTTGGGGTCGCCGGTGGTGCCGGAGGTGTAGCACATGGCGGCCGCGGCACGCTCGTCGAGCTCGGGCCAGTCGTAGACGGTGGGCTTGCCGGCTATCAGGTCCTCGTACTCGTGCACCTGCGCGTGGCAGCCCGCAAGGAGGGAACGGTCGCCGGGGCCCGAGACCACCAGGTGCTCGACCGTGGTCAGCTGCGGGAGGAGCGGCGCGAGCAGGCCGAGGAGGGAGCCGTTGACGATGAGGACGCGGTCGGCCGCGTGGTGGGCGATCCACACCAGCTGCTCCGCGGGCAGCCGCAGGTTCAGGGTGTGCAGCACGGCGCCCATACAGGGCACCGCGAAGTAGGCCTCGACGTGCTCGGCGTTGTTCCACATGAAGGTCGCCACGCGCTCGTCGTCCGCGACACCGAGGTCCTCGCGCAGGGCGTGGGCGAGCTGGGCCGTGCGCTCACCGAGCTCGCGGTAACTGCGGCGCTGGGGCGCGCCGTCCCCGGTCCAGGTCGTGACCTGCGAGGTCCCGTGCACGGTCATGCCGTGCCGGAGGATGCGGGTGACGGTCAGCGGTACGTCCTGCATCGTGCTCAGCACGGCGTCCTCCTGGGGCGACATCGCCTACGCGGCAGTAAGGGTTGCGCTGATTCTGCGCGCATACCGCTTGGTATGTCACTACTCCAGGGGATGATCGATCATCGGCCGCGACCGCTCGGCCGACCGGCGTGCGCCCCGCTCAGCGGACCGGCGTGAGCTCCGGGTCCTCGCGGAGCTTGCCGAGGGCGCGCGACACCGCGCTCTTGACGGTGCCGATGGACACCCCGAGCACGTCGGCGGTCTGCGCCTCACTGAGATCCTCGTAATACCTGAGGACGACCATCGCCCGCTGCCGCGCGGGCAGCTTCATGATCGCGCGCCACATGGCGTCGCGGAGCACCTGCTGCTCGGCCGGGTCCCCCGCCGGCGTCACCTCGGGCTCCGGCAGCTCGTCGCACGCGAACTCGTCGACCTTGCGCTTGCGCCACTGCGACGTGCGCGTGTTCAGGAGGGCCCGGCGCACATAGCCGTCGAGGGCGCGATGGTCCTCGATCCGGTCCCACGCCACGTACGTCTTGGTGAGCGCGGTCTGCAGCAGGTCCTCGGCATCGCTCGGATTCGCGGTCAGCGAGCGGGCGGTGCGCAGCAGTACGGACTGGCGGGCCCGTACGTAGGACGCGAACGACGGGTACGCGGAGGGCCCCGTGGCCCGCGCCGGGCCCGCGCCCCGTGTCGCGGCCTTCGATGCGCTGGTGCACACGGACACCATGGATGCGGTCATGGCTCCACGCTAGAAGTGCCCCCTACTTCTGCGGATCGGCCGCAGGTCCCGAAGCCGTGTCCGCCTCAGGTTGTACGAGTGGGGGTGGCTCCACCTCCTACAGGTGGAGGAGGCGGAGCGTCCCCCTGAGGGTTCGCCCCCGAGAACACCCCGGCGCACCGCGCGCCGGGACGACGGACCCGCTAGCCGACGCGTGCCACGGGAGCGTGCACCAGATTGCGGTCGATCACCAGGGTGCGCCCGCCGTGGCGCTCCTTCACGTTCCCCGCGTACTGGTGGATACGCCGGGCCGGGCGCCACGCGGCGGGGCTCAGCACCGGCTCGCGGTACAGGTGCGGCCGGGTGTGCCAGCGCGCGAACCACATGACCGTCGGCAGGTCACGCACGCCCGCCCGCCGTGCCGTCTCCAGGTGCCGCACCCCGGAGTCGGCGCTGCTGTAGAAGCCGGGGACGTAGCCGAGCCTGCGCACCTCGCGGTCCCAGGAACGGATGAAGGAGAGCGTGGTGCGCGCGCACTTCTTCTTGCGGTAGGTGTAGGCCTCCATGTCCAGGTAGAGCGGGCTGTGCGGCCGGATGCCGAACGTCTTCGCCCTGCGTACCGCGTCGCGCCCTTCCTTCCTCCCCTGCTGCCAGGGGTGGCGCCCCATGCGCACGTGCTTCTTGTTCTTCGCGATGACGCACGGCGACTGCGAGCCGACGTACACCGGCAGGACCCGCCAGCCCATCCGCCGCACGGCGCGCATCCAGGCGTGGTTCAGCTCGCTCTGGCGTTTGCAGGCCCGGCCGCGGCCCGCGTAGTAGATACCGACGGCGCGGTAGCTGGAGTGCCGCCAGCGCCGCATGGTGTCGACGGACTGGGTGTCGCACGTGTCGAAGGCCCAGCCGCGGAAGATCGACGTCTTCGCGGCTGCCCGGACACCCGCCCCGCTCGCACTCCCTTCCGTGCCGGTGGTGCGGTCGTGGCCGGTGGTGCGGTCGTGGCCGGTGGTTCGCTCGTGCGCGGAGCCCGGTGGCGCCGCCGCCAGCTCCACGGTCAGGGCCGTGAGGACCGTCAGGACGAGTCCAATGATCATCTTCCGGAGACGCATACGGCGAGTGAACGGCCCGTGGCCCGGTCCCGGGCCCACAGACGCGCCGCGTTCAGCCGTCCGCCCCCAGAATCAGCCCCGATGTGGGGACCCCCGTGCCCGCGGTGACCAGGGTGCGCGCGGCGCCCGGTATCTGGTTCACGGACGTGCCGCGCACCTGTCGGACCGCTTCCGCTATGCCGTTCATGCCGTGGAGGTAGGCCTCCCCGAGCTGGCCTCCGTGCGTGTTCAGGGGCAGCCGTTCCTCGGCGACGAAGCCCGCCGCCTCGCCGGCCGCGCAGAACCCGAATTCCTCCAGCTGCATCAGCACGAACGGTGTGAAGTGGTCGTAGAGGATCCCCACGTCGATGTCGTCCGGCGAAAGACCCGAGGTGCGCCACAACTGCCGCGCCACCACGCTCATTTCGGGCAGCCCGCTGAGGTCGTCGCGGTAGAAGCTGGTCATCTGCTCCTGCGCGCGGCCCGCGCCCTGGGCGGCCGCCGCGATCACGGCCGGCGGACGGGGGAGGTCGCGGGCCCGCTCCACGCTCGTGACGACGATCGCCTGGGCGCCGTCCGTCTCCTGACAGCAGTCCAGGAGCCGCAGGGGCTCGACGATCCAGCGCGAGGCGGCGTGGTCCGCGAGGGTGATCGGCTTCCCGTGGAAGTAGGCCGCCGGGTTGGTCGCCGCGTACTTCCGGTCGGTGACGGCGACGTGGCCGAAGGCGTCCGGCGTCAGACCGTACGTGTGGAGGTAGCGCTGGGCGGCCATCGCCACCCAGGAGGCGGGCGTCAGCAGCCCGAACGGCAGGTTCCAGCCGAGGGCGGCGCCCTCCGCCGACGGCTCACGCTGCTGCACCCCGGAGCCGAACCTGCGCCCGGAGCGTTCGTTGAACGCGCGGTAGCAGACGACGACTTCGGCCACTCCGCTCGCCACCGCGAGCGCCGCCTGCTGGATGGTGGCGCAGGCCGCGCCGCCGCCGTAGTGGATGCGGGAGAAGAAGGACAACTCCCCGATGCCGGCCGCCTGGGCGACCGTGATCTCGGGGTTGGTGTCCATGGTGAAGGTGACCATGCCGTCGACGTCGGCGGGGGTGAGCCCGGCGTCGTCGAGCGCCGCGCCGACCGCCTCCACGGCCAGCTTCAGCTCGCTGCGCCCCGAGTCCTTGGAGAACTCCGTGGCCCCGATGCCGACGATCGCGGCCTTTCCGCCGAGGCTGTCGCGGGTACGGGCGCTCATGCGGCGCCTCCCGCGGGGACGGTCACGGTGACCGTGCCGGTGACGTGGTTGCCGATGCCGTTGGCCCCGACGACCCGGACTACGGCCCGCACGAGGGCGTTCGCGTCACCCTCGGATGCGGGCTCGGATGCGGGCTCAGGTGCGGGCTCGGTCGCGGCCACGTGTGCGGGCTCGACCTTCTCGATCGTGCCGGTCAGCACCATCGTGTCCCCCGGATAGTTGGGCGCGCCGAGTCTGATCGCGACCTTGCGCAGGACGGCGTCGGGGCCGAAGTGGTCGGTGATGTACCGCCCGACGAGGCCGTTGGTCGTCAGGATGTTCATGAAGACGTCGGGGGAGCCCTTCCCCTGTGCGAGCTCCGCGTCGTGGTGCACGTCCTGGTAGTCGCGGGAGGCTATCGCTCCGGAGACGATCAGCGTGCGCGTGATCGGGATCTCCAGCGGCGGCAGTTCCTCGCCCTGCGCCACGGTCAAGCCCTGCGCCACCGTCGCGCCCCGCTTCGCCGTCGCGCCCCGCTTCGCCGTCGAGCCCTGTCCGGCCGTCGATCCCTGTCTTGCCGTCATGCCGGAACTCGCCGTCGGGCCGGGTTGTGTCGTCACTCCGATTCTCCCTTCGCGATCAACTCGCCCAGTTCTTGGAGGACTTCGCTCCCGCACCCCAGATACGCGTCCAGCTGCCGCCCCCACAGGAAGTGCCGGTGCACCGGATGGTCGAGGTCGGCGCCCATGCCGCCGTGCAGGTGCTGGCCCGCGTGCACGACGCGCCTGCCCGCCTCCGACGCCCACCAGGCCGCGGTGAGCGCGTGCGTGTCGTAGGGCAGACCGGTGTCGCGACGCCAGGCCGCCTCGTAGGCCGTGACGCGAATCGCCTCGGTGTCCATGTAGGCGTCGGCGGCGCGCAGTTGCACGCCCTGCTTCGCGGCGAGGGGACGCCCGAACTGCTCCCGCTCGTTCGCATGGGCCACCGCGCGGGCCAGGGACCCCGCGCACACCCCGGCCTGCAGTCCGGCGAAGGCCGTCCGCGCGGCGGCCCGCGCCTCCTCGTACGCGGCGGGCCCGCCGAGCCGCTCCCCCGGCGTCCGGTCCAGGACGAGACGCCCCGCCGCCCAGGGTGCGGTCAGCTCGACCGGCTCCACCCGCGCGTCGGCGACCCGCACCAGCCACAGGCTCCGGTCGGCCGCCGCCACCAGGACCAACGTCGCGTCCCTCAGCCACGGCACCCACGGCACGGTGCCGCTCAGCACCCCGCTCCTGCCCGAAACCGAGTCCGAAACCGAAACCGATTCCGAGTCCGCGTCCGAGTCCGCGTCCGAGTCCGAGTCCGGGGCAGTCTCCACCCCGCCCCGGGCCGGCAACGCCCCCGTCGCGACCGTGCTGCCCTGGCACAGTCCGGGCAGCAGGCGGTCCCGCTGCTCGGCCGTACCGTGCGCGGACACCGCGAGCAGGCCGTAGACACAGCTCGCCGCGAACGGCACCTGGGCCGTCACCCGCCCCTGCTCCTCCAGGAGGAGCACGAGGCCGAGCAGCCCGATGTCCCGCACCGCGTCCGCCAGCCCCGCCGCGCACAGCGCCTTCCACAGCTCCGCGTCCGAACCGGTCCCCGCCGCCGCGAGCCGCTCCGGCGTGGCCAGATCGGCGAAGATCTCCGCGGCGAGATCGCGGGCCGCCGCCTGCTCCTCCGTGGGCGTGAAGTCCATGTCAGCCCTCACCGCCCGCGTCGTCGCCCAGGGCCCGGAACACCGGGATCTCCCACTCCGCGTCCACCGTCCGGAACTCCAGCCGGACCGGCATCCCGATCCGCACCTTGTCGTAGGGCACCCCGGTCACGTTGCTGACGATGCGCACGCCCTCCGCCAGCTCGATCAGCCCCACGGCGTACGGGGGGTCGAAGGCCGGGAAGGGCGGATGGTGCATCACCACGTACGAGTAGACCGTGCCCTCGCCGCTCGCCTCGACCGTGTCCCATTCCTGCGAGCCGCATCCGTTGCAGCCGGGCAGCCAGGGGAAGCGGAGCGTCCCGCAGCCCTCGCAGCGCTGGATCAGGAGGCGGTGGGCCGCGACGCCGTCCCAGAATCCCGCGTTGTCCCGGTTGACGACGGGGCGCGGGCGTTTGCCCTTCGGTTTCCGCTCCGCCGGGGCGTACTTGAGGATGCGGAAGCGGTGCGTCCCCGCCAGTCGGCCGGCCGCGTGGACGTCCATCCGCGTCGTGACGAAGTGCCCCGTGCCGAGCTTGGTCGTCTTGCGTGGCGACACCGACTCGATGACCGCGTCGAAGGTGATCTCGTCACCGGGGCGCAGCGGCCGCAGGTACTCCTGCTCGCAGTCGGTCGCCACCACCGAGGTGTACCCCGCGCCGTCGAGCAGCGCGAACAGCTCGTCGTGGGCGACGAACCGTCCGCCGTTCGCCGAGAGGCCGCCCATCGTCCAGGCCTGGAGCATCGTCGGCGGCGCCACCGCGTCCGCGCCCGCGTACCCGGGGTGGGTGTCGCCCATCGCCTCGCACCAGTGCCTGATCATCGGCCGGTTGACCGGGTCCTTGCCTCGGCCCGTCTCCTCCGCCGCCCTGCCTTCGAACGCCCGCAACTCCTCGTACGCGATGTCCTTCACCGTCGTCCCCTCCGCATGCCGAGCCGCATCGTCGCGACGATCTCGCGCTGCACCTCGCTCACCCCGCCCCCGAACGTGTTGATCTGCGCGGCCCTGTTCATCCGCTCCAGCTCGCCGTCTCCGAGACCGCCCGGCGAACCGGCTCGCACCAGCCCCGCCTCGCCCGTGATCTCCTGACACATTCGGTACACCTCCACCGCCGATTCGGTTCCCGCGAACTTCACGCCGCTCGCGTCGCCGGGTGCCAGTCGGCCCGCCCCCACATCGCCCACCAAACGCCAGTTGAGCAGGCGCGTTGCCGCCAGCCGGGCATGCACCTCGGCCAGCCTGGAACGGACCCACGGCGCGTCAACCCGACGCTCGCCCGTCACCGGATCGGGGACGCGGGCGGCGGCGAGGGCCGCCGCGTAGAAGTCCTCGGCCTGCATGCCGATGGCGGCGAGCGCCACCCGCTCGTGATTGAGCTGGTTGGTGATGAGGCCCCAGCCCTCGTTCTCCTCGCCGACGAGGTTCGCGGCCGGCACCCGGATCCCGTCGTAGTACGTGGCCGTCGTCGTCAGTCCGCCCACCGTGTCGATCGGCGTCCAGGAGAAGCCGGGCGCGTCGGTCGGCACGAGGAGGATCGAGATGCCCCGGTGCTTGGGGGCCTCGGGGTCGGTGCGGCAGGCCAGCCAGATCCAGTCGGCGTTCTGGGCGTTCGAGGTGAAGATCTTCTGGCCGTCGATCAGCCAGCCGTCCCCGTCACGCACGGCCCGGGTCCGCAGCGAGGCCAGGTCCGTGCCGGCGGAGGGCTCGCTGTAGCCGATCGCGAAGACGAGGTCGCCCTGGAGGATGCGGGGCAGGAAGGTGGCTTTCTGCTCCTCGGTGCCGTACTTCATGAGGGTCGGCCCGACGGTGTTCAGGGTGACCATCGACACGGGTGCGCCCGCGCGGTGGGCCTCGTCGAAGAAGACGAACTGCTCGTCGGCGCCGCGCCCTTGGCCGCCGTACTCGACGGGCCAGCCGAGCCCGAGCAGCCCGTCGGCACCGATGCGCCGCAGCAGCCGGCGCTGTCCCGGCGCGTCCCCGCTGCCGGGCGGGCCTTCGGGCATCACGTCCCGGAAGTACGCGCGCAGTTCGGCACGCAGGCGGAGCTGGCGTTCGGTGGGGGCGAGGTGCACGGTGGCGGCCTCTCCATCTCGTACCGACAAGGGTTTCTGACTGTCCGTCAGATTCGGTGCCGGTGTCAAGAGATCACCCAGACCCGGTGCCGGCACCAACCCAGACCCGGTGCCGACACCAAGAGATCCCCCGACGCCGCCTCGCCCCGTGCCCGAACACGCCTGTGCGGCAGCTCCACCCCCGAACACGCCTGTGCGGCGGCGCCGAAGCACCGCCGCACGGGTCGTCACACCCCACAAACGATCCCCCACGGAGCCGTCCCGAGCGGCTCCGAGGGCTATCGGTTCACCAGAGCTCGGTGAAGTTGACCGCGATGTTCTCGTTCGACTGGTCGATCGCCGTGAACGCGGAGCCGTTCACCTGGGCGGTGTTGCTCTGGTTGGAGGCACCGTTGCCGACGGCCTGCTGCTGCGTCGTGGACGAGTTGCCGCTGTTGTTGTGGCCGACGCCACTGCCGTTCACGGTCGCCACACCCGCGTTTGATCCGTTGTTCGCGAACGAGCCGTTGTCGGCCGTCGCGATGCCCGTGAAGAGCGCGGCAGCCAGCGGCAGGGCGGCGGCAGCGGCGATGAAGCGGGCGGTGCGGATGCTTGCCATGTCAATTCCTCCAGAGCAGGAGGTACGCGCCGGAGGAGTCCCGGACGTACCAGAAGTACGGCTTTTTCCAAGGAGGTTGGCCGACCGCCTTGGAGTTCTGCACGACGTCGCGAGACCAGAGTTGCCCACCGAATCCCCGGCGAACCACCCCGGAAGCCCCGATTCCCCCGCAAGCGTGAGGACAAGTCGATAAACGCGCTTCGCGCCCCCAAATCCCCCGCACGACTCCGCACGGGCTCCGTCGAACTCCAGCTCAGGCCAGATGCCGCAGGAGGCGAAGCGTTCCGCCAGCCCTCCCGGGAAGGGCCCCGAAGGCCCCTCACGAAGGGGCGCCGCCCCGCTCAGACCGCGCTCCCCGGGCGAGTCGCCACCCGCTCCCTCTTCCCTTCTTCGAACATACGTACGAAACTGAAGTCATGGCCACCACCGATCGCCATGCCACCACCCTCGCGCTCGCCCACGCCCTGTCCGCCGCCGAGCGCGGCCTGGCAGTGCTGCCGCTGTCCCGCACCAAGCTCCCGGCCCTGCGCTCCCCCCACCACGACGATCAGCACCCCGTCCTCTGCCACGGCGAATGCGGCCGCATCGGGCACGGCGTGCACGACGCGTCCACCGACCCCCGGCGCATCCGCGAACTCTTCGCCGCCGCCCCCTGGGCCACCGGCTACGGCATCGCCTGCGGGCTGCCGCCGCACCACCTGATCGGCATCGACCTGGACACCAAGTCCGGTGCGGACGCCTCGGCGGCCCTGCGCGAACTGGCGCTGCGCCACCTCTTCACGATCCCCGACACCGTCGTCGTGACCACGCCCAGCGGCGGCCGCCACATCTGGCTGACCGGACCCGCCGACGCCGCGGTCCCCAACTCCGCGGGCCGGCTCGCCCCCGGCATCGACATCCGGGGCGCGGGCGGCTACCTCGTCGGCCCCGGCTCCCGGACCGAGCGCGGCGTCTACGGCACCGTTCCCGGAACGGCCCACCTGCCGCCCGCCGCCTGCCCGCCGTCCCTGTTGCGCCTGCTCATGCCCCCACCGCGCGCGTCCCACGAGTACGCGCCCCGCCCCTCCGGAGGAACACCCTCCGCGTCCCCGGACACGGTTGCCCAACGCGGGCACGGGCTCGTGCAGTTCGTCCTCGCGGCGCACGAGGGCCAGCGCAACACCCGTCTCTTCTGGGCCGCCTGCCGCGCGTACGAGAACGACATCGGCGAGACCTTGGCCCCCCGGCTCACGGACGCCGCCGTCCGCGTCGGCCTCACCGAGCACGAGGCACGCTCGACGATCGCCTCGGCGGCCCGCCTCACGGGCCACGCGTAGGACGCCGCGCGGCTGCGGTCAGGCCGCCTGGTGCACGGTCAGGACGTACCCCTCGGGTCCCACGAAGGAGAACATCGGGCCGAACGGACTGTCGGTGACCGGCGTGCGGATCTCGACGCCGTTCGCGGTGAGGCGGTCGTGGAAGGCCCGGGTGTCCGGGGTGGAGAACCAGAGGGCGACGCCGAGACCCGGGGCGCCGGCGTCCAGGTCCGTGCCGGGCAGCGGCTCGCGCACCGCGAAGGAGATCGGCTCGGTGGCGAAGACGACCGCGCCGGGCGGCGAGGCGGGGGCACGGCGCAGGCCGAGGTTCTTCTCGCAGAACTCGGCGGCCGACGCCAGGTCGCGGACCTGGAGAGCGATGAAGGCGGGGCCATCGATGCCGACGGACATGGGGTCCTCCTCGAAGCGACGTGAAGCCCTGGCGCCAGATCCGGCGATCGATCTCAGGACCAGCGATCCCAGAACCAGCAATGCCAGAACCAGCAATGTCAGGACTTTGACATTGTCGACGCTATGCCCGCTCCTCACGCATGTCAAAATATTGACATGGAGGACGAGACAACCCCGCGGGTCGAGCCGCCGCACCCGGCCGAGGACGTACTGGACCACATCGGCTACCGCCTCAAGCGCGCCCACGCGGCCCTGCGCGGCGCCATGGACCAGGCGCTGCGCGAGCACGGCCTCACCGTGCCGCAGTACTCCTGCCTGGAAGTGCTCTCCGCCAGGCCCGGCCTCTCCAACGCGGAGCTCGCCCGGGCCACCTTCGTCACCCGCCAGTCCATGAACGTCGTCCTGCGCGGGCTCCAGGACGCGGACCTGCTCACCCGTCCGGCCAGCGTCGAGACGGGCCGGGCCCGCCCCGCGTCCCTCACCGACGAGGGCCGCCGCCGGCTGACTTCGGCACAGGAGGCGGTCTACGCGATCGAGGCCCGCATGGTCGAGGCGATCCCCGAGGCACGCCTGACCGCGCTCCTCGATGACTTCGACCGGATCGCACGAGCACTCACCCGATGACGGACCGAACGAACGCCAGCGCGTGGGCGCGCGCCCACGTGAAAGGGTTCCCCTCGACGAGAGGCACCCCCTGAGGTGAACCCACAGCGGCGCGTACGGTTCAGCTCGCGCCGCCCTGGCCCGCGCTGCCCATCGGGCCGACCTTGACGGGGGAGCCGGCGCCGTCGGTGACGGGCAGGGTGCCGGAGCCCGGCCAGTCGAGGGTGACGGACTTCGTGTCACCGGGAGGGGTCACCACGAGCTTGGAGACGCTGACGCCGGAGCCGCCCGAGTTGTTCATCGGGTACGAGACGCCGAAGTACACCCGCTCGCCGTCCTTGAGGGTCATCGGGCTCGCCGCCTGGCCGCTGCGCTTGGCGGACAGGTCTCCTTCGCTGGTCTTCAGGTCGACGCCCGCGTAGCCGGACAGGGAGCAGTCCTTGCCGCCGCCGTTGTGGAACTCGACCGCGACGAGGCCTTCTTCGTCGTCTCCGGCCGAGCTGTCCGAGGCGGTGATGACCAGGTCGTCGGTGGTGCACTTGCCGACCTTGGAGTTCGAGTCGGAGCCGCTGCCCGCGGCCGCGCCGGAGCCGTCCTCCCCCGCGGAGTCCTTGCCGCCACCCTGCTCCGAACCGCCCTCGTTCGAACCACCCTCGTTCGAACCGCCCTGGTCCGAACCGCCCGAGCCCGAGCCACCGTTCGAGGAAGCCCCGGTGGGCGCGGCCGACGGGTCGTTCTGCGCCACGTCGTCGCCGTTGCAGGCGGTCAGCGAGAGGCTCGCGACAACGGCCAGGGCGGCGGCGAGAGTGAGCTTGTGAACGCGCATCGTTTCTTCCTCAGGGTCGGTGGGAGGTGCCGGCCGCTCGGACCGGGTCGGTACGAGCGAGCGTTACTGACCACCAGGAGCGGTCCTGCGCGCCGGACCGTTCCGACCAACTGCCCCCTAAGACACTCCTGTTACACGCGCGGGCCCGCCCGACGAGCATCACCACGGCCCCCGCCCCACCCGCGCCCCGCCCTTCCCCCGCCCCTGCCCGACCCTCGCCCGACCTCGGCAAACAGGGCCCGAACACACGTGCGCCACGCCGTTCAGGAGTGCGCCGTCGACCCGTCGGCAGGCCGGTTGCGCCGGCCGTTCCGCTCCCGTACGGAGTCACCGCGCGCTGGGACGGACCCGTAACCCCGGGAATCTTGACCATCACCGGCGCGATGCCGCCCCCACGGCCCGCCGCCCCGCGCTCAGAGCACCGACGCCCCGCATCCGGCCCACACGCCCCGAGGGACAGACGGAACAGAGGGAACAGTCGGACCACGCGGAACAGGCGGCCCCGCGGCGGCCGTTCCGCCTCACTGCCGAAGCGGACGACCTGGCGGCGCCACGTCCCGGGGCGTGAGTGCCGCGTTGTCTGCCGGGTCCCCATGAAGTCCGCCGCTACACGGAGACGGGAGAAGGAGTCGAAGTTCGGGGCCGACCAGGTCGCGCGTACGCGGCGGAGCACGCGGAGCGGCCCGCTCGGGGCGTCGGCGGTGCTGATCGGCGGCGAGCCTGCGGGTCGCCCCTCTTGCCGGACGGGAAGGGGGGCGACCTCAGTATCAGGCGAGTGAGGCGGGCGGGGTCTGGGCATCCGCACACTGGCTGGTGGCGCGTTCGTGCATCAGGCGGCGTTCGAGCTCTGCGCGAATGTCACCGGGGAGAGCTCCGTTGCATCCCCAGCTGATCAAGGTCTGGGCGACCTCGCGCAGTTTGGTGTTCGTGTTCATGGAGACTTCGCGCAGTACGTCCCACGCCTCGTCCGGAGTGATCCGTCCGAGGCCGACGAGAAGCCCGATCGCCTGGTCCACGATCGCGTGCGAGTGCACAGCCTGCTGCAGCTGTGCCACCTCTTCCTTGAGTTCGGCGACCGCGTCATGCGCGGCAGTCGCCTCCTCCGGGCGCTCGTGGCCGTTACGGTCCAATACAGCCTCCAGTGTGAAGGTACGGTGCAGACACCCCTCACTGTTCCCGCCCCCAAGTCGACACGCAATGCCCGACAACACATGGGCTGGGGGCGGCACTTCACGCCTGGAAGAGGCTGGCGAGGCCGTTGGAGATCGTCCAGGCCCGGTAGCCGGGTCCGGCGGAGATCTCCGGGGTGGCCTTGACGGCGGCTTCGGCGCCCGCCCGGTCCGCGTACCGGTTCACGCGGTCACAGAACCGCACCATGCCGGTGCTCCGGGCCCGCTCCGCCTCCGGCAGCGTCGCGCCGGCCGTCGCGATGGACAGCGGACCGTGCTCCTTCACATGAAGGGCGACCTTCGCGCTCTCCCGGATCAGCTCCTGGCCCACAGACGCGTACCCCCGTCCACCCGTGAAACCCGCGGGTGCCCGGCCGCCGGTCGCGTTCGGGCCACTGCGCCCAGCCCGCGTCGACCGGCTGGTCTCCGCATCTCCCTGCCGGAGCTCCGTACCGGCCACGGGCGGACGGCGCGACCATCACGGATCGAAGTGAGCCACGCGCCCACGAAAAAGGGTGCCTCTCAAAGAGAGACACCCTTTGGACCGGCACACGCGCCGGCCTGCAAGCGGTGGGTGTGGGATTTGAACCCACGGTGGCTCGCACCACGACGGTTTTCAAGACCGTTCCCTTAGGCCGCTCGGGCAACCCACCCCGCGCCGTCCACCGGAACGAAATCCGGACGGCGCGGGGACAAGACTAGCGGGTCAGCTGTCGCCCTTGCGCTGGCCCAGGGTCACGTCGACCGTGTGCTCCTTGCCGCCGCGCTCGTATGTGATCTTGACCTTGTCGCCCGGCTTGTGTGTCCAGATCTGGCCGATCAGGGTCGGGCCGCTGTCGACCACCATGTCGTCGAGCTTCGTGATGACGTCGCCGGGCTTGAGGCCCGCCTTGGCCGCCGGGCCGTTCGGGGTGACGGAGTCCGAACCGCCAGCGCCCTCCGGCGAGATCGTCGCGCCGTTCGTGCCCTCCTGCTGGAGGGAGACCGAGGCGCCGATCACGGGGTAGACCGGCTGGCCGGTCTTGATCAGCTGCTGGGCGACCTGCTTGGCCTGGTTGACCGGGATCGCGAAGCCGAGGCCGATGGATCCCGACTGGCCCGAGCCGCCGAGGCCGCCGCCGCTGTCGGCGGGCTTGATCGCGGAGTTGATGCCGATGACCGCGCCGCGCGCGTCGAGCAGCGGGCCGCCGGAGTTGCCGGGGTTGATGGACGCGTCGGTCTGCAGGGCGCTCATGTACGAGCTCTTGCCGCTCTGCCCGCCGTCGCTGGAGGTCACCGGGCGGTTCTTGGCGCTGATGATGCCGGTGGTGACGGTGTTCGACAGGCCGAAGGGGGCGCCGATCGCGATGGTCGAGTCGCCGACGGCCACCCGGTCGGAGTTGCCGAGGCGCAGCGGCTTCAGGCCCTGCGGGGCGTTCTTCAGCTTGATGACCGCCACGTCGTAGCCCTCGGCGCGGCCGACGACCTCGGCGGCGTACTTCTTGCCGTTCGAGAACGTCACCTGGAGCTTGCCGCCCTCGGCGGCCGAGGCCACCACGTGGTTGTTGGTGAGGATGTGGCCCTCTGTGTCGTAGACGAAGCCGGTGCCGGTGCCGCCCTCGCCGCCGCCGCTCTGCGCCTCGATGGTGACGACGCTGGGCAGCGCGTCGTTGGCGGTCTTGGCGACCGTGCCGGGCTCGCGCTTGAGGTCGGAGGGGGTGTCCGGGGCGGAGACCGTCGTCGAACTGGTGTCGCCGTCGTTGCGCTCGGCCGCCCAGTAACCGATGCCGCCGCCGACGCCACCCGCGATCAGGGCGGCGGCGAGCACCGCGGCGACCAGGCCGCCGCGCCGGCCGCCGGGCTTCGGCTCCTGCGGGTGGTACGACGCGCCCCAGCCGGACCCGGAACCGCCGTCCGTGGCGTACGACGGCACGGCGGGCGGCGGGGGCGGCGGCCAGTTCCCGGCGCCGGACGCGGCCTGCGGGGCGCCCGCGGCGGCGTGCGCGGGGGCCGGGGCATGGGCCGGCGTGTGGGCGGGCGTGTGGGCAGGGGCGTGACCGGGAGCGGCATGCGCCCCTTGGTGCCCCGGCTCCCCTGCGGACCCGGCGGACCCGGCGGGTGCGACGGCACCGGTGTCGGCGCCGGCCGGGGAGGGGCCGGCGGCGGAACCGGGCGCGGCGGAGTCGGCGGGAACAGCGGGAGCGTCCACCGGCGCAGGAGGCACGGACGGGGCCTGGGGTACCTCGTTGCCCTCGTTCTCGGTGCTCACAGCTCTTCTCCTCGGTCCATGCTGTCGTTTTGTGCGTTCTCGGTCACGGCCTGGCTGTGCCAACGGTGCATCTGTCTGCAGTCAGCTTTTCCCATGGGCTGTCAGGGCACCATAAGCCGATCCTGTGTGTCGGGCGTCCCGGGAGACCACGGTCCGGCGAGCCGTCGGGTACCCCGTGATGGCACGATGACGCGGTGACCCTCGCACGACAGCACCAGATCCAGGTCGTCGCCCACCGCGGAGCCTCCGAAGACGCTCCCGAGCACACGCTGGCCGCGTACAAGAAGGCGGTCGAGGACGGTGCGGACGCCCTCGAATGCGATGTACGCCTCACCGCCGACGGCCACCTCGTCTGTGTCCACGACCGCCGCGTCAACCGTACGTCGAACGGCCGGGGCGCCGTCTCCGCGCTCGAACTCGCCGATCTGGCCGCCCTGGACTTCGGTTCCTGGAAGAGCGACCACGGCGAGGCCGACGAGGGCCCCGACTGGGAGGGCTCCACGGGTGAGGACACCTCCGTCCTCACGCTGGAGCGGCTCCTTGAGTTGGTGGCCGAAAGTAATGCATCGGGGCGTCCGGTGCGCCTCGCCATCGAGACCAAACACCCCACCCGATGGGCGGGCCAGGTGGAGGAGCGGCTGCTCCACCTGCTCAAGCGCTTCGGGCTCGACGCGCCGCCCGCCGAGGGCCCCTCGCCGGTCCGGGTCATGAGCTTCTCGGCGCGTTCGCTGCACCGCGTGCGGGCCGCGTCCCCGACGCTGCCGACCGTCTATCTGATGCAGTTCGTCTCGCCGCGCCACCGCGACGGCCGACTGCCCGAGGGCGTACGCATCGCAGGTCCCGCCATGCGGATCGTGCGCAACCACCCCGGATACGTGGCGAAGCTGAAGCGCGCGGGACACCAGGTGCACGTCTGGACGGTGAACGAGTCCGAGGATGTCGAACTCTGTGCGGAACTGGGGGTCGACGCCATCATCACCAACCGCCCCAAGCAAGTTCTGTCCCAACTGGACCGGCTAGGACTCCGGTAACTCCCGTTACAGGGTGTGCACCGGCGCGTTCGGTCCGTATTCGATCGTTACGAGTGCGTCACCGGACGGGGATTGGCCGGTTTCCGGTCCAGTCCATTGGGGCATCCACACCGTGGCGTGGGGCGAAGGAGGTCTCGGGGGTGGCGTTGGTGGTGGCACGGGAGGTGCCCACGTCGTCGAGCATGGCCGTTCCCCATGGCCCTGCGGGCGTGGGGGAAGCAAGACACCGGATGCGCGATCAGCTGCGCATGAGCGGGGTGTCGGAGTCGGTCGTCGACGATGCCGTACTGATCCTGTCCGAGTTGCTCAGCAACGCCTGCCGGCACGGCAGGCCGCTGGGCCGCGGGATGGTGGGCGACGGTGACGTGCGAGCGGCGTGGCACGTCGACACGACGGGCCGGCTGACGGTCGAGGTGACGGACGGCGGCGGCCCGACCCGCCCGGTCCCCGCCACCCCGTCGGTCACGGCGCACGGCGGTCGCGGGCTCAACATCATCACGGCGCTCGCCGACACCTGGGGAGTCCGGGACGACGTGCACGGCGAGGTGACGGTGTGGGTCGTCGTACAGGCCGGGCACGCGCACGAGGATTTCGCTACGCGCGTCGCCGCCCCGTCGGCCGCGACATCGGACCTCGCCTTCGCGGACCCCTTCGACGACCTGGACTGAATGCCCGAGCGGCTAGGCTCGCGCCCGTACACATGAGTGCAACAGAGCCGTAGCCGGGAGACACCCAAGATGGCCAAGAAGCGCCCGCAGCCCAAGGGCAAGCAGCAGCCGCAGCTCAAGGACGGGGAGGTCCCGGTCGTCGGCGCCCGCGAACCCTGCCCCTGCGGTTCGGGCCGCCGCTACAAGGCGTGTCACGGCAGGGCCGCGGCGCACGCCGTGACCGAGCTGGTGCAGCGCCCCTTCGAGGACCTGCCCGGCGAGTGCGACTGGGTCGCGCTGCGCGAGCTGGTCCCCGCCGCCACGGTCGAGCTGACCCTCAAGGACGGGCTGCCCGAGGGCGTTCCCTCGGTGTCCCTGGCCACCGTGCTGCCGATGGCGTGGCCCGCGCTGCGCCGCGACGACGGCTCGGTCCTGCTCGGCCTGCAGAACGACACGTCGTCCGGCGACATCAGCCGCGACCTCGCCGACACCCTGCAGCGCGCCCTCGAGGTCGAGCCGGGTACGCCGGTGAAGGGCCGCCGCGCCCCGGCCGAGGGCCCGCGCCTGCAGGACCTGCTCGACCCGGCGGGCCCGTTCGAGCCGGCCGTGCACGCCGGCTTCGAGTTCTGGGTGCCGGACGCGGACAACGCCACGCCGGAGGTCTCCGCCTCCCTGGAGCGGGCCAACGACGCGGCCATCCCGACCGAGAAGCTGACCGGGGTGGACGCCGCCTACTGGTGCGAGACCCCGGAGAAGAACCACCTGCGCTGGGTCATGCCGCACCCCGAGGAGCAGCTCCTGGACGCGCTGGCCCGGCTGCACGCGGCCGGCTCTTCGAGCCTCGGCGAGGGCACGCGCCTGGTCGGTTCCTTCCGTGCGCACGGCCTGACCGTGCCGGTCTGGGACCTGCCGACCGGGGTCTCGGCGGCGGACGTCGAGAAGCCCGCGGCGGAGTTCGCCGAGCGGCTCGCGGCGGCGCTCGCCTCGGACGCCCCGCTGACCGCGGACGAGCGCCGGGCGCGCGGTGGCCTCACCAACCGTCAGGTGACGCTCAGCTGACCCGTTCGGCGGTACGGCACGGGCCGTACGGGGCGCGGCACCGCTCGTGTGCCGCGCCGCGCCGCACCACTGACGCACCAGTCAGTCGGCGTGCAGGGAGCGGAATGCGTGACTCCTGTCACAACTACCGGTAATTACAGGTAAATCCCTGTCCGGATAACTGAGATTGAATTTGCCAGGAGCCGATCTCTTGTTACCGTTCAGGTAGCCCGGTTGCTGGTGCATCCCCCGTCGCCAGCAACCGGGCCCTTTCATGCCCGGATCCGGTCCGGGACTCCGGTTCAGGGCTCAACTGCCCTGCGGGGACGCCGAGTTGCTCCCCGAGCGCAGCAGCAGTCCGCCCGACTCGCCCGCCGCGTACTCCGCCACCGCCGAGTACGCCGCCGCGTCGCCCGCCGACTTCTCGCGCGGGGTCTCGCACGCTGCGGGTTCGTCGCCCGCGGCCACCGCGCAGTGCATCTGCACGGTGCGTGCGCCGGGACCCATCAGGGTCAGTACGGCGGTCAGCTCGGCGCCGGTGGCATTGCGGTAATAGGTACGCGCCCAGGTGTCGCGGCCGCGCGTCAGGACGCAGGTCTGGGCCTCGATGCCGTCGGGCGAGGAGAGTTCGGGGCCGCACCGGGCCGCGGTGGTCGCGCCGAGACCGGCGAGCAACGAGGAGCCCGCGCGCTCCGGAGCCGACCGCTCCGTCCCCGAAGGGGCGTTCGAGAGGGCGGGCGAGGGAGAGGGGAGGGGCGACTTCGCGTCACCGTCGCCCACGGGCCCCGCGAACGCGCCGGCGAGCGGCAGGACAACCGTGACGGCCACGACGCCCAGGAGCACGATCAGGCGGGGTTGCATACCCCGAAGATAACGACAGTGGGCGCACGGCTCGTCCGCCGCGCGCCCAATTCCCCTACATCTCGGGCGCGCTCACACCCGTACGAGTGAGGGCGTCGACGACGGCGTCCACCACCGCTTCGACATCCGGCACCCAGGGGGCGGCGGATCCCGGCAGCGGCGCGCGCTCCCAGCGGACCTCTCCCTGGCCCGTACCGGAGGGAGGCAGGGCGAGGTAACCGCCCTCGCCGTGGAAGCGCAGGGAGCCGGGAACGTAGTCCTTGGCGTACAGAAGCTCGCCCAACTGGGCCATGGTGTACGGCGCGACGAGCACATGGAGGCGGGCGTCGGTGGCGACCACCGGGCCGAGCCTGATGCCCGCCTCGTCGAGCGAGGCGAGGGCGCGCGCGCCCGCTTCCGCGGGGAGGCTGACGGCGCACGGGGCGCTGCCTCCGGTGGCGAGTACGACGGGTGCGCCGGGTCGGTTCTGCCACCACCAGCGGACCATCCGCTCGTCGGTGGTGGCGGCGAGGAGGCCGGGGTCGAGGGGATGCGCGCCCGGTACCGCGCAGTCGGGGTCGGGGCAGGCGCACCGGCTGCCGTCGCGTCGGTCGAGACCGACCCCCGGCAGTACGGGCCACCGCCATGCGGTCGCGAAGGTCAGAGCCGCGCCGAGCTGTCCGGCGCTCCGGCCGGGCTTCCTTCCGATTCGCCAGGACAGGAGCCTGCGTCGCCTTCCGAGGATCTCGCGCATGAGCGCTCGTTCCTTTCCGTTGCACGCCGGCGTTAGCCGGGGAGACTGCGGGCCACATCACACCATGTGTGGATCACTTCGCTGTACGTACGAGCTGGCACATCTGATCCCAGCCTGTGGCATGGGGAACCACTCTGAACCGAGCGTTGACGTGGCGTAGGGTGGCGGCGCCTGGCGTTTGCCGTCCCGCGATATTGCTTGCCGCCTCCGCCACGGGAGGATGGGGCACGGTCGTCGTGAGTTAGGACGCCCGGGTGCTTCGACAGGTTCCGGACGGACCCCAACTGCCCCTGGCCATCACTGAGTACGTACCCAGGACGACCACTGCAACGCTCTACCGAACAACGTCAGTCGACCCCAATATGCCCTAACCCGGCGCTGTTTTCAGCCAAGTTTTCAAGATCTTTTTCGGCTTCCGGAATTATCCCGAACACCAGGAATCCCGGCAGGACAATGCTGGACATCCCCTTACCAGTGCGTGTACATGTGGAGACATTGCTAGCGGCTCAGAATGACATGGGGGTTTGCGATGCTTTTGAGCATTACGCACCGGCCGGAAAGCCGTCAGCCATGAGCGCCCCACAGCTTCCGAAAGTGGCCGGAATCGACTCCACAGTTCCGTCCCCGGCACACACTGCCGCGCCCGGACCGGAGATCGCGCCCGCCGCGCCCCCGGTGGAAGGCCTCCCCGCGCCGAGCGCACCCGGCGCCGTGATCCAGGACCGCCTCGCGGGCTGGGTCTCCGACCTCACCACGCTGCACGAACTCACCGAGCGGATCGCCCGCACGACCACCCTCGACGAGGCCCTGCACGAGCTGCTGCGCGCGGGGGCCGCCCTGGTGGGCGCCCGGCGCGGCCTCGCCGTCGTCGAGCCCGCCGACGGGCTCGGCCCCGAGACCACCGTCGGCCTGGGCCTTGCCCGCGCCGACCTCGGGCACATCGAGACGGTGCCGCGCGCCGCCACCTCGTACGGCCGGATCCTGGACGCCGTCGAGGGCCAGACGGGTGCAGTTCCGCAGGAGATCGCGCAGCCCGATCTGCTCGCCGACGACGGCCTCGACCCCCGCCACCGCGAGGTCGCCGCCCGCCTCGGCTACGCCGCGAGCTACGCCCTGCCGCTGACCGCCGGGACCGCGGGCCGGATCGGCGCCGCGGTCTGGCTCTACGACGAGCCCGCCGAACCCGACGAGCGCCGGCGTCACCTCGTCGGCCTCTACACCCGCCACGCCACCGAGCACCTGGCCCGGCTGCTCGAACTGGACCGGGTCCGCACCGCCGACACCACCCTGCGCGAGGAGCTCATGCCCGCGCGCCTCCCCCGGGTCGCCGGGGTGCAGCTCGCCGCCCGGCACCGCACCGGGCCGCGCGGCGGCGGCGACTGGCACGACGCGCTGCCGCTGCCGGACGCGGCGCTCGGCCTCGCGGTCGGCTCCGTCACCGGGTCGGGGCCCAGCGCCGTGGCCGCGATGGGACGGCTGCGCGCCTCCCTGCGGGCGTACGCCGTGATGGAGGGCGAAGATCCCGTCGCCGTCCTCTCCGACCTGGAGCTGCTGCTGCGGCTGACCGAGCCCGCGCGCTCGGCGACCGCCCTCTTCGCGTACTGCGAGCCCGCCCTGCGCAAGATCGTCCTGGCCGGTGCCGGGCACAGCCCGCCGTTGATCGTCGGGGAGCGGCGCACGGAGTTCGTGGAGACCTCCCTGTCCGCGCCGCTCGGCATGCTCGCCTGCTGGGAGGCGCCGAGCGTGGAGATCAGCCCGGCGCCGGGAGAAACGGTGCTGCTCTACACCGACGGCCTGCTGCACCGCACCGGCGACCCGATGGACCGGGCCTTCGCGCGCCTGCACGCGGCGGCGGCGAGCGTGCCCCGCGCCCTCAGGGACGACCCCGGCAAGATCGCCGACCACGTGCTGCACACCGTGCTGCCCGACGGGCTCGACGCCGTGGACAGCGACGAGGACGTGGTGCTCCTGGCGGCCCGCTTCGAGTGAGGCCGCGGCCACCCTCGGTAAGTGGCCTTCCGGCCCTGGGACCCCTTCCGTACGCACGTACGATGGAAGACGGCCCAGTGTCGTACATAGGAGGCAGATCGTGTCGGACTCGCTCAACCCGGAGACCCCGGAAGAGACGGAAGAAGAGCCGATCAAGCAGCGCAAGAACGGCCTGTACCCGGGCGTTTCCGATGAGCTTGCCGAGAACATGAAGTCCGGCTGGGCCGACACCGAGCTGCACGACCTGCGGCCGATCGCGCAGGCCGAGAACACCGCCGCCCGCCGCGCCGCGCTCTCCGCGCGCTTCCCGGGCGAGCGCCTCGTGATCCCCGCGGGCAACCTGAAGACCCGCTCGAACGACACCGAGTACGCCTTCCGCGCCTCCGTCGAGTACGCGTACCTCACCGGCAACCAGACCGAGGACGGCGTCCTCGTCCTGGAGCCGAGGACCGGCGGCCACGACGCGACGATCTACCTGCTGCCCCGCTCCGACCGCGAGAACGGCGAGTTCTGGCTGAACGGCCAGGGCGAGCTCTGGGTCGGCCGCAGGCACTCCCTCACCGAGGCCGAGAAGCTGCACGGCATCCCCGCGTCCGACGTGCGTGAGCTGGCCGACGCGCTGCGCGAGGCCACCGGCCCCGTCCGCGTCGTGCGCGGCTACGACGCCGGCATCGAGGCGGCCCTCACCGACAAGGTCACCGCCGAGCGCGACGAGGAACTGCGCGTCTTCCTCTCCGAGGCCCGCCTGGTCAAGGACGAGTTCGAGATCGGCGAGCTGCAGAAGGCCTGCGACTCGACCGCGCGCGGCTTCGAGGACGTCGTGAAGGTCCTCGACAAGGCCGAGGCCACCAGCGAGCGCTACATCGAGGGCACGTTCTTCCTGCGCGCCCGCGTCGAGGGCAACGACATCGGCTACGGCTCGATCTGCGCCGCGGGCCCGCACGCCACCACCCTGCACTGGGTGCGCAACGACGGTGCCGTGCGCTCCGGCGAGCTGCTCCTGCTCGACGCCGGTGTGGAGACGCACTCGTACTACACCGCGGACATCACCCGCACGCTGCCGATCAACGGCCGCTACACCGAGCTCCAGAAGAAGATCTACGACGCCGTGTACGAGGCCCAGGAGGCCGGCATCGCGGCCGTCAAGCCCGGCGCCAAGTTCCGCGACTTCCACGACGCCTCGCAGCGCGTGCTCGCCGAGAAGCTGGTCGAGTGGGGCCTCGTCGAGGGCCCCGTCGAGCGCGTCCTGGAGCTCGGCCTGCAGCGCCGCTGGACCCTGCACGGCACCGGCCACATGCTCGGCATGGACGTCCACGACTGCGCCGCCGCGCGCACCGAGGCGTACGTGAACGGCACGCTGGAGCCCGGCATGTGCCTGACCGTCGAGCCCGGCCTGTACTTCCAGGCGGACGACCTGACCGTGCCGGAGGAGTACCGCGGCATCGGCGTCCGGATCGAGGACGACATCCTCGTGACGGCCGACGGCAACAAGAACCTGTCGGCCGCCCTGCCCCGCACGTCCGACGACGTCGAGGCGTGGATGGCGCGGCTCAAGGGCTGAGTCCCGCAGACGTGCCGAAGGGCCGGTCCCCTGCTGGGGACCGGCCCTTCGGCGCTTCCCGCCGGACGTTCCCTCACCGCTCGGTGCGGCGGGGGAAGCCCAGCGCCACCAGCGCCGTCGCCGCGACGCCCGCCGCGGCGACGAGGAGGGCGGTGCGGGCGCCGTCGGCCGTGGCCGCCGCCGAGGAGTGCGCGCCGAGGCCCGCCACGCCGACCAGGACCGCGAGGCCCACCGCGCCGCCGACCTGCTGGGCCGTGGACGCCATGCCCGATGCGATGCCCTGCTCGTGGCCCGCGACACCGGCCGACGCGGCGCCGAACATCAGCGTGTAGCCCGCGCCCTGGCCGAGGCCAAGGACCAGGAAGCCGGGCACCAGCGCGACGTAGGAGCCGTCGGCGCCCATCGCGAGGGCCACCAGGGCGGTGCCCGCCGCGCCCAGGGCGAGACTGCCGGTCATCGCGGTGCGGGTGCCGAGCCGCGTGGTGATCCGGCCCGCGAGGAGCGAGCCCGCGGTGATCGCCAGCATCGGGACGAGGTAGGCGAGGCCGGTGCGCAGGGCGCTGTAGCCGAGGACGCTCTGGAAGTAGAGCGTCAGGAAGTAGGCGAGGCTGCCGATCGTGGCCATGAAGAGGAATGTCACGGCCATGCCGGTGCGCAGTCCCCGGCCGCGGAGCAGCCGCAGGGGCATCAGCGGGTCACGGGTGCGCGCCTCGGTCAGGAGGAAGCCGGTGAGCAGGGCCGCGCCCGCCGCCGCGGGGAGCACGACCGTCGTGGAGAGCCAGCCCGACTCCGGGCCCTGGACGAGGGCGACGACCAGGCCGGTGACGCCGAGCGTCGAGGTCAACGCGCCCGGCAGGTCGATCCGGCGGCCCGCCCGCGCCGCGGTGTCCGGGGCGATGAGGCGGAAGGCGGCGGCCACCGCGATCAGGGCGAGGGGCACGTTGACGTAGAGGACCGAGCGCCAGCCGAGGAGCTGCGTCAGTACGCCGCCGAGCAGCGCGCCGACGATGAGTCCGCTGCCGCCGGCCGCTCCCCACACCGAGTAGGCGCGGTTGCGTTCGCGCCCCTCGGCGAAGAGCGTGCCGACGAGGGTGAGCGTGGCGGGGAAGAGGAAGGCGCCGCCGACGCCCTGCACGGCGCGGGCCCCGATCAGCAGGCCGGGTCCGGTGGCGAGGCCGCCCGCCAGCGAGGAGGCGCCGTACAGGCTCAGGCCGAGCACGAACATCCGGCGCGGCCCGAAGAGGTCGCAGGCCCGGCCGCCCAGGAGCAGGAAACCGCCGAAGGCGACGGCGTACGCGCTGATCACCCACTGGAGGTGCTGCACGGAGAAGCCGAGGCCGCTGCCCATGTCGGGGAGCGCCACGTACACGATGTTGTAGTCGACGGAGATGATCAGCTGGGCGAAGGCGAGGAGGGCGAGGGTCGCCGCGTCGGCGGCGCGGCGGGTGGGGGACGGGGCGGTGGGGGACGGGGTGGTGGGGGCCGGGGCGGCGGCCGGGGCTGGGGCGGCGGAGACCGGAGCGGCGGCCGGGGCGGCCGGGGCTCGGGCGGCGGAGACCGGAGCGGCGGCCGGGACTGGAGCGGCGGAGACCGGAGCAGCAGCCGGGGCGGCAAAAACTGGGGCGGCGGAGGCTGGGGCGGCGGCCGGGCGTGAACCGGACGCCGCCCCAAGGGTGGTGGCCATCAGTGGGCCACCCGCTCGTCCTCGCCCGCGACCTTGCCGGTGCTCAGGGCGATGCGGTTCCAGGTGTTGATGGTGAAGACCAGGGCGAGGACGCGGGCCAGCTCCGACTCGTCGAAGTGGCGGGCCGCCTCGGCGTAGACGTCGTCGGGGACACCGCCCTGCGAGACGAGGGTGACCGACTCGGTCAGGGCGAGGGCCGCCTGCTCCTTCGCCGTGAAGAAGTTCCTGGCCTCGCGCCAGACACCGATCATGTGCAGCCGGGCCTCGTCCTCGCCGGCCTTGCGGGCGTCGCTGGTGTGCATGTGGAGGCAGTAGGCGCAGCCGTTGAGGAGCGAGGCGCGGATCTGGATCAGCTCGACCAGGGCCGGGTCGAGGCCGTCGCGGGCGGCGGCGTCGAAGCCGATCAGCGCCTTGAAGGCCTTGGGGGCGGCCTTGGCGAAGTTGAGGCGCGGGGTGGGGGCGTGGGGAGTGTGGGCGGTGGCGGCGGCCGGCGTGGTGGTGGCCGTCTGCGAGGCGGTGGCGGTGGTCTGCGAGGCGGTGGCGGTGGTCTGCGAGGCGTTCGTGTGGTTCGTCATGACCATGAATCTACGGTCCGGAAAGACCTCGGCTAGGGTGCATTTCCATGCCGGAATCATGGGTCAATTTCGCGGAGCGCCTCGGCAGTGACCTGCACGTGGACCTCTCGGGGCCCGGCAGCCGCCGGGCCGTTCTGATCCGCGCGCTGCGCGACGCCGTGCGCGAGGGGCAGCTCGCCCCCGGCACCCGCCTGCCGCCCTACCGCTCGCTCGCCGCCGACCTCGGCCTGGCCCGCAACACGGTCGCCGACGCCTACGCCGAACTGGTCGCCGAGGGCTGGCTGACGGCACGGCAGGGCTCGGGCACCCGGGTCGCGGAGCGGGCGGCCCCGCCCAAGCGTCCGCGACAGCCGAAGCCCGCCCCCGCGCGGCCCGCCGCTCCCGCGTACAACCTGCGCCAGGGCACGCCCGACGCCGCCTCCTTCCCCCGCACGGCCTGGCTCGCGGCGGCCAGGCGCGCGCTGGGCGCCGCGCCCAACGAGGCGTTCGGGCCCGGCGATCCACGAGGCCGCGTCGAACTGCGCAGGGCGCTCGCGGACTATCTGGGGCGGGCGCGCGGGGTGCGCGCCGACCCCGAACGGATCGTGATCTGCTCCGGGTTCGCGCACGGACTGCGGCTGCTCTTCGCGGGGACGCGGGGCGCGGGCGGCGGGGTGCTGCGCGGGCCTTTCGCCATGGAGTCGTACGGGCTCGGCTTCCACCGCGGGATCCTGGAGGGTTCCGGTGTACGGACGGTGCCGCTGGGCCTGGACGAACAGGGCGCGCGCGTCGAGGAGTTGACCGACTCGCCGCGGGGGTCGCGGGGGCCGCGGGGATCGCTGGAGGAGCCGGGGCCGCGAGGGCCCCGGGTCCGTGGCGTCCTGCTCACGCCCGCACACCAGTTCCCGACCGGAGGACCGCTGCACCCCGCCCGGCGCGCGGCGGTCGTCGACTGGGCCCGCACCACCGGCGGGGTGATCCTGGAGGACGACTACGACGGCGAGTTCCGTTACGACCGCGAGCCGGTCGGCGCCGTGCAGGGCCTGGACCCCGAACGGGTCGTCTACCTCGGCTCGGTCAGCAAGAGCCTGTCCCCCGCCGTGCGCATCGGCTGGATGGTGCTGCCCGGACACCTCGTCGACGGCGTGCTCGCGGCCAAGGGGGAGCGGGAGGCGTGGGCGAGCGTCCTGGACCAGCTCACGCTCGCCGACTTCATCGCCGCCGGGCAGTACGACCGCCACATCCGCCGGATGCGCCAGCAGTACCGGCACCGCCGCGACCTGCTCGTCACCGCGCTCGCCGAACGGGCCCCGCACATCACGGCCACCGGCATCGCGGCGGGCCTGCACGCGGTGCTGCGGCTGCCGCCCGGCACGGAGGCCTCCTCGGTCAAGGCGGCGGCCTGGCAGGGGATCGCGCTGGACGGCCTCGCCGGATTCCGGCATCCGCGGGCCACGATGCCGGCCGTGGACGGCCTGGTCGTCGGGTACTCGACGCCGACGGAGCACGCGTACGGGGCGGCAGTCGAGGCACTGCTGCGGGCGTTGCCGCCAGGGGACGGATTCGAGCGGGGCGCTTCGGGTGGGGGCGCTTCGGGTGGGGGCGCTTCGGGTCAGGGCGCCTCAGGTGCGGGCACTTCAGGTGCGGGCACTTCAGGTGCGGGCGGTTCGGATGATCCCCCTGGCCTGGGGAAATAGGGCTGCCTGGTGGGTCGTTGAGGCGGGAGAGCAGGCAGGGCACAGTCGATACGGGAGAGCGCGGACCATGAGCGGCGACGACGGAATCAACAACGCCAACCCCTTCAACCGGCGCGTCATCGAGGAGTTCCGTGCGAACGGGGGCCGGGTCGGCGGGCCGTTCGAGGGCGCGAGCCTGCTCCTGCTGACCACGCGCGGCGCGAGGAGCGGGCTGCCGCGGACGACTCCGGTGGTGCATCTGCCGGATCCGACCCTCGGTCGCCTCGTCGTCTTCGCGTCCAACGGCGGCTCGGAGAAGGCCCCCGGCTGGTACTACAACCTCGTCAGGGACCCCTCGGTCGTCGTCGAGGTCGGCTCCGGGCGGTACGCGGCACGGGCGGTGCCCGTCGACGCGGGCGAGCACGACGAGTTGTGGCGCCGGCAGATCGCGCGGGACCCGGACTTCGCGGAGTTCCGGGACCGGGCCCCGCGCACGATCCCGGTGATCGCGCTGACCCGCGAGGGTCAGGAGGACGCGGCGGGTCCGGCGGCGGTGGACTGGGCGGATCCCCATGCATCCGGCTCATCCGCCGCCGTGCGCGCTGTGGTTGGTCGCCGACGACCGGCGGAGTGAGGCGCCGCGTTCCCCGAGGAGCGGTCACGGCGTTCCCCGGGAACCGCTCACGCCGTCATCAACGGCACGTCCTCACGCCACTTGAGGATCTTGTCGAAACTGATCACCGCGCCGCCCCTGCCGCCCGGCTTGTTGCCGAAGTGGACGTGATCGGCGAGTTCCCTGATGAGGTACAGGCCCCGGCCGTGCTCGTCCGTCTCCGACGCGGGCGGCCGGGGCGCGGGGCGGCCCCCCGACGTACCCGGTGCGCCGGCCGCTCCGGACGGGCCCGCGCCGGGAAATCCGGGCCCGGAATCGGCCACCTCGATGCGGCACTTCTCGCCGTCCAGATAAGCGGTGACGCGGTACCCGCCGACCGCGGCCCCGGGCAGGCCCGCGCCACCGTGCTCCACGGCGTTGGCGCAGGCTTCGCTGAGGGCGACCGACAGGTCGTAGGAGACGTCCGGGTCCACGCCCGCGGTCTCCATCGTGCCGATCAGCAGGCGGCGGGCGAGCGGAACACTCGCGGCCTCGCGCCGCAAATGGAGAGACCACCAGATGCTCATGCTCCAGCCTCCTGGCTGCGGCTCGACATACCGATACGTATTGCCGCCCGCGCCCCCGGATAAGCGCTCAGGTGACGTGATACCGCCCATACGGCGGACGCGCGGCCCCCGCCGGACGGTGTAAGACCTGCCGTGCTGTCGTGCACGGACCGCCCCAGGGCGAACCGGAACCCCCTGTCCGCCGACCGGAACCACCCCCGCCACCGGCCAGAGCCACCCCCATCACCCGGCCAGAGCCACCCCCATCACCTGGAACAGGACCTTCCGGACCTGCCGTATGCGGCGGGTAAGTCCAGTGCGATGATGTCCCGGCCATGACTGCCCCCCATCAGCGCCAGCCGCGCGACGGAGCCGATCTCCGGCTGCTGAGGGCCGCGACGTTCGCCGCGGTCTGCGTCGTGCTGTCCGCCGGGGGCCATGTGCTCGCTTCCTGCGCCACCGTCCCGCTGTGGACGCTCGGCGCGGGCTTCGCCGCCGTCCTCGCGGTCGCGCTGCCGTTCGCGGGGCGGGCCCGCTCGCTGCCCGGCATCGCCGCGCTGCTCACCGCGGGACAGCTCGGCCTGCACGTCCTGTTCGGCCTCGGCCAGCACGGCGCGACGGCCGGCGCCGCGGTCACCCAGAACGGGGACGCCACCCTCGTCGAGCGGGCCGCGCGCCTGGTCTGCGGGGCGGGCGTCGCGACGATCACGCCCGCGCAGGCGCACCGGATCCTCACCACCGCGGGGCTCGGCCCCGGCGGCGCGAGCCGTTCCGGATCGGGGCACTCCGCGCACCTGCACGGGCAGTCCGCCGCCGCGGGGACCACTGGGGACCCGGTGTC
Source organism: Streptomyces sp. NPDC040622 (assembly GCF_055593965.1). NCBI lineage: Bacteria > Bacillati > Actinomycetota > Actinomycetes > Kitasatosporales > Streptomycetaceae > Streptomyces > Streptomyces sp. NPDC040622. Next base: position 617,816 of record NZ_JBVIXD010000003.1, on the reverse strand, counting down.
CGCAGCCTCCGGCGGCCACGCCATGGGCGGCTCCATGAGCTCCATGGGCTCCATGTCGCTCCTGCCCTCGCTGCCCATGCTCCTCGCGCACGTCCTCGCGGCCCTGGCGGCCGGCTGGCTGCTGCGCCGCGGCGACCTCGCGCTGGTCCGCCTCGTGCGGCTCGCCGACGGGGCTCACGGAGTCGCCGAAGGGGCGCTCGTACGTTCCCTGCGCTCGGCTCTCACTCTCGTACGCGCCCTGCGGGCGGGCCTGCCCGGCGCGCCCGAGACGACCGGCCCGCGCCCTCCGCGCACCGCGCTGCTCGCGCCGCCGGGGCCGCGCACGGTCGCACTGGAGGACGCGGTCATCCGGCGCGGCCCACCGGCCCGCCCCCTCGACGTCGAACTCGCCGCCTGACGCGACGCACTCCACACACAGCACACGCAGTACGGGAAGCGCTCCCTCACGGGGACGCACTCCACACCGCTGTACGGAGGGGTCGCCCGGCGCGCACGCGCGCGTGCCCCGACGGCCGCGCCACCCCTCGTATTCAGTCCCGTATCCAGCCTCGTAACCGTGCCCGGCACGGCGCACCGCGCGTCACGTGCCGATCACCACTGACGAAAAGTGGAGTGTTCCTGTCATGAAGATGTCCCGTATCGCCGCCGCAGGCACCGCCGCCGCCTCTGCCGTCCTCGTCCTCTCGGCGCCCGCGTTCGCGCACGTCAGCGTCTCCCCGGAGGGCCAGGCCGCCAAGGGCGGTTACGCCACGGTCAACTTCAAGGTGCCGAACGAGATGGACGACGCCTCGACCAACAAGCTCGAGGTCTCCTTCCCGACCGACCACCCGCTCGCCTCCGTCATGACGCAGCCCGTCCCGGGCTGGAACGTGAAGGTCACCAAGTCCAAGCTCGACAAGCCGCTGGAGATGCACGGCGAGAAGATCGACGAGGCCGTCTCCAAGGTCACCTGGACCGCCGACGGCAAGGGCATCCAGCCGGGCACCTTCCAGAAGTTCCCGCTCTCCCTCGGCCAGCTGCCCGAGGACGCCGACGAACTCGTCTTCAAGGCCGTCCAGACGTACGACAACAAGGAAGTCGTCCGCTGGATCGAGCCGCAGCAGAAGGGCCAGGAGGAGCCGGAGCACCCGGCGCCCGCCCTCGCGCTGACCGCCGCCACCGACGAGCACGGCGCAGCGGCCGGTGACACGAAGGCGGACGACAAGCCCGCCACGTCCGAGAACGCCTCCTCCGACTCCTCCGACAGCAGCGACACGACCGCCCGCGTGCTCGGCATCGTGGGCATCGTCGTCGGCGCCGCGGGCGTCGCCTTCGGCGTCCTCGCCGGCCGCCGCCGCGTCACCGGCTGACCCGTCGGCGGAGCCACCCTCGGGGTGCGCCGACGCGGCACACAGTCGCCCCGGTGCACCCCGGCCCCCTCACATCTGGGACATTTTCGTATGCGCACCATGAGCTCGAAGAGCTACGCGAAGAGCACCAACAAGAAGCTCGCCGCCGCTGCCCTGCTGGCCGCGGCCGCCCTCACCCTGACCGCCTGCGGCGGCGGTGACGACAGCGGGAAGCCGGTCGCCGACGTCTCGGCCGAGACCGACTCGGGCAAGGCCGCCACGGTCCTGGACAAGCCGTTCGAGAAGCCGAACCTCGTCCTGACCGACACGCACGGCAAGAAGTACGACCTGCGCGAGGAGACCAAGAAGCAGCCGACGCTGCTCTACTTCGGCTACACGCACTGTCCGGACGTCTGCCCGCTGACGATGAACAACATCGCGGTCGCCAAGAAGGCCCTGCCCAAGGCCGACCAGGACAAGCTGAAGGTCGTCTTCGTGACGACCGACCCGAAGCGCGACACCCCCGCCGAGCTCGGCAAGTGGATCAAGGGCGTGGACGCCGACTTCACCGGCCTCACCGGCGACTTCGCCACCATCCAGGCAGGCGCCCGCCAGCTCGGCATCACCATCGAGCCGTCCAAGAAGGACAAGAACGGCAAGATCGTCTCGATGCACGGCACCCAGGTCTTCGCCTTCTCGCCGAAGAACGACGCGGGGTACGTCATGTACAGCGAAAAGGCCACCGCAGGCGATTACACCAAGGACCTCCCCAAGCTCCTCAAGGGACAGAACCCGTGAACCACCGCACCACCAAGCACCGTGCGCTCCTCGGCGGGGCCGTGGCGCTGACCGCCGCGCTCGCCCTGGCGGGCTGCAACGACGACTCGGGCTCCGACGCCGGCTCCGGGAACGCCGCGAAGAAGCCCGAGCTGAAGGTCAGCGGGGCCTACGTCCCCGAGCCCACCATGGACGACATGGCGGCCGGCTTCTTCACGCTGACCAACAAGGGCGGCGCCGACAAGCTCACCTCCGCCACCAGCGACGCCGCGCGCGCCGTCACGCTGCACAGCACCAAGGGCGGCGCGATGAAGGAGGAGAAGTCCTTCGACGTGCCCGCGAACGGCGAGCTCGACTTCGCGAGCGGCGGCAACCACCTGATGCTCGAAAAGCTCAAGCACAAGCCGAAGAAGGGCGAGAAGGTCGCCCTGACACTGCACTTCCAGAAGTCGGACCCGATAACGATCGAGGTCCCGGTCAAGGAAGCGACGTACAACCCCGAGCAGCACGACGCTGACGCCTCGCACAAGTCGCACTGAGGGACGGACCGTTGATGCAGACCATCGCTTCCCGCTCCAGGAACGCTCCCGGGTCCAGGACCGGGACCGGGGCCGCGCCCCGCCTCTGGCGGCTCGTCCTGGTGCTCCTCGCCGCGACCGGCGTCTTCTTCGCCGGCGCCGCGCCCACGTCCGCGCACGCCGCGCTGACCAGCAGCGACCCGAAGCAGGGAGCGGTGGTCGAGCAGGCCCCCGACCAGGTGAAGCTCACCTTCTCAGAGAAGGTGGCCATGTCGGACGGATCGGTGCGGGTCCTCGACCCGTCCGGCAAGCGCGCCGACACCAAGAAGATGACCGACCTGGGCTCCAACACGTACGGCGTGAAACTGCGGCCCGGTCTGCCCGACGGCACCTTCACCGTCGCCTACCAGGTCGTCTCCGCCGACAGCCATCCCGTCTCCGGCGCCTTCACCTTCTCCATCGGCGCGCCCTCCGACACCAAGGTCGCGCTGCCCGACCAGGAGGCAGGCGGCGGCCTGGTCGGCGTGCTCTACGACATCGTGCGCTACTTCTCCTACGCCGGGTTCATCCTGCTCGTCGGCGGCGCCGCCTTCGTCCTCGGCTGCTGGCCGCGCGGCGCCGGGGTGCGGCCCGTGCAACGGCTTGTCACCTCCGGCTGGGTCGCGCTCACCGCCTCCACGCTCGTCCTGCTGCTCCTGCGCGCCCCCTACACCGGCTCCGGCAAGCTCGCCGACGCCTTCGACATGGGCAAGCTCGGCGACGTGCTCAACACCAAGACGGGCGCGGCGCTGGTCTCCCGGCTGCTGCTGCTCGCCGCCGCCGCGCTGTTCATCGCGGTGCTCTTCGGCGCCTACGAGAAGCGCGAGGACCCGAAGGAGAAGAAGGACCTCACCTTCGGCCTGGCCATCGGCGGCACCGTCGTCGCCCTTGGCATCGCGGCGACCTGGGCGATGGCCGAGCACGCCTCGACCGGCATCCAGGCGGGCATCGCGATGCCCGTCGACGTCCTGCACCTGCTGGCCGTCTCCGCCTGGCTCGGCGGGCTCTCCGCGCTGCTCGTCGCACTCTTCCGCACGTCCGCGGTGGACGTGTCGGCCGTGCGGCGGTTCTCGACCGTGGCGTTCACCAGCGTCGTCGTCCTGGCCGCGACCGGCACCTACCAGGCGTGGCGGCAGGTCGGCTCGTGGTCGGCGCTGACCGGCACGGCGTACGGGCAGCTGCTCCTCGTCAAGATCGGCCTGGTCGTCGTCCTGGTGGGCGTCGCCTCCGTCTCTCGACGCTGGACCGGCCGGATCACCGCCGAGGCGGGCGGCCTGGCCCCCGAGGCCTCGGCCGCCACCGTCGTCGAACAGCACGCGAAGCAGACCTCGAAGCAGGCGTCGAAACAAGCCTCGAAGCAGGCCTCGCAGAAGCCGCAGAAGAAGCCGGTCACCGTGCCCGCCTCCACCGGGGACACGGACGACGACTCCGAGCGCTCCGCCCAGCTGGCGCGCCAGCGGGCCGCCCTGGACACCGCCCGCGAGAAGCGGCTGCGCGACGCCGACCCGCAGCGCTCGGGCCTGCGCCGCTCGGTGCTCACCGAGACCGCCGTCGCCGTCGTCCTGCTGGCCGTGACGACGATCCTCACCACCACCGAGCCGGGCCGCACCGAGGAGGAGGCCGCCAACGCCACCTCCGCGGCGGCGGCGCAGCGTTCGGGCCCGCTCCAGCTCAAGGTGCCGTTCGACACGGGCGGCACGGACGGCAAGGGCACCGTGCAGCTGGACCTCGACCCCGGTCGCAGCGGCAGCAACACCCTGCACGTGTACGCGAAGCGCCCCAACGGCAGCGCCTTCGACGTCCCCGAGGTGAAGATCTCCTTCACCCTTGAGTCCCAGGACGTCGGCCCGCTGCCGGTCGCCCCGGACCACATCGCCACCGGGCACTGGAGCGCGAGCGGCGTCCAGATACCGATGGCAGGCAAGTGGAAGATCGCGGTGACGGTGCGGACCTCCGACATCGACCAGATCACCGTGAAGAAGAACGTGCAGATCGGCTGAACGGAACCACCATGGCGGACAACGGCTTTTCCAGGCGGCGGCTGCTCGGCACCGCGGGCGCGACCGGTCTCGCGCTCGGCGCGGCGGGCGGCGCCGTCGGGTATGCCGCGGCTTCCTCGTCCGACGCGTCCGCGCCCTCGGGCCCGGCCGGTTCGTCGTCCGCGCTGGCGTCGCTGGGCGCGGACGAGGTGATGTTTCACGGGAAACATCAGCCCGGCATCACCACACCGATCCAGTCCCGCGGTCATCTGGTCGCCTTCGACCTGTCCGGGGGCGCGGGCCGCAAGGAGGCGGCGGCCCTGCTGCGGCGCTGGTCGGCGACGGCGGAGCGGCTGATGGCGGGCAAGCCGGCCGACGGCGCGGACACGTCGGTCGCCCGGGACGCGGGGCCCTCCTCGCTCTCCGTCACGTTCGGCTTCGGCGCCTCCTTCTTCTCCCGCACGGGACTGGAGAAGCAGCGGCCCACCGCCCTGGACCCGCTGCCCGACTTCTCCTCGGACCACCTCGACAAGGCGCGCAGCAACGGCGACCTGTGGGTGCAGATCGGTGCGAACGACCCGCTCGTCGCCTTTCACGCGTTGCGCGCGGTCCAGCAGGACGCGGCGGGGACGACGCGGGTGCGCTGGCAGATGAACGGCTTCAACCGCTCGCCGGGCGCCACCGCGCGGCCGCTGACGACCCGCAACCTGATGGGCCAGATCGACGGCACGAACAACCCGAAGCCCTCGGAGAAGGACTTCGACGAACGGATCTTCGTGCCCTCCGACGCGGACCCCGCGTGGATGGCGGGCGGTTCCTACGTCGTCGTACGCCGCATCCGGATGCTCCTCGACGACTGGGAGAAGCTCGGTCTCAAGGAGCAGGAGACGGTGATCGGGCGGCACAAGTCGGACGGCTCACCGCTGACCGGCGGCACGGAGACGACCGAGCCGAAGCTCGAGAAGACGGGCTCGGACGGCAAGGTCGTCATCGCGCTCAACGCGCACGCCCGCATCACCCGGCCCGACCAGAACGGCGGCGCCGCGATGCTGCGCCGCCCGTTCTCGTACCACGACGGCTTCGACGACAAGGGGGAGCCCGACGCGGGGCTGCTCTTCGTGTGCTGGCAGGCGGACCCCACGCGCGGCTTCGTCCCGGTGCAGCGCAAGCTCGACCGGGGCGACGCCCTTTCGGAGTTCATCCGGCACGAGGCGAGCGGCCTCTTCGCGGTGCCTGGCGGGGCGGCGAAGGGCGAGTACGTGGGACAGCGGCTCCTGGAGGCGTAGGTTCCGGGCCGTCCGTCCGGCACGGACCGCCCACCTTCTTAAGGAGGCGCCCGCCTTCGTAGGCGTGTACGTGAATCGGTTCGTACGCGCGTACGTGAGGCGGGCGCCGCTCCGTGAGACGCGTGAGCCGCGCCACGTCCGGCCCATTAGGGTGACGGTATGTCGGCGACGCGCTATACGTACCTGGGCCCCGAAGGCACCTTCACCGAGGCGGCCCTCCGCACGCTGCCCGAGGCGGCGGCCCGGGAGCTCGTCCCGATGGTCTCCGTGCCCGCCACGCTGGACGCGGTCCGCAGCGGCGAGGCGGCGGCGGCGCTGGTGCCGATCGAGAACTCGGTCGAGGGCGGCGTCACCACCACCGTCGACGAACTCGCCAAGGGCGAGCCCCTGATGATCTACCGCGAGGTCGTCCTGCCGATCGCGTTCGCGCTCCTGGTGCGTCCCGGCACGAAGCTCAAGGACATCAAGACGGTGACCGGCCACCCCGTGGCCCAGCCCCAGGTCCGCAACTGGCTGGCCGCCCACCTGCCGGACACCCTGTGGGAGTCGGCCGCCTCGAACGCGGACGGCGCCCGCCTCGTGCAGGAGGGCCGCTTCGACGCGGCCTTCGCGGGCGAGTTCGCCGCGGCGACGTACGGCCTGGAACCGCTGGTCCGCGAGATCCACGACGCGGCGAACGCCGAGACCCGGTTCGTCCTGGTCGGCCGCCCGGCCCGGCCCGCGGCGCCGACCGGCGCCGACAAGACCTCCGTCGTCATCTGGCTGGGCGACGACCACCCCGGCGCCCTGCTCGAACTGCTCCAGGAGTTCGCCGTGCGCGGCGTCAACCTCATGCGGATCGAATCGCGCCCGACCGGCCAGGGCATCGGCAACTACTGCTTCTCGGTGGACGCCGAGGGCCACATCACGGACCGCCGGGTCGGCGAGGCCCTGATGGGGCTCAAGCGGATCTGCCCGCAGGTGCGCTTCCTCGGGTCCTATCCCCGGGCCGGGGTGGCCACGGAGGACGTCAGGACGCTGCGGCCGGGCACGTCGGACACCGAGTTCGTGGCGGCATCGGACTGGCTGACGCGCTGCCAGGACGGCCGTTTCTAGCCACCGCAGGCGCTCCCGCCCGCCGATTCCCCACACCCACCCGTCGTTGTCGCGGTCCCGGCTGCCCATTTCTGCGGTCCTACCTGCAGATTTACGTTGTCCACAGAAGTTATCCACAGGCGCGCGTCTCGACCTGGGGACAAGTCGACAACGAAGCGCGACATGGTCGACAAATCGGCCCACAGCACCCAAGTCCGTCCACAGCCCCGCACGTCACCCCTCGTCCACTCTTTTCTATTGATCAACTCTTTAGAGCGAGTCATTTCCACTCGAAAGTGGGTGCGTACGTGGTTTAGGAAGGGAATCCTTCGTCGGTCACACGGCTTTCGGAACAAGTCCTTCCGGCATCCACAGATCTTTCGCACACCCTGTGGATAACCGTCCGGAGGCGCTGGTTCCTGTGGACAACCACAGTGGAAAAGGTGCCCAAGTCCCGGTCCGCACAAGGGGTTCCGGTCAAGGGGGCGAGCGCGCTCTGCCCCCTTTCGGGGAATGTCGCCCCTTTTATTGACCGAACGCCGACGCGCGTACGGCGGAGCCTTTCCGGCCGTCCCGATCTTGACTCGGAACCGTCACCACCGGGAATTCACATTCCGGCAAACCGGGCATAACGTACACAATGGAATATCGAGTCGTGGGCCGGAACCGCACGACGGTAGCCTTGAGGGGTGATTGACCTTCGCCTGCTCCGTGAGGACCCCGACCGTGTTCGCGCCTCCCAGCGCGCCCGTGGAGAGGACGTCGCGCTCGTCGACGCCCTGCTCTCCGCCGACGAGCGGCGCAGGTCGTCCGGCCTCCGCTTCGACGAGCTGCGCTCCGAGCAGAAGGCGCTCGGCAAGCTGATCCCCAAGGCCGCGCCCGAGGAGAAGCAGGAGCTCCTCAAGAAGGCGGGCGAGCTCTCCGCCGCGGTCAAGGCCGCCGACGCCGCGCAGGACGAGGCCGACGAGGAGACCAAGCGCCTCCTCCAGCAGCTGGGCAACCTCGTGCACCCCGACGTCCCCGTCGGCGGCGAGGAGGACTTCGTCGTCCTCGACACGATCGGCACCCCGCGCGACTTCGCCGCCGAGGGCTTCGAGCCCAAGGACCACCTCGAGCTCGGCGAAGCGCTCGGCGCCATCGACGTCGAGCGCGGCGCGAAGGTCTCGGGCTCGCGCTTCTACTACCTCACCGGTGTGGGCGCGCTCCTGGAGCTCGCCCTGGTGAACGCCGCGATCGCGCAGGCGACGGAGGCCGGGTTCATCCCGATGCTGACGCCGTCGCTGGTCCGCCCGCGCGCCATGGAGGGCACGGGCTTCCTCGGCCAGGCCGCGGAGAACGTGTACCACCTGGAGAAGGACGACTACTACCTGGTCGGCACCTCCGAGGTCCCGCTCGCGGCGTACCACATGGACGAGATCATCGACGCCGACAAGCTGCCCCTGCGGTACGCGGGCTTCTCGCCCTGCTACCGCCGCGAGGCCGGCACGTACGGCAAGGACACCCGCGGCATCTTCCGCGTCCACCAGTTCGACAAGGTCGAGATGTTCTCGTACGTCGACCCGGCCGACGCGGAGAACGAGCACCAGCGTCTCCTGGAGTGGGAGAAGCAGTGGCTGACCGGCCTCGGTCTGCCCTTCCAGGTGATCGACGTCGCCACCGGCGACCTCGGCTCCTCGGCCTCGCGCAAGTTCGACTGCGAGGCCTGGATCCCCACCCAGGGCAAGTACCGCGAGCTGACCTCCGCGTCGAACTGCGACGGCTTCCAGGCCCGCCGCCTGTCCGTGCGCATGCGCGAGGGCAAGAAGGTGCAGCCGCTGTCGACGCTGAACGGCACGCTGTGCGCCGTCCCGCGGACCATCGTGGCCATCCTGGAGAATCACCAGCAGGCCGACGGCTCCGTGGCGGTGCCCGAGGTGCTGCGTCCGTACCTCGGGGGACGAGAGATTTTGGAGCCCATCGCCAAGTGAGCCAGCCAGCTCCGGTCACGCCCTCCTTCCCGTACAAGCTGGTCGCGACCGACCTCGACGGGACGCTGCTGCGCTCCGACGACACGGTGTCGGAACGCACGCGCCAGGCGCTCACCGCGGCCACCGCGGCGGGCGCGGCGCACATCATCGTCACCGGCCGCGCGGTGCCCTGGACGCGGCACATCCTCGACGACCTCGGCTACGAGGGCATCGCGGTGTGCGGCCAGGGCGCGCAGGTCTACCACGCGGGGGAGCACCGGCTGCTCACCTCGGTGACGCTCGACCGCCAGCTGGCGGGCCTGGCGCTCGCCAAGATCGAGGCGGAGATCGGCCCCCTGGCGCTCGCCGCGAGCCGTGACGGCATCGACGGCGAGGTCCTGGTCGGCCCCGGGTACGCGGTCCAGGACGGCCCGCTCCCGGCCACGCCCTTCACGGACGTCACCGACCTGTGGGCGGCCCCGCTGAACAAGGTCTACGTCCAGCACCCCGGCCTCGGCGACGACGCGCTGGCCGAGGTGGCACGCAAGGTGGCGGGCGACCTGGTCGGCGTGACGATGGCGGGCGAGGGCATCGTCGAGCTCCTCCCCCTCGGCCTCTCCAAGGCCACCGGCCTCTCCCTGGCGGCCCGCCGCCTGGGCGCGAAGGCCGCGGACACGATCGCCTTCGGCGACATGCCGAACGACATCCCGATGTTCGGCTGGGCGGCCCACGGCGTGGCCATGGCCAACGCCCACGAGGACCTCAAGGCGGTGGCGGACGAGGTGACGACGTCCAACGAGACGGACGGCATCGCCGTAGTCCTGGAACGCCTCTTGGGCGACCGGACGGCAGCAATTCTCTGAGACGGGCGCCGCCGGGCTTCCCTCCTGCCCGGCGGCGGTTTCATCAGCCCGTACGGCGACGTTTTCAGCCTGCCCGGCGGCGATCTCAGCCCGTCCGGGGCTTGAGGACGAACGCGGCGAAGCCGGCGACGCCCGCCGCCGCCCGCCCCCGGCGCCGGGCGCCTACTCCTCCCCGGCCAGCGTCAGCGACCTCAGCTTCTGTCCGGCGTACCACGTGGCGACCGCGGTGACGGCGACCAGCAGGACCGTCGCCACCGGCAGGCCCACGTCCGAGGTGATCAGGTCGCCCTCGCCGACCTTCTGGGCCACCGCGAGGGACCACTGCTGCACGCTGAGCGTGCGCGCCCCGGAGACGAGCGAGCCGAAGAGGGCCTCCCACACCAGCGCGTAGACGAGGCCGAAGACCACGGCATGCCGCGTGATCGTGCCGAGGAGCAGGAAGATCGCGGCGTACGCGATGGAGGCGACCAGCGCCGCGATGGTGTAGGCGATGGCGATCTGCTGGCCGTTGCCGTTCAGGATCATGCCCGCGACGAACGTGGGGATCGCCGAGAAGGCCATGGTCACGGCGATCGCGACGATCAGCTTGGTGAAGATGATCGTGGGCCGCTTGACCGGCTTCGACAGCAGGTACACCACGGAGCCGTCGTCGATCTCGGGACCGATCGCGCCGGTGCCCGCGATGACGCCGATGATCGGCACCATCGTGGCGAGCGCGAAGCCGCCCAGGACGTCGACGGCCACTTGGTCGTCGGCGCCGCTGAAGGCGCGCACCGCTCCGGCGATCACGATCAGCAGGAGGGGCAGGGCGAGGAGGATGAGTGCGCGGCGTCGGCCGAGCAGGGCCCGGTAGGTGAGCCGGGCGACAGTGGGGTCGTACACGATGGCTCCCTTCAGGCCGCGACGAGGTAGGAGAAGACCGACTCGAGGGACTCGTCCGAGGGCGAGACCGTCAGGAGCCGGATGCCGTGCTCACGGGCGACCCGGGGCAGCAGCGCCGTGAACCGGCCGAAGTCGACCGCCTGAATGCGCAACGCGCCCTCCTTGAGGTCGACTTCGATGCCGGCCGTCGACGGGTCGGCGATCAGCGCGGCGGCCAGGGCCCGGTCGTCGCTGGAACGGATCAGATAGCGGTGGGGCCGGTCGGTCATCAGGCGGCGGATCCTGCGGAAGTCGCCGCTCGCCGCGTGCCGTCCGGCGACGATCACCTCGATGTGCGAGGCCAGTTGCTCGACCTCCTCAAGGATGTGCGAGGAGAACAGGACCGTGCGGCCCTGGCCGCCCATGGTCCGCAGGAGGTCCATCAGCTGCATGCGCTGGCGCGGGTCCATGCCGTTGAAGGGCTCGTCGAGCAGCAGCACGGCCGGGTCGTGGACGAGGGCGGAGGCCATCTTCACGCGCTGGCGCATGCCCTTGGAGTACGTCGAGATCTTGCGGTCCTGCGCGTACTCCATCTCGACCGTGGCGAGCGCCTTCTTCGCGGCCCGTTCGTCCAGGCCGTGCAACTCGGCGTTGGCGACGACGAATTCGCGGCCCGTGAGGAAGTCGTACATGGCCTCCCGCTCGGGGACGATGCCGATGTCCTTGTAGATCTGTTCGTTGCGCCAGATCGGCTTGCCGTCGAGGGTGACGCTGCCGGTGGAGGGGGCGAGGAAGCCGCCCATCATGTTGATGAGGGTCGACTTGCCCGCGCCGTTGGGGCCGAGGAGCCCCGTGACGCCCGGGCCGATGTTCATGGTGATGTCGTTGACGGCCACCACGTTCCCGAACCAGCGGGAGGTGTGGTCGATGTTGATGGTGCTCACAGCCCGACCTTTCGGTAGCGGCGCATCAGGGCGCCGTAGCAGCCCGCGATGAGGCCGAGGACGACGACTACGTAGACGACGCCCACGCCGGAGGAGGGGCCGTCACCGCCGGGGAAGGAGGAGGTTGCGCCGAGGAAGGCGGTCTGTACGCCGTCGATGAGCGTGATCGGCGAGAAGAGCCCGAGCCAGGCGATGGCGTCGGTGCTGCCCTGCTCGTAGGCGATCGCCTGGACCGTGGACACCGCCCCGTAGGTGATGGTCAGGACGGCGATGACGGCGGCGATGCCGAAGCCGCGCCGCGGGGTGACCGCCGAGATGACGAGCGCGATGCCGGCGAAGAGCAGCGAGAGCAGCGCCACGGAGACCAGACCCTGGGCGAATCCCTTCGTCTGGTCGGCGAAGTCGAGCTTGGCGAGCAGCGCCCCCACGTAGAGCACGAGGACGGGTGCGGCGGTGAGGACGAAGAGGGCGGAGGCCATCGCGGCGAACTTCGCCAGGACGTAGTCACCGCGCTCGATGGGCCGGGAGAAGTAGAGCGGGACGGTCTTGAAGCGGAGGTCGCGGGACACCGTCTGCGGGGCCTGTGCGGCCAGGAAGAGGCTGATCACGGCCTGGAGGAAGATCGCGTAGCGCGTGTAGTCGACGGGGAGTTCCTTGGCCTTGGTGGCCACGGCGACCGCCACCATGATCGCCGCGGGCACGCACATCACCGCGAAGAGGATCATCGGCAGGACCTTGGACTTGGCGGAGCGCCCGAGGCCGTAGGCGCCGCGCAGGCTCTGGGAGAAGAGCGAGCGGCGGGCGTAGGCACGGCCCAGGCGCGGGCCGTCGTAGTTGCGGTACCCGATGTTGTGGATCTGGGTGGACTCGGTGCTCATCGCGCCCCTCCCTCCTTCTGCTGTGCGGCGGTCGAGGTGGCCGAGGTGGCCGCCCATGCGGCCGCGCGCTCGGGGGCGGGTTCCTGCCGCGGCTCGTCCTTGAAGACCTCCGCGATGTGGTGCCTGCGCTGTTCCATCCGGACCAGGCCGAGGCCGAGGTCGGCGACGAGGTCTCGCACGACGTCGAAGGTGTCCTCGCCGTCCGCGGTGAGCAGGATCGTGTGTCCCGCGCCGGGCAGTTCGCCGCCGGTCTCCGTGGTGATGCCGCGGCCCCGCAGCGCGTCGCGCAACGCGGTGGTGCCGTCGGGGTAGTCGTCGGTGTCGGTGACCTCGACGGCGAGCGTCGTGGTCGTCTGGGTGAAGTCGGTGGTGGAGCTGGACCGCAGGAGCTTGCCGCCGTCGATGACGACGACGTGGTCGCAGGTGCGCTCCAGCTCGCCGAGCAGGTGCGAGGTGACGAGGACCGAGATGCCGAAGTCGGTGTGGACGCGGCGGATCAGGGCGAGCATCTCGTCGCGTCCGACCGGGTCGAGGCCGTTGGTCGGCTCGTCCAGGAAGACCAGTTGGGGGTCGTGGACGAGGGCCTGCGCGAGCTTCACGCGCTGCTTCATGCCGGTCGAGTAGCCGCCGATGGGGCGGTACCGCTCCTCGTAGAGCCCGACGTGGCGCAGCGTGTCGGCGGTGCGCTCGCGGGCCGCGGCGGGCGGCAGGCCGGACATGCGCGCCATGTGGACGACGAACTCGGTGGCCGAGACGTCGGGTGGCAGGCAGTCGTGCTCGGGCATGTACCCCACGCGTTCGCGGATCTCGCCGCCGCTGGTGGCGACGTCCAGGCCGAGCACGGCGGCGCGGCCCTCCGTGGCGGGGGACAGACCCAGCAGGATCTTGATCAGTGTGGACTTGCCGGCTCCATTGGCTCCGACGAGTCCGGTCACACCGGGCCCGATATCCATGGAGAGCCGGTCAAGCGCGGTCACCCTCGGGAACCGCTTGCTCAGGCTTTCGGTCGCGATCACAGTCACGCTTCGACGGTAGTGGCGCAGCCCACACCAACGCGTCAGACCAGGGGCTTGCCCTGCACTCACTCTGGAGTATTACGGGCCCGTAAGGGTCGTCCGGAAGTCGTCCCCTGGGGGTTCTTCCGGACCTGTCCCGCAGGGTTGGGCAGAACTCTTGACGTAGCCGCTGAGCATTGTCACATTCATCAGTGTCAAGTTACGACCGCGTACGGCGATGGACCGGACACGGGATGGACCGGACTCGGGACGGACGGTGGCATGACCTCAGCAGTGGCAGGCGAGCTCTCCGCGGAACTGCGGGGGTTCAGAGAAGTGCAGACCCTCGCGTATGCGTGCGCGGAGGCGGTCGCGGCTCAGCTCAAGCCCGGTGTGACGGAGCGCGAGGCCGCGCGGATGCAGCGGGAGTGGCTGCGCGAGCGGGGCGTGCGGGACTGGTTCCACCTGCCCTTCGCCTGGTTCGGTGACCGCACGGCGTTCGCGAACTTCCGGATCCCGCTGCAGTTCTTCCCCACCCACCGCAAGCTGGAGCCGGGGATGCCCTTCATCCTCGACATGGCCCCGGTCTACAAGGGGTTCACGGCCGACATCGGCTACTCGGGCTGTCTCGGCCTCAATCCCGTGCACGACAAGCTCCTCGCCGACCTGGAGGCGCACCGCGAGCTGCTCCTGCGCGAGGTGCGCGAGCGCCGGCCGCTGCGCGAGATCTACGAGGACGTGGACCGGCTCATGGTCCGCCAGGGCTATGCCAACCGCCATCGCGCGTATCCGTTCGGCGTCATCGCGCACAAGATCGACCGGGTCAAGGAGCGCCGGCTGACCCCGCATCTCTTCGGGTTCGGCACGCAGTCCCTGAAGGGCCTGGCGAGCGATGCCCTCCACGGGCACCGGGACGGCTGGTCGCCGCTGTGGTCCCCGTACAAGTTCTCCGACCACCCGCCCCGGCCGGGGCTCTGGGCGGTCGAGCCGCACCTCGGATTCCGGGGTACGGGCGCGAAGTTCGAGGAGATCCTGGTCGTCACCGACTCCAAGGATCCCGAACAGAGCGCGTTCTGGCTGGACGACGATCTGCCGCATGTGCGGCGCTGGGCTGAGGAGAGGGCCGCCGCATGACGACCGGAGACATCGGCAAGAGCACCGGCGGGGGCCTCGCGGGCGCACGCGAGCGCTGGGTGCGCACGGGCGGCGTGGAGCTGTGCGTCGCCGAGCTCGGCGACCCGGACCGCCCCACCGTCCTTCTGGTGCACGGCTATCCGGACTCCAAGGAGGTGTGGAGCGAGGTCGCCGAGCGCCTCGCGGACCGCTTCCACGTCGTGCTGTACGACGTCCGCGGGCACGGCAGGTCGACCGCCCCGCGGCCGCTGCGCGGCGGCTTCACCCTGGAGAAGCTGACCGACGACTTCCTGGCGGTGCTCGACGCGGTCAGCCCGGACGCGCCGGTGCACGTGGTCGGGCACGACTGGGGCTCGGTGCAGTCCTGGGAGTTCGTCACGGTCAAGCGGACGGAGGGCCGCATCGCGTCCTTCACGTCCATGTCGGGGCCCTCGCTCGACCACTTCGGTCACTGGATCAAGAAGCGCATGTCCCGGCCGACGCCCCGCAAGGTCGGTCAGCTCCTCGGCCAGGGCGCCAAGTCCTGGTACGTGTACATGCTGCACACCCCCGTGCTCCCCGAGCTCGCCTGGCGCGGCCCTCTCGGCAAGCAGTGGCCGAAGATACTCCAGCGCGTCGAGAAGGTCCCCGCGGGCGACTATCCGACGTCGTCACTGCCCCAGGACGCCGCGCACGGCGCCTGGCTCTACCGGGACAACGTCCGCGCGCGGCTGCGCAGGCCCCGCGCCGACGCCTACGCCCACGCGCCCGTGCAGCTCATCACGCCCTCCGGAGACGTCTTCCTGTCCGAGCGGCTCTACGACGAGCTGGAGCTGTGGGCCCCGCAGCTGGTCCGCCGCACCCTGCCGGCCAAGCACTGGGTGCCGCGCACCCGCCCGGATCAACTCGCGGCATGGATAGCCGAGTTCGTGACGTCGAACGAGGACGGCCTGCCCGTGAAGGACACCGCCGCCACCGGGAAGTACGCCGACCGGTTCGGCGGCCGGCTCGTGCTGGTCACCGGGGCGGGCAGCGGCATCGGCCGGGCCACCGCCTTCGCGTTCGCCGAGGCCGGTGCGCGTGTGGTGGCCGTCGACCGGGACGCGGAGAGCGCGGCCCGCACCGCGGAGATGTCCCGCCTGATAGGCGCCCCGGACGCCTGGGGTGAGGCCGTCGACGTCTCCGACGAGCAGGCCATGGAGAAGCTCGCCGAGCGCGTCGCCACGGAGTACGGCGTGGTGGACGTCCTGGTGAACAACGCGGGCATCGGCCTGGCCGGCTCCTTCCTGGAGACCAGCAGCGAGGACTGGAAGAAGGTCCTCGACGTCAATCTGTGGGGCGTGATCCACGGCTGCCGGCTCTTCGGCAGGCAGATGGCCGAGCGGGGTCAGGGCGGCCACATCGTCAACACCGCGTCGGCGGCGGCGTACCAGCCCTCCAAGTCCCTGCCCGCCTACAGCACCTCCAAGGCGGCGGTCCTGATGCTCAGCGAGTGCCTGCGCGCGGAGCTCAGCGGCCAGGACATCGGCGTCTCCGCGATCTGCCCCGGCTTCGTGAACACGAACATCACCTCGACGTCCCGCTTCGTCGGCGTCGGCGCCGACGAGGAGAAGCGCCGCCAGAAGAAGTCCGCCCGGCTGTACGGCCTGCGCAACTACCCGCCGGAGAAGGTCGCCGACGCGATCCTGCACGCCGTCGTCAAGAACCAGGCGGTGGTCCCGGTCACCCCCGAGGCCCGCGGCGCCCGATTCCTGTCCCGCTTCAGCCCCAAGGCCCTGCGCGCGATAGCCCGATTGGAGCCGCCGTTGTGAGCACGGAGAAGGGTCCCGACGCACGTTCCGAGGAGCACTACACGATCGTTCCGCGCCGGGTCTCGTTCGACTGGGACGAGACACCGCTGCACTGGATACCGGACGAGCCGACCGCCACCCACGTCATCAACGTCCTGCATCTGCTGCTCCCCGCGGGGGAGCGGTGGTTCGTGAAGGTCTTCAAGGAAGGCCTGCCGCTGATCACCGACCCGGTGCTGCGGGGCGACGTGAAGGGGTTCATGGGCCAGGAGGCCACGCACAGCGTGCAGCACGCGCACGTGCTGGACCACCTGGCGGCACAGCACCTCGACACCGCCGCCTTCACCCGGTACGTCGACTTCCTCTTCGAGAAGCTCCTCGGCGAGAGGCCGCCGTGGGGCCTGCCGGTGCCGACGCAGGAGTGGCTGCGCTTCCGGTTGTCGATCATCGCCTCGATCGAGCAGTTCACGGCCGTCCTCGGCAACTGGGTGCTGCACGCGGAGGGCCTGGACCGCGCCGGGTCCGACGAGGTCATGCTCGATCTGCTGCGCTGGCACGGCGCGGAGGAGGTCGAGCACCGCGCGGTCGCCTTCGACATGTTCCAGCACTGCGGGGGCGAGGGCCTGCCCCGGTACGGCCGCCGCGTGGCGGGCATGACGGTCACGGCGCCGGTGATGCTGTACCTGTGGATCTGGGGCACGGCCTATCTGATCCGCCACGACCCCCGGCTCGCCGGCCGCCTGCGGTACTCGCTGGCCGAGCACAACGAGGCGGTCCGCAAGGGCCTGCTGCCCACCTGGCGCGAGATCGGCACGGCCATACCCCGCTACCTGCGGCGGTCGTACCATCCCTCCCAGGAAGGCTCGTTGCGCAAGGCCGTCGAGTATCTGGCGCGGTCACCCGCGGCACGGGTGGCGGCGGGCGCGGTCGGCCGGGCGGCCACCGCCTAGGGGCCGCTTCAGGGGTGCCCGGCAGGTCGGGCCCCCGGCACGAGTCATCACGGAGGACGGGCAGCGTGGAGTACCGCATCGAGGACCTGGCGCACCACAGCGGGGCGACGGTCCGCACGATCCGCGCCTATCAGGACCGCGGACTGCTCCCCCGTCCCGAGCGGCGCGGCCGGGCGAACGTGTACGGGGACACGCATCTGGCGCGGCTGCGGCAGATCGCCGACCTGCTCGACCGCGGCTACACCCTGGCCTCCATCAAGGAGCTCCTGGAGGCCTGGGACGCCGGCCGGGGGCTCGGCGGGGTGCTGGGGCTCGCCGCGGAGGTCGACGGGCCGTGGACGGACGAGAAGGCCGACCGGATCTCCCGCGCGGAGCTCGACGCGGCCTTCGGCGGCACTCCGGACGAGGCGGCGGTGTCCGACGCGATCGCCCTCGGCGTGCTCGAACCGATGCCGGGGCGCGAAGACGAGTTCCTGGTCCCCAGTCCTCAGGAGCTCGCGGTCGCGGTGGAGTTGTACGCGGCCGGCGTTCCGCTACCGGCGATCTCCGGGCATTTGCGCGAGTTGAGGGGGCAGGTCGAGCACATCGCCTCGCGTTTCCTGGAGTTCACGACCGAGCACGTCTTCGCGCGCTATCTCGGCCCGCAGCCGCCGACCGACGCCGAGGCGGCAGAGGCGGCCGATCTCGTGCGCAGGCTGCGCCCGCTCGCCCAGCAGTCCGTGGATGCCGAACTGGCGCGCGCCATGCGCATGTTCGCCACCCGTCACCTGCGGCAGCACCTGGACTCCGGCGAGCCGCCTCCCCGGTCGGACGAGCCGCAGCATGTGGCACTTCCGGCGTCCACAATGCGTGCTGTCCAAGGACTGGTTGGGGAAGAGAACGCCTCGGCGTTCATCGCGGCGGCTGCCGAACGAGAGGTTCAGGCAAGGACATTGGACACACTTGCCGCAACTCACCGCAAGCTTGAATAAGTTGACCAAATGCCACTTATCCTTGGCCAGTTGTCCACAGAATCACCAACTAGCCTGTGGATAACTCGACTTGGCTGTGGATCAAACCTTCGAACCGAAATCCGTCGATGAAAAGTCGGTGGACGAAAAAAGAGTGCGCGGGAAACCGAACGCCGGGACGCTGAGCGCATGAAAGAAGCACGCCCCACGCCCTCCCAGCACCCCACCCCGTCCGCACACCCCACCCCGTCCGCACACCACACCCCTTCCGACCAGCGCACCGTGAAGGTCTCCACGTACCTGTCGAAACACCTGCGCCACCGCCCGGACCGGATCGGACTCACCCTCGACGCGAACGGCTGGGTGGAGATCGACACGCTGCTCGCCGCGGCCGCCGCACACCACTTCCCCCTCACCCGCGCCGAGCTCGACCACGTGGTGGCCGTCAACGACAAGCAGCGCTTCGCCGTCGAGGACGGCCGGATCCGCGCCAGCCAGGGCCACTCCGTCGACGTCGACCTCGATCTGCCGCCGTCGGCCCCTCCCGCGTACCTCTTCCACGGCACCGTGGCCGACCGCCTCCCCGCGATCCGCGCCGAAGGGCTGCGGCCCATGAACCGGCACGCCGTGCACCTCTCGCCCGACCGCGAGACCGCGACGCGCGTCGGCGCCCGCCGAGGGCGGCCCGTCGTCCTGTCCGTCGACACCGGCGCCATGCACCGCGACGGACACGTCTTCCGGGTCAGCGCCAACGGCATCTGGCTCACCGCCGCCGTCCCACCCGCCTACCTGCGCTTTCAGGACCCTCACTGAGCAGGCATGATCGACGGCATGGAGCACCTGAACAGCACCGAGGCCGCTCTCATCGCGCTGCGCGGGATCGCCCGTGAGTACGACCGGGAGATCGAGGTCGGCCATGACATCGGCGCCGACCAGACCTCGCGCCGCACCGCCGCGGGCGTCGGCGCGACGACGGACCCCGACGGTTCGCTGCCGCACGAGGCGTTCGTCGAGTTCGGCGGCTCGCCCCGCCTCACGGTCCGGCTCTACCCCGACGACGGCGACGCCGACGCGCTCATCACCGTGGAGGGCGTCGAGTGCCCCGACGTGCCCCGCGACTCCGTGCCCGCCTTCGTGCGGTCGGTCCTCGGCGGCCTCGCCCACGTCAGGGGCAGGCGCTTCCCGCCCGGCTACCGGCTGATCGTGCCGCTGCCCGGCGACGAGACGTACAAGGAGCGGATCCCGATGATGACCCTCACGCCCTGGCTCGGCGCCCGGATCCGCTGACGCCCCGGTGGTACGGGTCCGCCGCGCGGCCGCCCCGCGCGCGGACATACGCTCGGATGCATGAACCTGCGTCTGAGCACCGTGATCCTGCCCGTCCGCCGCTGGCACGAAGGGGGCAGGGAACGCTGGCAGCGCGCGGAGGAGCTGGGTTTCCACACCGCGTACACCTATGACCACCTCTCCTGGCGGACCTTCCGCGACGGCCCCTGGTTCGGGGCGGTGCCGACGCTGACCGCCGCCGCGAGCGCCACCGAGCGGATCCGCCTCGGCACGCTCGTCACCTCGCCCAACTTCCGGCACCCGGTGACCCTCGCCAAGGAACTGATCAGCCTCGACGACGTCTCCGACGGCCGGGTGACGCTCGGCATCGGAGCGGGCGGCAACGGCTTCGACGCCACCGCGCTGCGCGCGACCGGCGAGGAGCCCTGGACCCCGCGCGAACGGGCCGACCACTTCGGCGAGTTCCTGCCGCTCCTCGACCGCCTTCTCACCGAGGACGTCGTGTCGTACGACGGCACCTACTACTCGGCGAACGAGGTGCGGAACATCCCCGGCTGCGTGCAGCGCCCCCGGCTGCCGTTCGCCGTGGCCGCGACCGGTCCGCGCGGGCTGCGTCTCGCCGCCCGCCACGGCCAGGCATGGGTGACGACGGGCGACCCGAAGCTCTTCGGGAACGGCACCCCGGAGCAGTCACTTCAAGCCATCCGCGGGCAGGCCGACAAGCTCGCCGCGGCCTGCGCCGAGATCGGCCGCGACGCCGGCGAGCTCGACAAGGTCCTGCTGACCGGGTTCACCCCCGACCGCCCCCTGGACTCCTTCGACGCCTTCGTCGACTTCGCGGGACGCCACGCCGAGCTGGGCTTCAACGAGATCGTCGTGCACTGGCCGCTGCCGGACACGGACTTCGCGGCGGACGAGAAGGTCTTCGAGCGGATCGCGATGGAGGCCCCCGCCCAGCTGAACACCAGCGCCTCCGGGGCCTGACCGCACTCAGATGTGTGCCCCAGCGCACGCCCGTGCAGACAGGTGCGGGACAATCGATGGCGTGACCTCAGCTACCTCTGGGCCCCGGCCCCCGGCCTCCACCGCTCCGGCAGCCAGCGCACCGGCCGGGCCGCGCCCGCGGCCCCGGCTGATCGCGACGGATCTGGACGGCACGCTGCTGCGCGACGACAAGACGGTCTCGGACCGCACCGTCGCCGCGCTCGCCGCCGCGGAGGCGGCCGGGATCGAAGTCTTCTTCGTGACCGGCAGGCCGGCCCGCTGGATGGACGTCGTCAGCGCCCACGTCCACGGTCACGGCCTCGCCATCTGCGGGAACGGCGCCGCGGTGGTCGACCTGCACGGCGGTCCCGGCACCCACAGCTTCGTCAAGGTCCGCGAGCTGTCGAGGGAGTGCGCCCTCGACGTCGTCCAGCGGCTGCGCGCCGCCGCGCCGGGCACGTCCTTCGCGATCGAGCGCACCGGGGGGCTGCACCACGAGGAGACGTACCCGCCGCTGCACATGGAGCCGGGCGAGAGCGTCGCACCCGCCGAGAAGCTGCTCGCCGAGAGCAGGGCGGACGCGGCCGTCGCCGAACAGCCCGTCCTGAAGGTGCTCGCCTTCCACCCCGGCCTCGCGCCCGACGAGTTCCTGGTGCTCGCCCGCACCGCCATCGGCGACCGGGCCATGGTCACCCGGTCCAGCCCGAGCGCCCTCCTGGAGATCAGCGGCCCCGGCGTCTCCAAGGCAAGCACCCTGGAGCTGTGCTGCGCCGAACGCGGCATCACCCCGGCCGAGGTCGTCGCCTTCGGAGACATGCCGAACGACATCGAGATGCTCGCCTGGGCGGGCACGTCGTACGCGATGGGCAACGCCCACCCGGACGTCGTCGCCGCGGCCTCCGGGCGCACGGTCGCCAACAACGACGACGGCGTCGCGGTCGTGATCGAACAGATCCTCGCGGACCGGCGGAACGCCACGGACTGAGACGCGGGCGGAACGGGCGGAAGGCACCCGCCCGTACTGCCGCCCCCGCCGGTACCGCCCGCCCTGCTCAGAGCGTGACGCCCCGCTCGTCCAGCCACTTCACCGGATCGACGCCCGACCCCAGATCGGGCGTCAGCCGTGTCTCGAAGTGCAGGTGGGGACCGGTCGAGTTGCCCGTCGTGCCGACCTGCCCGACCCATTGGCCGGGCCGCACCCGGTCCCCCTGGTCGACGGTGACGGCCGCCAGGTGCGCGTACTGCGTGAAGTACCCGCCCTTGTGCCGCACCACGACCTCGATGCCGAAGCCCCCGCCGCACGACACCCGCTCCACCCGGCCCGCGCCGACCGCCCGCACGGGCGCCCCGATACCGACCGCGAAGTCCTGACCGGTGTGCCGGTGCGCCCAGCGTCCACCGGCGCTGTCGAAGCCCGCCGAGAGCTCGTAGGACTCCACGGGCGCCACCCACGCACGCGTGGCGGGCCTTTTCGGCTGCTTCAGGCGTACGGCACCGCGGCACTTCCCCGCGGCGGCGGACCGGTCGGCCTCGCCCTGCAGGGTCCACCTGGCCGTCTCCAGCTTCCGCTCGATGCCCCGCTTGAGGCCGGCCAGGCGTACGTTGCGCCGGTCCAGGGAGCGTGCCCGCACCGGGCGTCCCGGGCCGGACACGGCCCGCGGGGTCAGAACGGCGCCTCCCACACCACCGTCGTGCCGCCGCCCTCCTCGCCGATGCCGGAGCCGTACCAGCTGTCGCCGCCCAGCGACTCGGCCCGCCGCTTGAGGTTCTTCAGGCCGCTGCGACGGCCGCCCTCCGCGATGCCCACGCCGTCGTCGGCGACGGTCAGGCGCACGCCCTGCTGACCGTCCGGCAGGACCGCGGTCGAGTCGACCACGACGTCGATGCGGGCGGCCTGCGCGTGCCGGAACGCGTTGGACAGCGCCTCCCGGAGGGCCGCGATGAGGTTCTTGCCGGTCAGTTCGCCGACCACCGTGTCGACGGGGCCCACGAAGTGGTGGGTGGGCTTGAAGCCCAGCGGGACCGCGGCCATGTTGATCTCGCGCAGGACGCGGGTGCGCAGCCCCGAAGGGGCCTCGGCCGGCCCCTGTTGCAGGGCGAAGATCGCCGTGCGGATCTCCTGGATCGTCACGTCCAGCTCGTCGACGGCCCGGCCGACACCGACCTGCACCTCCGGCACGACCGACCTGCGCTGGGCGCTCTCCAGCATCATTCCGGTGGCGAACAGGCGTTGGATGACGAGGTCGTGCAGGTCCCTGGCGATCCGGTCGCGGTCCTCGTAGACCGCGAGCCGCTCCCGGTCGCGCTGGGCCTCGGCCATCATCAGCGCGAGCGCGGCCTGCGAGGCGAACTGGGTGGCCAGCGTCCGCTCTGCGTCGCTGAAAGGCCGTGCCCCCCGCGCGCGTGGTGTCACCAGCGTCCCGAGGACCCGGCCGTCGCTCTGCAGCGGCAGCATCATGACCGGGCCGTAGGAGCGGGCGAGGTCGGTCATGATGCGCGGGTCGGAGGCCGCGTCCTCAATGAAGACGGACTCCCCGCCGAGCAGGTCGGCGACGATGCGGCTCTCCGGGGGGACGATCACGCCGAGCGCCCCGGTGGGCTCCTCGGAGGAGACCGCGACGATCTCCATGCCGCCCTCCTCGTCGGGCAGCAGCACGATGCCGGCGTCGGAGTCCGCGAGGTGTCTGGCCTGCTCGGCGACGACCGCGAGCGCGTCCTCCGCGTCGCTGCCGGACAGCAGGGCAGTGGTGACCGCGACCGAGCCGTCGATCCAGCGCTCGCGCTGCTTGGCGGCTTCGTAGAGGCGCGCGTTCCCGATGGCGATGCCCGCCTCCGTCGCGAGGACGCGGACCATGTGCACGTCGTAGTCGTTGAAGTCCGCCCCGTCCCGCTTCTCGGTCAGATAGAGGTTGCCGAAGATCTCGCCCTGGACGCGGATGGGGACACCCAGGAAGGTCCGCATCGGCGGGTGGTGGGGCGGGAATCCGCAGGAACGGGGGTCCGCGGAGAGGTCGGCAAGGCGCAGGGTCCTCGGCTGGTGGATGAGGGCGCCGAGCAACCCCTTGTGCCCGTCGGGCAGGCGTCCGATGCGCTCCGCGGTCTCCGCGTCGATGCCGTGGTAGACGAAGTCGGACAGCCCCTCGCCGTCCTCGGAGACGACGCCGATCGCGGCGTAGTGGGAGTTCGCCAGCTCGGCCGCGGTCTCGCAGATGCGGTCCAGGGTGGTGTGCAGTTCGAGCCCGGTGCCGACCGACCGCATCGCTTCGAGCAACTGCGGCACCCGCGAGGTCAGCTCGGGCGAGAGCCCCTGAAGGCTGCGGGTCGCCCGCGCCGCCGCCTCCACCGAGTCCGGGGAGCCGTCGGGGGGCGGTGAGTCGGCGGAGGCCGAGGGTGCTGACATGTCTTTGAGCCTAGTAAGTCCTATTTGCAGGGGAAAGTCGAAGCGGGTACCGGTTCGGCGCGCTCAGGGGGCGCCGGGCGGTGCGGCGGGCGTCCGAGGGGGACGGTGACCGGGCGGCTCGGGCGTCGGCGGGCTCGCCCGGTACGCGCGCAGTACGAGGTCGGGACGCCTCACCACGAGTACGAGGCCGAAGCGCCTCACCCCGCCACGAGCAGATCCGCCGCCCGCTCCACCGCCAGCATCCGCCGCAGCGGGCCCTCCTCCGCCGCGAGCTCCGCGTACGTGCCGCGCTGCGCCACCCGGCCCGCGTCCAGGACGAGCACCTCGTCCACCGCGTCGAGCCCCGCGAGCCGGTGCGTGATGAGCAGCGTCGTGCGTCCCTCGGTCGCGGCGAGGAGGTCGGCGGTCAGGGCGTCGGCGGTGGGCAGGTCGAGGTGTTCGGCGGGCTCGTCCAGGACCAGGACGGGGAAGTCGGCGAGCAGCGCGCGGGCCAGCGCGAGACGCTGGCGCTGCCCCCCGGAGAGCCGGGCGCCGTGCTCGCCGACGAGCGTGTCCAGGCCGTCGGGCAGCGAGTCGGCCCAGCCGTCGAGCCGCGCCCGCCGCAGGGCGTCGCGCAGCTCGCCGTCGGTGGCGTCCTTCTTGGCGAGCAGCAGGTTCTCGCGGACCGAGCTGTCGAAGATGTGCGCGTCCTGCGCGCACAGCCCGACCATGCCGCGCACGGTGTCGCCGTCCAGCGCGGCCGCGTCCGTGCCGCCGAGCGTGTACGCACCCTCGGACGTCCCGAGGAACCGCAGCAGCACCTGCGCGAGCGTCGTCTTGCCGGACCCGGAGGGACCGACCACGGCGATCCGCCGCCCCCGTTCCAGCGTCAGGCCGACGCCCGCGAGCGCGTCCCTGCCCTGCCCCTCGTAGCGGGCGCGCAGCCCATCGAGGCACAGGGGGAAAGGCGTCAGCGGCACCTGTGCGGGCTCGGCGGGCTCGGGGACGGGCACGGGCGCGTCGAGGACCTCGTGGACCCGCTCGGCGCTCTTCCTGACCCGCTGGCGGTACTGCACGGCGAGCGGCAGCCCCATGACCGCTTCGAACGCGGCGAGCGGCGTGAGCACGACCGTGGCGAGAGCCACGCCGCTGAGCCGCCCGTCGTGGGCCGCCTGCGCGCCGACGAGCGCCGCCGCGGCCACGGTGAGCCCGGTGATCAGCGCGCCGAGCCCGTCGCCGAGCGCGGTGGCGGTGGCGCCCCGCGACGCGATGCGGGTCAGCTCGGCGTCGGCCTCCGACGCCTTGGCCGTACGACGCCGCAGCGCACCGGCGACGGTCAACTCGGCGGTCCCGGTGAGCAGATCGGCCACGCGGGTGGCGAGCACCCCGCGCGCGGGGGCCAGCTTCCGCTCCGCGCGCCGGGCCACGGCCCCGCTCACCAGCGGCACGCCGACGCCCGCGGCGAGCAACCCCGCGGCCAGCACGGCACCCGCCTCGGGCAGCAGCCAGGCGGTGAAGCCGACGGCTCCCGCGCTCACGACGAACGCGGCGGACGCCGGGAGCAGCCAGCGCAGCCAGTAGTCCTGCAGGGCGTCGACGTCGGCGACCAGGCGGGTGAGGAGGTCGCCGCGCCGGGCCCCGCGCAGGCCCGCGGGGGCGAGCCGCTCCAGGCGCCGGTAGACGGCGACCCGGGTGTCGGCGAGCATCCGCAGCACGGCGTCGTGCGAGACCAGGCGCTCGGCGTACCGGAAGACGGCGCGGCCGATGCCGAAGGCGCGGGTCGCCGTCACGGCGATCATCAGGTACATCACGGGCGGCTGCTCCGAGGCCCGCGAGATCAGCCACCCGGAGGTGGCCATCAGCCCCACGGCGGAGGCGAGCGCGAGACTGCCGAGCAGCAGTGCCAGCGCCAACTGGCCCCGGCGCGCCCGCGCGGCCTGCCTGACCCGGGCCAGAGCGCCGCCCTTCGAGCCGGACGTCCCACCGGCACCGCCCTTCGACCCGGACGCCCCACCGGCACCGCCCTGCGGCCCGGAGGTCCCGGCAGCGCCGACGGGCTCGGCCACCCCGCCACCGCCGGTGCGGCCGGCCGTCCCGCCCGCCGGCCGGGGGATGCCCGCCTCAAGCGGAGTCGAGCCGGCCGCGCTGTCGGAGAAGGGCGGGCGCGCGCCCTGGCGCCCCGCGTCGGCCACGGGGGCGTCCAGCCGTACGACCCGGTCTGCGACGGCCAGCAGCGCGGGCCGGTGCACGACCAGCAGCACGGTCCGCCCGACGGCGAGCCGTCGGACCGCCTCGACGACCTCCGCCTCGGTGCCGCCGTCCAGTGCCGCCGTGGGCTCGTCGAGCAGCACCACGGGCCGGTCCGCGAGGAACGCCCGGGCCAGCGCGAGCCGTTGCCGCTGCCCGGCGGACAGCCCGGCACCGTCCTCACCGAGGACCGTCCCAATCCCGGCGGCCAGCGCGTCCACGAACTCCAGCGCACCCGCGTCCCGCAGGGCCTCCCGCAGCTGCGCGTCGTCCGCCTCCGGCCGTGCGAGCCGTACGTTCTCCGCGACGGTTCCGGCGAAGAGATGGGGCCGCTGCGGCACCCACGCGATCCGCTCGCGCCACCGTTCGGGCGAGACCTCCGCCAGGTCGGCGCCGCCGACGCACACCCGCCCGCCCGCGGGCCGTACGAAGCCCAGCAGCACGTTCAGCAGGGTCGACTTGCCCACCCCGCTGGGCCCCACGAGCGCCACGGTCTCGCCGGGCCCGACCTCGAAGGAGACATCGGACACGGCGTCCGTCGACCGTCCCGGGTAGCGGACCGTCACGCCCTCGAAGGCGAGGGCACCGGCGGGTGCGGGCCCCGTCCCGGCCGTCGGCACCGGGGTCTCCAGGACCTCGAAGATCTCCTCGGCGGCCGAGAGCCCCTCCGCCGCCGCGTGGTACTGCGCCCCCACCTGCCGCAGCGGCAGGTAGGCCTCGGGCGCGAGGACGAGGACGACGAGGCCGTCGTACAGGTCCATCTCTCCGTGGACGAGCCGCATGCCGATGGTCACCGCGACCAGCGCGACCGAGATCGTCGCGAGCAGTTCCAGGGCGAACGACGACAGGAAGGCGATGCGCAGCGTCCGCATCGTGGCCTGCCGGTACGCGCCGGTGATCGTGCGGATGGACTCGGCCTGCGCCTTGGCGCGGCCGAAGACCTTCAGGGTCGGGAGGCCGGCCACGACATCCAGGAAGTGGCCCGACAGCCGCGAGAGGAGCCGCCACTGGCGGTCCATGCGGTTCTGTGTGGCCCAGCCGATCAGGATCATGAAGACCGGGATCAGGGGGAGCGTCACGACGATGATCGCCGCCGACACCCAGTCCTCGGTGACGATGCGGGCGAGTACCGCCACCGGCACCACCACCGCGAGCCCCAACTGCGGCAGATAGCGCGAGAAGTAGTCGTCGAGAGCGTCCACGCCGCGCGTCGCGAGAGAGACGAGCGAACCGGTCCGCTGCCCGGTCAGCCACCCGGGCCCGAGTTCCCCCGCCCTCTCGAGCAGCCGCCCCCGCAGCTCCGACTTGACCGCCGCGCTCGCCCGGTGCGCGGCGAGCTCGGTCAGCCAGGAGACCAGGCCCCGGCCCGCCGCGACCGCGGCGAGCAGGACCAGCGGGGTGCCCAAGTCCCCCGCGGAGTGGCCCTTCTGGAAGGCGCCCACCACGATCTCGGCGATGAGCATCGCCTGGCCGACGACCAGGCCCGCCCCGACCAGCCCGAGAACCACCACCGCGACCAGGAAGAAGCGAGTGGCGCGGGCGTACCGAAGCAGGCGCGGGTCGATCGGTTTCACGTGAAACACACCCTCCGAAGGACGGGGGACCGGCAGGTCGAAGCGGACTCAGTGCGCGACAGAGGTGACCTCGTACGCGACATCAGCGATGTCAGTGCGCCGCATCAGCGATGTGCTGCGTACCGATCCGCTTGCGGAACACCCAGTAGGTCCACGACTGGTAGAGCAGCACGACCGGAGTCGCGACGCCCGCGCACCACGTCATGATCTTCAGGGTGTACGGGCTGGACGAGGCGTTGGTGACCGTGAGGCTCCACTCCTCGTTCAGCGACGACGGCATGACATTCGGGAAGAGCGTCAGGAAGAGCATCGCGACGGCCGCCGCGATCGTGATCCCCGACAGCGCGAACGACCAGCCCTCACGCCCGATCCTGATGGCCGCGATGGCGCCCACCAGGGCGACCACCGCCACGATCATCGCGATCAGGCTCTTGCCGTCGCCCTTGTCGGCCTGGGTCCAGATCAGGAAACCGAGCGCGAGCACCGCCGTGACGAGGCCGAGCACCAGCGCCGTCTTCCGCGCCCGTACCCGGATGTCGCCCACCGTCTTGAGCGAGGCGAACACCGCGCCGTGGAAGGTGAACAGCGTCAGGGTGACAAGGCCGCCCAGGATCGCGTA
Source organism: Streptomyces sp. NPDC040622 (assembly GCF_055593965.1). Classification (NCBI taxonomy): domain Bacteria; kingdom Bacillati; phylum Actinomycetota; class Actinomycetes; order Kitasatosporales; family Streptomycetaceae; genus Streptomyces; species Streptomyces sp. NPDC040622. The sequence continues at coordinate 589,435 of NZ_JBVIXD010000003.1, read as the reverse complement.
CGGGTTGAGCAGGTCCCAGAAGTTGCCCACGTACTCCTTGTGGGCATCGATCTTCACGCCGCGCACGATGTTGCCGAAGGCGACACCCCACAGCAGCGCCGGGATCAGCGAGGTCCAGAAGATCGCGTGCTCCCAGTTGGTCTGCCAGCGCTCCTCGGGCCGCTTGGCGCGGTACTCGAAGGCGACACCGCGCACGATCAGACAGATGAGGATGATCAGCAGCGGCAGGTAGAAGCCGGAGAAGAGCGTCGCGTACCACTCGGGGAAGGCGGCGAAGGTCGCGCCGCCCGCCGTGAGCAGCCACACTTCGTTGCCGTCCCAGACGGGTCCGATGGTGTTGATGAGGACCCGCTTCTCGACCCGGTCACGGGCGAGCAGCTTGGTCAGGACACCGATCCCGAAGTCGAAGCCCTCCAGGAAGAAGTAGCCGATCCACAAGACGGCGATCAGTACGAACCAGACGTCGTGAAGTTCCATGTCCTCGTCGCTCCTTCCTTCAGTACGAGAAGGCCATGGGCCGGTCGGCATCGTCGGAATCGGAGTCGGAGCCGTTGCCCGACCCGGGACCGCCGATCTTGGTGGGCGGGTTGAGGTCCGCCTCGGTCAGCTCGGGCGGGCCCTTCCTGACGTACTTGAGCAGCAGCTTCACCTCGATCACGGCGAGGATCGCGTAGATCAGCGTGAACCCGATGAGCGAGGTGAGCACCTCGCCCTGCGAGACCCCGGGCGAGACGGCGTCTCTGGTGCGCAGGACGCCGTAGACCACCCAGGGCTGCCGCCCCGTCTCGGTGAAGATCCAGCCCCAGGCGGTGCCGATGAGGGGGAAGATGAGCGTCCACTGCGAGAGCTTCCACCACCAGGAGCCGAGCCTCGGCGCGAGCTCCTTGTTCTTGGTGAGCATCAGCTTGGGGACGTCGTCCTCGCCGGTGCGGTGCTCGGGAGCGAGCCAGAACTTCTTGCGCGTCAGCCACAGGCCCGCGGTGCACAGCACCATCGAGACCCCGCCGAAGCCGATCATCCAGCGGTACGACCAGTAGGCGGTGGGGATGTTGGGCCGGTAGTCGCCGGGCCCGAACTTGTCCTGCGCTTCCTTGTTCAGGTCGTTGATGCCGGGGATCTCGGCACTGAAGTTGTTCTTGGCGAGGAAGGACAGTATCCCGGGGATCTCGATGGCGACGTCGTTGTGGCCCTTGGAGACGTCGCCGTACGCGAAGAGCGAGAACGGCGCCGGCTTCTCGGTCTCCCACAGCGCCTCGGCCGCCGACATCTTCATCGGCTGCTGGTCGTACATCACCTTGCCGAGGGTGTCGGCGCTGACGACGGTGAGCAGGGTGCCGGCGAACGCGGCGACCAGGCCGAGCCGCATCGACATCCGCATGGTGCGCACGTGCTGCTTCTTGCGCAGGTGGAAGATGGCGATGCCGGTCATGAAGGCGCCGCCGACCAGGACCGCCGCCGAGATGACGTGGAAGAAGTTGACGATGGTCGTCTCTTGGAAGAGCACCTTCGCGAAGTCGGTGAGCTCGGCGCGCTTGGTGCCGTCCCGCTCCACGATCTTGTAGCCGACCGGGTGCTGCATAAAGGCGTTGGCGGCGATGATGAAGTACGCCGACAGGACCGTGCCGACCGAGACGATCCAGATCGTCGCGCAGTGCAGCTTCTTCGGCAGCTTGTCCCAGCCGAAGATCCACAGCCCGATGAAGGTCGACTCGAAGAAGAAGGCGATCAGGGCCTCGAAGGCGAGCGGCGCCCCGAAGATGTCGCCGACGAAGCGCGAGTAGTCGGACCAGTTCATGCCGAACTGGAACTCCTGGACGATGCCGGTGACGACACCCATCGCGATGTTGATCAGGAACAGCTTGCCCCAGAACTTGGTGGCTCTGAGGTAGTGCTCCTTGCCGGTCCGCACCCAAGCCGTCTCGAGGATCGCCGTGAGGGCGGCGAGCGAGATCGTCAGGGGAACGAACAGGAAGTGGTAGACGGTCGTGATGCCGAACTGCCATCGCGCCAGGGTCTCTGGCGCTAGAGCCAGGTCCACTGCGTCAACTCCTTACTCGCCGTGGTCATAGCGGCAGTTTGCCCCTTTTATCCCACTGATCTCCGGAGGAACCGGGACACGCTTGTGAACGCGTTCACATTCACAAGCATTATGTCGTACCGGCTGCCGCCTCTGATACAGGGGGGTCCCCTTACCGGGAGGAACGTGGCCCGCCCCGACGGGGCGGGCCGGGGGCGGACGGCGAAAGGCCCCCGAGGCGAACCCCCGGGGGCCTTCCCAAGAACTTCAACATATTGTTGAATCCGCGCCATGCAGATACGGATCTCCTGGCCCGCAGGCCACCTCACCGCGACGCTCGACGAGACTCCCACCAGCCGCGCCATCGGCGAGGCGCTGCCGCTCGTCTCCACCGCGAACACCTGGGGCGAGGAGGTGTACTTCGACACCGGCCTCAGCCTGCCGCGCGAACCCGGCGCCCAGCAGGTCGTCGAGCCCGGCACGGTCGCCTTCTGGACCGACGGCGACGCCCTCGCGCTCCCCTACGGGCCCACCCCGATCTCGCAGGGCGACGAGTGCCTCCTGGCGAGCCCCTGCAATCTCCTGGGGCGGATCGACGGCGACCCGAGGGCGCTGGCGTCCGTACGCGCCGGCGACCCCGTACGGGTCGAACTCGCCGAGAACCTGGGCTAGGGCCAGGGCCGGTGCCGGGGCTGGGGCGAGGACCCTGCGCCCTGCGCCTACGTCCGGCACCCTGCACCCTGCGCACCCGGTGCCCTGCGCCCTACAGCTCCTTGCGGAAAGCCTCCGCCGCCTGCAGGAACAGGTCGTTGGCCTCGGTCTCGCCGATCGTGGTCCGCACGCCCTCGCCCGCGAACGGCCGCACGACGACACCGGCCCGCTCGCACGCGGCGGCGAAGTCCGTCGTACGGTCCCCGAGCCGCAGCCACACGAAGTTCGCCTGCGTCTCGGGCACCGTCCAGCCCTGGCCGCGCAGCGCCTCGACGACCCGCGTGCGCTCGGCGACCAGCGAGCCGACCCGGCCCATCAGCTCGTCCTCGGCGCGCAGCGAGGCCACCGCCGCGTCCTGCGCGAGCTGGCTCACGCCGAAGGGCACCGCCGTCTTGCGCAGCGCGGCGGCCACCGGCTCGTGGGCGACCGCGAAGCCGACGCGCAGCCCCGCGAGGCCGTACGCCTTCGAGAACGTCCGCAGGACGCAGACGTTCGGGCGGTCGCGGTAGAGCTCGATGCCGTCCGGCACCTCGGGGTCGCGGATGAACTCGCGGTACGCCTCGTCGAGGACGATCAGGATGTCGCTCGGCACCCGGTCCAGGAACCGCTCGAGTTCGGCCCGGCGGACGACGGTGCCCGTGGGGTTGTTGGGGTTGCAGACGAAGATGAGGCGCGTGCGGTCGGTGATGGCGTCGAACATCGCGTCCAGGTCGTGCACCTCGCCGTCCGTCAGCGGCACCCGTACCGACGTCGCCCCGCTGACCTGCGTGATGATCGGGTACGCCTCGAAGGACCGCCACGCGTAGATCACCTCGTCGCCCGGACCCGACGTGGCCTGCAGCAGCTGCTGGGCGACGCCGACGGAGCCGGTGCCGGTGGCGATGTGCGCGGCGGGCACCCCGAAGCGATCGGCCAGCTCGCTCATCAGGGCCGTGCACGCCATGTCGGGGTAGCGGTTGAAGGAGCCGGCCGCGGCGAGCGCGCTCTCCATCACACCGGGGAGCGGCGGGTAGGGGTTCTCGTTCGAGGACAGCTTGAAGGCCGCGGGACCGTCGGCGGCTGCCGCGGGCTTGCCCGGCTTGTAGGTGGGGATCCCCTCCAGCTCGGCGCGCAGCCTCGGGTTCGTCTCGCTCACCGCAGTCCTCCTCGTAGCCAGTCACAGCCGGACAGCCAGTCACATCCGGTTCGAATACTGCTTACCTTATGAGGATTCGGCCCCGCTGCGAATGGGCTTCCGGCATCGGCCTGCGAAGGCACCGGCAGCGGCCCGCCCCGCACGGGCCTCCCGGCGCGGACCCCGGTACCGGCCCTCGGATACCGGCCCCCCGGTGCACAGGCGTCTCTCGGCGCCCACGCGAGGGCGTACGGAGGGGGGAGCGCCCGCGCTCCCCCATGCGCCGGTGGCTCGCGCCGTGGCGCGCGTCCCCCGTGCAGGTGAGTTGAGACCTCTTCGAGACCTGGCCCATTTGGCAGGCCCGCGCGCGACGATCACGTGCAGCTGTCAGTCGATACGACCAACTCCCTTGCAATCCCAGGCGCTTGGGCCACTTCCACCATGCAGAAACGTGCCTGTCAACGAGTGAATATGCGCCCCTGCTACCCACCCCTATGAGCCCTACTATCGGCTCGCCATGACAGCAGCAGGGAAGCACCAGGTGAGCCGAGCGGAGACCGCGCGCCGGGGCAACCGGCAGAGTCGAGCGGGCATCAGAGACGTCGCCGCCGCCGCCGGTGTCTCCATCACGACTGTCTCCGACGCCCTCAACGGCAAGGGACGGCTGCCCGACGCCACCCGACGCCATGTCCGCGAGGTCGCGGAGCGGCTGGGCTATCGCCCGTCCGCCGCGGCCCGCACCCTCCGTACCGGCAAGTCCGGCCTCATCGGCCTGACCGTGACGACGTACGGGGATGAACCTTTCACCTTCACCGAGTTCGCCTACTTCGCCGAGATGGCCAGAGCCGCCACCTCGGCCGCCCTCGCCCGGGGCTACGCCCTGGTGATCCTGCCGGCCACCTCGCGCCGCAGCCCCGTCGACGTGTGGTCGAACGTCGCGCTCGACGGCACCGTCGTCGTCGACCCCTCCGACCACGACCCGGTGGTCAGCGAGCTGGTCAGACAGGGCCTGCCGGTGGTCTCCGACGGCCGCCCGGCGGGCTCGCTCCCGGTCACCGCCTGGGTCGACAACGACCACGAGGCCGCGGTCCTGGAGATCCTCGACCACCTCGCCGACGCCGGCGCCCGTCGCATCGGCCTGCTCACGGGCACCACCACGGACACGTACACCCACCTGTCCACGACCGCCTACCTGCGCTGGTGCGAACGCGTCGGGCAGGACCCCGTCTACGAGTCCTATCCCGCCCACGACCCGTGCGCGGGCGCCGTGGCCGCCGACCGCCTGCTCGCCAGACCCGACCGGCCCGACGCCGTCTACGGCCTCTTCGACCCCAACGGCACCGACCTGCTCGCCGCCGCCCGGCGGTACGGCCTGCGCGTCCCCGACGACCTGCTGCTCGTCTGCTGCAGCGAGTCCACGGTGTACGCCACCACGGAACCGCCCATCACCACGCTGTCCCTCAAGCCCCGGCGCATCGGCACGGCCGTCGTCCAGCTCCTCATCGACGCCATCGAGGGCCTCGACACGGACCGTCCCGTCGAGCAGGTGATACCGACCGAACTGATCGTGCGCACCTCGTCCGAACGACGTCCGCCGCGCACGACGGTCAGCCCGCCCCGCTCGCCCGGCACCGGCTGACCGCTCCCGCCCGGGACCCCGACACCGGGCAGAGGCCGACCGCGCCCCGCCACCGGCGGGGAAACCTCTGCCCAATTCGGGAGAAAAGCGCGGTGAACCGGGGTCCGGCACCGATTCACCACCCCTGGTGCACCACACAGCGGGAGCCGCATTCCTATGATGGGCGGACGACACCGCGGGCCGCTGCGACCAAGCAGTCCGATCCCGGTGCAGATGCGGCGCAATGGTGGTGGAGGGGTCGATGACTCAGGGGGCCGGTCAGGGACCCGATGTGCGGACGGCGACGTTGCGCGACTTCCGCGTACCCGCGTACGTCCATGAGACGACCGGACCCGCCCCGGCCGACCCAGGATCACCGGGGGAGCAGCCGGCGGACGGCTACACCCCCACCCAGCGCGATCTGCCCGTCATCAACCGCGGCGACACGGTCCAGGTGCAGGTCATGCCGGAGCCCCCGCAGGCGCGGGTGAGCGACGAGCACGGGCCGCTGTACGTCGTCGGCGATGTGCACGGCTACCTCGACGAGCTCGTCGCGGCCCTCCAGGAGCAGGGCCTCGTCGACGCCGAGGGCGAGTGGGCCGCGGGCAACGCGCGCCTGTGGTTCCTCGGCGACTTCACCGACCGCGGGCCCGACGGCATCGGCGTCATCGACCTCGTGATGCGGCTGTCCGCCGAGGCCGCCGCCGCCGGCGGCTACTGCAAGGCGCTCATGGGCAACCACGAGCTGCTCCTGCTCGGCGCCAAACGCTTCGGCGACACCCCCGTCAACTCCGGCGCGGGCACCGCCACCTTCCAGGCCGCCTGGCTGCTGAACGGCGGGCAGAAGACCGACATGGAGCGCCTGGAGGACCACCACCTCCAGTGGATGGCCCGCCTCGACGCGATGGAGGAGGCCGACGGCCACCTGCTCGTGCACTCCGACACCACCGCCTATCTGGATTACGGTGACTCGATCGAGGCGGTGAACGACACCATCCGGGAGACCCTCACGCGCAACGACGCCGACGAGTGCTGGGACCTCTTCCGCAAGTTCACCAAGCGCTTCGCCTTCCGCGACGAGTCCGGCCCCTCGGCCGTGCGCGAACTGCTCGACATGTACGGCGGCACACGCATCGTCCACGGTCACAGCCCCATCCCCTACCTCCTGGGGGACGTCGGCTCGGAGGACGAGTCGGACGGCGGCGGTCCGGTCATCGAGGGACCGCACGTCTACGCCGACGGTCTGGCCATCGCCATGGACGGCGGAGTGACCATGGCCGGAAAGCTACTGGTCCAGCAACTCCCCCTGGGTATCTGAGCGTTCTCCGGGCAGGCACTCCTCTACAGGATCACGCTGGCCAGGGGGGCAATTTCCGGAAACCCCCTGTCACCGCGTGCCGTCACGGCTCTACCATCGGCTTATCCGTAGCAGGCTCCCCTCCGTTTCTGCCCAACGGCTCGCAGCCATGCGAGCCTCAGCCCTACGGAGCATCGGGGGATGCACATGAACAGCGCTCCACACCTGCTCAATGAGGACCGCCCCGAGTACGAGCGGATCCTCGACGAGGCGCTGCGCACCGCACCTGACCGTCCTGAACTCGCCGCAGTGGGCCAGCGGCTCAACCCGGAACAACTGCGCACCATGGCCCTGAACGCGACAGCACTGATCACGGCCGCGGCAGCGGCCGAGTACGCGCACTACGTGAAGGTTCGCGAGGAGTTGCGCGAACCTCGACCCACGTCCGCATCGATCCGCGAAGGGAATGGACAGAGTGCCGCGGAGTCGGGCTCCGGCGGCATAGGACTTGCCACCACGATGGGCGAGTTCGCCGAGCCCGCGACAGCGGGAGCCGGGGCGATCGCCGTCGTCGCGGTCCTCGCACCCGTCCTCGCGGGGACGGCCGCCGCGATCTTCCTGCTCGTCGGCTACATCCTGAAGATGCTCACCCCCGAGCCCGCCTTCGCGGACACCCTGCTCACCGCGGGATGGCTGTTCGGCGCGCTCACCGCCGGGGGCATCCTGGTCGCCGCGGTCGGTCTGCTCCTGACCGCCCTGCGCAACGGCTCCACCTCGCTCCAGGCAGAACTGCACGGCGAGCGGCACGAGGAGGTGTCCCGTGCCAGGGAAGACTGGGGCCGGGCGCTCCTCGAGCGGGGCGTCGTGCCGTTCCTGCGCGAGGCCCTGACGGACCCGGGCGCGGCTCCCGCCGCCCGCACTCCGTCATCGGGCTCCGGGAGCTCGGGAGGCCATGGCCGGATGCCCCAACTCGGCTATCACAGGCCGGGGTTCAGCAGCCCGGACGGCGGTCGTACGACGACGTCGCGCCCGAGCTTCTCCAGCCCCGACTTCTCCAGCCCCGATTTCGGCGGACCCGACCACAAACCGGAGTAGTGGGACCGGGTCCGGGCCATGGGGCTCCACACCGCCCCTGACGCGCCGCTGTGGGCGAGCGGCGGCGCGCACTGGAGGCGCAGTACGGACAGGAGGACGGAACCGTCATGCCCGCGGGAACTCCACGCGGCCGGATGCGACGGGACACCGCCCTCGACGGGAGGAACGGGCCGGCGCGCCCCTGACGGGCGCGCGGGCCCCACTCCTCTTGCTACGCGGGACTACGTATTCCCCGGGGTTCTCGGGGTTCTCGGGGTTCTCGGTCCGGGACGGCTCAGTCGGCGATCGGCAGATAGACCCGGTTGCCCGCCGCGGCGAACTCCTTGGACTTCTGCTCCATGCCCGCCTCGATGTCGTCGACGGCCAGGTCACCGCCGTGCTCGCGCCGGATGTCGTGCGAGATCTTCATGCTGGGCAACTTCGTCCTGGAACCCGCGCATTCGCCACGGGCCCCCAACCCTGAGCAGCCCGCGCGGAGAGCCTCGGTGCCCGTTGGCACTCCCGTCTGCCGCAAAGTCCGTCAGGTGAGCTCTGCCCAGTCCGCCCTTGGCACACCCCCAGAGGCACCACACCCCTCGGCTCGTCCGAGGCCGGCCAAGCAGGATCGCTCAGCGTTTGGGCAGGCCTCTGAAGGAAAGGCCGCAGAGCGGGGGCTTTCGCACTCATCCAGGCATACGCTGGACAAAGAGAGTGCGATCGCTAGACGTGCTGAGGACGGGCAACCCGTCTCCGTGGGATTGAGCCGCTGATGTCTCCCCAGAAGAAGATCACACCCGGCACCGACGAGGGCTGATCAACTGGGGGCCCACATGGAACAGCTCCAAGCAGTGCAGCAAGTAGACCGCTACGTGCACGAGAGGCGCTCGACGGACCAGATATTCGTCGGTTGGGGCATCTACTTCTTTCTCCTGTCGTGGGTGACGTTAGGCATCTACGGAGTCGTGCTGTTCTATCGCCGACTCAACCGCGCCGACCTCTTCAGAGGTCGCCGCATGCACTACTACAACGCAGTCATCGATGCCTCAAAGCAGTACGCCGAGGAGCATGGTCAGTACGGTGCCAGTCACGATGAGCTGGACGACCTGCAGCGCTTCGTAGAAGGCCGTTTCGAGGATGAGCACAAACCGATCAAAGCCGGACTGTCGGTCTTCCTGTCCTTCATCACGCTAGGGGTCTACGGATGCATCGCGATCTATCGGTTGATGCGCTTCTGGTGGCAGATCCAGCTCACTGAACAGGACTTCGACGACAAGCTCAGTGTCGCCTGGACCAAGCTCGGGATCGTCCGGTACCCCCTGACCTTCAAACCCGTCCAAGCGCTGAACCGCAGCTTCGGCATGCACTTCCTGCTCTCGATCGTCACGCTCGGGATCTACAGCATCGTGTGGGACTACCGACTTCACACCGACCCGGAGAAGCTCTATCCCGAAGTGCACTCCACCGAGGACACCGTCCTCAACGCCCTGCGGGTCGCCGATCCGGCCCTCCCTCGCTAACCACCCGCTCGGGTTGGCCCAACGAGGAAGCGCCGCTCCGGAAGCGGAAATCTCCTGGAGCGGCGCTTACCTGCGCGTCAGTCCGCCAGCGGCAAGTACACCCGATTCCCGCTCGCGGCGAACTCCTTCGACTTCTGGAGCATTCCCTCCGCGACCTCCTCGGCCGTCGCGTCTGCCGCCGCAGTTCCCCCGAACTGCTCTGTGATGCTTTGGCTAATCTTCATGCTGCAGAACTTCGGCCCGCACATCGAGCAGAAGTGCGCCGTCTTCGCGGGCTCGGCCGGCAGCGTCTCGTCGTGGAACTCCCGTGCCGTGACCGGGTCGAGGGCCAGGTTGAACTGGTCTTCCCAGCGGAACTCGAAACGCGCGTCCGAGAGCGCGTCGTCCCAGTCCTGCGCACCCGGGTGCCCCTTGGCGAGGTCCGCCGCGTGCGCCGCGATCTTGTACGTGATGACACCGGTCTTCACGTCGTCGCGGTTGGGCAGGCCCAAGTGCTCCTTGGGCGTGACGTAGCAGAGCATCGCGGTGCCCCACCAGCCGATCATCGCGGCGCCGATGCCGGAGGTGATGTGGTCGTATGCGGGTGCGATGTCCGTGGTCAGCGGGCCGAGCGTGTAGAACGGCGCCTCCTCGCAGATCTCCTGCTGAAGGTCGATGTTCTCCTTGATCTTGTGCATCGGGACATGGCCCGGACCCTCGATCATCGTCTGTACGTGATGACGCTTGGCGATCGTGTTGAGTTCCCCGAGGGTCCTCAACTCGGCGAACTGCGCCTCGTCGTTGGCGTCCGCGATCGAACCGGGCCGCAGGCCGTCGCCGAGCGAGTACGTCACGTCGTACGCGGCGAGGATCTCGCAGAGCTCCTCGAAGTGCTCGTAGAGGAAGCTCTCCTTGTGGTGCGCCAGACACCAGGCCGCCATGATCGAGCCGCCGCGCGAGACGATGCCGGTCTTGCGGTTGGCGGTCAGCGGGACGTACGGAAGGCGCACGCCCGCGTGCACCGTCATGTAGTCCACGCCCTGCTCGGCCTGCTCGATGACCGTGTCCTTGTAGATCTCCCAGGTGAGCGCCTCGGCCTGGCCGTCGACCTTCTCCAGGGCCTGGTAGAGCGGCACGGTCCCGATGGGGACGGGGGAGTTGCGCAGGACCCACTCGCGGGTGGTGTGGATGTTGCGGCCGGTGGAGAGGTCCATGACCGTGTCGGCGCCCCACTTGGTCGCCCAGGTCATCTTGTCCACCTCCTCCTCGATGGACGAGGTGACCGCGGAGTTGCCGATGTTGGCGTTGACCTTCACCAGGAACCTCTTGCCGATGATCATCGGCTCGATCTCCGGGTGGTTCACGTTGGCGGGGATCACCGCGCGGCCCGCGGCGACCTCCGCGCGCACCACCTCCGGGTCGAGGTTCTCGCGGATCCCGATGAACTCCATCTCGGGCGTGATCTCGCCGCGACGGGCGTACGCGAGCTGCGTCACCGCCTGCCCCTGGCGGGCGCGGCGCGGCTGGCGGGGGCGGCCGGGGAAGACCGCGTCCAGGTTCTTGAGCCCGCCGCGGGGCGAGGTGTGCTTGACGCCGTCGTCCTCGGGACGGGGCGGGCGGCCCGTGTACTCCTCGGTGTCGCCGCGGGCGATGATCCAGTTCTCCCGCAGCGGTGCGAGGCCGCGGCGGACGTCGGTGTCGATGGACTCGTCGGTGTACGGCCCCGAAGTGTCGTACAGGGTGACGGCCTTGCCGTTGGTGAGGTGCACCTGGCGAACCGGCACGCGCAGGTCGGGGCGCGAACCCTCGACATACGCCTTGTGCCAGCCGATGGACTTCCCGGCCTCGTCGCCCTGGTTCTGCGTCGAGGCAGGCGTGCGTGCGTCCGATGTGGTCATGAGACCTACTCCCTACGCCGGCATTACCCGGTAACAGGTTCGGCGGTCGACGCAGCGGATCCCGTACGGCTCGGACACGAGTCGTGTCTCCTCGTACGGAGTTCAGCGCCCTCTCAGCCCGGTGCTCCGAGCTCCCGCGATTGCAAAGGTGGCTCCACGCTAGCGTCATGTCGGGCGCGCTGAACAGAGGGCCCTCTCCGTTCTTGCGATGATCGGGCAGTGACCACCACAGAGCCGCCGCCCCCGCCGCCCTCTCGCCCCCCGTCCGGACCACCCGGCACAAGGCCGCCCTCGGGAGCGGACGGCCCAGGTGGGGGGCACGGTCACGGGGGCGGGGGCGGGGGCGCCGGGAGCGGGGGGCACGGGCACGGAGGGCCTGGGCACGGAGGGCCTGGGGACGGCGGGCCTGGCCACGGCGGCCCACCGGTGGACGGCGGGCACGGCGGTCATGGCCACGGAGGGCACGGGCACTCGCACAGCCACGGTCCGGCCGCGCCTGTCTCCAAGCACCTGCGCAAGGTCATCGCCGCCGTACTGATCCCCTTCGCCACCGCGGTGGTCGTGGGCCTCATGGTGCTGTGGCCGGGCGGGGCGCCGAGCCATGAACGCACCGGTGTCGGCTTCGACCGGCAGACACAGTCGGCGAAGGTCACGAAGGTGCAGGAGCTGCCCTGCAAGGACCTCAACCCCTCGCAGACCCCGCCGAACGGCGACACCTCCACCCCGGAGGGCCGGTCCGCGCAGTCCCGGACGTCGGACACCTGCAAGAAGGCGACCGTCGAGGTGACCAGCGGCGACGACACGGGCCGCACCTTCGTCGAGATCATCCAGCCGGACTCACCCCGGCAACTGAGCCAGGGCCAGAAGGTGGTGGTCGCCTACGAGCCCAAGGCGCCCGAAGGGCTGCAGTACTCCGTCACCGACGTGAACCGCAAGATCCCGATGGCGCTGCTCGCCGGCATCTTCGCGCTCGCCGTCGTCGTGGTGGGACGGCTGCGCGGCGTGATGGCCCTGGTCGCGCTCGCCATCAGCTTCATGGTGCTCACGTTCTTCATCCTGCCGGCGATCCTCCAGGGGTCGAACCCGCTGGTGGTGGCGGTGATCGGGGCGAGTGCCATCATGCTGATCGCGCTCTATCTCTGCCACGGCCTCACGGCCCGTACGTCGGTCGCGGTACTCGGCACGCTCATCTCCCTCCTGCTGATCGGTCTGCTCGGCTCCCTGTTCATCGGCTGGGCCTCCCTGACCGGCAACACGGACGACAACACCGGTCTCATCCATGGCCTGTACCCGTCCATCGACATGAGCGGTCTGCTGCTCGCAGGCGTCATCATCGGTTCGCTCGGCGTGCTCGACGACGTGACGGTCACCCAGACCTCCGCGGTCTGGGAACTGCATCAGGCCAACCCGGCGATGGGCTGGCGCGGCCTGTACCGCGCGGGCATCCGCATCGGCCGCGACCACATCGCCTCGGTCGTCAACACCCTCGTCCTCGCCTACGCGGGCGCCGCGCTGCCCCTGCTGCTGCTCTTCTCGATCGCGCAGTCCAGCGTGGGCACGGTGGCCAACAGCGAGTTGGTCGCCGAGGAGATCGTGCGCACCCTGATCGGCTCGATCGGCCTGGTCGCCTCGGTCCCGGTGACGACCGCGCTGGCGGCCCTGGTCGTCTCGGCGGACCGGGCACCGGGAGGCGCCGCGGGGCTTGGCGGCGGTGGGGGCGCTGGGGCTGGGGCTGGAAATGCTGCGGGCGCCGGAGACGGCGGTCGTGGCGGAATCGGTGCGAGTGCCGGTCCCCGGCCGTCCCGCGGCGGGAAGGGGCGCCGCCGCAAGCGGTGACGGCCGGGCCCGCCCGGACCACGACCTCATGGCCGAGCAGCCGCCACCACCGGCGCCAAGACAGCGACCGTCACATCACCGTCGCCGACGCCATCACCGTCGTCATCTCATGCGCCTGCGCCCGCGCCCGTGCCCGTGCCCGCGAAATGCAGCAAAATGCCATGTGCGCACGCCAGTTGACGGCCGCGGTTCAACCCGCGTTCTGCTCCTCGGCGAGGATCCGGTCGAGCGCCTCGTCGAGATGCGTGTCGAAGTCGGCGAGCGACCGTTCCTGCCCGAGAGGGACCAGCCTGTCCGTACGGTCGAGGAAGGCGAGCAGCGGCGGAATACCCACCCGGAACAGCGCCTGGTCCCCGCCGACCTGAAGCCTGATCAGGGCCTCGTCGAGCAGTTGGGAATGCGTGGGTTCGATGCGCACGTCCCCGTCCCCGCACGGCCTGCCCACCCCGTCGACCAGCAACTCCCGGCCGAAGGCCCAGGTCACCGGGGCATCCCCCGGCAGGTGGAACGTCAGCCGCACGGCGTAAGGATCACCGATCTCGTAGCCGAGCTCCACCGGGATGCGGAACGACAGCTCCTCGGAAACGAGGAAGCTCATCATGACCTCTGCCTGTACGGACTCGCCCATCGTGCCCTACCCCGTCACTTTTGGCCCTCAAGTAGCCAGGAACCAACTTCCTGACACCCCTTGCATCTTGCTTAACGTACATAGCAGATCACAAGGAGTGAGTTTTCAGATGCTGATAGAGAAGGCGAGTGTCCCCAGCAGGCGGCCCATCTCCCGTTGCAATGTCTGGGCTGCGGGCAGCAGACGGTGGGCCTGGTAGGCCGGAACGGAAATGGCCATGGTCGCCGCGGTGTCACCCGCTGTGATCGGAATCGCCGCGCAGACCGTCCCGAGGGCGTACTCCTGTCGCTCCACGACCGGCCGCATCCGCTCCATCGCGTCGAGCCTCCGCAGAAACGTTCGGTCGTCCCGGACCGAATAGCGCGTGATCGACTGCACCGGGTAGCGGTCGAGATGGTCCCGCCGGGCCTGGTCGTCGAGCTGGCCCAGCAGACACTGGCCGATCGCGTGGGCGTGCCCCGTCTCGCGGAAGTCCGCCCACTCCTCGACGGCGGGATTGCCCGGAGCATCCGCGATGGCCACGACCTCGATCTCGCCCTCCCGGTAGACGGCGAAGTACACGGGGACGCCGATGGTGTCGCGCCAGTGGGCCAGGGAATCCTCGATCGTTCCGCGTCGGTTCTGCCGTGCTCCGCTGCTGCCGAGCCGCTCGGCAGCCTCGCCGAGCACGAACACGCCCTTCTCCCGGCGCAGATAGCCCTCGTGGGTCAGGGTGCGCAGCAGGTGGTAGGCAGTGGAGAGGGCGAGCCCCGCCTCGCGGGCCAACTGCTTCGCCGGCGCCCCGGCTTCGTGCGAGGCGGCAGCTTCCAGCAGACGCATCGCCCGCTGCACGGAGCCGATGAGGGTCGGCCCGACGGCCGGAGAGTCCGCACCCGAGGAAGCCGCGGATTCTGTGGGTTCCGTACCGGACGGTGAGGTCGTGTCGACCGCGGCCAAGGTTCGCTCCCGAAGCCCGTGGGGATCCGCCCGCACCCGAGATGACGAGGGAGGGGCGGTGCTCGTACGCCCGTTCGCGGAGAACGATCTCCACGTCGGATTTCGGACTCTATTGCTTGGCCGACGCTCTACGGCGTCCCACCGGGAAACTTCCCCCGGGCGAGGGAACCGTTACAAAAAGTCACCGCTCAGTCGTCCCCGTTCGGCCGTCACCAGTCGGTACGTGACGAAGACGAGCCGGATATGAACTTCCGTACGACATAGATGAGTCCACCGACCAGGGCTACGAATAGCAGGGCCTTGAAGAGCAGCCCGACCACGAATCCGACCACGCTCGCTATCAGGCCGCCGAACACGACGAGCGCGATGACCGGCACGGCCACCCACTTCACCCACCACGGCATTCCCGCAAAGATCTCCTTCACTGCCATCGTCCTTACCTCTCTCTGCTCCGGCCGCACTTCCACGCTCTTCGCATCGGTGCGGATTCCTGAATCTCTGCAGGTTCCTGACTTCTTGCATTCGATGCTAGGGCGCCAAAGGGCTCCGTGGGGGCCGCGGATCCCTTGTCCTCCCCTGAACCGACCCTGAGGGAACCCCGAGGTCGCAGCCCTGAAGAGGTGAGCCCCGAGAAGGAGAACCGGGGAGGACGGGAGAGGGGGAAGGTCAGCCCTCCGGCGGTGAGAAGACGACGAGCACCCGCAGGTCCTCGCTGATGTGGTGGAACTTGTGGGCGACTCCGGCCGGCACGTAGACGACGCTGCCCCGCGCCACCTGGGTGGTCTCCATGCCGACGGTGATCGAGGCACGGCCGCTGACGACCATGTACACCTCGTCCTGTCCGTGCGGCTGCTGCGGGTCGGCCGATCCCGCGTCGAGCGCGTACAGCCCGACCGACATGTTCCGCTCACGCAGGAACTGCAGATACGCGCCGTCGTTCGCGGCACGTTCCGCCTCCAGCTCGTCCAGTCGGAATGCCTTCATCGCTCTCGTACACCCCTCGCTGATGCCGGTGATGCCGCCGCGCGCCGCATCGTCGCTGCTGGTCGCGCTGCCGTCCGCCGGCCCTCGTGAGCCGACCGTTCCCGGTCCGTGTCTGCCACGATCAGACACATGAAGAATTTCGTAGTCAAGACGATCGCCAACGCCGCGGCCCTGGCCGTCGCCGTGTGGGTGCTCGACAAGATCACCCTGACCGGCGACAGCACGGGCAAGAAGGTGGGCACGCTCATCGTCGTCGCCCTGCTCTTCGGGCTGGTGAACTTCCTGGTCAAGCCGGTGGTGAAGGTCCTCACCTTCCCCCTGTTCATCCTGACCCTCGGCCTGATCACCCTGGTGGTCAACGCCCTGATGCTGCTGCTCACCTCGTGGCTGGCCGACAAGTTCGACCTCAGCTTCCACGTCGAGGGCTTCTGGACGGCCGTCCTGGGTGGCCTGATCATCTCGATCGTGTCCTGGGCCATGAACGTGGTCTTCCCCGACGACAAGGACTGATCCGCCCGATGACCTTCTCCGTCTGTTTCGTCTGCACCGGCAACATCTGCCGCTCGCCGATGGCCGAGTCCGTCTTCCTCGCCAGGGTCGACGAGGCCGGTCTCGGCGGCCGGGTCCGGGTGGACAGCGCGGGCACCGACGGCTGGCACGAAGGGGACGGTGCCGACCCGCGCACCGTCTCCGTCCTGCGCGCGGCCGGCTATGAGAGCGATCACACGGCCCGTCGCTACGACGCCGACTGGTTCGCCGGGCATGACCTCGTCATCGCCCTGGACTCCGGCCATCTGCGGGCGCTGCGGCGCCTGGCGCCCACCCCGGCGGACGCGGCCAAGGTGCGGCTGCTGCGTTCGTTCGACCCGGAGGCCGCCGACCCTGACGTTCCCGACCCCTACTACGGCGACTTCGAGGGGTTCGAGGAGTGCCTGAGAATGGTGGAGGCGGCGAGCGACGGCCTGCTCGACGTCGTACGTGAAGCAGTGGAAAGGCGGGCGGCATGACGGAATCGGGACCCATGGGCGAAGGCTCGGCGCGGCCGGGCGAGGGGGCTTCCGGCGGCGGCCCGGCGGACCTCGGCGACGGTACCCGGGCGGTGCGCGCCGGGCTGCCCGAGCCGTTGAAGCACGAACCGACGCTGCCGGGGCCGGTGTTCGCCGCCCACTTCCATCTGCCCGGTGACCCTACAGGCGGCTACGCCTACGGCCGTGACGAGAACCCCACCTGGACGCATCTGGAGCGCGCCATCGGCGAGCTCGAGGCGCCGGACTCCGGTGCGGACGTCGAGACGCTGGTCTTCGCCTCCGGCATGGCCGCGATATCGGCGGTGCTCTTCTCCCAGCTCCGCGCGGGCGACGCGGTGGTCCTGCCGGACGACGGTTACCAGGTCCTGCCGCTGGTCCGCGAGCAGCTCACGGCGTACGGCATCGAGGTGCGCACGGCCCCGACCGGCGACGACGCCCAGCTCGACGTCCTGGACGGCGCCAAGCTGCTGTGGATCGAGACGCCCTCCAACCCCGGCCTCGACGTGTGCGACGTCCGCCGGCTCGCCGACGCGGCGCACGCGCGTGGCGCTCTGGTGGCGGTCGACAACACGCTGGCGACGCCGCTCGGCCAGCGCCCGCTGGAGCTCGGCGCCGACTTCGCGGTGGCCAGCGGCACCAAGATGCTCACCGGCCACGGCGACGTCCTCCTCGGGTACGTCGCCTGCCGCGACGCGGAGCGGGCCGCTTCGGTGAAGCGGTGGCGCAAGATCGTCGGGGCGATCCCGGGGCCGATGGAGGCCTGGCTCGCGCACCGCTCGCTCGCCACGCTCCAACTGCGCGCCGACCGGCAGAACGCGAACGCCCAGGCACTCGCCGAGGCCCTGCGCGACCGCGCGGACGTGTCGGGCCTGCGCTACCCCGGGCTGCCCGACGACCCCTCCCACCAGGTCGCCTCGCGTCAGATGCGGCGCTTCGGGTGCGTGGTCTCCTTCACGCTGCCCACGCGCGCGCGTGCCGAGCGTTTCCTCGAAGCACTGCACCTGGTCGACGACGCGACGAGCTTCGGGGGCGTGCGGTCCACGGCCGAGCGCCGTCGGCGATGGGGCGGCGACGCCGTTCCGGAGGGCTTCATCCGCTTCTCCGCGGGTGCAGAGGACCCGGACGACCTCGTGGCGGACGTGCTGCGTGCGCTGGACGAGTCGGCCGGCTCCGCGGGCTGACGAGCCCCTCCAGCCTCTTTTCTCCGCGCGGCAGCATCCCGCCTACGCACAACGAACGGTCCGAGCCTCCCCCCTCGTGGCTCGGACCGTTCCGGTTCCGCGCGCGAAGAACCGCGCGAACCAGGCTAGTTGACTCTGTGTCAGTGTCCAATCACCGTAGCGACAGAGACCTATCGACATATTTATAGTTGGCCCCCCGAGAGAACCGGAGGGGAGGGAGGTCATCATGGATCTGGCCCTGCTGCGCACCTTTGTGACGGTGCATCGGGCCGGCTCCTTCACGCGTGCCGCGGTACTGCTCGGACTCTCCCAGCCCGCCGTGACCAGCCAGATCCGTACGCTGGAGCGGCAGTTGGGACGGCCGCTGTTCCTGCGCCAGGCCCGCGGCGTGACCCCCACGACCATCGGCGACGAGCTTGCCCATAAGGCCGCACCCCATCTGGACGCCCTGGTGGAGATCGCCGAGACCGGGCTCGACGAGGAATCCTCGGAGCGCACCCTCCACCTGGCGGGGCCACCGGAGTTCACCGCGGAACGTGCCCTGCCCGTACTCACCACCCTGACCGGCCAGGACGGCCACAGCCACGCCTTGCGTGCCTCGTTCGGCAACGCCGAGGAGGTGCTGGAGGGGCTCGCCGCCGGCCACCACGACCTGGCCATCACCACGACCCGGCCGCGCGGCGCGCTGCTCACCGCCACGCCGCTCTGCGACGAGGAGCACGTCCTGGTCGCGGGGGAGCGCTGGGCGGCCCGCATCGGCCCTGGGACGCCACGCCGGAAGGTCGCGCTGGCGCTGGAGGACCTTCCGGTGGTCGAGGTGCACGAGTCGCTGCCGTTCGTCTCCCGCTACTGGGCTGCCGTCTTCGATGCCCGTGCCACGGTGGCGGGCGCCGTCATCGTGCCGGACCTGCGTGCCGTACTCGCCTGCGTGGCCTCGGGCGCCGGCCTCGCCGTACTGCCCCGCTATCTGTGTGCCGACGCCCTGGAGCGGGGTGACGTCGTGGCCCTTCTCGACCCCGCCGTGCCCCCATTGCGTACGTACTTCTTGGCGGTGCGCACCGGGACACTCGCCCTGCCGCACATCGCGCGGGCGCACGAGTGGCTGCTGCGCGCTGCCGTCGACTGGGCCTGATGGGGGTCGCGGCTGGTTCGCGATGTTTCACGTGGAACAGTCCGGGCCACATTTCCCCCATGACCGTCCGACCCGTGGTCAAGCGCACCGCACGCGCCGTCCTGCTGGACGGAGACGACCTGATCCTGATCAAGCGCACGAAACCAGGGGTCGATCCGTACTGGATCACCCCCGGCGGCGGCGTGGAGGCAGAGGACGCCTCTGTCGTCGACGCACTCCATCGCGAGGTCCACGAAGAACTCGGCGCCAAGATCATCGACGTCGTTCCCTGCTTCGTCGACACCGTGGAGCACATCGGTGAGGACGGCGGCGCGACCGGCGTGAAGGTGCAGCACTTCTTCGTCTGCCGTCTGGAGTCCATGGACACCGGCCAGCGGCACGGCCCCGAGATCGAGGAGCCGTGCGGCGAGTACGAGATCGTGCACGTGCCCTTCACGCGGGTGGGCATCGCATCGGTGCATCTCGTGCCGCTGTCGCTGCGGCACTATCTGGACGGCAACATCGAGGGTGTGCGCGCGATGCACGCCCCCGATCTCGGTTAGTCCGCCACCTAGTCCGCCACCGCCATCAGTTCCTCGACTGAATCGTGGCGGATCCGGCCCTCCGGGATGCCGATGTCCCGCAGGGCGTCCACTCCGTTGCGGATCATGCCGGGCGGGCCGGAGAGGTACGCGTCGTACTCGTTCCACGGGCCGTACTCGCGCACAGCGTCCGGCAGTTGCGCCCGCTGGTCGACGACCGGACGGACGGAAAGCCACGGGTGGGACTGCTGCAGCCGCAGCATCGTGTCGATGTCGTACAGGTCGTGATCGGTGCGGGCGCCGTAGAACACCTCGACCGGGCGCCGTCTGCCGTGTTCGGCGACATCCTCGACCAGGGCCTTGATGGGCGCGATGCCCGTGCCGCCGCCCAGACAGAGCAGCCCGCTGTCGGTGGTGTGGTCGACGGTCATCGAACCGGCGGGCGGGCCGAGGCGCAGGACGTCACCGGGGCGGGCGTGGTGCACCAAGGCGTTGGAGACCCAGCCGGCCGGCACGGCCTTGACGTGGAAGGACAGCAGGCCGTCGGAGCGGGGCGCCGACGCGAAGGAGTAGTGCCGCCAGATCCGCGGCCACCAAGGCGTCTCCAGGCTGGTGTACTGCCCGGCGAGGAAGGGGTACGGCTGGTCGGGACGGACCGTGACGACCGCTATGTCCGAGGTCCTGAGGTCGTGCGAGACGACCTCGGCGAACCACCAGGCGGGAGCGCGCAGTTCGTCCTCCGCGGCCGCGTCGATCATGACCTGGGAGATCGTCGTGTACGTCCGCACCCAGGCGGCCTCGGTCTCGTCGTCCCAGACCGCACTCGCGTACCGGCTCAGTGACCCGATGAGGCACTCGCCGACCGCGGGATAGTGCTCGGGCTGCGTGCCGTACTTCCGATGCCCGCGCCCGAGGTTCTTCAGGTACGAGACGAGGACGGCGGTGTTGTCGATGTGCTCGGCCGCGGTCAGCAGCGCCTTGAGGAGCCGGTCCCGCTGGGTGTCCATCGCCGCGGGGAACAAGGGGCGCAGATCCGGGTGCCGGGTGAAGAGCAGCGCGTAGAAGTACGAGGTGACCTTGTCGGCGACGGGTGCGATTTCGGCCATCGTGCGCTGCACGAGGACCGCGTCGGGGGAGGCCGGCCTCGATGGCCGCGCCTCCGCGGTGCGGTGCGGTGACGACACGGGCGGGGACGAGGCAGGCGGGGCCTGGGGAGCCGGGGCGTGAGAAGCCTCGGGCCGCGGGGCCTGGGGCTGGGGGGCCTGGGGCTGGGAGGCCACGGACTGAGCGGCCTCGGGCCGCGAGGTCCGGGCCTCAGGTATCCGGGCCTGCCCCTCAGACGGCGCTGACGGGCCGGACGGGGCAGTCCTGCCCGCTGAAGCGGTCGCGGCGGCAGCCGCGGGTATTCGCTCGTCCGTCGGCTCCGTGGCGGGCGCGGGCTCAGTGGAGCTGTCAGGGTGCTGCCGCTCCCCGTCCTCCTGCTGCTTCGGCGCCTTGCGCGGGGTGAACCAGCCTCCTCCGTCGCCAGAAGTGCCGTCGTCCGCCGACGTGGTGGTCGGAGCGTCCATGCTGTGCCTCGCCTCGAACATCTCTCGGTCGGTCTGCGCACTTCCTGCTGGAAGCTGCTTGCTGTCCCCGCTCTGCCTCGATGGCCCTATCCGGCCACATTGAACCTCGGATTGCCGGACCCTACGGACAAGTAGGTCCAGAATGTGACATTGGCCGCAGTCATCTCACCGCAGCATCCCATTCCCCCCGGCCACGCCGGCCGCATAACAAGAAGTACGGGTTCTGGATCACTTCGCCCCGTTAGGCTTCTTCGGCCTGCGTGCGCGCCCCCCAGGGTGCGAAGAGGCGCACCCGGCACGAACAGTGATCGACCATACCGGCAGCCGCCGAACACACAAGTCCCTCTCCCCTTTGCCTGGAATTCAACGGATCCGCCTGCCAATTACCTCAATTACCGGTCGTGCCGGACCAATTCGTACGCCTTCCGCAGGTCCCGCCCGACATAAGAGTGGGTGGCGAGGCTCACCAGCCGTTGATCGGCATTGACCGCCACCGAAACGGGCACCGCGCCGAACAAGTCCAGGTCGGAAAGCGAGTCGCCGTACGCTACGCAGTCGCTCCAGCCCACCCCGAACTCTTCACAGAGCCGGTTCGCGATCTTCACCTTGGCCGCCGCGTTGAGAATGCCCGTCAGATCGATGGGCTCGGTGAACGGCACGGCAGGGAAACGCGACCCGTGCGCGGCATGCGCACCCCACTCGATGAGCCGCTCCACGAAGAACGACGGCGAGAGGGACACCACCGCGCAGTAGTCCCCGTCCTCCCGGATCTCGGCCCAGGTCTCCCTGATGCCGGAGAGCCAGGGAGCCCCGTCAAAGGCCGCGGTCACCTGCGCGTCCGTGAGCTCCGCCCACAGGGCGTGCACGCGGACCGCGTACTCCGGTGAGGAGAGGTGTCCCGCCACGAAGTCCCGCTCGAGCTCGGCGATCTCCAAGTCCAGGCCGAGCTGCCTCGATATCAACACGGGCGCCGCCGTGCCGTGCAGCAGCGTCCCGTCCAAGTCGAAGAGGTGTAGGCGTGCCATGTACGCCGAGGCTAGTACCCACGGTTACTCCCGCTGTCAGACGCCCCCGACTTCTCCGCTTGGCACCGTGTTTCACGTGAAACTCAGCCGCCCCGCTCGTCGGGCCACCCTCGTCCTCCACGTAGTCGGATCAGCCGGCTGGCTCGGTCTCACCCTGGGGCTGCTCGCTCTCGCCCTGACCGCGATCACGACCGAATCCCCCGCCGCCGTCGAAGCCTCGGTCCGCTCGATGAAGATTTTCACGGACTGGCTCGTGCTCCCACTCGCGCTGCTCACGCTGGTGAGCGGCGTGCTGCTGTCCCTGGGCACCGCGTGGGGGATCGCACGGCATCGCTGGGTCTACACAAAGTTCTGGCTGACCCTGATCACCACTGCCGCCTCGGCCTTCGCCCTGCGGCCCGGGGTCACCGACACGGCCGCGAGCGTGGTGGCCGGCCACCCGGTGGCGGACCCGACCGGCCTGATCGCCGGGCCGATCGTCTCGCTCAGCGCCTATCTCTTCATGACGATCCTGTCGGTGCTCAAGCCCTGGGGACTCACCCGCCGCGGTCAGAAGCAACGCGGTCAGCGGGGACGTGGCCAAAAGCAACGTGCTTCTGCCCACAAACGGCTGGACGCCGAGGACGTACGTCAGACAGCCTGACCCGCGTGTCGACACCTTCACTCTCCGCACTGCCCATCCGCCGACTGACCCCCCGCGATCTGCGGGCCTGCGCCGATCTCTCCGAGGACCGGGGCTGGCCGCGTGAGGAACACAAGTGGGGCCTGCTGCTGTCGGCCGGAACGGGCTACGGCATCGATGATCCCGACGGCAGCGGCCTCATCGGCGCCTATGTGGTGACCCAGTACGGCCCTTACCAGCGCCCCGCTCTCGCGGCGATCGGCATGGTCCTCGTCGCCGAGCGGTACGCGCGCCGGGGCGTCGGCTGCCGACTGATGCGGCATGCCGTCGACGAGGCGGCCGCCACCCCGATCACTCTCCACGCCACCCCGAACGGCCGCCCTCTTTACGAAGAGCTCGGATTCAAGGTGATCGGCCGGGCCGAGATGGTCATGGGCCGCTTCACCCCGTCGGGTCCGCTGCCCGGCATCGCCACCCGGGCTGCCACCGCGGAGGACCTGCCCGCCATCCTCCGGCTCGACACCGAGGTCTTCGGCCAGGACCGCATGCACGTGATCACCCGGCTGCCCGCCTTCACCGACCAGCTCCGGGTGGCGGAGGCCGACGGCGAGATCGTCGGCTACGCGGGCGCCTGGCCGAACATGGCGACCCATGTCGTCGGCCCGCTCATCGCCCGGGACACCGAGACCGCGAAGGCACTCATCGCCTCGCTCGGCGCCGGCACCGACCGCCCTCTGCGCACCGACATCGACGTACGGCACGAAGAGCTGCTGGCGTGGGTGAAGGCGAGCGGCCTGGAGCCCATCGCCTTCAACGCCGTGATGGCGTACGGGACTCCGGAGCTGCCCGGTGACTGGACCCGCCGCTTCGCGCCGCTGACGGTCGCCGCCGGCTGACCCGACCGACGCCGCGCGGACACGACGCGACACGCACGCGAAAAGGCCCGCCCTCCGGATTCCCCGGGGGCGGGCCTTTCCCGTACGCGCTGATCTCCTACGCGCTGAGTACGCGTACGTCTGCCGTCGTGCCTTACGCGAGGGCCTCCACGGCCGCCGTCGCGAAGCCGTGGTCCTGCTCGGGTGCACCGCCGCCGACACCGACGGCACCGATCAGCCGCCCGTCGCGGTGGACCGGTACCCCGCCCGCGATGAAGAGCAGGGGGCGGTCGAGGGCGGTGGGCAGGGTGTGGAAGAGGCCGCCGGGCTGGACCGCGTCAACGAGGTCGGCGGTCGGGGCGTTCAGCTGGAGAGCGGTGTACGCCTTGCGGGTGCTGGTCTCGCCGGAGATCAGCACGGCGCGGTCGTCGCGCCGGAAGGCGAGGAGGTGCCCGCCCGCGTCGAGGACGGTGACGCTGACCGTGACATCGGCCGCCTCGGCGGCATGGCGGGCCGCGGCGACGAGTGCCTCGGCGTCCTCGATGGTCAGCGGGGCGACGGCGGTGGCGGTGGTGGCGCTCATGAGGGGTTTTCTCCTTGTGGGGTGGTGCTGGTGATTCAGGGGAGGATGGGGGCGGGGGTCAGTGGTGGGCGGGCATCGGCTGCTCGACCGGCGTCGCGCGCGTCACGACCAGGCTGGGGGTGCCGGAGCGGCGCTCCAGGGCGGCCGAGACGAGGGCCAGGACTAGGGCGGAGGCGGCCAGTACGGCGCCGACCCAGTTCGGGGCCGTGTAGCCGAGGCCGGCGGAGATGACGATCCCGCCGAGCCACGCCGACAGCGCGTTGCCCAGGTTGAAGGCGCCGATGTTGACCGCGGATGCGAGCGTCGGGGCGCCGGAGGCGTAGTCCAGGACGCGCTTCTGCAGCGGCGGCACGGTCGCGAAGCCCAGGGCGCCGATCAGCAGGACGGTCACGGCGGCCGCGATCTTGTTGTGCGCGGTGAGGGTGAACAGGCCGAGCACCAGGGCGAGGGAGCCCAGGGCCACGTAGAGCATCGGCATCAGCGCCCGGTCCGCGAACCGTCCCCCGACGAGGTTGCCGCCGACCATGCCGAGCCCGAAGAGGACGAGCAGCCAGGTGACGGACGAGTCCGCGTAGCCGGCGACGTCCGTCATCATCGGCGTGATGTAGGTGATGGCCGCGAAGACACCGCCGAAGCCGAGGACCGTCATCGCCATGGCGAGCAGCACCTGGACGTTGCGGAAGGCGCCGATCTCGTCGCGAAGCCGTACGCCTTCGGGCTTGGGCAGGTCCGGGACGAGCTTGGCGATCCCGGCGAGGCCGAGGACGCCGAGCGCGGCGACGATCACGAAGGTGATCCGCCAGCCGATGGCCTGTCCGACGAGTGTGCCGAGCGGGACACCGACGACGTTGGCCACCGTGAGGCCCGAGAACATCATGGCGATGGCCCCCGCCTTCTTCTCGGGAGCGACCAGCTCGGCCGCGACGACCGAGCCGATGCCGAAGAAGGCACCGTGGGCGAGTGAGGCCACGATGCGGCCGGCAAGCATCACGCCGAAGGCCGGGGCCACGGCGGAGAGCAGGTTGCCGACGACGAAGAGCCCCATCAGCAGCATCAGCATCCGCTTGCGCGGAATCCGGGTGCCGAGGGCGGTCATCAGGGGAGCACCGAGCACGACGCCGAGGGCGTAGCCGGTCACGAGGAAGCCGGCCGTGGGGATGGAGACGCCGAAGTCACCCGCGACCTCGGGAAGCAGTCCCATGATCACGAACTCGGTGGTCCCGATCCCGAAGGCCCCGATCGCGAGGGCCAGTAGCGCGAGAGGCATGGTTCTACCTTCCAGACGATTGCAGGTGCGCTTAACGTGCGTCCACAATAGTTGCACACGCGGGCTACTTGCAACCGCCGGATATTGCATCGGTGGACTATCCTGGGTGCAGCCGCTCCGGGACGGAGGAACAAGAGCCATGACAGCGACAGACCCCGCACTCACCGCGCTCGCCCAAAGCTGGTGCGCCCTCTCCCTGCTCCACGGGAAGATCGAGGCCCGCGTCGAGCGTGCCCTGCAGGCCAAGCACGGCCTGAGCGTGCGGGAGTACAGCCTTCTCGACGTCCTCAACCGCCAGCACGACGGCGAGGGCGGTCATCTGCAGATGAAGCAGGTCGCCGATGCCGTGGTGCTGAGCCAGAGCGCGACCACGCGCCTGGTGACCCGCCTCGAGGAGCGCGGCCTGCTGTCCCGCTACCTGTGCCCCACCGACCGCCGCGGCATCTACACGGACGTCAGCGAGACCGGCGCGGCACTGCTCGCCGAGGCGCGCCCCACCAACGACGCGGCGCTGCGCGAGGCACTCGACGAGGCCGCACAGAGCCCGGAGCTCGCCCCACTGGTCAAGGCCGTCGAGACCCTGCGCGTGCCTGCGTAGGGCGTAGTAGGCACGGCGGTCGGCGGTCCTGTGGTGTGCGGGCAGCGCTGTCCACACACAGCCACGCGTTCCCTGGCCTCTCTCACGCGGCGACCGCGCACCGACGCGGGCTGCTCGGCCTGCGCGGTGGATGCGCGCCCACGCGGCCCGGCTCGCATAGCCTGCGGCCATGGGAGATCTTGAAATACGCCCCGCCGTCGCCGCCGATCTGGCCGCCATCGTGGGCATGCTCGCCGACGATCCGCTGGGCGCCGCGCGCGAGTCGCCGGACGACCTCGCGCCCTATGCCACGGCGTTCGAGCGGTTGGCCGACGACCCGAACCAGCAGTTGGTCGTCGCGGTGCGCGAGGGACACGTCGTCGGCACGCTCCAGCTCACGATCGTCCCTGGCCTCTCCCGGAAGGGCGCCACCAGGTCGATCATCGAGGGCGTACGTGTCCACGCCGCCGAGCGCGGCAGCGGGCTCGGCACACGGTTCATCGAGTGGGCCGTCGACGAATCCCGCCGCCAGAACTGCCAGTTGGTGCAGCTGACCTCCGACGCCGGCCGCACCGACGCCCACCGCTTCTACGAGCGGCTCGGGTTCACCGCGTCACACGTGGGCTTCAAGCTGCAGCTCTGAGGCCGCTGTGAAGCCGCTCGGAGGCCGCTGAGTCCATGGCTCCCGACCGATGAGGGCTGTTTCACGTGAAACAAGCGCGTGAAACAGCCACTCACGGGCGCAGTCCTCTCACGGAAGCAGCTCTGGCCGCCTCACGACACGGCCGCCCCCGTCTCACCGCACAGACGGACGCTAGAAGCCGCGCCACCCCTGCGGGTCCACCCCGCCCGGCACCGGCACCCCTTCGTCGTACGGCTTGCGGGTGAAGACGAACGAGCCCAGGTCGAGATGGCTCACCGAACCGTCCGCCCGCCGCACCGCCCGCAGCGGCTCTCCCGCGTAGTAGCCGTTGAGCCCGGTCCAGGTGCCGTCACCGTTGGAGCGGAATCGGGCCTGGCGCCCGGCGCCGGACAGCGGGCCCAGCTCGACGCCGCCGTCGGCCGCCAGACGGAGTACGACCACCTGGGTCCCCCAGTACCAGGGCCCCGCCAACTCCAGGACTTCCTGGTCGACTTCGGGGAGCGGGCGCCACGGCTCGGGGATGCGCGGCTCGGCCTCCGTCACGATCCTCACCAGGTCCACCGCCAGCGCCCCCACCGCCGGCCCCGAGGTGCAGTTGGCGAGCGCGGCCGCGGCCACGCCGTCCACCTCGCTCACCCACAGCCCGGCCACGAAGCCCGGCAGCGAGCCCCCGTGTCCGACCAGGCTGCCCTTCGACCACCGGATCAGCTCCACTCCCAGGCCGTAGACCCGGTCCCATTCCCCCACCTGCGCCGGCGCCGACGGCGTCCTCATCTCCCGCACGGATTCCGCGCCGAGGACCCGGTCGTCGCCCTTCACCAGGAAGGACGCGAAGCGCACCAGGTCCGCGGTCGTGGACCACAGCTGACCGGCCGGAGCCATCAGCCCCAGATCCTCGACGAGCTCCGGCATCATCACGTCCGCCCAGGGATGGACGGCCCAGCCGCCCGCGTGCGGAGCCTGCGGCTGCGCGCTCGTGCGGTTCAGCCCCAGCGGCTCCAGCACCTCACGACGCAGGACCTCGTCCCACGGGGCGCCCCGCAACGCCTCCACCAGCGAACCGAGCACCGTGTAGCCGGGGTTCGAGTAGTGGAAGCGCCGACCGACGGGGTGCCTGAAGGGCTGCTCGCCCAGGACGTCGACGAGCTCGGGGCGGGTCGTTCCCGGGGTGCGCTCCCACCACTCGCCCGGGGTCTCGGCCGCCAATCCACCGGTGTGTGAGAGCAGTTCGGCGATCGTGGCCTCCCCCGCGCCGGTGCCCGGCAGGTGCTTCTCCAGCGGGTCGCCCAGGTCCAGCAGCCCCTCGTCGCGGAGCCGCATCACCAGGACGGCGGTGAAGGTCTTGGTGATCGAACCGATGCGGTACTGGACGTTCTCGTCCGGCTCGTGCCCGTCCACCATGCTGCGGCCACCGCTCCACACCAACTCCCCGTCCCGGGCCACCGCGGCGACCAGCGAGGGGGCCCGGCCCTCCGTCTGAGCGGTGGCGATGCGGTGCAGCAGGGCTCGTCGGGTGGAGGGGAGCAGTTCTTCACGGGGTGTCGTCATGGGACCAGTTCACCTGCCGGACGCCCGGTGCGTCGAGCGAATTCGACCGGTGATCGACGACGGTCACGAAGCCTCCGGGCCACCCTGCGGGCCGCGCCCGTCATGCACCGCGCGATCAGGCCCCCAGGGCTGTGAGCCCGCGATGCGCCGTGTGGTGACGTTGATCCGGTTGATCATGTTGGCAACGCCGATGGCGAGGACGAGGGCCGCCAACTCCTGCTCCGTGTAGTGCCGTGCGGCCTCGTCCCAGATCGCGTCCGGCACCGGATCGGTACGGTCGGCGAGCCGCGTGGCGGCCTCGGCGAGGGCGAGTGCGGAGCGTTCCGCGTCGGAGAAGCAGGGCGTGTACCGCCAGGCGGCCACCGTGGAGATCTGCTCGTCGGTGGCGCCCGCGACCGCCGCGCTGCGCACGCTGCCGTCCACACCGACGCTGCACCCGTTGATCTGGCTCACGCGCAGCTGCACCAGCTCGACCGTGGTCTGGGGCAGGCCGTGCGTCCTGGCGACCTTGGACAGGATCAGCACGGTCCTCATGGCCTCAGGGATGATCACGGCGGGGTGCTGCATACGCGCCTGCATGAGTGTTCTCCTCAAGCGTCTGCCCGGCGCCGCTGTCAGCAGGGGCGTCGTGGTGGTCCGTCACTGCACCGACGAATCGCGACGCGGGAGTGTGAGTGGCGCGGCATGTGAGTGGTGCCAGAGACCGACGGCCGTCCCGTCACGCAGATGCCGCTCATAGGTGACGACCTTGCCGTGGATGACCTCCAGGCAGGCGTTGAGGCCGTCGATCTTCGCGCGTACGTCACGCTCGTGCTCTTGAAGCAGCGCGAGGCGCTCCGGCTCGTTGCCGGGGCCGGAACGGACGAGCGCCGCGAACCTCCTGACCGTGGCGATCGGCATGCCGGAGTCCCGCAGCCGGCCGCACAGCAGCAGCCAGTCCACGTCCGCCTGTGCGTAGACCCGGCGGCCTCCGCCGGAGCGTGGGATCTCCCGCGGGAAGAGCCCTTCCCGCTCGAAGAACCGCAGCGCGTGCACGCTCAGACCGGTCGCCTCGGCGACCTTCCCTATGGACAGGCCGACCGCGTCCTTGCCGGGCGGCAGCCCCGAGTTCCCCTCGTCCGGTCCTCCCGCACCCACGTCGGGCACCGCTGGCGCACCCGCGTCGACCTGACCACCCGTCCCCGTTCCCTCGCTCATGCCATGACCGTACCGATGTCTCGACCTCGCGACCGATGCCTTGACCTAGCGCTCGCTCTAGCTTTTAGCGTCGCGGACATGATCACCGAACAGCAGAAGCTCGGCACCGGATTCGACGCCCGCAGCACGGCCGACGACGTCCTCGACGGCATCGACCTGACAGGCACCACGGCCCTGATCACCGGCGGGTACTCCGGCCTGGGGCTCGCGGCCACCCGCGCTCTGGCCCGCGCGGGCGCGCACGTCGTCGTCCCCGCCCGCCGCCCCGACACCGCCGAGGTCGCCCTGCGCGGCATCCCCGGCACGGAGGTGCACGCCCTCGACCTCGCCGATCCGGACAGCGTCCGCGTCTTCGCCGATCGCTTCCTCGACACCGGTCGCTCCCTCGGCATCCTCATCAACGGGGCGGGCGTGATGGCCTGCCCGGAGACCAGTGTCGGCCCGGGCTGGGAAGCCCACTTCGGCGTCAACCACCTCGGCCACTTCGCCCTGACCCACCGCCTGCGGCCCGCCTTCGACCCTGCGGGGGCGCGCGTCGTGTCCGTCGCCTCCTCGGGACACTTCCTGTCCGACATCCGCTGGGACGACCTCCACTTCCGCACCGGCTACGACCGCTGGCTGGCGTACGCCCAGTCCAAGACCGCCAACGCGCTGTTCGCCCTGCACCTCGACCGCCTCGGCGCCGGCCGTGGCCTGCACGCCTTCGCCGTACACCCGGGCAGCATCCTCACTCCGCTGCAGCGCCACATTCCCCGTACGGAGTGGCTCGCGCAGGGCTGGGTGACACCGGACGGCACGCCTGCCGACGGCTTCAAGTCCCCGGAGCAGGGCGCGGCGACAGCCGTGTGGGCGGCGACCTCGCCCGCGCTGGACGGCCGCGGAGGGGAGTACTGCCAGGACTGCGACATCGCGGAACCGGCCACCACCGACGACATGCTGATCGGCGGGGTCAAGCCCTGGGCCGTCGACCCCGCGGCGGCATCCCGGCTCTGGGACCTCTCCTGCGAACTCACCGGGCTCAGTGCGTTCTGAGCCCTTGTCAGCCCGGGGTGTGGTGGTCCAGCAGGCACGTGAGCAACCGTACGAACTCGTCGCGTTCGGCCGGACTCAGCGGCGCGAGCAGTTCGTCGTGGAGGTCGTCCAGAACCCCGTCGAGAAAGCGCAGGCGGCGGCGGCCGTCGGCGGAGATGGTGATGATGTTGCGGCGCCGGTCGTCGGGGTCCTGTGCCCGTTCGACCAAGCCGTGCTCGGCCAGTTCGTTGAGTACGCCGACCATGTCGCTGCGGTAGATGCCGGAGCGTCCGCTCAGCTCCGCCTGGCTGGCCGGCCCGTGTTCCTCCAGTGAGGCGAGCACGGCGTAGTGCCACTTGCGGGCGTCGTCCCGCGCCAGCCCCTCGGTGATCAGCCGGTCCGACCGCACGGTCAGCTGCGACAGCAGCCTGCTCGCGCGCCGCCGCAGCCGGTCGGGCGCCCCGCGCCCGCTGGCGTCGGTCACGCCGTCATCGGGCATGTCCACGGCTTCGGCTCTGGTCATGGCGCCCATCCTACTCATTGCGTTAGTCCCACTAACGATGTACGTTCACTCGCGCGGAAACGTTAGCGAGACAAACGTTTGTCGAGTGAACTCGAGTGAGCTCGAAAGACGAGCCACTCCACGAAAGGGAGAACTTGCCCACCAAGACACTGCGGATACCCACCGCCGACGGCCAGGCCGACGCCTTCGCCGCCCTTCCCGACCGCGCCGGGCGGCACCCCGGCGTCCTGCTGTACACGGACGTCTTCGGGGTGCGGCCCGAGTTGGAGGCGAGGGCCCGCGAGCTGGCCGGACACGGGTACTACGTGCTCGCCCCCAACGTCTACTACCGGCACGGCCCGGCGCCGGTGATCGAACTCCCCGAGCACATCGGAGCGGAGATACGACCCGCGGTCGTCGACCGGCTGATGCCCCTGGTCCAGGCGCACACCGTCGACCGCGTCCTGCGCGACGCCGACGCCTACCTGCGCTTCCTCACCGCCCAGCCGGAGGTCGTCGCTGGACCGGTCGCCACGATCGGCTACTGCATGGGCGCCGTCCTGGCGCTGCGCACCGCCGCGGCCCACCCCGATCACGTGGCCGCCGTCGCCGGATTCCACCCCGGCAACCTGGTGACCGACACGCCCGACAGCCCGCACCGCCTCGCCTGCGAGCTCACCGCACAGGTCCACCTCGGCCACGCCGCACACGACATGACGCCCGAGTCCCTCGGCGAACTCGACCGGGCCCTGGCCGCCGCGGGGGTCGACTTCACCTCCGAGGTCTACCCCGACACCCTCCACGGCTTCACCATGTCCGACACCGACGCCTTCAGCCCCGCCGCGCTGCAGCGCCACTGGGACCGCCTGCTCCCCCTCCTCGACCGAGCCCTGGCCAACGACTGAGGCTCCGGCTCCGTAAACGGAACCGACCCTGCAGTACCGCAGACAACCAGGGAGCCCTGCACTGCGCAGGGCTCCCTGGTCTGCTCAACGGGTCACGCAGGCGAAGACCGCGACCAGTTCCTCACACCTGACGAGCAGGAGTAGGGGCGGCCGCAGGGGCAGGGGCAGGGGCAGGGGCGGCCGCAGGAGCAGGGCCTGCGGCCCCCCATGCCGCCTCGATCATCCGGAAGATCTCGTTCACCGCGCCCTCGGGATCGGCCTCCTCGCGGGCCAGCGAATAGGCGTCGATCACGAACCGCGCGAGGGTCCGGCACGCCGTCTCGCTCTGCGGCAGCCCGGGATCGGCAGCGATGACCGTCGCCAGCGACTCCGCATGGCGCAGCCTCATCGACTCCTCGTACTTCCGGAGCGCGGGCGACTCATCGATCATGCGCCAGATCGGGGCGGCGCTGTCCGCCGTGCAGTGCCGCACCAGGGCCTGGATCTCGCCGCGCAACGCGGGGAGGAGTGACTCGTCCGGCGCCCGGCCGGTGACCGCCCGCGCAAGCCGGTGCTCGAAGTCCTCGTCCTGCTCGAACACCAGAGCCTCTTTCGAGGCGAAGTGAGAGAAGAGCGTGGTGACGGCCACATCAGCCTCGGCGGCCACGTCACGAATCCCCACCGCGTCGTACCCGCGCTCCAGGAAGAGCCGCAGGGCGGCGTCGGCGATCTTCTGGCGCGTCAGAGCCTTCTTGCGCTCACGGCGTCCGGTCGACACGGTCATGCCTCAGACACTATCAAGTGTGAAACCCTAACTGTTTTTAAACACTAACCGTTAGTGCTACGGTCGGCCGCATGAAGAAAGTGAGCTTCGCCGAGTTCGGCGGCCCGGACGTTCTGCACCTCATCGATGCCGAGGAGCCCCACGCGGGCCCCGGCCGAATACGCGTCGCCGTACGGGCGGCGGGCGTGAACCCCGTGGACTGGAGGGTCCGCGAAGGCCAGATCCTCACGGCCCATCCGCTCGAGCTGCCCGCCGGAGTCGGCCTGGACGCCGCGGGAGTGGTGGACGAGGTCGGCAAGGGCGTCGAAGGGGTCGAGATCGGCGACCACGTGTTCGGTGAAGGCTCCAGCACCTACGCCGAATTCGCCGTGCTGTCGGCCTGGACCCGGATGCCGGAGGGCCTGACGTTCGAAGAGGCCGCCGGCTACCCCTCCGTGGTGGAGACGGCCCTGCGCCTGATCCGCGAGGTCGGAGTGCGCCCCGGGCAGACACTGCTGGTCAGCGGCGCGTCCGGGGGCGTCGGATCGGCGGTGCTGCAGATCGCTCGCGACCGCGGCATCGCGGTGATCGGCACCGCAGGCGCAGCGAACCAGGACTACCTGCGCGGTCTGGGCGCCGTCGCCACGACGTACGGCGAGGGGTGGGTCGAGCGGGTGCGGCAGCTCGGTGAGGTCGACGCGGCTCTCGACCTGGCCGGCTCGGGCGTGATCCGCGAGCTCGTCGAACTGACCGGCGCCCCGCAGAAGGTGATCTCCATCGCCGACCTCGACGCGCCGAAGCTCGGCGTCCGGTTCTCCGGCGTGGCCGGGAGCGTACCGGCCGCGCTCGCCGAGGCCGCCGCGCTCATCTCCCGGGGGCGGCTCCACATCCCCGTCGAGAAGTCGTACACCCTCGCCGAGGCCGCGGCGGCGCACGTCGACAGCCAGGCCGGGCACACGCGCGGGCGCCGGGTCATCGTCGTCCAGCCGGGTCCCGCCCGGTCGCACGGCCAGACCGGGTGAGTCTCTCGGCGGCGGCGGTGCCCGTGGCTGCCGCCGCCAGGTCTCCCCGCCGAAAGGCACTCCGAAAGGCACTTCGAGAGTCCGCCCGCGGCGAGTTCCACCGACCGTGGACGGATCCGTCACCTACACCGGACGATCAGGTCTGCGCCATGTCCACGAAGCGCGAGTAGTGGCCCTGGAAGGCGACCGTGATCGTCGCCGTCGGGCCGTTACGGTGCTTGCCCACGATGATGTCCGCCTCGCCCGCACGAGGTGACTCCTTCTCGTACGCGTCCTCGCGGTGCAGCAGGATCACCATGTCCGCGTCCTGCTCGATCGATCCGGATTCACGCAGGTCGGAGACCATAGGCTTCTTGTCAGTGCGCTGCTCGGGGCCACGGTTCAGCTGGGAGAGCGCGATCACCGGCAGCTCCAGCTCCTTGGCAAGGAGCTTCAGGTTTCGCGACATGTCCGAGACTTCCTGCTGGCGGCTCTCGGACCGCTTGGAACCGCCCGACTGCATCAGCTGCAGATAGTCGATGACCACGAGCTTCAGGTCGTTGCGCTGCTTGAGG
The DNA here is from genome assembly GCF_055593965.1 of Streptomyces sp. NPDC040622. NCBI lineage: Bacteria > Bacillati > Actinomycetota > Actinomycetes > Kitasatosporales > Streptomycetaceae > Streptomyces > Streptomyces sp. NPDC040622. The sequence continues at coordinate 555,323 of NZ_JBVIXD010000003.1, read as the reverse complement.
CGGCGGCACTTGGCGCGGATCTCCATCATCGACAGGTTCGGGGAGTCGTCGATGTAGAGCGGGGCAGCCGAGACGTCGGGCATGCGCCGGGCGAGACGGGTCCAGTCCTCGTCGGTCATCGTGCCGGACCGCATGTGGTGCAGTGCCACGCGCGCCTCGGCGGACAGCAGACGCATCGCGATCTCGTTGCGCCCCATTTCGAGCGAGAAGATCACGCTCGGCATGTTGTGTTTGATCGAACAAGCTCGCGCGAAGTCGAGCGCCAGCGTCGACTTACCCATGGCGGGACGGGCCGCGATGATGATCATCTGGCCGGGGTGCAGTCCGTTGGTGAGCTGGTCGAGGTCGGTGAAGCCGGTCGGCACACCGGTCATCTCCCCCGACCGCGAACCGATCGCCTCGATCTCGTCGAGGGCGCCCTCCATGATGTCGCCGAGCGGCAGGTAGTCCTCGGTGGTGCGCTGCTCGGTGACCGCGTAGATCTCGGCCTGGGCACTGTTGACGATCTCGTCCACGTCGCCGTCGGCCGCGTATCCCATCTGGGTGATGCGCGTGCCGGCCTCGACGAGGCGGCGCAGGACGGCACGCTCGTGGACGATCTCCGCGTAGTACTCGGCGTTCGCCGCGGTCGGGACCGTCTGGACCAGCGTGTGCAGATACGATGCGCCGCCGACCTTGGTGATCTCGCCTCGCTTGGTGAGCTCGGCCGCCACGGTGATCGGGTCGGCCGGCTCGCCCTTCGCGTACAGGTCGAGGATCGAGGCGTAGATCGTCTCGTGCGCGGGCCGGTAGAAGTCGTGGCCCTTGAGGACCTCGACGACGTCGGCGATGGCGTCCTTGGAGAGCAGCATGCCGCCGAGCACCGACTGCTCCGCGTCGAGGTCCTGCGGGGGGACGCGCTCGAACGACGTGCCTCCGCCGTCCCAGCCGCCCTCACGACCGCGCTCGTGCTGCTCGTCGCGGCCCCGGCCTCCGTCGCGGCGCTGACGGGAGACGGGCAGACGGTCACTGGGACCGCTGTCGGCCCAGGGGTCGTCCAAAGGCTCGGAGATACTCACCGGGCCACCTCCTCCCGTCCGCCGTGCGGACCTCGCCGTGCCCCTCTTTCCTACGGCACGACACTGACAAATAAGCGGGCCCAACTCCGGTTCTGACGCGTCGGTTTTTCGGGGTTTCCGAGGTCGTACGACGAGGCGGGCGCCGGTCCACGGTAGGCCTGTGGGCACCGTCAGCCAATCTGGTTATCCACAGGCGGTGTGGATGACGGGCCCGATGCTGTGGAGAACCCCGCCAAACCTGTGCACGGCCCGGTGGACAGGCCTGTGAACAAGCCCTCAGGCCATTCAGGAAAGTAGCTCTGACCTGCGCATTTGCCGTCCACGGGCTGTGCAGAAGAAAAACTTCCCCAGTCGGACCAAGATCCCCGCAAACGGCGCGTGACGGAGCGTTCAAGAAGAGGCCGAGTAAGGGTCTAAATAACATTGCATCTCTTACCTGTGGAAGATTAGATTGGTGTCCATGACACAGGCTCCCGCGGCGCCCAAGGCCGCTCGGCGAAAGCATGACCGAGAGATCATCGCGCTCGCCGTCCCCGCCTTCGGCGCGTTGGTCGCCGAGCCCCTCTTCGTCCTGGCCGACAGCGCGATCGTCGGGCATCTCGGCACGGCACAACTCGCCGGCCTCGGCGTCGCCTCCGCCCTCCTCACCACCGCGGTGAGCATCTTCGTCTTCCTCGCGTACGCCACCACGGCCGCCGTCGCCCGCCGGGTGGGCGCGGGCGACATACAGGCGGCCATCCGCCAGGGCATGGACGGCATCTGGCTCGCGCTGCTCCTCGGCGCCGCCGTCATCGTGGTCGTCCTGCCCACCGCACCCGCCCTCGTCGAGCTCTTCGGCGCATCGGACACCGCGGCGCCCTACGCCACCACGTATCTGCGCATCTCCTCGCTCGGCATCCCGGCCATGCTCGTCGTGCTCGCCTCCACCGGTGTGCTGCGCGGACTGCAGGACACCAAGACCCCGCTGTACGTCGCGATCGGCGGCTTCGTCGCCAACGGCGTCCTCAACGTCGGCCTGGTCTACGGCGCGGACCTCGGCATCGCCGGCTCCGCCTGGGGCACCGTCCTCGCCCAGTTCGGCATGGCCGCCGTCTACCTCTTCGTCGTCGTACGCGGCGCCAAACGACACGGCGCCTCGCTGCGTCCCGATGCCGCCGGGATCCGGGCCTGCGCACAAGCCGGTGCGCCGCTCCTGGTCCGCACGCTCTCGTTGCGGGCCATCCTGATGATCGCGACCGCCGTCGCCGCCCGGCTCGGCGACTCCGACGTGGCCGCCCACCAGATCGTTCTTTCCCTGTGGAGTTTGCTGGCCTTCGCCCTCGACGCCATCGCCATCGCGGGGCAAGCGATCATCGGACGCTATCTGGGCGCCGACGATCCGGACGGCGCACGCGCCGTCTGCCGTCGAATGGTGCAGTGGGGCATCGCCTCGGGTGTCGCGCTCGGTCTGCTGGTCGTCCTCGCGCGGCCGCTGTTCATCCCGCTCTTCACCAGCGACGCCACCGTCCAGGCCGCGGCACTCCCCGCCCTCGTGGTGGTGGCCCTCGCCCAGCCGATCTGCGGCATCGTCTTCGTGCTCGACGGCGTCCTGATGGGCGCGGGTGACGGACCGTACCTGGCCTGGGCCATGATCGTCACGCTGGCGGCCTTCACCCCCGTCGCCCTCCTCGTGCCGACGTTCGGCGGTGGCCTGACCGCCGTGTGGGGAGCGATGACGCTGATGATGGCGGTCCGGATGGTGACCCTGTGGCTGCGCTCCCGCTCCGGCCGCTGGATCGTCACCGGAGCCACACGCTGAGCGCTTCGCACCGCTCCATGCAGGGCGATGTTTCACGTGGAACGCCGTTTCACGTGAAGCGCCGTTTCACGGAGCGAAGTGGCGTGGCGTGGGGCGAGCGAGGTGACGTGGGGCGAGGTGACGTGGCGTGCGGCGGTTTCACGTGAAACCGCCCCGCCCCGCTCAGCACGTTGGGCCGCACCCCAAGGGGTACGGCCCAACGATTGCTTCAGCTCTGCCAAGCGCAGTGCTTAGGCGGAGACGACCTCGACGTTGACCTTGGCGGCAACCTCGGGGTGCAGACGCACGGACGTCGCGTGGGCGCCCAGCGTCTTGATCGGCGCGCCCAGCTCGACACGGCGCTTGTCGACCTTCGGACCACCGGCGGCCTCGATCGCCGAAGCGACGTCGGCCGGGGTGACGGAACCGAAGAGACGACCGGCGTCGCCGGAGCGGACGGCCAGACGGACCTTGACGCCCTCGAGCTGGGCCTTGATCTCGTTGGCCTGCTCGATGGTCGCGATCTCGTGGATCTTGCGAGCACGACGGATCTGCTCGACGTCCTTCTCGCCACCCTTGGTCCAGCGGATCGCGAAGTTCCGCGGGATCAGGTAGTTGCGGGCGTAGCCGTCCTTGACGTCTACGACCTCGCCGGCGGCGCCGAGGCCGGAGACCTCGTGGGTGAGGATGATCTTCATTTTTCGGTCACCCTTCCCTTATCGCGCGGTGGACGTGTAGGGCAGCAGCGCCATCTCACGGCTGTTCTTCACGGCCGTGGCGACGTCACGCTGGTGCTGCGTGCAGTTGCCGGTCACGCGGCGGGCACGGATCTTGCCGCGGTCGGAAATGAACTTCCGCAGCATGTTCGTGTCCTTGTAGTCCACGTACGTGACCTTGTCCTTGCAGAAAGCGCAGACCTTCTTCTTCGGCTTGCGCACAGGCGGCTTCGCCATGGTGTATCTCCTGTGTGATCAAGAAGTGTGGGTACGGACCCACCCCTCGACCCTGGGCCCGAAGGCCCTGAGGGCTTAGAAGGGGGGCTCGTCCGAGTAGCCGCCACCGGAGCCGCCGGAGCTTCCGCCCCAGCCGCCACCGCCGCCGCCCTGCTGCTGACCGCCGCCGGCCGGCGCACCGGTCGCCCAGGGGTCGTCGGCGGGAGCACCGCCGCCACCCTGCTGCTGACCGCCACCGGAGCCACCGCCCCAGCCGCCGCCCTGCTGGCCGCCGCCACCGCCGCCGTAACCGCCCTGGCCGCCCTGGCCGCCTCGACCGGTGGTCTTGGTGACCTTGGCCGTGGCGTTCTTCAGGCTGGCGCCGACTTCCTCGACGTCCAGCTCGTAGACCGTGCGCTTGATGCCCTCACGGTCCTCGTAGGACCGCTGCTTCAGCCGGCCCTGCACGACGACGCGCATGCCTCGCTGGAGCGACTCCGCGACGTTCTCCGCCGCCTGACGCCAGACCGAGCAGGTCAGAAAGAGGCTCTCGCCGTCCTTCCACTCGTTCGTCTGACGGTCGAAGGTGCGGGGGGTGGACGCGACACGGAACTTCGCGACCGCCGCACCGGAGGGGGTGAAGCGCAGCTCGGGGTCGTCGACAAGATTGCCGACGACCGTGATGACGGTCTCGCCTGCCATGGGGGAACCTCTCGGCGGGTTTGCTGCTGGCTGCTTGTTGCTGCTACTCGATTCCCGGGTGCTGCTGAGCTAGAAAGCTCAGTGCATCTCGGGACGGAGGACCTTGGTCCGGAGGACCGACTCGTTCAGGTTCATCTGGCGGTCGAGCTCCTTGACGACCGCAGGCTCGGCCTGCAGGTCGATGACCGAGTAGATGCCCTCGGGCTTCTTCTTGATCTCGTACGAGAGACGACGACGGCCCCAGGTGTCGACCTTCTCGACCTTTCCGTTGCCCTCACGGACGACGGAGAGGAAGTTCTCGATCAGCGGGGAGACAGCGCGCTCCTCGAGATCGGGGTCGAGGATGACCATCACTTCGTAGTGACGCATGTGGAACCCACCTCCTTTGGACTCAGCGGCCACGGTCGTTCCGTGGCAGGAGGGTCGTGATGCGTACGCAACGGTATCGGCCGCCACTGACAATCGGCTCCCGCGAGCGGGGGCTCATGCTGTGGCCAGGGCAGACACCGGTGCAGACGGTACAGAGTACCCGCACCGAGGCTTCCGGTTGAAATCCGGCGCCGGGCGGGCAGAATCTGTACACATCGGGTGTCTATGGCGCTACGATGCGCCGCCTTCCGCAGGAGGTGCCTCTCATGGCACAAGCAATGCGACCGAACACCGCCACTTCTCTCTTCGCCACGGACGGCAAGTCCCATCCGCTCCAGGACACGCTGCTCGGCGTGACGCTGATCCTCGGGGCCATCGCCTTCGTGACCGCGATGTTCCACAGCCTCCATCTGATCAGTTCGTGGGCGGGCCTGGTCGGCATCGCCACCGGCGCATACGGCCAGTTCATCTCGGCGACGACCCGGGAGCGCTTCGGCCTGATCCTGGGGCTCGGCGCCTCGGCGGTCGGCTTCTTCCTGGGCATGGCGCACGGCGGACTCTTCGGCGGAATCGTCGGCTGACGGCCTCGCGGTACCCCGGTCGCACGAGCGGCCGGGGGCCTTAGTCCCGTACGCCCAGACGGGGCGCTCGCAGGGCGCAGTAGGCTTCGGCGCGAGAGCCGGAGCCCCTGTACCCATGGGGACACACCAGCCCGAGGAGCGCCCCGAATGAGTCTGACCCTGAGGACCATCAGTCGCGAGCAGCATCTGGCATATATCCAGACACTGCCGTCGGCAAGTCATTGCCAGGTCCCGGCATGGGCTGACGTGAAGAGCGAATGGCGCTCGGAGAACCTGGGCTGGTTCGACAACAGGACCGGCGAGCTGGTCGGTGTCGGCCTGGTTCTCTACCGTCAGCTGCCCAAGCTGAAGCGCTATCTCGCGTACCTGCCCGAGGGCCCGGTCATCAACTGGTACGCCCCCAACCTCGACGAGTGGCTGCAGCCGATGCTCGCGCATCTGAAGCAGCAGGGCGCCTTCTCCGTGAAGATGGGCCCGCCGGTCGTGATCCGCCGCTGGGACGCTCCGGCGATCAAGGCAGGCATCCAGAACCCGGACGTGAAGCGCCTTCGGGACACCGAGGCCACGCACATCGAGCCGCGTGCCTTCGAGGTCTCCGACCGGCTGCGCCGCATGGGCTGGCAGCAGGGCGAGGACGGCGGCGCCGGCTTCGGTGACGTGCAGCCCCGCTTCGTCTTCCAGGTGCCGCTGGCCAACCGCTCCCTGGACGAGGTCCAGAAGGGCTTCAACCAGCTGTGGCGGCGCAACATCAAGAAGGCCGAGAAGGCGGGCGTCGAGGTCGTCCAGGGCGGCTACCAGGACCTCGCCGAGTGGCAGCGTCTGTACGAGATCACCGCGGTGCGCGACAAGTTCCGCCCGCGGCCCCTCGGCTACTTCCAGCAGATGTGGCAGGCCCTCAACTCCGAGGACCCCAACCGCATGCGGCTGTACTTCGCGCGGCACAACGGCGTGAACCTGTCGGCCGCGACGATGCTCGTCGTCGGCGGGCACGTCTGGTACTCCTACGGCGCGTCGGACAACATCGGGCGCGAGGTCAGGCCCTCGAACGCGATGCAGTGGCGGATGCTGCGCGACGCGTACGCCATGGGTGCCACCGTCTATGACCTGCGTGGCATCTCCGACTCCCTGGACGAGACCGATCACCTCTTCGGTCTGATCCAGTTCAAGGTCGGCACCGGTGGCGAAGCCGCCGAGTACATCGGCGAGTGGGACTTCCCGCTCAACAAGCTGCTGCACAAGGCGCTCGACATCTACATGTCGCGCCGCTGATCCCGCACAATTTCCTTCCACACCTCTGATACACCGCAGACACGAGAAAGGTTCCGGGATCCAGCCATGGCGCTCACGCTCTATGTCGACACCGCGCGCTGGCGGGCACACCAGAAGCACTTGCTGGAGCAGTTCCCGGGCATCGTCCCGGTCTGCAAGGGCAACGGCTACGGCTTCGGCCACGAGCGCCTCGCCGAGGAAGCCACGCGCTTCGGCTCCGACGTCCTCGCCGTGGGCACCACCTACGAAGCCGCCCGGATCAAGGACTGGTTCAGCGGTGACCTGCTGGTCCTGACCCCGTTCCGGCGGGGCGAGGAGCCGGTGCCGCTGCCCGACCGCGTCATCCGTTCCGTGTCGTCGCTCGACGGCGTGCACGGTCTCGTGGGCGCCCGCGTCGTCATCGAGGTCATGTCCTCGATGAAGCGCCACGGCGTCAGCGAGCAGGAGCTTCCACAGCTGCACGCCGCCATCGAGGACGTACGCCTCGAGGGCTTCGCGATCCACCTGCCGCTGGACCGCACCGACGGCTCGGACGCCGTCGAGGAGGTCATCGGCTGGATGGACCGGCTGCGCGCGGCCCGCCTGCCGCTGCACACGATGTTCGTCAGCCACCTCAAGGCAGGCGAACTGGCCCGGCTGCAGCAGCAGTTCCCGCAGACGCGCTTTCGCGCGCGCATCGGTACGAACCTCTGGCTCGGCGACCACGAGGCCACCGAGTACCGCGGCGCCGTCCTCGACGTCACCGCCGTCGCGAAGGGCGACCGGTTCGGCTACCGCCAGCAGAAGGCCGCATCCGACGGCTGGCTGGTCGTGGTCGCCGGCGGCACCTCGCACGGCGTCGGCCTGGAGGCCCCGAAGGCCCTGCACGGCATGATGCCGCGGGCCAAGGGCGTGGCCCGTGCGGGTCTCGCGACCGTCAACCGCAACCTCTCGCCCTTCGTCTGGGCGGGCAAGCAGCGCTGGTTCGCGGAGCCGCCGCACATGCAGGTCTCGATCCTCTTCGTGCCCTCCGACGCGCCGGAGCCGAAGGTCGGCGAGGAGCTGGTGGCCCATCTGCGGCACACCACCACGCAGTTCGACCGGATGGTCGACCGCTGACGCGGATCGTCACAGCACGGAGGAGGGGGGGGGGGGAGGGGGGGGGGGGGGGGGGGGCCCCCCCCCCCCCCCCCAAAGTTCTGCCTGGGAGGCGAGCTCACGGGGACTCCGTATGCAAAGCATGACGCCCAACCCCCCCCCCCAA